>CAJKRG010000045.1 GCA_905202215.1 uncultured Porphyromonadaceae bacterium
TATGCTCCTTCGTCTCAGATATAAATCCATCTCAGACTTTTTGGCCTGTGTTTTCTCATATGCTTTTAAACAACCTCTAACTTTGGCCACGGCCGATTGTTTCATAAGATGCAGGCAATATTGCCTGCATCTATTATATCCGATTAATTATGGAATCTACCCGTCAAGCTAAAATCTCCCGCCTTCTTCAGAAAGAACTGAGCGAGATATTCCGCCGCGAGACCGCCAAGACTCACGGCGTGATAGTATCGGTGAGTGCCGTGCGTGTATCGCCCGACCTTTCCGTAGCAAAAGCATATCTGTCGATTTTCCCTTCCGAAAAGGCCATGGAGGTGATGGAGAATATAGAGGCGTCGAAGCAGACCGTACGCTACGAACTCGCCCAGATCGTCCGCCATCAGCTCCGCAAAGTCCCCGAACTCCAGTTCTATCTCGACGACAGCCTCGACTATATCGAAAACATCGATTCCCTTCTTTCGAAGTGAGTTGAAACGTAAATGATAGCACTGCGCATTGCACTCCGGTATCTGTTTGCGCCGAAATCGCACAGAGCCGTCAACATCATATCGGTCATCTCGATAGCCGGGGTGGCAGTGGCCACTATGGCCATAGTGGTGGTGCTGTCGGTATTCAACGGCTTCACCTCGCTCGCCGGCGACCGCCTCGGCAAATTAGATCCCGACCTGAAAGTGACGCCGATCGAAGGCAAGACCTTCGCGCAGGCCGACTCCATCGCCGCAGCGATAGCAGCAACCGACGGTGTGGCCTCGGCCATGCCGGTGCTGAGCGAACGTGCCCTTCTGGTGGCGCCCGACAACCAGCTGCCCGTGCGTCTCATCGGCATTGATCCCGCAGGCTACGACGCGCCCGGCATCGACAGCACCCTCATCGACGGCATATATGCCACCGACGCCCTTGTCGGCGCCGACACTCTCGCAGCGGCACAGCTGTCGGTAGGCGTGGCCCTTGGAAGCCGTCTGCGTCCCGGCGGCGAATCGCAGGCGCACATCTACGTTCCCCGGCGCCTCGGACGAATCAATCCGGCCAATCCTGCAGCGGCATACCGCACAATGCCCGTTGCCGTAAGCGGTGTCTTTCAGGTCGATCAGCCCGAATACGACACCGACTGCGTCTTCGTACCCCTCGACCGGCTGCGCGCCCTTCTCGAATACGACGAAAGCGAAGCCTCAGCCATCAACATAGCCCTCAGCCCCGGCGCCGACATCGCAGCAGCCGAAAAAGCCGTCCGGTCGATTACAGGAAGTGCATTCGACGTCCTGCCGCGCGAACGCCAGCAGGCCGACACCTTCCGCATGATATCCATCGAGAAATGGGTGACATTCCTCATGCTGGTGTTCATACTCCTTATAGCGTCGTTCAACATCGTCTCGACCCTCTCGCTGCTCGTCATCGAGAAACGCGACAACATGCTCACTCTGCGCGCCATCGGTGCCTCGCGAAACACAGTGCGCGCCGTCTTCGCCGACCTCGGCTGGCTCATTACCGCCGCCGGAGGCGTCATCGGCACCGTTCTCGGAGTAATCCTGTCATTGATCCAGGAGCACTTCGGCCTCATCAAACTCGACGGCGACCCGGCCGCCCTCTCGGTCGACTCCTATCCCGTGCGCCTCGAATGGGCCGACGTCGCCCTCGTCCTCGCCACAGTCCTCATCGTAGGCCTCGCGATAGCAGCTCTGTCGCGCCTGTTTTCAAAAAAAATCGCCTGAGAAAAATTTCATAATCCATAATCCATAATTTAACGTGCAGACCGTTCTTTTTCATGAAACCATATTCGGGCCGATACACTCGCGCCGTCTCGGCTCCTCTCTCGGAGTCAATCTGATGCCCAACGACGGCAAGATATGCTCCTTCGACTGCATATACTGCGAAGCCGGCTACAACGCGCAGGGCGCCGGCACGACCGGACTACCCGCGCGCGACGAAGTGGCGCGTCTGCTCGAAAAGAAACTGCTCTCGCTCATAGAGAACGGCTCTCCGCTCGATGTCATCACTTTCTCCGGCAACGGCGAGCCGACGCTCCACCCCGATTTCGCAGGAGTGGTCGACGACACCATAGCTTTGCGCGACCGCTACTTTCCCAACGTCAAAATCAGCGTCCTCACAAATTCCACCCGTATTGCCGATCCCACCGTTGCGGCCGCACTACGTAAAGTAGACAACAACATCCTCAAGCTCGACAGCGCCTTCGAAGAGACAGTTCGCCTCCTCGACCGGCCCAACCCCGGATATTCTGTCGGAAAGACCATCGAAGGCCTGGCCGGATTCGGCACCCAGGGCATAATACAGACCATGTTCACCCGCGGCGAGCACAACGGCAAGACCATCGACAACACCACAGACGCCGAAGTCGACGCCCTCATCGACGCCTACCGCCGCATATCGCCACGCGAAATCATGATCTACACAATCGACCGTCCCACGCCCGAGACCACCCTGTGCCGCATACCCCGTCCCGAGCTCGACGCCATTGCCGACCGCATACGCCGCGCCACCGGCATCGAAGTCCAGGTCTCCGGCTAAAGTCCCAAAAGTCCCTAAAGACCTTAAAGTCCCTAAACACTCTAAAAAACCTTAATCATCTAAAACTACCATGACCAACCTCCTTCCTCCCTCCGGCAACTACAAGGAGCTGATCAGCTACCGGAAAGCCGATGTGATTTATCAGATCACATATTTTTTCTGCAGCAGATATCTCCAAAAAGGCGACCGCACGATCGACCAGATGATACAGGCGGCACGAAGCGGGAAGCAGAACATCATCGAGGGCTGCGCGGCGTCCGCAACCTCATCCAAAACAGAAATCAAACTCATAAACGTAGCAAAAGCGAGTCTTAAGGAACTACTGGAGGACTACGAGGATTATCTAAAAACCCGAAGGCAACGGCAATGGGAAAAAGGAAGCATCGAATATGAAGCGATGAGAAAACTCGGCCGTGATCACAGCGACGCCGATTTCTTCCTTAATATCATTGAAACCAAACAACCCGACGTAATTGCCAATATGGCAATCATTCTCATAAATCAGGCCGATTATCTGCTCTACCGGCAGCTCGAAAGACTATCGCAGGACTTTCTCGAAAACGGCGGCTTCTCAGAACGCATGACACGCCTCCGAAAAGAGCGCCGAGGATTCTGAATCAAAAAAGAGACGTGCGGGAAGCACGCCTCTTCTCATAGATCCCTGTCGCTTACTTTTTGACAATCTTTCTGATGCCCGCACGGCTGCGCACTATGTAGATGCCGGAAGCAAGACTTCCCAGAGCAGCACTGTCGGCATTACGGAGCAGTTCCACCCCCTGAAGACTGAACACGTCGCACGCGTCCGATTCAGGCGCTACAGTCATATCGATTCCGGTAGTGATATTTTCCGTTATAGTGTTGAAACGGCCCCATTCCGGATGTGCCATATAATCCGCCGACATTCCTTCGGGAACCGTCAGTTTGGCCGCGGCATACACATCGTCGTGGAAAGCTCCCGAAACAAGATCGGGCATGTTTTCACAGGTCACCACAACCTCTGTGATGGCACGACTGCCATCGAACGCATTACCTCTTACTAAGCATGAAGCACCGTCACGCGAACGTGGAGATAAATCATCACTAAAAACAACTTTTTTCAGAGCACTGCAATTTTTAAATGCCGAACTGCAAATTTCTTTCACATTAGACGGGATATTGATTTCTTTGAGAGAAGTGCATGCCTCAAATGCTTGATATTTTATGATTTCTACTCCCGGTCCTATAATCACATCATGTAGAGTTGAGCATCTCTTAAAAAAATATAGCCCTATTTCCTTGACCAAGGGTCCAAATTCCGCTTTCTCCCCTACTCGATTCTGGGCAAACGGAGAGAAACAATACCCGCCATATTCGGAAGTACTCATAGAATAATGGAATTCACGTCCAAAATAAACTGACTTGATCGGTAAGTTCCAGAACACTTCTTCAGCTGTAAAAGGCTCGCCATCTTCAAAGATAAACTCCTCAAGAGAAGGACAGTCAAAGAATGTGCGCAAGGAAATTTCCGTAATTGTCGCCGGGACGACTACTTTCCTAAGAGAATTGCAGTTATTGAAAACCCACCTATTTATTTTCTTAACTTCCGCTTCAAAAGTTATTTCTTCCAGGCCTTCGCAATATCTAAAAGTCTCATTAGGCAAATAGGGGATTTTTAGATTTTCTACTTTTTTAAGTTTTTTACAGCTCTTAAACAAACCCTCATTAAAAGGTTCACCATTAGCAATATATGAATCAGGCAATCTCAACGTCTCGAGCGACGAGCATCCTTGAAAAGCGCTGCTTCCGATAGTATGGATTCCTTCCTGCAAAATAAGATACTGCAGAGAACCACAATTTTTATAAGCGTTAGCAGGGATATCTACGCATGCGAGATCGGCCTTTACGAGTTTGCCGCAGTTTTCGAAGCTGAGCGATCCGGCATTCGGCCCGAGCCGGAGTTCTTCGAGATTGCCGGTACCTCCGAGACCGGTGACAGGTCTGTCGATATCGATGCGTTTGAGTTCACAACTCGAAAACGGACGGTTCGACGGATTCCACATGGTGGAACTTTGCCATCCTCCCGTTTCGAGCAATTCATCGGAACTTTCTATAACCAGTTCCTCTATTTTTGTATACTGAAAACAATTGAGTCCGAATTTTTTGAAAGTGGCCGGAATGACGACACGCTTAAGGGCCGGGATATTCGAAAACGTATACTCTTTTGTCAGCTTCTCCACATGGGGTCCGAAAGCGATAACCCGCAGGCCGGAATTCTCGAACGGCCCCTTCGACGTACTGTTGAAATCAAGCTCCCTGTCGACATAGAGGGAATCGAGAGGCAAACCGCTGAGAGCACCGGCCTGCACGCCCATATGCCCGATATGTATTGAATCGGGGCCGGCCAGGAAACTCAGCGTCTTCAGCCCCGTGCAGCCTGCAAAGGCATCGTTGGCTATCTCCCTCACCGTCCCGCTTATCACGATCTCGGTGATGTTCACATTCTCCTTGAAAGCATCGCGCTGTATGCCTACAACTTTCCGACCGAGAATCTCCTCGGGAATAACAACCTTGCCCGAATAGGGATGCTGGGGGAAATCCATATCGTCACCGGGGTGACATACCCAGCATGTGCCGTCATCGGCATCCTTGTTCCACACGGCCACAATGCCGCTCTCATCCCATATATACACGTTCGGGTTGTCGGGTACGTCTGTTCCCGAAACCGGAACCGGCAGGATTGTTGCAAGCAGCAGCGCACAGGTTTTCAGTAAAAATTTCGCATTCATTGCTTAGAAGTTGTTTAATAACTGTATGAATTGCAAATTTATGTAATCGATAATTTCGGCCTTTCACACGAAATTGTGAATCAAATGTTAATATTCACTAAAGCCGGATAAACCGCTGATCCTTCCGTTATGTCCCGATTGCTGCAGGAGGGTTGCAGGATCGGGGGAAAATAATTATTTTTGCGGAAAATGAATACCAAGCAACGAATACTCTGGGCCGACGACGAAATCGACCTTCTGAAGCCTCATCTGCTCTTCCTGCGCAACAAGGGCTATGATGTGACAACGGCCAACAACGGCCGCGACGCGCTCGACCTTGCCTTCGCCGAGCCTTTCGACCTTATAATCCTCGACGAGAACATGCCCGGCCTCACCGGTCTCGAAACGCTGTCGATGATAAAGCAGCGTCTTCCCCATATCCCCGTGATCATGATCACCAAGAGTGAGGAAGAGAATATCATGGATCAGGCCGTAGGTAGCAAGATAGCCGACTATCTCATAAAGCCCGTCAATCCCAACCAGATACTCATAGCCATCAAGAAGCATCTCCATGCCGGACAGCTCGTGCAGGAGAAGACCCAGCGCGACTACCGCGAGGATTTCGGCAACCTCTCCATGCTCATCAACAGCGCCGACAGCATCGACGACTGGTACGCGCTCCACGAACGCCTGGTATATCGAGAAATGGAACTTGCCGGCGCAGGCTCGGGTATGGACGAACTGCTCGAGACCCAGAAGAAAGAGGCCGACGCCGAATTCTACAAATGGGTGCGCCGCCACTACGAGAACTGGGTGCAGGAAGGTTGTACCGCGCCGGAAGCGCCGCTTATGAGTCCGCGCATTTTTCCGTCGGTCGTATTCCCTATGCTTGACGCGGGCGAGAAGGTTTTCTTCATTCTTATCGACAATTTCCGTCTCGACCAGTGGCGCACGGTTAAGCCGCTGCTTGCCGACATGTTCGCCATGGACGAGCGCCTCTACACCTCCATCCTCCCCACAGCCACACAGTATGCCCGCAACGCCATCTTCTCGGGCCTCATGCCGGCGCAGATAGAAAAGATGTTTCCCGACCTGTGGGTCGACGAGGATTCCGAAGAGGGCAAGAATATCAACGAGTCGCCACTCATAGCCACTCAGCTTGAGCGCTACCGCCGCAACCACCGCTTCTCATACAACAAGATCAACGACAGCGCCGGAGGCGAAAAACTCCTGCGCGAATTCGACCGCCTGGAGGCGAACGACCTCAACATCATCATATTCAACTTCATCGACATGATGTCGCACGCGCGCACCGAGTCGAAGATGATACGCGAGCTTGCCGCCACCAACGCCGCCTACCGCGACCTTACCGAAGCCTGGTTCCGCCATTCGTCGGCAATCGACATATTCCGCCGCATAGCCGAAAAAGGATACAAGATAGTGCTCACCACCGACCACGGCACCATACGCGTCGATACACCCGTGAAAGTGGTCGGCGACCGAAACACCAACACCAATCTTCGCTATAAACTCGGCAAGAATCTCGCCTATAACTCACGCCAGGTGTTCGAAATCAAAAATCCGCAGCGCTTCGGTCTCCCATCGCCCAATGTATCGACAACATACATCTTCACCGCCAGAAACGAGTTTTTCGCATATCCCAACAATTATAACTACTACGTACAATACTACACCGGCACCTTCCAGCACGGAGGAATCTCGATGGAGGAAATGCTGGTGCCACTGATCACACTCACTCCAAAAAAATCATGAAAACCATACAGATACCCTCGGTAGAGGCTCTTCCCGAAGCCGCACGCCAGTTCGCCGCCGAAATGGGCGACAATACCGTATTCGCATTCTACGGCGACATGGGCGCCGGAAAGACAACCTTCATCAACGCACTCTGCGAGGTGCTCGGAGTCGATCCGTCGGAAACGGCATCGCCGACATTCGCTCTCATCAACGAATACCGCTCCGACACAACGGCCGAACTCATCTATCACTTCGACTTCTATCGCGTCGAGACCCTTGAGGAAGCCCTCGAACTCGGAATCGAGGATTATTTCGATTCCGGCGCCGTATGCCTCATCGAGTGGCCCGAGCGTATCGCCGCCGCCCTGCCCAACGACACCGTATCGGTCAAGATTACCGTCAACGACGACGATTCGCGCACACTCACAATCAGCGAATGAGCCTCATAGAGTGGCTTGACACATGCCCGTCGACCAACACCGAGCTGGCCGGACGCCCCGACGCGCCCGGCGGCTTCGCCATTGCCACACGCGCCCAGACCGCCGGACGCGGACAGCGCGGCAACACCTGGGAGGCCGAACCGGGCGCCAATCTCACATTCTCACAACTGCTGCGCCCGCACGCAATCGAGGCGTCGCGCCAGTTCGAACTGTCGATGATAGTGTCGCTGGCGATCACCGACACTGTCGACGCACTTTTCGCCGAAGCCGGCAGCGACCTCCGCGCCGAGATAAAATGGCCAAACGACATCTATGTGGCCGACAGGAAAATATGCGGCATACTCATCGAAAACACCCTCACCGGGCGCAGTATAGACCGTTCGATAGTGGGAATAGGACTTAACGTCAACCAGACGCGCTTCGTGAGCGACGCTCCCAATCCGGCCTCGCTCCGGCAGTTTACAGGACGTGAATATATGCCCGAACCTCTGCTCGACCGTCTGTGCACGGCTATCAACGACAGTCTGGCCGCCTACGAAGCCAATCCCGATCCCGAAGCCCTCACCGCCCGATACATGGCGCGGTTGTGGCGCCGCGAGGGATGCTGGCCTTTCGCCACGCCCGACGGCAACCGCTTCGAAGCCGCCATCGAAGCCGTAGCACCCGACGGCATCCTGACCCTTTCGGGCAACCGACATTTCGCATTCAAGGAAGTTGCTTTCATTCTATGAAAAACCTCCGCGAAAACTCAAGATACGGATATATATATACGATACCCTTCATCGCGATGGGCATCATCGGATTTCTGTTCTCATATTTCGCCGAATGGTATGCCGATCCTATCGCCTACAAATATTTCCAGCCGCCCGGCTTAGACGATCTCCCCGAAAGATATGTAAACGGCCTCAAAGACATCTGGTACTCGCAGTGCAACCACTACAACGTTACCAACGGCCGCTTTTTCATTCATTTTATCGTACAGATCTTCTGCGGACTTCTCGGTAAATTCTGGTTCGCGGTCTGCAACGGAGCCGTATGGGGCGCTTTGCCGTGGCTTACCGTAAAATTCTGTTCGAACGGCAAATACACATTCTCCGCCGCTCTGACAGCGTGCATGCTGATCTTCGGCCTCCTTATGCCATTGCGCTTCGATCCGGCTTTTCAGATCAATTATGCCTGGAGCGCCCTGCTTCTCGTCGGCTGGCTGATGATATTCTTCGGCAAAGGGAGCCATTCCATAGCCGCCCTGATATGCGCCGGACTCTTCAGTTTTCTCTGTGGCGAAAGCAACGAAAGCTTCTCCGTTCCCATGTGCATGGCCGCGGCCGCATATGCCTGTGCGCGACGTTTCCGGCTCACGCCAATGCAATGGGTCTGTGCCGTCTTTCTCGGCATCGGAGCCATCGTACTCGTAATCGCGCCTGGCAACTGGCTCCGGTTCAGCTCCATCAATCCGGAATTCAAACACAATATCGGAACAATCAGCGCCGTCTTTCCCGGGCTGCTCATACCTGCCGTATGTATCCTCATACTCTGGTGCCGCCGCGACGTCTTGAGACAGCACCTGTCGGCCATAATGCTCTTTATGCTTGTGCTTGTCCTCACAAACTTCTCCATAGGCATCTTCACGGGCTATGGTTCAGGCGCAAGAATGCTTGTAGCGGGAGGCATGGGACTTATAATCGCTGTCCTGACCGTACTGCGCGACAAGCCGTTGCGGACACCGGTAACCGCCATCGCACTGGGAGCATGCCTCGTCGCCGGCAGCATACACGCCATCCGGGCTGCGCGCTTCAACGACTACGACCGCTCTATCTACAGCGCCTATGCCTCGTCGCCCGACGGAACTGTCTATGTACCCGACAGTCTTTTCGCCGACTATTTCCACCGCACCCAGTATTCCATCCGAGAATATCGTATGGAAAGTGCCGCACGAAACCCCTGGCGCCCCATGCTGCGCGTGAGGCCGGAAAGCATGCGGCAACTCATGGCCGTTCCCGACACCAATATGACAATAGCGCTCGGCCCACAGACATGGCTTCTGATACGCTCCGTCAGCCATCCCGCGCAATTCACTCTCTCGAAGCGCATCCTTCCCTCACTGCTCGATGTGGCGATGCCCGACAAGACACTCGATTTCGAAATAGCGAACGACATCACTTTCGAGAAAAACGACTCGCTTATCTTCGCACTCTACACCAATAAAAGGCCATATCTCCACGCCGAGATAAAAACAGACGACATCCGATGACACCCAAGGTATCGGTCATAGTATGCACTTATAATCAGGAGGACACCATCGGTGCCGCTCTCGACTCTATTCTGGCCCAGGAAACCGGTTTCGACTTCGAGATCGTCGTGGCCGACGACTGCTCCGCCGACAGCACCCCCGAAATATGCCGTCGCTATGCCGACCGCTATCCCGGCAAAGTACGCGCCATCATCAACGAGACCAACAAAGGGATTGCCGACAACTACTACGACACTCTCTACGAATGCCGCGGCAAATACATAGCCGATCTCGCCGGCGACGACCTCTGGACCGATCCCCACAAACTTGCCCGTCAGGCCGCGCTGATGGACTCCGACCCGTCGATAGTGCTTTGCCACGGTGCGTGGCAGTTTCTGCACCCCGACGGCTCAATGAGTTTTTCGGAAAATCACGCCGTACCCGATCAGGACTATGTGGTCGACGGCTCCGAAATGCTGCCCTATCTGCTGCAGCATCGCAAGGAGGAGGTTTTCATACATCTCTGCACATCGATGTACCGCCGCGACACGGCCATAGCGCTCACCCAGAAATACTCCGATTTCTTCTACGGACGCGATCTCCCTTGCGAGGATTTCCAGCTCGAGGTGCTCATGGCCGCATCCGGACGCATTGCCTACGACTGCACCCCCGTCCTCGCCTACCGCGTCGGACACGACAGCATCTCTTCTATGCAGAATCCGGGAAAAGCGGCTGTTTTCGCAAGCAAAGTCGCCGTAATGACAAAGAAACTTGCCGAAGAACTCACTTTTGATCCTTCCCGGCTCGAAGACTTCTATACACGGCAGATGCTTTTCGCCATATCGAAAGCTTTCATATCGGGCAAGGCCGAGGCGGCAGCCCATGCCATGACGGGAACGGCCTTCGTCTCTCCGCAATTGCCCGCCAGGGCGCGCTTCGCTCTTGCAGTCATGAAAATCAAACCGCTGTGGGCCGTCAGCCGCATGGCTTACCGGCTTTTTCAACGACAATAAATGGAACGTCTCGACATAGCCATATCGACCTACGGCCCCGACGGGCCAGCACGTATCGCCGCGGGGAATCCCCCCGAAATCGACGGCGTGCGCTATGTCGTGTCATGGCAGCGACACGACAACGCCCCGCTGCCCGAGGCCATCGCCGCCAGACACGATATGACGGTCAGCCGCACCGATACTGTCGGCCTGTCTCTCAACCGCAACTGCGCCCTGGCGCTTTGCACGGCCGACCTCGTCCTCATAGCCGATGACGATGAGATCCTTTCTGCCGACGGAATAACAAAGGCGCTCGGATATATGGAGAAATGTCCCCGCACCGCTGTATTCACCTTCATTGTCAGGCGCCCCGGAAGCAGACGGTATCCCGAGGGGGAATTCATCTTCAGAGGCAAATATCCGGCAAACTATTTTGTCTGCTCTTGCGAGACGGCTCTGCGCCGCAGCCGGACGGGCAGTCTGCGCTTTCACCCCGACTTCGGGCTGAACTCCCCCGACATGCACGGCGGCGAAGACGAGCTTTTCCATCTCACGGCCATGCGCCGAGGCCTCGAATGCCGATTCGCGCCCATCGTCATAGCCACGCACCCCCACGCCCACACAGGCTTCGGCAAGCCTATGTCGCCCCAGACCATCCGCAGCCAGGGCTGCATCGCGACACTTTTATATCCGCACAGTTTCGCACCCCGCCTCCTGCTGAAAGCCCTCCGCATAAGAAAGGCACGTCAAGGCTCATTCTTCACATCGCTGCGCTACCTCTGCGACGGAGCACTACGGGCCTTCCGCCTGCTGCGCACCGACAGAGAACGCCTCTGGTAACAAAACACAACCATAACCTTAATATACAAATGAACCGATTCACTATTATTTCCTGCATGCTGGCAGCCGGAGCGCTATCCTCCGGAGCCGTGACCGTCGGAAGCCCCGACGGACGCCTCGTGCTCAACCTCGAAAGCACCGGCGCCACACCTGTCTACTCCATCAACTACGACGGCAAAACCATCATTGAGCCTTCACCGCTGGGCTTCGACTCGAATTTAGGCGACTTCTCCAAGGGATTCAACCTCGTTTCAAGCAAAGTAGACACAGTACACCGCGTTTTCTCGCAGGACAAACTCAAAAAGAAAAACATAGACTACAAGGCAACCCGGCTGCGCGCCGATTTCGCCGGCCCCGACAGGCATAAATTCAGCATGGAGTGGGAAGTCGCCGACAACGATGTAGCATTCCGCTATCTCATACCGCGCCAGGGCGATACCGGCGCCATGATAATCGAAAGTGAAGCCACGGGCTATCGCTTCCCGACGGCATCGACAGCTTTCGTCACTCCGCAGAGCGATCCGATGATAGGCTGGAAGCGCACCAAACCGAGCTATGAGGAATTTTACTCCGTAGACGCACCCCTCGACTCGGTTTCGCAGTATGGTCACGGCTATACCTTCCCCGCACTGTTCCGCATAGGAGACGACGGCTGGGCACTTCTCTCCGAAACAGGCGTCGACGGATATTACTGCGCCTCGCACCTGAGCGACTGGAAAGACGGGCTCTACACCATCGCATACCCCATGCCCGGCGAAAACAACGGCAACGGTAACGCCACCGCTGCAATATCCCTACCGGGAAAAACGCCCTGGAGAACTATCACCATCGGCGCAAACCTCAGACCCATCGTAGAGACAACAGCGCCGTGGAACGTTGTCGAACCACGCTACACGGTCAGCCGTCCGGCTCAACCCGGACGCGGCACATGGAGCTGGCTTCTGTGGCAGGATAACTCCATCAATACCGAAGACCAGCGCAAATTCATCGATCTCGCTTCCGCCATGGGTTTTGAGAATGTGCTTATCGACAACTGGTGGGACAACAACATCGGCCGCAAAGGCATGGAGGAACTCATAGCCTACGCACACTCCAAAAACGTAAACCCGATTCTATGGTATTCTTCGAGCGGCTACTGGAACGATATCGAGCAAAGCCCGATCAACCACATGGACCGTCCGATCGTACGTAAGAAAGAAATGAAATGGATGCGCGACAACGGTGTCCGCGCCATTAAGGTCGATTTCTTCGGCGGCGACAAACAGGAAACGATACGTCTCTACGAAGACATTCTAAGCGACGCCGCCGACTACGGCATCGACGTCGTGTTCCACGGCTGCACTCTGCCCCGCGGCTGGGAACGCATGTATCCCAACTTCGTCGGCAGCGAGGCTGTCCTGGCCTCCGAAAATCTTGTTTTCGGTCAGAATTTCTGCGACATGGAAGCCTTCCATGCCACTCTTCACCCTTTCATACGCAACTCAGTAGCCATAATGGAATACGGAGGCACCGTACTCAACAAGCGGCTCAACCGCGGCAACGACGGCGGTACTCGCCGCGTGACCGGCGACGCCTTCCAGCTCGCCACCTCCATCCTCTTCCAGAACCCTGTTCAGAATTTCGCCCTCGCGCCCAATAACCTCACCGACGCACCCGCCGACGCCATCGAGTTCATGAAAGCCGTGCCGACAACATGGGACGACACCGAGTTTATCGACGGCTACCCCGGCCGCTATGTCGTCCTTGCACGCAAACATAAAGGCACATGGTATATCGCCGGTGTCAACGCCGAGGACAAGCCGCTGAAGCTCCGTCTCGATCTTGCCGGCCTCGGGCTGCGCAACGCCGACGCCGAACTCTACATCGACAGCCGCGATCTCAAATTCGGCAAATCGTCCCTGAAAATTAAAGATGCCTCCGCCGTACCCGTCGAAATCGCTCCCGACGGCGGCTTCGTCATCGTCGCAAAATAATCATAATGATTTTTGAGCTGACAAGCCGACGGGCTCAATAACCCAACCACATAACGGCAAAGAGCTGCGTAGCAGCGACACAATCCGCGTGATATGTCGCAGCTACGCAGCTCCGATATTTTATTTTTCGTTGGAATCCTATGGCTTCGCGCACCTGCGGCGCGCTTGCTCATAGGCTATTATTCTCAACGCAGCTCCGCAGCTCATGGCCGCTACGCGGCTTTGAGCTGCGGAGCTGTCAGCCCAATCGCCCTTATTCCGGGAGCATGGACAGTTCCACATGGTCGGCGCCCATAGCTGCATCGGACCACATAGTCGGTGAAGCAGTGAATATAAAAATTTGCGGAATTTTTCGGGGGTTTGGGAATAATTGTATAATTTTGTTTTTGTTGGATCTTCTCCTGAATTCGATATGAGACATCTGTTATTCGCTTTGTTTGTAGCCGTGTCGGTAGTCATGGCGTTTCCCACCGGGCAGATTCCAGAGAGAATAAATGATAGAGGTGTGTCGAAAGACCTTGCCGTATGTCTGCTGGAACGCGACAAGAGCACATTTTCGATACTTAAGGACCGCATACCGACGGAAGCGTCGAGTACCGCATTGTGGCGAAATTATATAGGCTGCTGGAAGATTCAGAACGATTCCTTGTTCCTCGACAGTATACTTGTGCCGAATCCGGCTGAAGATTATCCCGGTTTTGTTCCGGCAAAGATCGATGATATATATGGCGCCCGTCGTACGCCGTCGGGATATTTTGCCGATTGGGTGACCGACACACTTCGTGTCGTGTCGGGCGATATTGTGCGATACCGGCATATGGGTTGGGCATCCGATTGGGCAAAGGAAGAATACATACCGGTGGAGGGCGGTCGTGTGAAAAAACGTATAATATATATAAACCGCCGAGTCAATTCAGTCAGTCAGGATGCCCAAAAAGCCGTTGTCGACTCTCTTGATCTGGGTACAATACCTAAAAAAATTGTGATAGAAGTGAGCTGTCTCGAATTTGACGGCAAGGGCCGTCCTGCCGTGGGTAAGGTCGAAGTAGAGCGCAGCTGCGGGGATTCCGCCGTTGACAGTCTCGTGGTCCATACTCTCGAAAAGCCCGAAGTGCTCGCCCGCCTCCTCCCCATCTACCTGATCCGCGGCCGCTATCAGTCCGAACCCCTGATGATCGCCATCCCTCCCCGCCCCTGAAAGCCCGTGCTGTCATGCCTGTATTTCACTACCGGCGAACTAAAAGACGGAATGCACGCGATGTGTGCGTTTCTAAATACTGAGGACGGTTGGCTGATTATCGATGTAGCCTCTAAAACACTAAAAACATTAACAACATCCTCAACCGATATCAGAATATGACTAACAAATTATACAACATATATTGTGATGAGAGTTGCCATCTGCAAAATGGCAGATGCAACGATTTTGTAATGGTTATTGGGGGTATTACTTGTCCGGATATCTTCAAAAAACAAATCTCAGATCAGATCAGAGCCATTAAATCTCAGTACGGCGTTTATCGTGATACCGAGATTAAATGGAATAAAGTATCACCTGCCAAGTTAGAATATTATAAGGCACTTGTTAATTTTTTCTTCGATTGCAGCGGACTAACGTTCCGCGCGATTATAGTAGATAAAAGAGAACTTAATTTACCGCATTTTCATCTCACTCATGATGAATTTTATTATCGTGCATATTTTTTGATGTTAAGCCGCATTTTTGCTCCTGGTAGCGAATATGCTATTTATATTGATATTAAAGATACCCGAAGTCAAGCTAAGGTTGAAAAACTACATGATGTGCTGTGTAATAGCCGTTATGATTTCAACAGACGAATGATATACCGCGTTCAGCAAATACGATCCCACGAGGTTGAGATTATGGGCCTGACAGATTTATTGATTGGAGCGATTTCTTACCTCCATAGAGGGATATGCACAAGTAGCGCAAAAACAACTCTTATCAATTTAATTCGGGAAAGAAGTGGTTATACGTTGATTTCAAATACATGGCCTCTCGAACCTAAATTTAATATTTTAGTTTGGCATGGACAAAAATAACGAGAGCAACCAGTACCTTGAATTGCCGGAGTTAATCGAACTCTCGCAATTCGGAGGGAATTTTGCCCAGTATCTCGAAGCTGTCTATGAAATATTCACTAATGAATTCATCCGAAGACGCCCAATATTCCGCGGGGTTAGACTGGCATTAAAAAAATTTCCTGTAACTGATGGTAAAGAAGCTACTTTTTGGCATATGACATCAGAAGGATCTGATGAACAAAACCGAGTCCCGGACCTTAGGCGACTGGAGCGTATCAAATGGCCATCGTTCATTATAAACAACAGCGAACACCCATATCTTCGAGTATGGGAAAACACTCGTGGCACCAAAACCAATGTGCTGATTATGCACGAAAATGAAAATTATGTCGTGATTCTTCGCAAGGGTAATGGTTATCTACTTCCATGGACTACTTATTTGATAGAACACGAATGACGAAAAAAGAAGTTCGTCAAGGAATATGAAGAATATATAAAAAGCAAGGAGCGGCAATGACCGCTCCCGTTTCTCTTTCAACACCTGGTTGGTGAGATGTCGCAAAGTTAATAACTTTCTACTTAATCAACAAATTTTCAGGGCTCAAAGTTGATTTCTCGGACTGACTTTTAACACTCCTTTTTCAAATCACCGGCTTCTGTTACCATATAAATATCGCTTTCGATTGAAATTTCGGTCGAAGGTGTGTCAAAGCAGACTTGAACTGCCCCCTAAAAAAAGTTTTTTTCTAACTTATGGGGCAGTGCCCGGAAGCGCTGCCCCATCGGGTGGGTGGATTATTTGTTATTCCGGGAGCATGGACAGCTCCACGTGGTCGGCACCTGTAAGGTATCGGCGGCCGAAATCGCGTATGGTTTCGGGAGTCATTGCCTCCACTATGGCCTCGTAGCCGCTGTCCATATCCGGTCCGTACTGGTCGAATACTTTCACGACAGTCTCCCAATAGCCGTTGCTGCGACGGTTGTCGGCTATGTTTTTCTGCAGATAGGCCTTGACCTTGGCAAGCTCTTCGGCTGTCGGCCCGTGCTCGGTCAGTTCCGCGACTGTGGCACGTACTATGCCGAACACCTCTTCTTCATGTCCGGGCGCAACCTTTATATATACCGGCATTATGACGCGCGAGGGCGTATCGGGGCCGTTGAAGCCTGCCGTCACCGAACAGTGCGACGTTATGCCGTAGGTGAGGCCGCGGTTCTCGCGGATCTCCGTCATCAGACGGCTCTTAAGAATGGAACCGAAGGTCTGGGCGGCAAGTATATGCTCGAGATCGTAGGGGCATTCATTGTTGAAGAACGAATATGTGATCGATGTCGGATTGTCGCCCATCGGGTGAGTGAAGGTCGCTTTTCCCTCGCCGCGGTAGAATCCGTAGCCGAAATCGCGTGCGCGTTCCGTGCGCCCGGCTCCGGGCAGCGAGGCTATGTAGGTCTCGACAAGGCCTTTCACGCTGTCGGGATTGAAATTGCCGCTTATGATATATGTGAAGTCGCTCATATCGGCGAAACGTTCGCGATGCAGCACGATGATGCTGTCGTAGTCTACGGCGTCGAGATCGGCCGCTCTCAGTTTCTCGCCGAGGGCATGGCGGTTGTATACGATAGAGTGTATCGAGTCGCCCATGGCTATAGTGGCGGTCTGCACTTTTTTCTCAAGCCGCGAGCGCGTCGTGGCCATAAGCGCGCCGTACGCGTTGTCGTCGCGGTTGATGGATGTCGCTTTAAGATAGAGTAGCTGAAGAGCCGTCTCAAGATCGGCGGGAGTGGTAATGCCGATGATCTCTTCGGTGGTGTTGCCTATGTTCACGGCCGACTTCACCGAATGGCCGGCAAGAAGCTTGCGGAGATCCGACGACGAGTGTCCGCCGAAACCGCTCACGGCCAGAATATCGTTGCAGGTCTTGTACAGGCCCTTTTTCGCAGGATCGTAGTTCATGGAGAAGCCGCCGGGACTTACGGCGCGCACAAGAACCTCGTCGGGCTTGGCATCGTTCGGACGCAGATATACCTTTATGCCGTTCGACAGGGTGAGCACACGTGTTCCGAACGGACCGTCGGCCTCGGCGGTTATACGCCCGGGCTGCGGCAGAGTCTCCATCAGGGAGCGTCCGGCGAAAGTATCGACAAAAGGTTCGAGCGCCTCGACATCAATGGCCGCGGCGTCGGCAAGCAGTGTCGCCGGAGTGAGGATATTCTTGTCGGCCTCCGTGGCATATACAGATGTCACGCGGTTACGCCCGTCGGGACGCACGAGGGCGGCCATATGGGCGTTCACCTCGGCGAGACCGGTGCTGCGTTCCACACCTTTCATCATCTTGTACATCTGTTCGGTCGAAGTCGCGAAGCCGCCGCGGGTGAAATGGCGCACATAGCGGCGTGCAAGCTCTGTGTTCGTTTCAGCCGGTGCATTGGCAAGCTCGCTGTCGCGGCGGCTGCGTTCAGTGAGTTTGGCCCGCTGCAGTTCTGTCTCAGTGAAACCGTGACGGGCGGCGCGCAGCAGCTCCGTGTTGAAGATGGTGAGGGCGCGGCGCGCATCGTCGGCATTGGGAGCCGTGGCGCGCAGCATCAGGGCGTCGCGTGTACCCGACAGGAGGAAGCGCTGATCGCCGATTCCGAGATTCGACCAGGGACAGCCGGGGGCATTCTCGATACCGTCGAGGCGCTCCACAAGCATCTGCACGATAAGTCCGCGCACATATTCGTCGCGCACTTCGGCGATAGTCCCGCGGTCGGCGTCGGGAAGCTCAGGCTCCTTGAAATAGAGCTGCAGCATATTGTCGGCCTGCTCGGGATCGGAACCGCTGACGGCGATCGGCTCGGCATTGTCGGCAACCGCCACAGGCCCGGACACGACAGACTTCGGGCCCGCGCCGAGACCGGCGAAATGACGGCGTATCGACGCTTCGACCGAATCCGGATCGATATCGCCTACAACGACCACCGCCTGGTTTTTCGGATGATACCACTTATGATAGTATGCCCGCAGAGTATCGGGATCGAAACCGTCGATTACCTCGGCCAGTCCGATAGGCATGCGGCGACCGTATATGCCGCCCTGATAGATTTCGGGTGCAAGACGCGTGAGTATACGCGACCCGGGGGTCGAGCGCTGCCTCATCTCGCCGCGGATGACACCTCGCTCGGCGTCGATGTCCTTGTCAGTGAGCAGAAGACGTCCGCTCCAGTCGCCGAGAATCATCACGCACGAATCGAGCGCCGACTGGCGTGCGGTAGGCACCTCGCATATGTTGTACACGGTTTCGTCGGTAGATGTATAGGCATTGAGATTGCGTCCGAACTTCACGCCGAGACTCTCGAGATAGGAAATAAGGGAATTGCCCGGGAAGTGCTCCGTGCCGTTGAAGCACATATGCTCGAGGAAATGCGCCAGGCCCTCCTGCCCTTTCAGCTCGTTGACCGAGCCTACACGCTGGGCGATGAAGAAATCGGCCTGTCCGACGGGAGTGGCGTTATGGCGTATGTAGTATGTGAGGCCGTTGGGAAGAGTGCCTGTGCGCACGGCCGGATCGACAGGAATAGGATTTGCCGCCGAGGCCGCCACTGTGGCGGCTATGGCAAGCAGGGAAGCGAATAATTTCATTAAAATATCAAGTTTAAAGTTATTGCATAATCATGGTGCCTCATCTCGGCGGCGAGCTGCAGCATATATCGCCCGACGATGGCATAGGCAGCCGAAAGGCGCGCTCCGGCTCGGGTGCGGCCCGTCGAGGCGCGCTCATAGGCGTTCAGCTCGAGGTTCTCAAGTCCTGCGGTCTCGGAATCGGCGCCCTTGTCGGTAAAGACAATACCGCATGAGAACGGGCTGTAGAAACTCACGCCGGCATCGGCGCCCGCGAGCCATCCGTGCGGCAGATCCACGAGAGTGCCGGCCGACAGGGCCGCTGTTATGGCATTGATCCGGCTGTGGCGCCACGGCTCGATATATGTGGTGACACGCCGGTTCCAGGCTCCGTCGGCCATGGCGGCGAAACGGACGCCGTCGCCGAAACGACAGCCCCACATGCCGCGCAGACCGGCTCCGGTGCCATTGTCGGCATACATCTCGTTCGATCCTATCTGCGGATAAATGCCTGCGGCGGCATCGCCGAAAATATTTTCACGCCCATGGCGACGGTAAGCATCGGCCCGGGCGGCCACGCCCCACCAAGTACGCTCGCCGCCCGACTGCCATCCCGCCTCGGCCTCGATCGCACGGTGACTGGCCGAAGCCATGGGAAGCTTGTTGAAATCCGACAGGATATTGTCGAAAGAAAAACGGCTCATATCTACCGAAACGAATACGCCCCGGCCCGACGAGGGATATATGTCGGCGGTAAGGCCATAGCGATAGCCGTCGTAATATGTATCGAGACCGGCACCTGCAAAACGACGGTAGTGGGTGCCCATACCGGTGAGATGGAAGATCTTGTCGACACCCATCTCGCTCTTGAAATCGATGTCGTTGCTCTGCTTGTATTTGCGGAAGGCAAGCGATACGCCCGCATAGTAGTCCTTCCCGAGGAGGAAAGCCGCTCCTGCCGAGGCATCGAGGCAGCCGACCACGTTCTTGGGCCTCGGGTCCACATCGCGGTATTCGAGCGTGGCCCTGTAGCTCAGGGAAGCGCCCCAGGCCCAGCGGCCCTTTCGGTCGGCATAGCCCCCGGAGAAGGTATAGGTCTCGCGGGAGAGATCTCCTCCGACAGAGTCGGCGAGCAGATAGGGATACACGATGTCGCGGTCGGCCGTCTCGCACCACACCACATCGCGGTCTTTGCCATTGGCATAGGCTGCAGAACCCCAGAGGGTGGAATTGCGGTATTTCGTATAAGTGTCCGCTCCGAGACTCCACCGATAGCCGTCGCTACGGCCGGAATAACCGGCCCCGACGGTAGTGAGTCCCGACTGCATGCGCCACTGGTTGACGGCCGGATTACGCCACGGCAGAACAGCCACGCGCCACAGTCCCAGCCGCTCCTCGCCCAGAGCATCGGCGACAGGAAGAGCGGCACTGACTGTGCCGGCTCCGGCCAGCATCACTGCAAGTATGAGAATCGTCTTTCTCATCGGGGCATCGGTGTCACGCCGTCGTATGTGAGCTGTGTGCAGGGAGTGCCGGAGGCATCGACGGCGGTACCCTGAAGCTCGATCTCGGAGGCGATGCACATGGGGTTGAAGTCTTCCGTAGAATTGTTGGTATCCTTGAACACGGCCCGGCCGTCGTCGGTCACATAGAGCAGTTTGCGGCGCACACTGTGGAAATAGCGTGTCTTGTCGGGGTCAATGGTGCCGCAGTTGGTCCAGCCGCAGTCAATCGAGGGATCGCATACCTGCCAGGCATAGCTTGATGCGACAGATGTCGTCACGGCATCGACAATCCATTCGTTCGGCAGCCGATAGGCGCTCTGCGACATCGGGAATGTTCCGGCTATAGTCACCTGGTCGTAGTCATATGTATACCAATAGTCCTTGAGGTATGTATCGCGGTCGACAGGGATACGGGCTATGCCGAAAGTGCGGAAGCCGCGGTTGTGAAGCACCCAGAACGAAAGAGTGTAGCAATACCATTTGTCGAGATTGGCCACCGGCCCGTCGATATCCATGTGACTCGGCTGAGTCGATACGTCATACCATTCGAAATCGGCGTGTGTGAGGTCGAAAGAATTGGGATTGGCCACACGGTGATCTATGCCCGTATCCGCCAGAAGGAGGTATTCGCCGGGCTGAACAGGCACATCGGTGCCGCTTCCGGGCACCGTGTACAATGCCTGCACGGTCATGGCCTCGGCCATTATGTCGGGCTTATAGTCGAATTTGAGCGTGGTGTTGAATTTCGACTCGAACAGCGTTATTCCGTCGGCATATATCACATGGTCGGTATTGTTGTACAGCTTCACATAGTCGTCGCCGTTATACTGGTTGCCCGAACTCTGGAGAGTACCCGTGAAGAAGACCTCGGCGATTATGAGGTCGTCGGTCTCACGGTTGTTGTAGGCCTTCATGGATATATGGGTGCTGGCGCCGCTGATGTTTACCGATGCCGCATTGGCCCTCAGTGCGGTCTCGGCGGCTCCCGGCACAAGCACACGTGCGGAGAAAGCCGCATCGTAGAGTCCCGGCATCAGCTCGATGTCGGAATCGGCGGCATAACGCGTGGTCTTGTCGGTCGAGACATTGCGGAAGGTATATACGCGGTCGACAATCTCGGCGCCTTCGGGCAACTCGGGAATATCGACGCTCACCGACACTTCCGTACGCGCGGCCTCCCCGCTGTTCATTTCGTCGGCGCAGGCCGTAAGAGCGGCACAAAGAGCCGCCGCAGCCAAAAACTTCAAAAACTTCATATATATCGTTTTAAATCATATTATAAATCACATAACTCCTATCCGCCTGTCAGCCTAAAAACTCAAATTCGCCTCCATGCCGAAATAAGCGCCCGAAGTGCGGCGTATAGTCAGTCCGTTGACAGTATACTCGGGCAGATAATCGATAATGCGGTTGACAAAAGCCGACACCTTCAGCATGCGTCCTATCTGTTTGGTAGCCTTCAGATTGACGTAGACTGCCGGAGGCACCGTCTGAGTGGCGTAGGCCTGCTCGTTGTAGTGCTTCACGAGATATTGCAGCATCAGATCGCCGCGGTCGGCATCGGTGTAATCGTGCAGTTTCCCGTCGGCGGCCGACATATACTGCGTCGGCACCCCGTTGTCGCGCAGACGGGTGGTCTTGAGATACCACATGCACTGTATCGACGTCGAGAAGACAAGCCCCCAGCGGGGTATCTGCGTGTCGAACATGAAATTGGTGTTGAACTGCTCGTTTATACGGCCGTCGTCGGTAGCGTAGAGACCCACGTAGAGATCACTCACCGGAGTGTCGCCTACCACATCGTTTACGGTCTGGAAAAGCATCTGCGAGTTGGAATAACGGCTGCGGAACCATGCGCCGTTGATGATGAGCGAGGTGCGGAGTGCGGGCCAGCGCACGGTGTTGATCTGGTATTCCACACCCTTTTTGTCGATACGGCTTCCGTTTGTCACGCGACGGTATCCGTCGAGCACCCGGGTATCGGTATACGGCAGATCCTCCAGAGCCGGAGGCGCCGTAAGGGTGCCGGGCACTATGCCCGAGGCATCGTATCGGCGCACGTCGTAGGCGCCGTATACCGTCGAATAGCGGTAGCCTGAGTTCATCTTCTCGCTGAAGAAGGTCACCGACAGCCTGTTTCCGCCCCAGTCGGCTCCGAGACGCACTTCCCATTTATGGTTGCGGGCGGCGCGGAGCTCATAGTTGGTCGGATCGTCGATATAGGTGCGGAGGTTCACTCGGCTGTTGTTGACCGGATCGGTCACATCGTAATAGTTGAGCTGTATGATGTCGTTGTAGTGCACCTGCGGATAGAGATAGTCTACGGTCGGCATCTTGGTCGTAAGGCCGTATCCGCCCGCCAGAAGCAGCGACAACGGCTGTCCCCACGCATCGAAGGCCGGAAAGCGGAACATGCCGTTGAGACGCGGATCGACATACACACGCCCCGCGAGGCTGAAACGTCTGTCGAGGCCGGCGAGGGCGATAGCGCGGGCGCCGATCTGCATTTCAAGGGTCGAGGCACCGAGAAGCGCCACAATTTTGTCTTCGGCAAAGGCCGACACCACGTGAAGGGCCGGTATGTCGCGGTATGCCCGCGGACGTGTGGTCCACGAAGCGCTCAATGGCCGTGTGAGATCGTAGATCTGTCCGTGACCGTAGTTCTTGGCCATGCTCCATTCGGTCCCGAGCTTATAGGCATGGCTCCATGTCCCCGCCGCGAGTTTTCCGTCGGCGGCAGCCTTCGCGAACACCGAAAGCGGACGCCCGTCGCTCTCATAGTCGGCAATATACTCCCGGAGCAGGTAGTGGCCGTCGTGTACGCCCGGACTCATGGTAGTCGGCGCCACCGAGGCACGTTGGGGCGCCACCTGCTTGCGGCGCGTGAGGCGGTCGTGCTGATAGCTTGCCGAGGTATTCACCTTTATGCCGTCGAGCCAGGATATATGTCCGAATTTCAGATGAAGATCGGAAGTAAATGCCCAGCGGTTGTAGGAACTCTCGTATTCGTCTATTTTGTTGAAGTTGAGATCGGGATCGGGCTTCACGTTGTCGAAAGAACCGGTATAGTCGGCGCCGACCGTCCACTCTGCCGCGGGGAACGACAGATGGGCGCGCAGCGAGCCGTTGGCGCGCTTGTAGTTCTCGCGCACATCGCGGGGATCGGAGCGCGAGTCGAGATATCCGGCATCGGCGTTTATCACATGACGTCCGAGAGCCACGCCTTTGCCGACCGAAAAAAGCTTGCTGTATTCGTCGACCTTGAAACGGGCCGTTAGCGGAGTGGCGCGGCGGATACGTTTTATATTCACCACGCCCGAGGTGAGGTTGCCGTACTCGGCCGAGGGTATGCCGCGCACGATCTCTACACTCTCGATATTTTCGGTCGATATGGTGCGCATGTCGACGCCGCGGTTGGTGGTATTGCGCCTCGCTTCCGGCTCCGACGATGACGCCGAAGGCACGCCCTGCATGTTGGCGTCGCCGTTGACGGGAGCGCCGTCGACCATGAAGACGGTGCCGAGCGATGTGATGGCGTAGTCGTCCGACATGTCGGTGCGCTGTCCCGTGGCGCTCACGGCGCCGGTCTCGCGCAGGGTGATGGTGTTGGCCTTGCCCATGTCGGGAGTCTGCGACATATTGCCGGGCAGCAGTTCGAGCAGATCGGTGAAACTTGTCGGCTGAAGGTGCTCCATGGCCGAGCGGTCGATACGCGAGGCGCTGGTCATGCCGTGGCCCTCGCGCGAACTTATCACTACCTCGCGAAGCTTCGTGGCACTCTCGGTCAGCCGCACGTTTATATCGCCCTGATGAGGCACGCGAACACGCACCGTGTCGGGGCTGTACCCGACAAACGACACTATCATACGATAGTTTCCGGGAGCCAGACGCATGCTCCAGCGTCCTCCCGTACCGGTGACGGCAAACTGGCCCGAAGGCTCGGCGACCACACTGGCGAACTCTACGGCCTCGCCCGTGGCCGAATCGGTGACGCGGCCCCCCACAATTTCGGCCACAGCGACTTGTGCCACTGAAAAAATGGCAATTATATATACAAGCAGATGTTTCATGATTGACAGTGCAAAATTACAAACGCGCCCACGCCCACGAAATAACCATTTCTGAGTATTTCAATAGCCTGGATCAGAACCTTTTTTAACTAAAAATGGGTATTTCGTCATTTTTCCGGCCTCTGTAATTTTGCAGCCGGAAAAACAGCTTGAAATATAACATTACATGAAAAAAACTTTACTCGCTTTCTGCACCGCGGCCATGACTTTCGCCGCATATGCAGGTACTACACCCGGCCTGGAATATGCCTGGGGCAATCTCATCGACGGTCCGACAACCGCCGGCGACCAGTCGACCGATGTCGCCGTAGGCAAGAAAGGCGGCATTTACTGGTTCGGCACATACGGCAGCAACAACTCCACCGGACTTGAAATAACATACGCCGGAGAAAACCTTTTCACCGGCGCGGAGTATTCAGGCACTTCGCAGAACAACAACTTCACACTCCTCAAGACCGATGCCGACGGCAACAAGCTGTGGACGGTATACAGCAACAGCGGCGACTTCACCACAAACTCGGGAGGATGCGCCGCAACAAGCGACGGAGGTGTGATTGTGGTGAGCAAGGTGCGCCACACCGACGGTTATACAGACAAAGACATTGTGCTCAACGACGCGACCGGAAAGCAGACCGTTGTCGAATGGACATGCGACCGCCGCTATTACCGCCTCATGGTGACTAAGATATCGGCCGACGGTGCAATCGCATGGAACCGCATGATCGACTTCTCGACCGAACCCGGACCCGGAGCTGCCGGCAGCTATGCCGATTTCTGGGCCGATGTATTCAAACTGAACAAAACCACTGTCGACAGCGACGACAACATCTATATCGCCCTCAACTTCCGCAATCCGGTAAGCGTGCCCAAGGCCGACGGCACGTCCGAGACTTTCGCCCCCGCCGAATCCGACGCGCTCAAGACATGGACCGGCGACTCCCAGACCAATGTCGGCGATTTTCTCCTTCTCGGTCTCGATGCCGACGGATATTACCGCAACCGCCTCACTTTCGAAGGTTCGGTAAACTGTACATACTGCGACAACGTGATATTCGCCGACGGCAAAATATATGCCGAAGGATATGCCATGGGCAACGGAGCGTCTCTGAAAGCCGGCGATTTCACCATGACCCCGACTTCCGACGGCACCTACAATCCTATCGTGCTCCGCGCCTCTACCGACCTCAAGGTTGAATGGATCAAATGCTTCAAGGGCGAGAAAGTCGGCGGCAAGCATGGCTTTCAGAACGTCGGCCTCACCGGCGCCAACGGCAATCTGTGGCTCTGCGGACAGTATAACCTGAAAATCATCGATCCTGCCGATGAATCGAAATTCGTGACATCGACACAGGGAAATCTCCGCGAAGGATTCATCATAAAGCTCGACGCGGCCGACGGTTCGTGGGTCGCTGCCCGCAACAGCCGCGACGATGACTGGAACGAGCCATCGGCCACAGCCAAAACCGGTCTCACAGGCTATTTCAAGGTTCTCCAGAACGCTGAAAAGCCCGAAAAGATCTATGTATACGGCTACAATATGTCGGTAGGCGTATTCCTGCGCCAGTACGACGCTCTCACTCTCGAAGGCAATCTCGCCGAGGGACAGAACAATATCATCACCCAGGGCGGTGTGCCGACATGCCAGTGCGTCGCATACGATCCCGAAAATGCAGCCGCATATGTCACCGTCCGCGGAAACAACGCCTTCAAGCCCATGAACAGCGATGAGACAACAGCCACCCCCGTAAAATGGGCTACTCTCGCCGCTAAATTCAATCTCCCCGCCGACATGAAGACCACCGGTATCGAAAACGTCGACATCTCCGACAGCGATGCTCCCGTGGAATACTTCAACCTCCAGGGCATGCGCGTAGACAAGCCTTCCGGCGGCATCTATATCCGCCGTCAGGGTACCAGCACCAGCAAAGTAATCCTCTAAGAAAGGTGGAGGGTAGGAATTTTTGAATACCCTCCACCTATTCTATATTCATTTGTGACAATATTGTCTGCCGGAGTTTTCGCTCCGGCTTTTTTGGTTATTTTTGTGGAAAATCCTTTTACCATGAATATGACCGGAAAAATTTTTGCGGCTATTGTCTTTGCGGCCGCAAGCGTACTGCACGGCGCGGCGGTCGACCTTGAATCTTTTAAGAGGGTGTTTCATAATATCTGTTAAACCACAGGCCAAAAAGTCTGAGATGG
>CAJKRG010000046.1 GCA_905202215.1 uncultured Porphyromonadaceae bacterium
AGCGAGCCAACCTCACCGGCGCCGTCGCTACCGTCGACGTCGCCCGCACTATGGATGGACGCCCTCAGACCGATGTCGCAAAGGCACTTCAGGGTGCAGTCCCCGGTCTTACAATCACCACCAATAACGGTGACATCACCTCGTCCGGATCTGCATCACTGCGAATCCGCGGTGCCGGTACTCTGTCGAACAGCCAGACATCCAATCCTCTCATCGTGGTCGACGGTGTGCCCGTCGACGATCTTAGCTTCGTAAATCCGGATGATATCCAGGAAATAAGCGTGCTCAAAGACGCTTCATCTTCAGCAATCTATGGTACGCGAGCTGCTTTCGGTGTAATTCTTATCACTACCAAGACTCCCGCTTCGAAGGACCGTATATCGGTAAAATACACCAACAACTTCGGCTGGACAGGTCCTACGACTCTCCCCCAGTATTCCGACGTACCGACCCAGCTGCGTGCCATGATCGACCAGCAGATGCGTTCCGGTGGTGACACCGAACTTTTCGGCATGCACTTTGCCAATCTGCTTCCCTATGCTGAAAAATGGCAGCAGCAGAATGGTGGTCCCCGCGGCATGGGCGAACTTCGCCCCTATGTCGACGAAAACAACGTAGGCGACTATTACATCATGCGCGACCCCGTGACCGGTCAGGTACAGGAAACACTATACTATGCCAACTGGGATGTAGGCAACATCTGGTATAACAACGCCGCGCCCAGCAACAAGCACAATGTAAGCCTCGAAGGCCAGAGCGGACGCACCAACTACCGCGCCACATTCGGCTACGACAAGCGCCAGGCCATGGAAAACATCAATCCGGGCAACATGCGCCGCTACACCGCCGGTCTCAATGTAAATACCGAGATCTTCAAATGGCTCCGCGCTGGCGTACGCTTCAACTATTCGAGCAAAGAATACGTAGGTCCCAACAATATCGTAGGTCAGGCAACTCCTACTTACATCTGGCGCTGGGGCTCCTACTTCAATCCCTACGGCTACCGTGAATATGAAGGCAAGGAGATTTGGTACAAGACCGTTGCCGGACGCCGCGACGGCGGCCAGTTCAAAGACTGGGCCAGCGACACCAAAATCCAGGCCTATATCGATGCCGATATAATCAAAGGTCTTACCCTGCACGCAGACTACACTTACGATATTCAGAACTACAACTCGCAGTCGTACAACCTGCCGGTTTATGCATGGAACAACTGGACCAACACCGGCCTCGTTCCCGAGAATATCTCCACCAAGACCCAGGCTTCGCAGAGCAACTCGCGCTCTGTGCTCTGGACAACCAACGTGTACGCCACCTACTCCCACACTTTCGCCCAGGACTACAACCTGAAAGTGATGCTTGGCGGAACTGCCGAGAAATTCGACTATAATGAACTCAGCGCTACCCGCGCCAACCTTCTCGACGTCAACCTGCCTTACCTCGGCCTCACCGACGGCGGTGAAAAAGGAACCGACATGTCTATCGGCAACAGCCTGAGACATCGCGCCACCGCAGGTTTCTTCGGCCGTGTCAACTTCGACTACAAGGGCATCTATCTGTTCGAATTCAACGGCCGTTACGACGGTTCGTCGCGCTTCCCCGCAGCAAAACAGTGGGGCTTCTTCCCCTCGGGTTCTATAGGATACCGCTTTACCGAAGAAAACTTCTATAAAGCCACTAATGCAGCTCAGTACCTCTCCAACGGTAAAGTCCGCGCATCGTGGGGTCAGATCGGTAACGAGGCCATCGGCAACAACATGTTCATCTCCACCATTGCCGGTCCGTCCAACTATCTCTGGCTTCAGAACGGCGCCACCAATCCTACCAAGTACTCGGACACTCCCCGTCTCGTATCTTCGCAGCTTACCTGGGAACGTGTCGAGACTGTCGACGTAGGTGTTGACCTCGGATTCTTCAACAACTCGCTTAATCTGAACTTCGACTGGTTCCAGCGCGACACCAAGGACATGCTCGCTCCCGGTCTCACACTGCCCGGCGTTCTCGGTGCCTCCGCACCCTATGTCAATGAAGGCCAGCTCCGCACACGCGGCTGGGAACTGGGCATCGGCTACAACCACAGCTTCGGCGAATTCGATGTCTATGCCAACTTCAACATCTACGACGGCAAGACCAAGGTTGTCAAATATCGTAACGACAACATGATGATCAATACTTTCTACAGCGGAGCCGAATACGGCGCCATCTGGGGCTTTGAAACCGACCGCTACTTCACCGAGGACGATCTCAAGCAGGGAAGCATGACAGATCTCAATTACACCAACACCCCCGGCGGCAATCTTCCTGACCAGACTTTCCTTCAGAACGGTTCCTTCAGATTCGGCCCCGGCGACATCAAGTTCAAGGATCTCGACGGCAACGGCGTAATCGACGGCGGCGCACGCGAAGACAACGACTGGCTCTGGGAAAATCACCGCGAAGCATACATCGACCCCAACGACCGCTCTAAAGGTATCTACCCCGCCGGTTCCGAAAGAAACCATGGCGACCTCAAGAAAATCGGTAACTCGATGCCTCGTTATGAATACTCATTCCGTCTCGGCGGCGCATGGCGCGGATTCGATATCGATATGTACTTCCAGGGCGTGGGCAAACGCGACTATTGGTCGACCTCTGCATTCGTAATGCCTCTTACCCGCGGTGCCGACGCAACCTATGCAAACCAGAATTCCTACAATAAGATTCTGTACACCGACGGTGCTATCAGCGGCTACGAAATCAGCCAGAGCAACGACTACCCCTGCCTCTTCCCCGGTGCAGCCGGTGCCGGTAAGGTTTCAGGACTCTATATGGGACGCTACAACTTCTATCCCCAGTCCAAATATCTGCAGGATATGTCGTACCTCCGTTTCAAACAGCTGACTGTGGGCTACACAATCCCCGCGGCCATCACCCAGAAAGCCCTCATCCAGCGTGCCCGCCTCTATTTCACTGCCGAGAACCTCTGCATGATTCACAACGGCATGAAAGGCACCGGCATCGACCCGGAAATCGGTTCGAGCCACAATGCCTCCTACTTCAACACCAACGCTAACGTTAACCAGGATTTCGGCCGTGTGACACCTATGCCCCGCACCTACTCGTTTGGCGTGCAAGTTACATTCTAAAGTAAGGCATTAATAACAGTAAACATCTTTTGATTATGAAAAAATCAATCTTAATAGGTGCCCTTGTCGCCGGATCGCTCGCTGTCGCTTCTTGCGACGATTTTCTGGATGACAACCGTTACCCCTTGACTGAGGAGACAGATAACCCAGTCTATTGGAACAATGTGGACAACATCAAGCTGCAGTGCGATCAGATGCTGAAATACTTCACCGGCTATGCAACCGGTGCAAGCTATGGTGAATTCTACTTCAACACCCTCACCGATGACCAGTGCACATCGGGCTTCACCGACTGGAAATTCACCAGCATTCCCTCGTCGAGCGCCAGCTATACCGCACCCTACGAAAATATCCGTCACTCCGCAACCATCATCGACGGCCTCGAGGCATCTACTATCGATGCCGACGTCAAGGCCAACTGGATGGGAATAGCACGCCTGGGCCGCGCTTATCAGCAGTATCTGCTGGTGCGCCGCTACGGCGACTGCAACTTCATCGAGCACGCGCTCAATGTATCGGACGATGAAATCCTCTACGGCGACCGCCAGAAACGCGACATCGTCTTCGACAAGATTCTCGAAGACCTCGACTATGCCTGCGAAAACATCAAAACCGACAAGAACGCCCAGTACTGGTCGCGCGACCTCGCTTATGCAATGAAATCGTACATGTGCCTCTGCGAAGGTACATACCGCAAATATTGCACTCAGGCTGAGAACGGTCTCGCACCAGATCCGGAACGCGCAAAGAAACTGCTCCAGGAATCGGCCAAGGCTTCCGACTACCTTATCAACTCCGGACGCTACCGTCTTTCCGAGCAGTACCGCGCCAACTACCAGTCGTTCTACACCCAGGCTTCCGCTGTTCCTGCCATGGTCGACAACCCCGAAATGATTCTGTTCCGCGGCTACGCCAAAGACATCGTCATGAACTGTGTGGCCGACTTCACCTGCGGCACAACACCCATCAACGGTCTCACCAAGGACGCTTTCGACGCCTATCTCTTCAAGGACGGCAAGCCCCTCGCACTCACCAGCGAGAATAAGAGCGATGTCGGCGAATGGATCGAAAGCGAAAAAATCTTCTCGATTCAGAAGCTGCTCGACGTTCGCGACAACCGTCTCGCCATGACTACCGACCCGTTCATCTACTATTCTGATGCAGACGGCAAAAATGCACTTAACGGAACCCGCGCTGGTGCAAGCGGCATGACATCGTCGACAGGTTACGGTGTAAGCAAGTACGACAATACCGCCGACCTTCTTGCCGACCGCCGTACTACCCGCAACATCGTATGCGCCCCGATCTACTGGTACTCGGTAATCCTGCTGGAAAATGCTGAAGCCAAGGCTGAACTCGGCACTCTTACCGATGAAGACCTCAATAAGACCCTCAATCTGCTCTTCGCACGCGCCGAACTCCCCAACGCCACTGTGGCATCGCTCTCCGGCATGGGAGACCCCGCCAATACCACCGGTGTGAGCAGCCTCATCTGGGAGGTACGCCGCTGCCGCCGCTGCGAGCTCATCATGGACAATGACTTCCGCTACTGGGATCTTATCCGCTGGCACTGGCTCGACAAGCTCGATCAGACCAAGAACCCCAACATCCTGCTCGGTGCCAACATTACCGGCAGCCCCGTTCAGATTTCCAACACAAACGGCTATCTTAACGGCAACCGCAACTGGCACGGTCTGCTCCGTGAATTCAAACCTCAGTACTACAGCTACCCCATCCCGAGCGGACAGCTGACTTACAACCCCAACATCGGGCAGAACTTCGGTTGGTCTGAATAAGATTATCCTAATCAATCTCTACGGGCTGCGTCGTAATCAAGTTTTACGGCGCAGCCTTTTTATGTATTACAACAGATTACCGGAAAGGCTTAGAGAGTGTTTGAAATTGACTTATGTTAAGATTTAGAGAAGATTTCCGAGACTGTTTTGAGATTGAATGAAGGAATTATGGAGTTCCATAATGACTGAATGAAAGCTTAAAACAGGCCGGAAAGGCCTATAAAGATTTCATAAAGTTAAATTCAAACGCTCTCTTAAAGTGGCTGTTCTATCCGAATGTTTGTCCTTTGTCACAATTTATATGAATATCCGAGGTTTTAGGTCATGATTTTATCGTATATTTGTGGACGTGCAAAGTGAACCCATGTAATCAAAGCTTTGTTACAATATCGGCGCGCATAACCGCGTTTCAGCATTCATCACAATTATGAACATAACTGATATCATCAAAACAGCGGCCGGCATACTGATAATGGCGGTTTCATTATGTAGCGCACCGACGGCAGAAGCGCAGGGCCACAAAGGCGAAAAGGCATTCGGTCCGCGCATAGGCTATGTGTCGCGCAACCAGTCGGCGCTCGGCGGACTCAGCTTTCAGTATTCTTTTTCCGATCACGTGCGCATAGCTCCGTCTGCCGACATTATTTTCCGACATCACGATAAAGACGGACTTGCCGTGAATGCCGACATCCACTTTCCCTTCTATTTCGCCGAAGGACGGGCAGCATTCTATCCCCTTGCAGGCTTCAATTTCACATCATGGGGTCTGCACGACAGCCATAACGAAAGCGGCAAGGACGTGACAACGCACTCTACAAACGCAGGCCTAAATGCCGGGGCCGGCGTCGAACTTCGCTGCACCACATCGCTTAAACTCGGCCTCGAAGCGCGCTATACCCTCATGCGCCATTACCCTACCGCCGCCGTAGCCGCCTCGATAGCCTTCGTATTTTAGACATACGCAAAAAAGGTCCTTATGGTCATAAAAGACCCTAAAGACCTTATTTTTTTTCACAATACCCAATACGCCTAAGAACCTATCCGCGCATAGGGCACGGCATTGTAGGGGCAGAAATCCGAATCAAGATATTTGAAATAGCCGGCAATCGCTACCATTGCGGCATTGTCGGTGGTGAAACGCCGCTCGGGGATAAATGCCTTCAGCCCGCGGCGGGCGCACATATCGGCTACAGCCTGACGCACGCCGCTGTTGGCCGACACTCCGCCGCCGATAGCCACAGTCGTGATCCCCTTGCTGTCTATAGCTTTTTCAAGCTTATCCATAAGAATGGCAATGATGGTCGACTGCAGCGAAGCGGCCAGATCGGCCCGGCGCTTCTCGATAAAGTCGGGGTCAGAGCGCAGATTATCACGCAGAGTATAGAGAAACGACGTTTTAAGACCGCTGAAACTATAGTCGAGACCTTCGATCCGCGGTCTGGCGAACCGGAATGCCTCGGGATTACCTTCTGCCGCCAGGCGGTCGATATGCGGGCCGCCCGGATACGGCAGTCCAATCACCTTGGCACATTTGTCGAAAGCCTCTCCGGCTGCATCATCGATGGTGCGGCCTATGATTTCCATATCGCGCGGACTTCGCACGACTATAATCTGCGAATTTCCACCCGACACAAGCAGACAAATATAGGGAAATTCAGGAACCTCGGTCTCCGGCGTCTCCTTGATGAAATGGGCGAGCACATGCGCCTGAAGATGATTCACATCGACCATCGGCACTCGCAGTCCCAGAGACAGCCCCTTGGCGAAGCTCGTGCCGACCAATAGCGATCCGATAAGTCCAGGCCCGCGGGTGAACGCTATCGCCGAGAGATCGCGCCGATCGATACCGGCCCGGCGTATGGCGGCATCGACAACAGGCACGATATTCTGCTGATGGGCACGCGAAGCCAGCTCCGGCACCACACCGCCATATTCTTCATGTACCTTCTGCGAAGCGATGACATTGCTCAGCAACAGGCCGCCGTCGGTGATGACGGCCGCGCTCGTGTCATCGCAACTCGATTCTATTCCTAATATATACATATTCTACGGGGTGAAATAGTTTAAAGTTGAAAAAGTTAAGACAACAGTTCCGGCAACGGCACCATTATCTTAACTTTTTAAACTTATTACTTTATAAACCTTTGCTTAAAGCATCAGAATCAGAGAGCTATTTTGCGGGTAGCCGTGCGGGTTCCGTCGGCAACAGCACGAAGCACATACACGCCCTTGGCAAGACCTTCGGTCGAAATATTGGCCGTATCGCCCGAACCCACGGTCTGAGCGGCAAGCGCCCCGCCGACAGTGTAAAGCTCAACACGGACCTGAGCCGCCCCTGCAGCGAACACCTCGACAGAACCGGCAGACGGAGTAACGATCATGTCGGTGCCCTCGGTGACAACACCGGCGATACCGCTGCTGCCGAGAATCTTCTTGATTCCGGCAAGAGCATTGATCTTGCCATAGCCCCAGCGCTCGGGAGAAACAGCCGTAAACTCATCGTTGTCGGCGGTTTCCTTCATCACATTCTTGATATCATCGACCGTCAGCGTCGGATCAGCCTGCAACCACAACGCACACACACCGGCCACAAACGGCGACGACATCGAAGTGCCGCTCATCTCTAACCATGCATGACTTCTGCGCACTTCATCAAGTTTCGCAGATATATATTTATTCTCATTGGGATTAGCTTTCAAATAATAATCGCTATACGACGAACGCATACCTCTACCAGGACCAGTGATATCTGGAAGTTGCCGACCTTGAAAATTCTTACCATAAGAAGAGAAGTACGCAATCTCGCCCTTAGTAGTATTTCGGAATCCAACCTCTCCACTATCAATCGTCGGATATTTTACAGCATTCACATAAGCTCCGACAGCTATTATATTTTCCCCACAAGCCATATCATTTATAGACTGGCTATCATTTCCGTCTACATACCCTACAATTTCATTAGATATAATTGATGCACCTCCTCCAACATACATATCAACGCTTTTCGAAGGAGCACCCTCGATAATAAACCCGGGTAGTATATTCGCACCGTCAGTACCACTACCTAATTGAATCGTTGCATATACATTATAACGATTATTAGACGGATTTACACCTCCCGTCAGAATAATAGCACCATGATCACCAAAGGCTGCGTCAAAAGCTTTGTCATGAATATAGCCCGGTGCCGTATAATACGAACCTGTGATATATACACTTGATTCAGAACCTCCGGAAAGCTTATATGAATATTTTATAGAGCCATTTGTCTTATCGTATGCCACAAAAGTCACATCGAACGGAGTCGAATCACTTCCCCAGACATCAAAAGCACCTTCAACACTAGCCGTCGCACCAACGAAAGTACGTACAATCTTGTCGGAATACGTAAAATCCTTATGATAAGAGACCTGATTACCGGCTTCGTTGCCTGCAGAAATACAAATAATCATTTCCTTACCCACTTCAGCCAGATATTTATCTCCAGCTGTAGAACCGTCATGCGGACCTATATTATGACCGAGAGAAAGATTCATCACAGCGGGTAGTCCTTTTTCCTTAGAAAAATTCAATATATTTTCCGCTGCAATTAATATATTATTATTCATCAAATTACCACAGCATGGAGCAAGAATGGCATCCGTCGCTACACCATAATATTTTGAGATAAGATCTGTTGTCGTAGGCCGTCCAGTCCGGGGATTATAAGTTGCTTGACTTGTAAGTTTACCCTTAAAACCACCACCCATGATACCAAGCACGTGGGTTCCATGAGTTCCATTTGAAGTATCAACAGTAAATCCCTTTATCTTATTTGGGGTGTCAAATATCTGAACAGAGCCATTGAGAATCACCCATAGACGTTCAACTCTCGGCTCACCGTCTTTCTGGAAATTTATATGATTGACATCCAAACCGGTATCCATCATACCGCAGATAACATTTTTACCAGTATATCCCATCGGTAGCCCGGTTCCTGCATGCACTGCGTCGACTCCAGTAGACGCACGGGCATCAATAAGCATTACATTGTTTTCATATCCAAGTGAAATATTATCTATTGCGTCAAATTTACTGATTTCCATGACCTCTGTCAGAGACAGCGATACAAGAGCCATATTCCCACGCTCGCTTATGACCTCATAACCATTTTGAGCAAAATCCTCTGCAGCTGCTTTGTCTCTAAAAGTGACAAGAAACACAGACTTTCCATCGATATCATTGGCTGGAAGCGTCTTTAACTCACCACCTCTGGACATTGGCAAATCCGCTTTTTCCATAAGGGAAATTTGCTGAAGTGCCGGAATATCGAATTTATGCGGATTAGATAATCCACATAAAAAAGAAGACAGAAAAACAATTAATAATAAAGTTCGTCTCATTTTCAAATTAATTAATGAGTGGAATATTCATTTGCAAATACAAAAATAAGTATAATTTTTTATATTTCGCGACCAAAAAGAAAGAGACATACGGAATTAAATGGTATCAGGCCTTTTTTACTTTAAAATTAAATTTTCTTAACACTAACAAGGGCCAATACACGCGTATCGGCCCTTGTCATTAATCTACTATAGATATATTTTTAAAGATCGGAATATCTAGCAGCTTTATTGAAATTAGCTTTGATCAATTCATTGACATTCATCTTTTGTGCAGCATGAACTTTACGAGCTCTACCCTTAAAGGAAGATTTAAACTCGTCCGAACGCTGAGCATTTACATTTCCTGAATGATTCTTTTTAGGAGCCGAAGCAATATTCGAGCTTGTAAGATCGAGTTCAAACCAACCGGTCCCCTTAATCTGGCCATCGAAATTGAAAGAAGTTTTTCCAGCTTCATCAACAACAAATATGGGAATCTTAAAGTCCCAGTTAGTATATAAGAACCCTGGATTATTCATAAATTCGATGAGCAAACTAGCACCCGGGAAAGTAATCTTTCCATCTTCAAGAGTACCTACAAAACCGAGCTGTTTGAGCTGATTCAGAGAAACTCCCTGATTCATATACTCATACGCGAGAGAAGAAATGTTGATGGGACCATCATTTGGTGACAGCTGTACTCCAAGCAGACCCTCCTCAATGTAAACAGCCTCAGGATCCTCCATGTTTATAGTCATATAGTAATTACCGTCCAAATCCCAACCTTCATATCCATCAGGCCAACATTTGCTGTTGTAAGGATTTACGAGTCGGATAAGATTCGGATTATTCTTATTTTTTTCAATATTTACAACCCACTGGTCACCACCGACTGGTATATCCCATCCTTCTTCAGTTTCAGAAGCATAAGGAGTATAAAGGAACCCATCTGTATAAGCAGCTGTTCCGGCAGGCTCCCATTCACTATCAGCTTTCACTGTTGTGAAAGTGAAAGTATACGAAGTATGGTATACCTCCTCGTTAGCCTGATTAAAGCCTACTGCAACGATTGTATAATCGCCCTGTGCTTCAGGAGTGTATACAAAATAACGTTGTGTCTCAGTGTAAAGCGTCGCGTCAGTGTCAGCTTTAATTGCTTCAACCGCTTCTGCAATAGCGGCATCATCAAGATTACCCGGAATTACATTATATGCATAAGAATAAACATCATCACTCTTATAAGCTTCGATCACTACAGATTCAGCACCACTCTCGTCGACGATATTATAAATCTTAGAGAATTCGATGAAATAATCTGCATATCCGCCAAGCTGAAGATAATTCATGAAAGAACCATAAGAATAACCAGGTTCAAGCTTTTCAGCTACAACGGTCTGGTAGCTTGCAATCAGTCCTGTCTTAGGATTAAAATAAGAGAAACTTCTACCATTCTCAATCAAGAAATTCATGACCAGCTCATAGTCAGTAACAGGATCAACTTTGTTAGCTTCGCAGAAGAAGTAGTAAAAATCCTTAATAATAAAGTTACCCTGACCATCACTTGTTGCCAAAGGTGTCGCAATGGGATCCATTGTAACAAAATAACAATCAGCACCGTTGACCTTTACGATTTTACTCTTGTCGACAGTAAAAACATAGTCATAGACAAAGTCTGAGAAAGGTCCGCCTATTGAATATTGTTCAAGATCCGGATTTATGAGGGATTTGCGATAGTATACATAATTCTCATAATTATATGTCCATAGACCAGCCTGCTGGAAATTTCCGGTCTCAGAAAGACGTGTCCAATCAGTCCATGGTTCATAGGAAACAGTGAAAGTTTCCTCAATATTACCATAAGGGCTTGATTGTTCACTATCTATCGCAATATTGATCAAATAATCTACAGCGGCTTCAACTGCACTGAAGTTCACAGCAATACGAATCACAGCTTCTTTTTGTCCTTTAGAAAAGGTTACAGAAGAAGGTACTGTAAATACATTAGCCGCCGAAACAGACTCTTTGGCATCATTTATGTAGAACGACGAACTTGTGAGATTAACAGTCAGTTCATCATCATCACGAAGACGATTAAGTGTCACATCGACTTGAGTAGCATCAAGAGTAAGTGACAGATCAGTATTCTGCTCATTGGAGAAGAACACCTCGTCAGTGCCAGTTGGCTCCGTGGGAGTGTACTCGACCTCATCAGTACAACTCCATGCGCCGAGGCTTATAGCCACGCCCATAAGAGCGCCTATTATTTTATTGAATTTCATTTTATTGCAGTTTTAACCATTAAAGCTCCGTAATAACAGTATAGCATCCATTCGGGTTAGGAACATTAAGCGAACGTGGAATTCCAGCATTGTTATCACATTCCTGATTGGTGATACATAAGTTCATCCATGCCGGACGACGACTGGTATTCCATGTTTCAGAACCCCAGGTAAAGTTAGTTCCTTCATAGGCACGTATTACCGGATAGTCGAGTCTCTTAATATCAAAGAAAGCCTGACCTTCACCCCATAACTCTACTCGCTTCTGGAATATGATTTCCTCTACAACATCTTCAGTAGACGTAGCAGTGCAAATATATGAATTATAGCGATAAGTCTTCATGAAGTTTTCAAGAGCGGACTTTCCAGCGCCAGCATCAAGATGTGCCTGTGCCTCAATTGAAATAAAATACATTTCCTCGACTCTCATAAGAGGGAATGCTACGGCGCAACCAGTCTGACCGTTAGTTGTAGCGCCGCCACCAGGACGGAACTTTATGGAGATATAAGGAACCGTAAAATTTTCTTTTGCAAGTTCAGCATCAAGGAAAGGCTCTTGACCTGAAAGAGGAGAATCTTCAGGAGCTACGAACGAAAGTTTACGCCAGTCACGGTCATTCATACGATTGTAAACCGCAGCACCGATTTCGGGGAAAGCTTTCAGACGTGTGCTGGCATAGCCATACGTCTTTTCAGAAGACATCCAACCTGTCCATGACACATTAGGAGCTTGCACACCGGTATCCTCAGTAACATACTGACCACAGAACATCCAAGATGAAGGATCTGATGTATTGAAGCCTGTATTCGTATCAAGCCACTGGGCTCGTGTAAGAGGAGTACCACCACAAGTAGCGATTGCAAGATCTGCATATTTCTTAGCTTCGGCATAAAGAGTATTGGCGGCAGAAGTGTTATTGTTAATTTCTGCCTGATAGCTTGCATCCCAAAGATAAAGACGAGCATAGAGGCCATACATTACGGCCAGATCAGGAATAGTCTTATTCGGAACAGAGGCAGCCCCTTCCGAGAGAGCAATGGCTTTGTCAAGATCTCCCTTGATGAATTCAATCATTTCATCATGAGTGAGACGGCGGTTATCACGCATCTGCTCCTCGGTAGTTTCCTCCGTAACCTTTGGCAAGGTGAGACCAAGCAGATCCGGACTTACTGTATAGCCATCGGTCGGAAGCACTTCATACATACGTGCGAAATCAAGATACACCCATGCACGATCCGCATAGCCCGCAGCAAGTTGCATACGAAGCTCTGGATTAGTCGTGTCGTCATTGATAGCCTGAACAACCTTATTTGTGGCGAGTACATGCTTATACAGCCAATTCCAGGGATACTGAGGATAGAGATAGTCAGGACCAAGACCGACTGAGTTTTCGCACCAATACCAGAAATGGTTGTAATTGGCACCGAGAGTACTTACACGAAGGTCAGCGGTGAAAAGGTCTCGAATATGCATGATGCCGGGATAACCGATATCCCAATGATAACTCGAAATTGTCCCCACTTCATTTAGATGACCCGGCATAGCCCATACCAGAGCTTCTGTAGCTCGTGGATTATCAGTAAGCTGAGTCTGAATGATTGTATTGGTAGGAGTAATTTCCTCGATACAGCCTGTGAACAACGGAGTTGCCACAAGGGCCGCAAGAACTGCCTTATATATAGTTTTCATTGTTTGAGGATCCTATTATTATTAGAAAGAAAGTGTCACACCACCGGAAAGAGCACGAATCGGGGCGTAATAGTTATTACTGGGAGCTCCGGTAAACGATTGACGGGGATCAAGGCCCTGACGTTTACTCCATACCCATACATTATCAGCAGCAAAATAAACACGAAGCTTGGTAAGGTACATTTTGCGTACTAAGTTCTGGGGAAGTGTATAACCGAAGTTAAGATTCTGTAAAGACAGATAGGAAGCATTGGTAAGGAAACGGCTTTGAGTCTGTGCAATGCTGAGATCACCATAGATAAAGCGAGGAATATCAGAAGTCATATTATTTACCGTCCATGCATTTAACGCATCGGCATGGATATTCGAACCGCCCGAACTGCTGACAGCAGGACTCATCAACGTCTGATATCCGCTATCATATACCTGACCACCGATCTGATACTGGAAATTAGCGGAAAGATCGAATCCCTTGTATTCGAAAGTAGTACCGAAGCCGCCATAAACAGGAGCAAGAGCCGTACCACAATTCATCATGGTCGCTTTCTCATAATCATCTGTGGTTTTAGTCTCTGTGCTTATTATTTTGCCGGCGTCATCCCTAGTATGTTCCAGCATATAATAAAGAGCCTTACCGGTTTCATGATCTACACCTGCATATTTCTTCATCCAGAAAGAATACATAGGAATATTTTCGGCATATACTGTAGATCCACTGGTAAAACCATAGGTAAGTCCGTCTGCAAGCTGAGACTTACGCTCTTCCGGAAGCGAAGTGATACGGTTCTTATACCATGTAAAGTTAGCATTAATAGTCCAGGTAAAATCCTTTGTGCGTACGGGAACCGTCTGTAAGTCAATTTCAATACCGGCATTCATCATATTGCCGACATTAGCATAGTAACCCATGAAACCGGCTGAAGCGGGAAGCGGGAAAGACATAAGCATGTCAGATGTTCTACGATAGAAACCCTCGAACGAACCATTGAGTCGAGCATTAAAGAGTTCAAATTCAACACCTACATTGAAATTACCATTCTTTTCCCATGTTATATTTTCATTTCCTTTAGTCGAAGGAGTCGCAGCAGGATGACCTCCTGAGTTAATAAGTTCATAAGTGTCAACATAACGATAATTACCAATATTATCATTACCCTGCTCGCCATAAGAGGCTTTAAGTTTAAGAAGATTAACCCAATCGACATTGAAGAATTCCTCTTTGCTGATGATCCAGGCACCACCTATACTCCAGAAATTGCCCCAACGATGTTTAGGATGGAAACGACTGGAAGCATCGCGACGGAATGAAGCGGAAGCAAAGTACTTGCCGTCGTAATCATACTGTGCGCGACCAAGCCAACCTTCATTGTTGTAAGCGCTGTCATACGAACCAGGGCTCTTGTCCGTGATAGCGCCGTTCAGTTCTTCGTTAGAGGGCAGGAATAGACCATCTTTCGTAGCGTATAAATGCTCAAGTATAGTTTTATACCATTCATGACCAACAAGAACATTCAGATTATGAGCATTATTGAAAGTATGTGTCCACGTAAGAAGCTGCTGGAATGTATAGTCTGTATTGCGGGAATGTTGTTTCGAGATAGAACCGCCTTTATCTACACCAGGACCATAATACGGGTTGGTCATATTCGTGAGACGGTACTCAGTGAGGTTGATGTTATTGTTCGAAGTAAACTTAAAATCCTTAAGGAAACGGATTTCAACAAAACCGGTAGCTGTCAACTGGTTGTCAGTTCCTTTGTTTTTATCAAGAAGTGCCATGCCGATACCGTTAAAATCCGAGAAAATAGGACGCGTAAGGCCGGCATTCGCACCATTACCAAAGTCATACATTTTGATACCGTTGGCATCATACATAATCTGCTTATTGGCATCGCGAATATACATAGGATAAATCGGAGCAACCTGAGTTGCATAAGCAAATACATTGGTAGTACCATTGCTAGTACCTTCCTGACTCGTCATATCCTCATGATTAGAATGCGAATAACTAACATTAGCACCTACCTTCAGCCAAGGCTTAGCCTGAAAATCAGCTGCTATACGACCAGTAAAACGTTCATAGCTCGAAGGGCTCACAATGATACCATTATTCTTTAGATAACCCACAGAAGCCATGATATTGCTTCGTTCAGTACCTTGAGTTATATTCACGTTGTATTCCTGACGAAGACTACTCTTATAAGTCTCGTCCATCCAGTTATCAGGCTGCAACCAATAGCCATTCAATTCACGTCCCAGAGTCGCATTAGGATTAAGACGGCCATTACGGCCAATAAGATGCTGTCCTTCAGGAAGCGTATATACGATATAACCAAGACCTCCATTGGTGCTACCAAGCATCGTTTTATTTGCATTAGCCCACGCGGCATCCGGAGAAAGGCCTAGGCCACCATTATTAGTCGAGGTTATACCATAATTATATAGTTGATTATAGTATGCCTCATAATAAAGACCCGGCGATTTAATATAGTCATAATCCTGAAGAGCCTTTGTATTAGCGCCCCATTTAGCGTCAACTGTAACCTTTGCCTCACCGAGTTTGGCGCGTTTGGTGGTGATAAGAATGACACCGTTTGCGCCACGAGCACCGTACAAAGCATTCGAAGCGGCGTCCTTAAGAACGGACATCGATTCAATATCGTTGGTATTAAGAGAGTTGATATCGCCTGTAAAAGGAGTACCATCAACAATCACGAGAGGAGAATTACCGGCATTAATCGAAGAGAAACCTCGCACACGGATAGTCGGGCTACTCGAACCAGGAGCACCGGAAGCATTCGAGAGCTGAAGACCGGCAACTTGACCGGAGAGGGCGTCGAGCACATTGGTAACCTGGGTTTTTTCAATAGCTGCTGAACCGACAGTAGCGGCGGAGCCTGTGAAAGAAGATTTTTTTTGCTCGCCGTATGCTACCACGATCACAGGATCGAGGAGGGCGTTATCGGCAGCAAGACGAATCACCATAGGTTTGTCGGAGATGTTGACCTGCTGGGTCTGATAACCTACGTAGGAAACCGTAAGCTTGCTTGCAGAAGCTGGCACTTGCAGGGTAAAATTACCGTCGGCGTCGGTAGATACGCCGTAATTGCCGCCTGCTGTGACCGAAACGCCGATCAACGGTTCGTCGTTCTCGGCGTCCAAGACAGTACCTTTGACCGTGCGCGTCTGGGCCGACGCACAGAGGCTCAAAGTAAGCACTGCCACAAGTAATAGAAACAGCTTTTTCATACTTAGAAAAAATTAGACATAAAATTGATTGATTCTGTTTGTTCTTTTTTAGGTTTAACCACACCGCTTCCTATCGCAAGAGCAGCTGTGTGGATAAGGATTTGGCAAAGTTAATAAACTTTTTTGGGATTAGTAAACATTTGGAAAGGGAAAATGTGTAGTTTTAACACTTCCGTTGTCACTTTTGCCGCGATTCGGCCACTTTTTGCGTTTTTTTGAGCAAAAGAGTGCTGATGGGATCAGCCGCATGCTCACATATGTTACTTTCAGCCCGAAATTTGGATTTTTAACCGCTTATGCTTATTTTTGTGAAAAATTATATTACCATGAAATATTTCGCCTCCTTATTAGTCATCGTTTCATTACTCTGCTCTTGCTCTGACCGCACACCGGACGAGCCGGAGCGCCCCGGAACCGAGCCAAACACGCCTGGAACCCCGGAAGAATATCATGACATCGATTTCGCCGATACAAATGTGTCGGAACTCAATGTCGATGAGGAGGACGGCTCCATACACATTATATTATATAGAAAAGCGTCGGCATCCACAAAAGCATATTCATGCGGTCTGCGACTGACGGAAGGCTCGGATTTCGCCTCGATCGCCAGTCATGCCGATTTTCCGGAAGGCGGCGCAACCGCCGGCGCCACGCTGAATTTCTCACCCTCCAGAATGGGCCGTGAGCAACGCACCGTAACAGTCGGAATCGCCGACAGTGATAAATCATGGCAGATAATATTCCGACGTACGGCCGACAAATGGACAGAGGGAGGCCCCATGCTGATGTTCGACGGCAATACATTCCGACAGATCGGCTCCCGATGGCGCCGGGAGGGTGACCGGACTGAATGGATTCTTGGCGGGGGCGATCAGGAGAGGCGTTTCACTATCGTAAAAGACATACCCGAAATCATAGCGACAGCGGGAGTTACTGGAGCAGCCGCATATGGTAAAGCCGAAATCTGGCCGGCAGTCGGAGTGTCATCTTATTTCTCGGACGACATAATAGCGCTGAACTTATGCGACATCACCGACGGTAGCCCGGCATTCCCTCATACAGAGTATTTCTTCAGACGTTCCGGCGAATACGCTGTCGCCACAATCTGCGACGGCTGGCTGCTGCCGGTACTGGCGATCGACTCTAAACTATTGGATCCCGGCGAAAACCGATGGAAGGCACCCGCGCGAATAGACAGCGACGGCACTATAACCATATTCGGGCCTTATCACAACAATTCGCCCGTACACCGCGTGAACGGCGCGCCTCTCGAGGCAACATGGAATATAGATGTCAACGGCTCTACGGCCGCCTTCACCCCTCAGTTCTCGTGCTTCACGAACAAGGATGTATTCGATTTCGAATTCATGATAGCGGCAGAAGGTCTATATGATGACAAAAATGAGCGTCTTTCCTTCGAAACGCCTTTTCACAACTGCAATGAGAATGGCCTACGAAACAATACCGTAAACTGTTCCTGGGGCCGAATAGAACCTCTTGTGATCGAACTGAGCGAACGGTCACGCATCGAGCATTAGAGCCATATACGGGCGGCGCGTAGGCAACCCGAATATATCACCGGTTTTCTCGGCACTGAAAAGTATAGAGGTCAGTACCGGCACCGATACGTCGATATCGGGTCTGCGGCCAGATTCTTTTCCGACAGTGCATCGGCCGTCCGACAATCTGTAATACCCGTTGTTTTCGGGAAAGAGCGCGTCATGCAGACGCATATCCGTTCTGAGAGAAGGATGTGCGGCCGCAAGTGCTCCAAGGACGAGCGACGGACTGACGATACGGGCCATGCCCCGGATACGCAGATGAGCTTTCAGACCCGAGAAAGGCGGTCTCCATACCGAGAAATGCCTCTCTCCGACCTCGGCCCGCAGTATCGACAGTGCTTCAAGCGCCGTCTCCTCATTGTCGGCAATCAACGAGCGTACCGTCACAGACGAATCGGGTCTGCTTGCATCCCATGCGGCAAACAGACAGGCCGCATCCTCGCCGTTGCGTATGAAAACCACGCTGTGACCGCTCTCGAATTCAAGATCGGTCATAATATGTCTGAAATCGGTTTCATCGTGCAAGACACCGCATCCGATCCGGCTCTCGACCTCATGGAAGAGTGCGTAAGTCGGCTCTACCGGCATTCCGGCTCCTCCCGAAAAATCGTGGAGCGACGTATAGCGTTCTTCATCTGCATAAAAACCGTCAGCAAAGCCGAAACGGCTGTAAAAAGCATACAGGCTGCGGTTGGCCGGAATCAGCTCACAGAAGGCATAGCCTCGGCGGCGAGCATCGGCCAAGGCTTCGCCGACAGCCTGAGATGCCAGACCGCGGGTACGGGCCTCCGGGCGCGTGGCGACGCAGCTGATATAGCCCGACGGCAAAACCGTTCCGGCATATGCGAAACCATAATATTTGAGCAAAGCCGAAGCCGCCGGACGGCCCGAAGAATCGGCGACAATAAATATATCGTCGTCGGCCTTGTCGGTCACAACTTCATTGACGAACCAGCGGCGCCATCGAGCGCTGTCTGCGAATGCCGAAGCATATATACTTTCAAACTGAGCCTTTTTCATTCTTTCCAGTATGAGCGCAGGGGATATCGGTCGGGCCGCAACAGCAGTCTGAGTCCCGACGAAAAAGTGAAATATCCCCACATCCAGTTGATAAAAACGACAGTACGGTTTCTCATGCCCAGCAACGACATCAGATGCACGCCCATCCATGCAAGCCATGCCACACGGCCGTTGAGATGCACTCTGCCCATATCGACAACCGCCTTGTTGCGTCCTATGGTCGCCATCGAGCCTTTATCCCTGTACAGGAACGCTTCGGGCGACTCGCCCGGGCCGCGGTTTAGATTGCGGGCAAGACAGCGGGCCTGCTGTATTGCCACAGGTGCGACCTGCGGCAATCCTTTAGGATATCCGTAGGCCTGCTGAAGCGCTATGTCTCCTATGGCAAACACATCCCGTACACCGGTCACAGCGTTATATTCATCTACCGCCCAGCGGCCGGCATGCACGGGGCCGACATCGGTGCCGTCCAACACAAGGGGAACACCGGTTATCCCGGCCGTCCAGATCACGGTATCGGCGGTGATTGCCGAACCGTCGGCAAACGCGAGCACCTTGTCGGCATATCCTTTCATCACCTTCCCGAGCTGCACCTCCACCATCAAAGAACCGAGCGCCCTGACGGCATCCTCGCCCGACTTAGCGCTCATCGCCCCGAGCAGACGAGGATTACCCTCCACAAGAACCACCCGCATTTCTTCCGGATCAATCGTAGGATATTCCCGCTTAAGAATATATCGCTTCAGCTCTCCGAGCGCTCCGGCAATCTCGACGCCGGTCGGGCCGCCTCCGACAACGACAAATGTGAGCAGCCGCTTGCGCAGGGCATCATCACGACATAGCGCCGCACGCTCGAGGCATGCGAGCACCTCGTTGCGGCAGCGTATAGCCTTGGTCGTGCTCTTGAGCGTAAACACGTGTTTCTCAAGATCGGGCATACCGAAGAAATTATTGGTAGAACCGGCGGCAAGCACCAGCTTGTCGTAATGCAGCGTCTCATACTGAGTGAATACCTTTTTCCCGACTACATCGATGCTGTGTACTTCTCCGAAATGAAAACCGACACCGCGATAACGGCGTCCACGGAGTTCACGCCGTAGAGGGAATGATATAGTCGACGGCTCAAGCCCCGACGAAGCAACCTGGTAGAACAGCGGTGGAAAGCTATGATAATTGTTCCGGTCGACAAGCACGACATCCCACTTGCTTTTGTCGGCATAGCGGGCCACGGTCAATCCTCCGAAACCGCCTCCGATGATAAGCAATCGTTGTTTCTGTTCTGTTTTCATGTACTTGAAACACGCGGGAACGCCCCCTTGTTTGCAGACAGGCATCATAAAAGGGAACTCTGTCACAGAGTTCCCTTCTATGGGTTTCCAATAGGTACAATTTCTAAGGTAAAAAAGATTGTTTTAGGTTTGCGCTACAAAGTTCAGCCTTTTTGGCTGCCCTGCCAAATATTTTTTTATGTTATCCAACATATTTATTTAGCACTTTGACAGACGTCAAATCCAAATCGAACCTTAAACACCTATCGGCCAAAATTTTAATCAATTTTTAATAATTTCCGTTACACTTAACGTCAATTGTTAAAAAATGTCAATTGACATTTATGACAACGATTTCATCAGTATTCCTGCCAGCTTTTGATTTCAATACTGTCAAGCGGAATTCTCGTGAAAGCCCTCACGAATGCCGATGCCAGACGCGAATTCGTAAGCAGAGGAATGTTCAGATCTATGGCCGCACGACGTATCTTGCGGCCGTTGCTGAGTTCCGTGCCGGTGAAATTCTTAGGAATGTTCACCACAAAATCCACGTCATGATTATGCAGCAGATCGAGCGCCTGAGGCTGCGATTCGGGAGTCGAGGGCCAATAGACACGCACCGCCGGAATACCGTTCTCGTTAAGGAACTGACATGTACCTCCGGTAGCATATATCGTCAGACCGGCCCGGTGAAGCATATGGGCAGCCTCGAGCATATCGGCCTTCTGCTTCGGCGTACCGGTGCTGAGCAGCACAGCCTTCTTAGGCACGCGCAGACCGACAGCCAGCAGCGATGTCAGCACTGCGGCATCCGTATCGTCTCCCAGACACCCAACCTCGCCCGTCGAGGCCATATCGACACCAAGAACAGGATCGGCACCACCGAGACGCGAGAAGGAGAACTGCGAAGCCTTCACGCCGACATAGTCGAGATCGAAAGCGCTCTTGGCCGGTTTTTCGACAGGCAACCCGAGCATAACGCGGGTTGCAAGATCGATAAAATTTATTTTCAGCACCTTAGACACGAAAGGAAAACTTCGCGATGCCCGCAGATTACACTCTATCACCTTGATATCGTTGTTCTTGGCCAGGAACTGTATATTGAACGGGCCTGATATATTCAGAGCACGGGCAATCTGGCCTGCGACCTTTTTTATACGGCGCATGGTCTCGACATAAAGCTTCTGCGGCGGGAACTGGATAGTCGCATCACCGCTGTGCACACCCGCAAATTCTATATGCTCGGAAATGGCGTAAGCCTTGATTTCTCCGTCTGCCGCCACGGCATCCATCTCTATTTCCTTGGCATACTGAATAAACTCGCTCACCACCACGGGATGCTTCTTCGACACATTGGCCGCCAGCTTCAGAAAACGCCGGAGTTCGTCGGGATTGGAGCATACATTCATCGCCGCGCCGGAGAGCACGTAGCTCGGACGCACGAGAACCGGAAAACCGACCTCGGCCACAAAACCATCGATATCCTCGAAACTTGTCAGCTCGCGCCAACGTGGCTGATCAATACCCAGACTGTCGAGCATGGCGGAAAATTTGTGACGGTCCTCGGCGCGGTCTATGCTCTCGGCCGATGTACCGAGGATATTCACTCCGCTGTCGTTCAGTCTGGTGGCGAGATTGTTCGGGATCTGGCCGCCTACCGACAGAATCACACCATGCGGATTCTCGAGTTCGAGTATATCCATCACACGTTCGAAAGTGAGTTCGTCGAAATAGAGCCGGTCGCAGATATCATAGTCGGTCGATACCGTTTCGGGATTATAGTTGATCATCACCGAACGCCAACCCTCCTTGCGGGCGGTCATAAGGGCATTGACCGAGCACCAGTCGAATTCCACCGACGAGCCTATGCGGTAGGCACCCGACCCGAGAACGACCACAGAGCGATGGTCGCCTGTATATTCGACATCGTTGTAAGTTCCGTTATATGTAAGGTAGAGATAGTTTGTCGCGGCAGGATATTCGGCCGCGAGAGTATCTATCTGCTTGACACATGGCTCTATGCCAAGCTCCTTACGGCGCATGCGCACTTCCATTACGGCTTCCTCGGCACGATCGGCGAACGAATCTTTAAAAAGAGCGCGGCCTATCTGGAAATCACTGAATCCCTGCTGTTTGGCCCGGCGCATGAGTATTTCGGGAACAGCATTGAGATCATTGAAGCCCTCAAGCTCAGCCGCCGTATCGACAATATTGCGCAACTTGAATAGGAACCAGCGGTCTATCTTGGTCAGCTCATGAATGCGATCTACTGTATAGCCTTCCGCGAAAGCCTTGGCAATGACAAAGATACGACGGTCGGTCGGAGCCTGAAGGGCGGCATCTATATCAGGTATATTGAATTCACGGTTTTCGGTAAAACCATGCATGCCCTGCCCTATCATGCGCAGACCCTTCTGTATCGACTCTTCAAAAGTACGGCCGATGGCCATAACCTCGCCTACCGATTTCATCGACGAACCGATATGACGGTCTACACCGTGGAACTTACCGAGATCCCAGCGCGGTATCTTGACCACCACATAGTCGAGAGCCGGTTCGAAAAACGCGGATGTACTTTGTGTCACATTGTTGCGGAGATCGAAAAGACCATAGCCGAGCGCAAGCTTGGCCGCCACAAAAGCGAGGGGATATCCCGTAGCTTTCGATGCGAGGGCCGACGAACGGCTCAGACGCGCATTGACCTCGATCACACGGTAGTCCATCGACTCCGGATCGAAAGCATACTGCACGTTACACTCCCCGACGATTCCCACATGACGGATAATCTTGATCGCGAGTGAACGCAGATAGTGGTAATCGTCGTTCGAGAGAGTCTGCGAAGGCGCCACGACAATACTCTCGCCGGTATGAATGCCAAGCGGGTCGAAATTCTCCATATTGCAGACCGTGATACAGTTGTCGTAGCGGTCGCGCACAACCTCATACTCCACTTCTTTCCAGCCTTTGAGCGATTTTTCCACCAGCACCTGGGGCGAGAATGACAGAGCCTTCTCCACGAGAGCGACAAGTTCGGCATCGTTATCGCAGAAACCGCTGCCAAGGCCGCCCAGGGCATAGGCGGCGCGCACTATAACCGGATACCCGAGATTACGGGCTACACGGAGAGCATCTTCGACGGTATCGACAGCCTCGCTCGATATGGTCTTGACATCTATCTGATTGAGCTTTTCGACGAAAAGTTCACGGTCTTCCGTATCCATGATAGCCTGAACGGGAGTGCCGAGGACCTCGACACCGTAACGCTCGAGAACGCCGGTACGGAAAAGTTCCACACCGCAGTTGAGAGCCGTCTGACCGCCGAAAGCAAGCAGAATGCCGTCGGGACGCTCCTTTTCTATCACACGCTCTACGAAATATGGCGTCACAGGCAGAAAGTAGGTCTGGTCGGCCATGCCTTCCGATGTCTGCACCGTGGCGATATTCGGATTGACGAGTATCGTGGTTATACCTTCTTCGCGCAAGGCCTTGAGAGCCTGTGCTCCGGAATAATCGAACTCGCCGGCCTCGCCGATCTTGAGGGCACCGCTGCCTAAGAGCAGCACTTTGTTATATTTCTTCATAATCGCCTACAGAAGTGCTATAAAATCATCGAAAAGGAATTCGGTATCACGGGGACCGCTTGAAGCCTCTGGATGGAACTGGGCAGAGAAAAACGGCAGAGTCTTGTGGCGTATGCCTTCGTTGGTGCCGTCGTTCATATTCACGAACAATGGCTCCCATCCCGGCGGCAGAGTATCGTTGTCGACAGCGAATCCGTGGTTCTGCGAAGTCACGAAGCACTGGTTCGTACCGACACGACGCACCGGCTGGTTATGACTGCGGTGGCCGTATTTCAGTTTGTAGGTTATCGCTCCTGCGGCTTTTGCCAGAAGCTGATTGCCCATGCAGATACCGCAGATTGGCTTTTCCTTTGCCATGGCCTTGCGGATATTGTCGACAGTCTTCTGGGCGAAGACCGGATTGCCAGGGCCGTTGCTGATGAAGAGACCGTCGGCCTCGATGGTATTGAAATCGTAGTCCCATGGCACACGTACCACGCGTACGCCGCGGCGGAGAAGACAGCGGATAATATTGTGCTTTATGCCGCAGTCGACCAGAATGACAGTCTTTTTTCCGTTTCCGGCAGGCCCAAGGGCGTCTTTCAGTTCCGAGGGTTTCTCGCCAGGAGCGTCATAGACCAGCGGAACCTTGCACGAAGTGAGCGCTATTAGGTTTTCGGCGTTGGGATCATAAAAATCGACATCGTCACTTCCGTCAACTATCACTTTTCCGAGCATTGATCCGTGTGTGCGGAGGTGCTTGGTAAGCGCGCGGGTGTCGATGTCGTACAAACCGGGTATTTTTTCTTGTCTGAGCCATTCGGCCAGCGATTTGTCGGCCAGCCAGTGACTGTAACGGAAAGCGTAGTCCTGGGCGATGATGGCGCGGCAGTGGATTCTTGAGCCTTCGAAATGATCTTTGAGCATTTCGTCGCCGCCCGATGGCGGAACGCCGTAATTGCCAAGCTGGGGAAAAGTGGTGACAAGAATCTGACCTTCGTAAGATGGGTCGGTGAGGCTCTCCGGATAACCGGTCATGGCGGTGTTGAAAACCACCTCCCCGGCCGTCGAGCCCTCATAGCCGAAACTTCGGCCTTGGAATTCCGTGCCGTCCTGAAGCTTCAGGACTGCGACTTTGGTCGCCTGCATAGATGTGTGTAAGTTTGGAATGATTAGTTTTGGGCGGCCATCAACCCTTGTGAAAAGAGGTTTGACCGTGCAAAATTACTAATTATTCTCTTACCCTGCAACTGCGGTCCATCAATGCAAGCGAAATTTCATAGGAATTGAACGCCACGACAAAAGAAGCCAAGGCTACACCGAGAACAGCGCTGAATACCGACATACTGCTGTCGTCCAGTATCTTCGACAGGACGTCCCACTCCAAGCCGCTCAAAACAGATCCAAACACAGGCAAGAGACATGTGAATGCCACCCCCGCTATAAAACCGGCAATAGTGGCCACCAGAGCGGCACGGCGCTGCCGGCGGTTGAAGGCCGCATTGCATTCCTTCACGATCTCGACGGAATCGAGATTGCATTCAAGCCTCTTCATGAAACCGAAGTCCGGACTCAGGTCGGGATCGAATGTGTCGAAAAAAGTTTTTATATCGTCGTTTTGCATAACAGGTTCTTTAGATGATAGCGGCCACGCGACAGATGCTGCTTTACGGCATCATGCGAAGCCCCTGTGATTTCACTGATTTCCTTTACCTGATATCCCTCGAGATAGAACAGCAGGATGGCCGTGCGCTCCTTTCCGCTCAGGCGTGCAAGGGCCGCGTAAAGCTCCTGATAGCGACAGGCTCTCTCGGCCTCATCGGCCTGAATACACTCGGCGTGCTCTATGCCGACCGTCTTTCTTGCCGACCGCATATGACTTATATATGTATTATAGGCAATACGGTTGACCCACGCCTGGAATTTCGAGGAATCACGGAACGAATCGGCACTGAGATACGCTTTCATGTATGTCTCCTGGGCGATATCGTCGGCAAGGGCCGAATCGCCGCAACAAAGAGCCGTCAGAAAGCGCCGAAGCGCTTTCTGACTCTCCACGACATAGGCTGTGAATTGCTCGCGGGTCATCGTCGCGTCACTTGTCCTTTTTCGGCCGGGACACGAAATATACTATCAGATAGCCCACGCCGATTGCAAACGCGACAGCGGAAATTACCGCAAAACCGAGAATGCCGTCACTTCCCGCTATACCGACATAGTCTGTCACAATACTCACGACACAAAGTGCCGCTCCAAGAAGGGTAAAGATACTTCCTCGCAGCAGACGGAGATTAAGCAGTTCGGCCGGCGTGCGGTTCTCCCGGGAAAAAAACTTGGCCAGGCGGTCGGCATCGACATTTGAGCCTTGTCGTATGGCCTCGAGGAGCGCTTCCGAACGACGATTGTCATTATTGATTTTCACTCTGGCGATAAGCCAGACAATAAGCACGGGCAGTACTACCACCACGGCGATAGGCACGATTACAGCAGTTCCAATTGACATAATTATTAAGAGGGTGTTTCATAATATCTGTTAAACCACAGGCCAAAAAGTCTGAGAT
>CAJKRG010000047.1 GCA_905202215.1 uncultured Porphyromonadaceae bacterium
TCACATTTATTAACCTTGTAATCATTCGGTTAGATCAAAAATACCGAACCATTGATAAACCTACATCTTGAAAACACATGCTATGAAAAAACTGTTTTTTGTCCTGTTGGCGTGCATGGCCCTGACTGCGGCTTCTGCCCGCATGGTAAAATGTCCCGATTTCGGGAACGGTCCTATCTCGTTCAGTGTCGCGTCTGTCGAACTTCTTGACGATGCCACCCGGCTGAATGCCGATATCTACGGACGTCCCGGGACCTGGGTGCGTGCCGACACCGACATATATCTCAAGGGCAAGGTGACCGGAGCGAGATATAATCTTAAGGCGCTCGAAGGTATGGAGCTCGGCAAAAAGACCATTCTGGGCGATTCGGCGTTCGTATCGCCGGTGTTCGTGTTCGAACCGGTTGCACCGGCTGATACGGTGATAGATTTTGTGGAACCGGGCGGATGGCATGTGAGCGACATACGGCTCAGCGGAAATACTTCCGGCAAAAAGACAACCCATATTTCGGGCTCGATCAACGGACATCCCGAAGCATCGTGGCTTATCCTTATCGAGGGCGGCGCCGACGAGCGCGTCAATAAATCTGTCCTTATTCCGGTGCGAAACGGCAGATTCAGCTACACCATGTCCGGTGAGCCCGACAGGGTGTACGAGCTATGTCTCGGCGCCGAGCGTCTGAACGGTTCATGGCACGTAGTGAGGATATTCGCCTCCGACGATGAAGTGACAGTCGATTTCCCCGACGATTTCGATAGCGACATCAAGGTGACCGGAGGAGCGGCTTCAGAGGCATATAAGGCCTATAATGAACGTAGGCACGATTACTGGCAGAAGAATTTTAAAGAATCGGCTGTCGGAAAGCGGCGAGCCGAAATGGAGGTCAACGGAGAGATGTATACGCCGGAAGCCCGTGGAGCCATGGCTATGCGCGAGAAATGGAACGAGCTCACCGCGCCGCAGCGCGACAGTATTTCGGCCGTAATGCGTAAGCTTTATGACGAAGGCCGTGTGCTCAGCGACGAAGGAAAGAAAATAGAGGCACAGTCCGACAGTCTTCTCGATCTTGTTCACCGTCGTTTCTTTGCTGCGGAGCTTGCACATCCGTCGGCCCTCAACCTCTATACAATGTTCGATCTGGTGAATACAAACTATCCTCATGCCGACGAGATAATGGAAATATTCGAGGATAACTATGCCGATACTCTTACCGACAATTATTACCATCGTCAGATTGCCATGATGAACGAGGCCGGGGCTCCTGCTCCGGGACGTAAGTACACCGATTTTACCGCACCGGATCTCGACGGCAACGAAGTGCGCATCTCCGATGTCATAGGCGGCAAGGTCGCCGTGATAGACCTGTGGGCGTCGTGGTGCGGACCGTGCCGCCGCCACAGCAAAGAGCTTATTCCTCTCTACGAGAAATATCGCGACCGCGGTTTTACGGTGGTCGGTGTGGCTCGGGAGCAGAATTCGGCCGACGCCATGATTGCCGCCATAGAGCGCGACGGCTACCCGTGGCTGAATCTCATAGAACTCAATGATGACAACCGGATATGGCGCAAATACCATGCCGGTAACGGCGGCGGCAAGATTGTCCTCGTTGACCGCGACGGCACCATCCTCGCCGTCAACCCGACCACCGAAGAGATCGCCGCCACCCTCGCCACCCTCTTCCAATAACAAACCCGAGATTTTGCGTCAAATGATGTCGGTGTCGTGAAAAAGGACGGCAGGCAGGAGGACGATTTCGTATTTTTTGAGTAATTTTGCAGTTTGAAACAGATAAAGTCGCAGACTTATTTATGCAGAAAATACGTAACATCGCAATTATTGCGCATGTAGACCACGGCAAGACGACCTTGGTCGACAAGATGCTCCTCGCAGGCCATCTTTTCCGCGAGAACCAGAATGCAGGCGAACTCATTCTCGACAACAACGACCTCGAGCGTGAGCGCGGCATCACAATCCTTTCCAAAAACGTTTCCATAGACTACAAAGGTTACAAAATCAACATCATCGACACCCCTGGACACGCCGACTTCGGCGGTGAGGTGGAGCGAGTGCTCAACATGGCCGACGGCTGCCTGCTGCTGGTCGACGCATTCGAAGGCCCGATGCCCCAGACACGTTTCGTGCTCCAGAAAGCCATAGAGATGGGTCTGAAGCCCGTGGTGGTGATCAACAAGGTCGACAAGCCCAACTGCCGCCCCGAAGAGGTGCAGGAAATGGTGTTCGATCTGATGTTCTCTCTTGACGCGACCGAGGAACAGCTTGATTTCCCGACACTCTACGGCTCGGCCAAGCAGGGCTGGATGAGCGAGGACTACAAGACGCCGACCGATAATATCTACGCCCTTCTCGATACTATCATAGAGCATATACCCGGGCCGGAAGAAAATCCCGGCGACGCCCAGATGCTTATTACGTCGCTTGACTTCTCGAAGTATGTGGGACGTATCGCCATAGGCCGTGTGCACCGCGGCGAACTCCGCGAGGGCCAGGAGATTGCCCTGTGCCGTCGCGACGGGTCTGTGGTAAAGCAGAAAATCAAGGAACTCCATACATTCGAAGGCATGGGGCGCAAGAAGGTCGAGCGTGTCGAAAACGGCGACATCTGTGCTCTTGTCGGCATAGAAGGTTTTGAGATCGGCGATACCATAGCCGCCATAGACAATCCCGAGGCTCTTCCCCGTATAGCCATCGACGAGCCTACGATGTCGATGACCTTTACCATCAACGACAGCCCCTTCTTCGGCCGCGACGGCAAATATGTGACCTCGCGCCATATCGGCGACCGTCTGACCGCCGAACTTGATCGCAATCTCGCACTGCGTGTAGAAAAGGGCGTGAAAGAAGATGTCTGGACTGTGTTCGGACGCGGTGTGCTGCATCTGTCGGTTCTCATCGAGACCATGCGTCGCGAAGGCTACGAGCTCCAGGTCGGTCAGCCGCAGGTAATCATCCGCGAGATAGACGGCCGCAAATGCGAGCCGGTAGAGCTTCTGACCATCAATGTGCCGGAAGAGTTCTCGTCGAAGATGATCGACATGGTTACGCGCCGCAAGGGCGATCTGGTGGCAATGAGCACGAAGAACGACCGTGTGCAGATGGAATTCCAGATACCTTCGCGCGGTATCATCGGTCTGCGCAGCAATGTGCTGACAGCTTCGGGCGGCGAGGCCATCATGGCCCACCGTTTCCTTGAATACCAGCCCTGGAAAGGCGACATCGAGCGTCGCACCAACGGTTCGCTTATCGCCGTCGAGGCGGGTACGGCATATGCATATGCCATCGACAAGCTTCAGGACCGCGGCCGCTTCTTCATCTTCCCGCAGGAAGAGGTATATGCCGGTCAGGTTGTCGGTGAAAACGCCAAGGAGAACGATATTCCCGTGAATGTGACCAAGAGCAAGAAACTTACCAATATGCGAGCCTCGGGTTCGGATGACAAGGCGCGTATAGTTCCTCCGGTGGTTTTCAGTCTTGAGGAAGCGCTCGAATATATAAAAGAGGATGAGTATGTGGAGGTTACGCCTCACCATATCCGTCTTCGCAAGATAATACTCGACGAAATCGAACGTAAACGCGCCAACCGCTCGTGAAATTCACGCCATTCAGTCTCAACGTAAAAGGCCGGCTTTGCTCTTTCGGGCAGCCGGCTGTGATGGGTATCATAAATCTGACGCCCGATTCGTTCTATGCCGGTTCGCGGCATGCAGACCCGGCAGATGCAGCCCGCACGGCCCGCAAGATGGTCGATGCGGGCGCCGCAATGCTCGATCTGGGCGCCTACTCGTCGCGTCCGGGTGCCGCAGAAGTAAGCCAGGAGGAGGAAACCGACCGTCTCTGCGGAGGCGTGGAGGCTGTGAGGGCCGAAGTCGGGCCGGATGTGCTTATTTCGGTTGATACATTCCGTGCCGGTGTGGCCCGGGAGGCTGTGACGGTGTGCGGCGCCGATATAGTTAACGATATATCGGGAGGCGAGCTGGATGCGGCGATGTTCGAGACTGTTGCGGCTCTCGGATGCCCCTATGTGCTGATGCATATGCGCGGAACGCCCGCGACCATGCAGAGCATGACCGACTATGACGATGTGTCGGCCGAGGTTGCCACCTATCTGAGCAAGCGCGCCGCCGAGCTTCATGATCTCGGCGTGTCGGACATAATTTTCGATCCCGGGTTTGGATTCTCCAAGACACTCGAACAGAACTACCGTCTGCTCGGGGCGCTTGACAGCATAGCTCCGGCGGGTATGCCGGTGCTCGCTGGCATGTCGCGCAAGTCGATGCTGTCGCGGCTGCCGGGCGTGGCTCCCGAGGCTATAGTGGCAGCGACGACGGCTGTCAATGTGCTGGCTCTCGAACGCGGCGCGGCTATTCTCCGGGTGCATGATGTGGCTGAAGCGGTAGCGGCTGTGGCGGTTACGGAAGCTCTATATAAATGTTGATATTTGTGTCATGTTTGATTTCGGAATAAAGGATATCATAGACATACTGCTTTTTGCAGTACTTATATATTATATCTACCGGCTCATGAAGGAGTCGGGTACGATCAATATATTCTATGGCGTGCTTGCCTTCATCATACTGTGGGTTCTGGCATCCGAAATCTTCAACATGCGTCTCATCGGCACGATTCTCGACAAATTTATGGCAATCGGCCTGATTATTCTTGTGATAATCTTTCAGGAGCCGATCAAGCGCTTTCTTGTCGAGCTTGGCTCTCATCGCCGGCTGCGTTTCCTGTCGAATCTCTTCCACCATCACAAGGAGGAGCTTGACGCCGAAGCACTGGCGTGGGTGATGCCTATCGTATATGCATGCATGAGCATGTCGAAGAGCAAGACGGGCGCCCTTATCGTGATAGAGCAGACGGTGCCGCTGGACAACTATGCCAAATCGGGCGATATGATCGATGCCAATATCAACACGCGCCTTATCGAAAATATCTTTTTCAAGAATTCGCCGCTTCACGACGGCGCTCTCATTGTTGCGCACGGGCGGCTTGTGTCGGCCGGATGTATCCTTCCGGTCAGTCACGACAGCGACGTGCCGCGCACACTGGGCCTGCGTCACCGTTCGGCTCTCGGCATAGCGCAGGCCACGGATGCCGTGGCTATCGTGGTTTCGGAAGAGACCGGCAATATTTCGGTGGCCTACAGGGGGAAACTTGCCACTCGCCTCAGCTCGACAGAGCTTGAACACCGGCTCAATGCCATAGCTATCATAGCCTCGAAATAACGAACCATTGCGAATGCGGATATGTTATTTAAACAACATAACTCTCTGCATTATGAAAAAATATCTATCTTTCTTAGCGGTTGTGGCGGTGCTTCTGACATCGTGCAGCCCATTCGCTCTGGTGAACAGCGAGACATATAATGATGCCGATCTGAGCCAATACAAGACTTTCAGGATTGTAACTCCGGCCGACGGAAACCATCTGCCTCCCGGCATGGAAATGGTGACCTACTATAATATCGCGGCTGCGATACGCGAGCAGATGGTCGAGCGCGGTTTTACGGAGGATCCGGCGTCGCCGCTGCTGATCAATATCGGCATAACCGTGCATCGCGAGATCGAGACGGAGCCCGCGCTTCCTCCGGGCTATACGCCGTATGCGGGGCCGTACTATAACGGGTATTATCCTTATTTCATATGGCCGCGTACCAATTACTGGGCCAACTACTATGCCAACGCGCAGGTGATAACCGGTATCTATAAAGAGGGTGTGCTGACGATGGATATGGTGAACATAGACAAGAAACTGCCGCTTTATTCGGCATCGGTAGCCACGATCATAGAGAACGGTCAGGCACAGTTCCGCGACCTGAAAGGAATAGCCGAAGCGGTGCAGACACTTTTCTCGAAATTCCCCGTGCCGCTTGAGGCGCAGTATCGTAAATGATTTGTACAGGCTAAAGCCCTTGGTAATACGACCAGGGGCTTTTTTATGTTTTTTTAGAAAAGTGACAGCTGGGCGTCGTTTTCCGGTGTGTGTTTCTTTACGGGGGGCGTATAGCCGAAAGGTTCTTCAGAAGCTCTGAGGCTGCCTTCTCCGGGAGCAGGCTGCGACACGAACCAGTCGGGACATTCGAAATCGTCTTCGAGCGAGGCTATGGCCGCTTCTTCTTCGGGAGATGGTGTTATTTCCGGTTCGGGTTCTTCATGAATGAAATCGAAGAGTCCGCCGTCGTGTTCGCTGTCGTCGGCTATCCGGGCTTTCAGATCGGCGATTTCTTCCTTGAGTTTCTTATTGGTAGATTTGAGACGCGCAATGCGGTCGTCTCTTTTCTGGATCATCGCCTCTACCTGCTGCATCTGCTGCTGCATTTCGAGAACGGAGGCGAATATTTTGCGGGCTTCGGCGACTTCCTCTTCCGCTTTCGCACGAGCTTCGCGTTCGTCGATGAGCTGATGCTGGAGGTCGTTGTACATTGTCTGACTGTTTTCGGCCTGCTCTTTCTGCTGTCGGAGTGCTTCCTGTGCTTCGGCCAGTTCTGCCTGTGTTTTTTCGAGTTCGCTGTTGTCGGGCTGCGGCCGGTCGGATTTCAGACGTTCGATTTCCTGCTGCAGTTCCTCTATTATACCGGGCTGGACATCGGCGAGCTTGATTTTGTTGAGCATGCTTTTTTTCTCGAGATCGAACTGCTCGCGCTCGGCTTCGGCGGTGGCGAGCTGAGCCTCGAGATCCTGCACGCGGTCGGCGAGGGCACGGCGGCGCCGTTCGGCGCTGAGCTGCTGCTCCCGGATCGAGGAGCGCTGCTGCTCGAGGGTTTCCATGTCGCGTCGGAGACGGTCGGCCTCGCGTCGGGCGGAGTCTGCGGCATTCTTAAGCATGGCCTCGGCGTAACGGGTGGCTTCGGCCGAGAGGTTGTCGAGGTATTCGTTGAGCGCTGAATCGAGGCTTTCGGATATTAGCTGACTCTGTCGGGCAGGATCGACGCTTTTGCTTAGGAAATCGGGCAATGATTGGTTGAAAATGGCCACGACGCCATCGAAGATCTTTGCTTTCATTGCAGGATCGGCAGTCGGTTTCGGGGGGAGTTCAAGAAGTCCTTCGCCATCGGTTACCGCTGTTTCGGCGGTCGCTGTGGAAGTGTCGGCGGTATCGGTGCCTGCTTCTCCTGTTTCGGGGAGAAGGTCGGAGTCGTGAAGTTCGTCGGTATTGTATTCGTGGTCAATGCCGAATAGCCGGCGCATGCTGTCGAGAAAGCTCATTCTATGTCAGTTGAATCGTTTTGAGTGTCTGGTTTTTGGACTGTGCCACGGCCTGAGCGGCCGTTTATGGCGATGGCGAGGGGCGAATGGAAGCGTACAATGCGTATGTGATCGTCCTCGTACTCGGCCGGGAGCGAATCGAGATACGCGCTGTCGTAGAATCCGGATCCGCCACGGGCGTCAATAGTGAAGTATCCGACGCCGAATGAGGTGAGATTCTGGAAAAAATGGGTGCCCTGGCTCGGTTCGATGCGGTAGTTGCCTACGGCGGCCTCGACAATGACGCGGGCGGCAGATATGTCGGCCCAGCGTACGGGAATGCCGAGAGCAGGGTCGGATGTTCCCCACCGTCCCGGGCCTATGAGGATATATCCCTCGCCTTTCCTGGCCATTTCGGCATTGATACGGGCCACCGAAAGCGCGAGCGAGGGGTTGATGAGAGAGTCGAAGGATTCGGGTTTCACGTAGACGATGGTGCGGACGCCTTCTATCATGCCGTTGCCGAGGGCGGTGTCGGTGCGGAGAATAAGTTCGGAGTCCGGGCGGTCGAGCACTTCGTCGGATATGAGCTGCTTGCGGTCTATGATGGGGCGGATCTGAAGCCAGTAGAGGTGTCCGGCTATTCCGTTGGAGTTGCGGACAGGGTTTATGTTTCCGGCGAATTCGATTTCGACAGGGCGCTGCATGGCGGTCTGTCCCTGGACGAGCATCAGATGGATCGCGTCGGCCAGGGGGAGCACTTTGTCGCGTAGGATGTTGGCGAATGTTACTACGCGTCGGCCTTTGCCGTCTTCGTAGTCTTTGAGCATACCGTTGTAAGCGTCGTAGGTAGACACCATATATTTCAGGGCTCCGGTGTCGGCGAAGTCGCGTATCTGTTTTTTGACAAGGGAGGCTCCTTCGTCGACCTTGACTTCGAATTCGGCGCTGTCCGGTTTCTGCTCCATAGCGAAGAGCGATGTCTGGGTGTCGCGCAGGGCAAGTTCGAGGGTCGAGGTCTGGAGCGCATGGGCCGGGTGAAGGGGCGAGAAGCGCAGGCCCCGTCCGCCGTCGACGATGTATTTGCCGAGGCCGACAGCGATTTCGGCCACGCCGTCCTCGGGCTGTTCGTCGCCGAGGGGATAGTAGTTGAGAGAGCGACCAACGCCCGAGAAAGAGGGGAAGTAGAAGCCGTTATGGTCTTCGCCGATGACTTCCTGGATTATGACGGCCATTTTCTCCTGGTCGATGACGTTGCTTGTGGCGGTCATGTAGACTTTGCTGGCGGAGTAGAATACGGAGGCGTAGACTCCTTTTATAGCGTCGTGGAGCCACTTCATGCGTTTTGTGCGGTCGGCGGTGAATGGCACCATATATGTGGAATATATTCCGGCGAACGGCTGGTAGTGCGAGTCTTCGAGGAGGCTTGAGCTGCGGACGGCGAAAGGCCGGTCGACAACGTCGAAGAGTGCGGCGAAGTCTTCGGACAGTCGTTCGGGAAGGTCTGCGGCCAGGAATGCCTTGAGGATTGTCTCGTCGTCGGCCTCGCTTAGGGCGAGAGGGTATAGGCGGTTTACGGCCATGAACTCGTCGAAGATGTCGGTGCAAAGCACGACAGTGCGCGGTATGGAGATGGTGAGGCCGTTGAAATTGTCGCAGACAGGATTTTTCTTTATTATCGAGTCGATGAAGGCGAGGCCGCGACCTTTACCGCCCAGGCTTCCCTGGCCGATTCGGGCAAAGTTGGAATAGTGGTCGAAGCGGTCTTTCTGGAACACGGCGACAACGCCGCGGTTCTTCATCTTGCGGTATTTGACGATCAGGTCGAAGAACAGCTGCTTTACGGCGGGGGCTTCCTCGATTTCGGCGAAATGGTGCTGCTTTACGACGTCGGCGATAGGGAAGAGAGCACGGGAGTAGAGCCAGCGCGATATGTCGTTGCGTGAGGCGTGGTAGAGGAGAGAATCGGCGGGAATGTCGAATATCCTCTGCTGCATGTCCTTGAGATTTCGGATTGTCATGATCGGCTCGCCGGTGGATGGCTCGCGGATTATGAAATCGCCGAATCCGAAGTTGTTCATGATTGCCTCGCCGAGATCGACAGGCAGTTTTTTTGAATTTTTATCGATGAAGATGCCTCCGAAGCCGCGTACGGCGACGGAATTCTGCGATTCGCTGGATTCGACGATGATCGGCAGGAAAGGATCCTGCGAGCGTATCCAGCGGGCGAGTTTCAGACCGGCCTTGGAGTCTTTGGCTCCCTGGCGGTTGAATGAGACATCGCTGATGACACCGAGCATGTTCTTGCCGAAACGCTCGTAGAGGGCTACGGCCTCCTCATAGTTTCGGGCGAGCATTACCTTGGGGCGTCCGCGCATGCGGAGCATCTGTTCGTGCTGGTTGAGGGCCTCGGTCGAGAATATGACCGACTGCTTGAGGAGGAATTTGTAGATGTGGGGGAGAACGGAGGAGTAGAAGCGTACGGAGTCTTCGACCAGAAGGATTGACTGGACGCCGACTTCGGTTATGTCGTCGATATTGAGCTTGTCTTCGAGGAGCTTGATGATCGCCAGCAGCAGATCCATGTTGCCGAGCCAGCTGAATACGTAGTCGATATTGTCGAGGTTTTCGTTGGCGAGGCGCCGCGACACTTCCTTCGAGAACGGGGTGAGGACAACGATCGGCACATTCGGGAATGCCTCTTTCAGGAGAGCGGAGCCTTCGAAGGTTTCCGAAAGGTCGCCTCCGGGCATTGCCACGACGATGTCGAAGGCTTTGAGGCGCATGGCTTCGAGGGCTTCGGCCATGGTCGATACGCGGGTGACGCGGGGCGGTGAGCTGAGGTTGAGAGCGACGTATTCGTTGTAGAGCTGTTCCTCGACACGTCCGTCTTCTTCCATCATAAAGGCGTCGTAAGGCGAGGCTATGAGCAGCACATTGAAAATGCGGTGCTGCATCAAAGCCTGAAACGACGTGTCTTTCAGCATCATGCGGCTAAGGGGTTCCTCGTTCATGACAAAGCGTAATATTTAGGCAAAGCTACTCATTTTTTTTCAAATATCCTTTTTCCGCCCGCAGGAAATTGCGCAAAAAAACGAAAGAAAAGGAGTTTTGAAAGAGAATATTGCCTAAAGATATTTCAAATTAAGACTTTTGATACGTCTCATTATCAGCAGTTACCTAAAGGATGGACATTCTGCACAATTGACAATTTGGTAAAAACCGTTACTGATTTCGTCGCAAGCGGTAGTTTTGCATCACTAAGAGAAAATGTTAAATACTATGATTCTCCAAATTACGCAATATTGGTGCGTACAAAGGATTTCCAATCTAATTTTACTAATGGTTTAGTATACACAGATAGACATGGATATGAATTTTTAGAAAATTCTAATTTGTTTGGAGGAGAATTAATTCTTCCTAACATTGGAGCAAGCATAGGAAAGGTTTTCCTAGTACCAAAACTCAATTATCCTATGACTCTCGCGCCCAACTCTATAATGGTAAAATGCTGGGACGAGGTCACTCTTATATGGCTTTATTTTTATTTTCTCTCAACATCAGGACAAAATGCACTAAAAAATATTTCCAGCTCAACAGCCCAAGGAAAATTTAACAAGACTGACTTCAAAGGGATTTGCATACCGGTACCACCGCTGAACGAACAACAGAGAATTGTAAATCAGATTTTTTCCATCGAAACCACTTTAAGTGTTATTGAACATAATGAAGATCTTCTAAAGGAATCTATTAAATTTATAAAATCCAAGATTCTCGACCTCGCAATGCAAGGAAAGCTTGTGCCTCAAGACCCGGCTGATGAGGCTGCCGCCGACATGCTCCGTCGCATCAATCCCAAGGCAAAGATAATTGGTGATAACCCACATTCAAGGAATATACCAGATACATGGTGCCGGGCGACTCTACGTGATATATGCTCAAAAATAGTTGATGGTGATCATAATCCTCCTGAAGGACACGTCACGAAGACGAATTATTTTATGATTTCCGCATCAAACATTGCAAATAATAAAATTACCCATACCCCTGTACGATATTTGACAGATGAACAGTTTCGTCTATGTAATGAGAGGACGCAATTAGAAAAAGGAGATATTTTACTTACGACGGTAGGTACTATAGGTCGTACTGCCATTTTTTTATCATCTGAAAATATAACATTGCAGCGGAGTGTTTCGGTATTAACTTCTCGAATAAATAATTTATTTTTGAAATATTACCTTGATTCACCATCCATTCAAAAATATATGACAGACAATGCTAAAGGTACGGCACAAAAGGGATTTTATTTGAATCAACTTTGCTCAATGATAATATCCATTCCTCCAATAGGAGAACAAACTCGCATTGTAGCAAAAATTGGAGAACTATTCGCAGTCCTTGATTCAATAGAAGCATCTTTGCAATCTTGCTAATAAGGATTGCAAAGATGCCGATCTAATGAAGATTACCAGTTGACGATTTTATCAACTATGGCTTGTTGTTCGGTCGCGGTACGGCGCAGATAGATACGCGTGGTCTCGATGCTTTCGTGACCCATGAGGTCTGCGAGCAGTGCCAGATCGTTGAAGCGGTCGAGGAAGTTCTTGGCGAAGCGGTGGCGGAATGAATGAGGATAGACTACAGCTGTGTTGATGCCATATTTCTTTGCGAACAGTTTGAGTTGCTGTGCTATACCGCGAGCGGTGATTCTTTCGCCAAAACGATTGAGGAAGATATAACCAGAATTGAGACCTTGTTCTTTTAGCCAATCAGCGGCTTCTGAGCGTAACGTCTTAGGTATATAAAGGCGGCGTAGTTTACCGCCTTTGGAGTAGATGTCGAGATAGCCCTGCTGAACGTGTTCGGCTTTGATTTGAAGTAGCTCACTGACACGGGCTCCCGTTGCGGTGAGAAACCAAACCACGAAGTACCAGGAAATATGGCCGTCTTTCTTTAGCTTGGTTTTGAAAAATTTGTAGTCGGCATCGCTGATCACGTTTTCGAGAAAGTTCTTCTGTTGGACTTTCACGAAGCGCATTTTGAGTTTCTCTTTCTTGATGAACTCCAGATACTTGTTGATAGCCTGAAGCCGCAGATTTACTGTCTGAGGCTTGTGGTGTTCCACAAGATAACCCTTGTAGGCGAGAAGATTCTCTCGCGTTACCTCCTTGTATTTTTCAAGGAAGTGCGTCACTGTCCATGCATAAGAGCGGACAGTATTCGCCGCCAAATCTTGGCGAGAAAGGAATGTTTTGTACTTTGTTATCATATCATATTCAAATTGAGTTGAACATGACAATAAGATAACGCAACCCACATTATCCGCAATTACCGGAGAATTGGGTATTAACTACCATAGATTCAATATGCCTCTATAGGAACGGTAAAACGATACCCGTCTCAGGTATTAATGCAGAAGATTGGGTATTAGAGTTGGAGGACGTGGAAAGCTACACTGGAAGATTGCTGCAAATCAAGAGTAAGAAAGAAAGGGCAATATCCGGCACCCGTCATTCTTTCAAGTCAGGAGACATCCTCTTCTCAAGGCTTAGAACATACCTTAATAAAGTCCTTCTTTCAACAAAAGACGGGTTCTGCTCAACCGAAATTATTCCGATAACGCCATTCAAATGTGTTATACCAGAATACTTATACTATTGGCTAAGATCTTCATTGTTCGTTGAGTACACAATTTCTTGTGGGTACGGAGTTAAAATGCCTCGTCTTAGTACTTCCGATGCAAACAAAGCCATCGTACCACTTCCTCCACTTAAAGAACAAAAATGCATAGTGGAGATTATACAGAAGTTCCAATCTGGCTTAGATAAAATTTCTAATTCGCTAAGTTAGAATTTATTTGATCTAAAGTTTCAAATAGTCGATTAACTTCATTCGCAATTTTCATCTGAGCTTTATACGGAGGTATCGGAATAGGTATTTCCTCAACAATATTCTTACTAACCCTTTGCTGACCTACAACGCCATTGAAGGTGCCGACACATTGTTTGATGAAGTTATCTGATTTGAAGAATAACAGCCCATATTCCTGATAAATCACTTTACTTCGGAATACTAATAATTCTGTTGTGCCACTTCCTATTCCATTTGGGAGGTTTTTCAAAATCATGGATTTACGGTTCTCTAAGCATGGTGAAATCTTTGCTACAGCAATATCTCCATCAGCAAAATGAGTAAATCCATTCTTTATTTCATCCCATTTTCGTGGAGTATGGACAAACGAGTTATTAAACCCATCACATATAGAAGTCATAGGTACAAAGCCAGCCTCCATATCTCCATTAGCTTTATTCTTTGGGTTGATCTCAAAGACATCATTTATGGTGGCAATACACCATCCAGATGGTAATTGCGGATAATGTGGGTTATCACCAATTATCTTGGCCTTGTGATTGATGCGACGGAGCATATCGGCGGCAGGCTCATCAGCCGGGTCTTGAGGCACAAGCTTGCCTCGCATCGCAAGATCAAGAATCTTCGATTTTGTTATAGATACACAATCATGTAAATATTGCAGATTTGATTCAAGATCATTTATTATTGACAAATAGCTTTCAATGACATTTACTATACGTTCTTGCTCTTTTAGAGGTGGAAGCATAAATATATAATCATTGGCTTTTTCAATTGTAACGGTATCAACAGTTGTTCCTTTAGACGCAGAAAACATTTGCTCTCTCAATTCAGAAGAAAGAATGAGAAAGAAAAAAAATTTAGAATTTAATTTATAGAAATTGCGAAGACATAAAACACTTGCATCCTTATAATAAAAGCAATCATCTTCTTTCACAATATATGGAATTCCAATGGTTCCTACCGCCGTGAGCATTATATCGTTTGTCTTTGGAACTCCAAAATCATGTTTGATACGATTAAAGTATTCTTTAGAGATAAATAAATCATTATCAACAGAACCACATTCATGAAGTTTTACTATCTCACGTGTTCGATAAAACGGTATTCCTGCAGAACACCAATCGGATTTCATTATTCTTTTTGCCGAACAAATTAAGAAAAGATCTCCTAATTTCGCTGAAGACCATCCTTCAGGTAACTGCTGATAATGAGACTCAGCGGAAGATGTTTTTGACTTTTTTGGACGTTTGATTTTGCCTTCGGCAATGAGGCGTTCTTTCTCGGCACGGATGCGTTCGAGAAGGACTGATGCCGGTTCGTCGTTGGGGTCTTGCGGTACTAACTTTCCACGAATGGCGAGGTCGAGTATTTTTTGACGCAATTTCTTGGTATCCATCAGTCTTCCTCGATATTCAGTTGTGCGAACAGTTCCTGGAGTTTCGATACTGCCGAGGCTATGTTGTCGCTCTTTTCCTTGATGTCAGCCATGAGTTCGGCAAGGGTGACATCTTTCATATTGTATCCATGACTAATCCATGTAATGTCGAGACTGGTTTTTTCTCGTCCGAGCAGCTCTTCCACATCATATTTGCGCCAACGGCCGTTAGGGTTGGTTTCGGCATCGAAAGTATCTTTACGGGCGGAAAGATCGGAAGCGTTATAGCAGGCGACGAAATCGTCGAGGTGATGCCGCTGCATGGGGTTTGTTGCGAGCGTATGTTTCACGTCGGTGCGGTAGTCGTAGTACCAGGTTTTTTTTGTCGGTTCTCCTTTTGTGAAGAACAGCACATTCGCTTTTACACCGTTGGCATAGAAGATACCTGTGGGCAGGCGCAGGATTGTATGCAGATTGAAGTCGGTTAGCAGGCGACGACGGATCGGCTCTCCTGAACCTTCGAAAAGTACATTATCCGGCAATACGACAGCGGCACGGCCGCCCTGCCGGAGCATTAACATCATGTGCTGAAGGAAATTGAGCTGATTATTCTTCGTATCTATATAAAAATCAGGGCGGTTGATCTCGACCGAGCCAGCAGCTCGTGTGCCGAACGGCGGATTGGCAAGGATTACATCGGGATTGACAGCCGACTCCTTTTCAAGTGAATCCTCACAAACAATGGGGCTGCGATCGGTGCCGACACCGTGCAGATACAGGTTCATTGAGGCGAGAGTGACTACAAGCGGAGTGTTGTCGCTTCCGTGAAGGGCCTTGTTGCGCAGGAAATCGCGCTTGGCTTTATCCTGGCTCTGAGACTTCATATAGTCGTAAGCGGCAAGGAGAAATCCGCCGGTTCCACATGCGGGGTCACAGACTGTCTCGCCAATCCGAGGCCGTATGCAATCAACCATCGCACGGATCAGAGGACGCGGAGTGAAATATTGACCGGCGCCGCTTTTCTTATCCTGACCGTTCTTTTCGAGAATTCCTTCGTAAATGGCGCCCTTGACATCGACATCCATCCCCAGCCAGTCCTCTTCGTCGATCATGGTTATGACTTTTTTGAGATATACCGGCTGTTCGATTTTGTTTACAGCCTTGGTATATATAGTGCCTATGAGGCCTTCTTCATGACTAAGCTTTTTGAGTGTTTCCTCATATTGGTCGAGAAGGTCCATTCCGTCCAGTTCTCGAAGGGTTTTCCAGCCACAAGCTTGAGGAATTGCTGTATCCTCACCGAAGAGTTCGACATTCTCATCGTCCATCTTCAGAAAAAGAAGGTATGTGAGCTGTGTGATATAATCGGTGAATCCTACGCCTACTCCGGCGAGGACGGTCGCCATATTCCATACTTTTTTTATAAGAGACTGCTCGGAGGTTGCGTTCTTTGCCATTTATGTTATGCTGCTGTTTTTCTGAAAACAATGAAATTAAAAAGTGAATCGAGAGTGGCATTGGCGTTTTGTTTGCTGCCAAATGCCTTTATAAGCTGAGCGGCGCGAGTCTTGTCATCTTCTTTTATGTCGTCGATTGAGCACGCCCCGTTAGAAGCAATATAATCGACTACCTGACTGATGATTTCGCGCTGGACGGACGAAAGTTCTCGCTGCGTCTGACCCATCCACAGATTGAAATACTGACGTGCTGTGCCTACTACGCTTTCGAGCCGTTCGATCTGGCGGAAAGCGAAACGGACCAATTGGATGATGTTTGTCAGCGCCTCGCGCTCCGAGCTATTGGCATAACGTCTCACTTTTTCAGACTGAACTACCGCGTATGAGTTCCACAATGCTCCAGGACGGAAATCGCTGTTGGCCGCTTCCAGTTTTCGCTTCAAATCCTGAAGCATGGTGTATGTAATAGGAGTTCCCTCGTTATTATAGATTATGCGCAGTGCCTCAATCTCGTCAGCATGGGCTCGGCAATATTCTTCGAAAGCTTTTGTCGTGGCGCTTGCATCCTCGACAGAAAAGCCTTTCGATATGAGATTGTCCTCTCCGGGTTGCAGGGTATTGACAAATCCTGCCGCAAGAATAAGAAGCCATTCGCGGGCCTTCGGATTTGTCGAGAGGGGAGATACAAGTCCCTTACGTTCGTTATTGGGACGGTTGACGTCTACAAAAGAGGGTAAATCCTGGTTTTCAAGGGCCTGATATATTCTTGCCGCAAGATCGCGCATGTCCGAGCCGTGTGTGCGGATTATGAATTCATTCCGTTGTTCCTCGTCGGCCTTGTTGTGAAGTCTCGCCAATACTCCGGCGAGGCGGTTGAGATGCTCGTCGGGAATATATCCGTGCGATATGTCTTCGAGAAGTTTCTTAAGTGTAATCCTCTGGTCGGGCTCGTTTTCATGAGTCGGAATACCTTTAACACTTCCCGCCACCCCTACACAGTCGACGAGGTAGAAACAATCCTTTGTGTCGGCATTGGGTGTCACGTTGCGAAGGGCCTCGTCGCCGATTGTCCTTACTCCGCGTCCTTTCATCTGAATATAAAGAGGAAGAGACGCCACATCGCGCATGAACATGACAACTTCGAGGGGTTTGACATCCGTTCCGGTAGCGACAAGCGTACATGTGACGGCAATGCGGAAATCCTTGTCGTTGCAGAAAGCTTTTATAAGCTTGGTGCTGTCTCCGCAGGAATAAGTGATTTTTTGCACGAATTTGTCGTCTTCGCGACCGAAAACCTCTTTGGCAATCTTGACGATATTAGTGGCGTGAGCCTCATTGAGCGCGAAGATAAGCGTCTTGGGGATGTAGTCCATATTGGGTTCACGCTCGGTGAACATATCCGTATAGATGCTGTCGCGGAATGTTTCAAGCACAAGTTTTATCTGTGCAGGATTTATTATACTGCGATTAAGTTCCTCCCGTGTGTATGTCGATGTCTCTTTGTTTTCGATGACCTCGACCGTGCCTGTATATCTTGTTTCTTTTCGGAGTTTATCACCTTTTCTGATTGCTCCACCATTGGTCGTTGCTTCTGTCTTGATGCTGTAAACACGGTGCCCTATATTGACTCCGTCAAGTATACTCTGTTCAAGGGTATAGTTCACAACGACGTTGTTGTTGAAGAACGCAAGCGTTTCCGGTACGGGGGTTGCGGTAAGTCCTATCAGCCGAGCCGTGTCGAAATAATCAAGAACCTTTTTCCAGTTGCCATAAATGGAGCGGTGGCATTCGTCGATTATTATCATGTCGAAATAATCGTGAGGAAGCTTCGGATTGTCCGGCAATGTCACTTCGGCAGGCCCGTCGGAAGTGGATTCTTCATCGGAATCGTCTGTGATGGATTCTCCTTTCAAAAAGGCAAAAAGACGCTGAATGGTAGAGATTATTACATTACTGTCCGATGGAATCTCGTTGTTCGTGAGTCGCGAAACTCCGTAGATTGTGTTGAACGCATCACCATTCTGAGTGAGTCTGAATGTACCGAAGCCGCCTTCGGCCTGTTTGCCGAGGTTGTTGCGGTCGACAAGGAAAAGTACGCGCTTCATTCCAGCATGGGCAAGCATGCGATATGCCGCCATGCATGCGGTATAGGTTTTTCCGGCACCGGTGGCAAGCACTATGAGAGCTTTTTTATGGCCGATGCGGAAACTTGCTTCAAGGTTTGTTATGGCTTCATACTGACACTGGCGAAGCCCTTTTTTCGGAACACCCGGAAGCCCGGCAAAGGGGTCATCAATATCAAGCATTGTGACAATTTTCTTAGGAGAAGGCATTTTGAAAAGAGCCTCATATTGCGAATCCGGTTCACGCATATCGCGGATATATAGTTCTTTCCCATTGGATTTCATGACAACAGGAAGCGGATTTGAGAAGGCGGGGTAACATGATGGTACACTTCGCGCATAATCTTCAGCTTGCTCACTTACAGATTGGGCCGTGATATCCACTTCTTCGCGTTTTGCCTCAAGAACCCCGACTGCCTTACCGTTGAGAAAAAGAAAATAGTCGGCCTCTTTATTACCTTGCAGGATGCCTTCGCGAATGGCAACGGCTGTCATACCCGCGGAGTATTCTTCGCGGTTGATTACATCCCATCCGGCATCGGAAAACATCCGATCTATTTTCTGTCGTGCTTTTTCTTCAGGTGTCATTGCTTATCTTCCAATAATCAGATATTATCGGAAGTTGCAAAGATACTAAATCTTTGACAATGACGATATGAAAATTTTCAGGAAATGTAAAAGACTGAAGAAATGAAGATTCCTGCTGGAGTCTTCATTTCTTCTATAAAAATTTTGTTTTTATTCGGGCTGGAGGGGGGCTATTTCGGCGAGGTTGGCGGCGAGGTCTTTGTCGGAGAGGGTGTAGTTCTGGAGGTCGCCGGCGAGGTATTTGTCGTAGGAGGCCATGTCGACGAGTCCGTGGCCGGAGAGGTTGAATAGTATCGTTTTCTGTTCGCCTGTCTCTTTGCAACGGAGGGCTTCGCGGATAGTGGCGGCGATGGCGTGGCACGATTCGGGAGCGGGTATTATGCCTTCGGTGCGCGCGAAGAGTGTTCCTGCCTCGAAGCTTTCGAGCTGGTCGATGTCGACGGCCTCCATCATCTTGTCTTTGAGCAGCTGCGACACGATGACGCCCGCTCCGTGGTAGCGTAGGCCTCCGGCGTGGATATTTGCGGGGGCGAAGTTGTGTCCGAGGGTGAACATGGGGAGGAGGGGAGTGTAGCCGGCCTCGTCGCCGAAGTCGTATCTGAACTGGCCGCGGGTGAGTTTGGGGCAGCTGGCGGGTTCGGCGGCGATGAAACGTGTGGATGTCTTGCCCTCTTCGCCGGCGAGGACATGGCGCATGAAGGGGAAGGCGAGGCCGCCGAAGTTGCTGCCACCTCCGAAGCATGCGATGACGATGTCGGGGTATTCGCCGGCCATTTCCATCTGTTTTTCGGCTTCGAGGCCTATTACGGTCTGGTGGAGGGCGACGTGGTTGAGGACGGATCCGAGGCAGTATTTGCAGTTGGGGGTTGTGCGGGCGAGTTCGACTGCTTCGGATATGGCTGTGCCGAGGGATCCCTGATGGTTGGGATGGGCGGTGAGAATGTCTTTGCCGGCGCGGGTCGACATGGAGGGCGAGGGTGTGACCTGTGCGCCGAATGTCTGCATTATGCTGCGTCGGTAGGGCTTCTGCTCATAGGAGATCTTCACCTGATATACAGCCGAGTCGATGCCGAACATGCTTGCGGCGTAGGCGAGGGAGGCACCCCACTGGCCGGCGCCGGTCTCGGTGGTGATATTGGTGATGCCTTCACGGCGGCAGTAGTAGGCCTGCGGAATGGCGGAGTTGAGTTTGTGGGATCCCATCGGCGATACGCTTTCGTTCTTGAAGTAGATGTGGGCCGGTGTGCCGAGGGCTTTTTCGAGTGCGTAGGCGCGGACGAGGGGCGTGGACCGATAAAACTTGTACATTTCCCTTACGTCATCGGGAATCTGAATCCACGGATCAATTTGATTAAGTTCCTGATCGCAACATTCTTTAGCGAAAATCGGGTAAAGGTCTTCGGCTTTTAAAGGTTGTTTTGTGGCCGGATGAAGAGGCGGGAGGGGCTTGTTTTTCATATCGGCCTGAATATTGTACCAGAATCTCGGAATTTCGTCTTCGGCGAGAAAATATCGTTTCTGCTTCATAATGTGGTGTATTGATGAAAATAGGGTTGCTTTATACGTGGTGAGGCCGCGGGATGTGTGGCCCGGACGAGACCTTGTCGGGGGCAAAATTACACTTTTTTTATTTTATGCCAAATAATATGTAAAATAATAATGGGAGAAAGATAAAAATAAAATCGACAAATGTTGCAAAAGTCGCCGTAAATGTGTATATTTGACCGCAAAACCAATCGCGCCATGAAAAAGCTCGTGTTTCTGCTTCTGACAGTTCTCTCTCTTCCGGCCGGCGGTGTCACCAGAGTGCTGACGCCCGTTTCGGCGCCTGATGTCGATATGGCTTCGGGGGCGGTGACTGTTTTTTTCTCGCGATTGACGGACAGCGGTGTCGGATCGCTGAAAGTGACTGCGCACGGCGATTCGCTGTCGGTTGAGTCGGACGGACGGCGTCGCGAATGGTTCGCGTGGCGGGGGGACACGGCGTACTATGCGGGTCAGGAGACGGCGCATACGATCGAGGGCCCGCGAAGGCCTGTGGCTGCGGCCGGTTTTCCGCTTGTGGAGGGCGACTGTCGCGAAAATGTTTTCATGATTTACGGAACGGAGAACAAGGTGCGCTCTTATGTGCGTCGGGCGGTATATTCGAGCGAGGTCGGGGGACGCGGGGCGATCGTTTTACCTGAGGGCGACACTCTGAAAGGCGTGACGGTTGTGCGCGATGTGCTTTCGATGCAGACCGACAGCGTGGGGCATGTGCGCGAGACGATGCGCTGGTTCCGGCAAGGCGAGCGGCAGCCTGTGGCGGTGTATATTAATGACGGCGAGACAGCCGCGTGCTATGCAGTTGATGTTTATGAACTTCGCAATGAAGTCCGCGACGTGGAGCACGAGGAAGAGTGCGATGCCGACGAGTTGGCCGCGGCCCTTCGGGACGCCGCTGTCACGACGGGTGCGGGTGCGATAGAGATAGAGGTGCGTTTTCCGGATATTTCTTCGGGGGCCGTCCTTACGGTAGGCGTGACGGATATTCCGGGACATTGCTATGCGCTTGAGGAGAGGGAGGCCGCTGGTATTGTATCGGTACGGATTCCGACCTCCGGCTTCCGCGCGGGCGAATATATAGTCGCGCTGAGCCTCTCGCGCCCGGCCATGACCGAAAAACGCTATATAACCGTCGGGCTATGAGAATACGTATCGTCATATTTATCCTTTTTTGGACATTGTGTGTTCAGGGGCATGCCTACGAGGTTATTAAACCTGTAGCAGAAGGACAATTGCCGGAGGTTCCGTCGATTTCGCATCTCAAAGAGGTGTCGATGCCATCGGCTTCGCTTGCAACAGGAGCGGTCGAATTTGAAGTGCCCATTTACACCCTTAAAGCCGAAGACATCTCACTACCGCTTACTCTCCGGTACCGCAGCAATGGTATAAAACTTGGAGACGATTCATATCCGGTGGGATTGGGGTGGTCGTTGAATCCGGGTTTTAGGATTACACGAACCATCCGCGGACGGGCAGACGAGAAATTCCCTTTTTTCAATGGAAATTTCAAAAAGCCGACATATGAGGAGCTACTGTCAAGTGTAGCACGATATGACACATATTCAGAACAGAGTGTACACCATACAATAAATCATATTGATTCGGAAAACGATATATTTTATGTGTTTCTTCCGGAGACTATGCTTACATTAATGTATGTGAACGGTCAATTTATAGGTGTAAATTGCGAGGAGTATAAAATAAGTTCCGATTCAGATCTCAGTGAAATTACTGTTGTAAATCCGCTCGGGCATGTCTATAGATTTAAAAATATAGGACAACAAATTGAAATAGATAACAAAAACTATAATATTGAGTGGCTATTATCAAAAATAGAACTTCCATCAGGTAATAGTGTTGAATTTACATGGGAATTTTATGCTCACTTAAATCCCACGATTACTCGTTATTACAATCATTTCATATATGGATACTGGAATCATGATACATCTACAGACGATAACGGCACTATGCTTAGCCGGGAGTATAAATCAATATTACATCGGAATCTTACCGCTATCAAATACTTGGATACAAAAATTGTTTTCGAATACAATTTTAACAATACATTAGAGGATATCAGCGTATATTGGGATACGATAAAAAAGCATTCCATATTTCTAAGCTATAAATTTGTTCAGTCCAATTCAAATTGTAAACTTGTATTTCTCAGCGAAATCGAACATTCATCAGACGGAAAGTATTCATTTGAATATTATCCTGATTATTCATCATATGAAACGGACCGTTGGGGATACTGTAACGGCAGAGACGAATCAGAGCATCATTTACCGGCGATTGAATTCAGAACAGCTCTCACTAAACGTAAGGACTACAGAATCGGCGGTAAAGATTTCGACATATCCGAGACCCACATGAAGTCTAATCTTCTAAGGGAAGTACGTTATCCGACAGGTGGCAGGGCTGTATGGGATTATGAAATACATCAATTCGAACCAATTGAAGAAACCGCTGAATTCAGTTCTTACATAGGCGCTGACAGGCTTGAAAAGGGCGGAGGGTTGCGAGTACGCTCCATATCGTTGTATAAATCAGCCACTGACACTCAACCGCGAGTTCGCCGATATGCCTACAGCGTCGGCAAATGTATTGCCGCCCCTCTTCTGAGCACTTTCCTCAGCACATATATGAATGAAATCGTGTATAAATTCACCCCTCTACACCAAGAGAGTATCTATCTTCTGCGTAAAAATGTTGTAGAAATAAAAAATACGTCCGACTATCTTGAATATCAGGAAGGAGCACTTCCCATATGGTATGAAGAGGTAACAGAATATGAAAATGTCGGGAAAACCGTGTATAAATTCAAAAATTATGTGCCAGAAAATAGAATCAGACGAAAATTCGGCCGAACACTACCCGACAGTATTTTCTCGATCTTCTCTTCCGGGCCTCAATTGATCGAAAAAAGTACATATCGCAACGCGAGTATTAATGAGGGCCTGCGCGATTCGTCGACAATCATACCAAGAGTCATAGAACTTGATTATAGAAAGGAAAGTTCCGAATATTACGAATATGACACAACAGTGCTTGCTCCCATAGCAAATCTGGCAATAAAAAGGAATCTGGTTCAGACTCAGATGACGACTTATGCACCTGACTTCTGTCTAAATGATATTTTTTATTTTGATGTTAACCTCAATCAGCTTACAGAGAAAGCGCCTCCTGTGAATACAAATGTTGTACCACCGGGTATAGCCTATGAATATATTATAAATAAGTCGCTTATATACGACTATTCCGCCTACGTAGTCGTGCCGATGCGTGAGCGTCTGAAATCGAAGCGTATTGTCGATTACGCCAATGGGGAGCTGGCGACTGTCGAGGAATATTCTTATGTGCCCGGCACGGGGTTAATCGACAAAATCACTACGAGCCGTGATGGCGAGGGCGGTACGTTGGCGCTCGGTTATGTGCCTGCGGGTGAGATTGGGCAAACAATGCGCGAACGGAATATGGTAGGTGTTGTCACATCGAGTATTGCAAGCTTTGACGGTTGTACGTCTAAAGCCGAATTTGCCATGAATGTCTGGAACGGCAAGATTGTCAAGCCTGAAAATCTTACCCTGAGCCGAGGCTCGACAAGCTATCTTGTGCAGAGCTACAATTATGATTCACATGGAAATATTCGCGAAATAAAACGGCCCGACGGATTCTGCACCTCATATCTGTGGGGATATAAAGGTTTCTATCCGGTCTATAAATTTTCGGGAATGTCGTTTGAGGAGATTAAACAGATATTCGGTTCAAGGACTGATGGAACGGAAGCTCAGAATCTCAATCTTGATCTTTCGCTGGCAGACTGTCCGGCTGAATATGCCGAGTATTCGCCTCTTGTCGGTATGAGCGCGTACAGGGATGCCGCGGGAGTCACGACACGATATAAATATGATGCGGCAGGACGTCTTGCCGAGACTTCGATCGACGGACATGGCGTTGTTGCCACTTACGACTATAATATAGGTGGCGAAAAGCCTAATTATGCGGCAGAAAATATCTGGCTGGACAGTCGGAGTTCCAATCGAAACCGTTCGGTCGAGACTTTCGACGGCCTCGGGCGAAGCATATCGCGTGTCAACGCCTATCCGCAGGGTCTTCTGGCCGAATATACGGTATATGATGCGATGGGACGTCCTGTCAAGGCATGGCTGCCTGCGCCGGTCGACAGCGAGCATCCCTCGCTTGCGGATATAGAGACTTCCGCACCGGAGGCTTATTCCGACTCGGATCCATATACAGTCTCGACTTATGAGTCTTCTCCGACAGGACGTCTTTTATCGACCATACGTCCCGGGCATGATCTGCATTCGGGAAAAAAGAAAATTTCGTACAGCCGCAATGTCAACAATGGTACCCGTTTTCGCACACCACGCTATAAAGCGACAGCTTCGGGGATTGAATATCTTGGCGGCTATCCTGGATTAAGCCTGCTTATGGAGGAGACAAAAGATGAGGACGGTCTTATCGTGCAAACTTTCACTGATTTCAGAGGACTTAAAGTCGCTGAAAAAAGAGGCTCGACAGGATCGATGCTTTGTACGCGGTATGTCTATGACGGGTATGGCGATCTTCGCTATGTGCTGCCTCCAAAACTGGCCGACGGGACCTATGCCCGCAGCGATGCAGCCATGCAGGAATTGTCGTATTGGTACGATTACGACGCCCGCGGCAATGTGACAGTCCGTAAACTGCCCGGTCGGGCAGCGATTCTTTACCGTTATGACAGCGCCGGGCGACTTGTGGCCGTGCAGGACGGCAATACGGCACCGCGTTGGCAGCTGAGTTTCTACGACAAGTTCGGTCGTGTTGCCGTAGAGGCCGAGGCCGCATGGAGCGACAGCGAGCTGGCTGCTTTTCTGGCGGCTCCGTGCGGTGTGAGCTGGACGGGGAGCGGCGCCCTTGGGGGCTATGAGCCAGAGCGAACGTTGCCGCGTGCGGTTGATGCGGTGCATGTTGTGCGTCGTTATGACCGTGCGGGGCGCGTTGTGGAGGAAACAGCGGGTCAGAGTGTGCGACGGCAGAGTTATAACCGGTTGGGGCAGTTAGATACAGTTCGAGTCAGCTATGGTGACAGGGGTGTAGTCTATTCATACCGCTATGACTACCGGGGCAAGCTGACGGAAGAAAAGATAGTTCCTGAAGGTTTTTCGGCACCGGCATTAATGACATCAAGATTTTATGACAACAGTGACCGACCGACCACAACGTTTGTGCGTCGTTCCTTTACCGGTATATTTGAGGATTTTATATTATCGGACTCTCCAAACGATACCTTGGCCGGCATGCGCAGGGAGTACGACCGCGCAGGGCATTTAGTCCGTTTTCGCAGGGGTGTGCGAGGCAATACCTACTATTCATATGACACACCGGGGTATCTTGCGGCAATCCGCAACGAGATTCTGCTTGTGCCTGTAAATTTCGGGCCTGACTTTCCGCTGAAACCATTCCGAACCAGCCGTATTTCGGCGTTTGACAGTATCGTGCCATTTCCGGATCCGTTCGAAGTGGGTCCGCTACGCAACGGCGGGACATATATTTTCGGGGACACATTGCTTCGGAGCGAGGGAGCGGTTCCGCTATATAACGGTCGGATTTCGTCGCGCAAGACGCGAGACGGGCGTTATGACTATGG
>CAJKRG010000048.1 GCA_905202215.1 uncultured Porphyromonadaceae bacterium
AGACAGATAAGGATGATTATGACCGACGTGGCCGATGGCTGTAAGATAACATGCATTCTGCAGCCGTTCTGATTGTCTTTCGGCTGAACATCCGTGTGTGAAAACGAGAAAAAGAGGTGCTCTCACGAGTACCTCCCTTTCCATTCATCACATTATGCTAAAACTAAAGTGCTATTTTCTGTTCTGATAGTTTTCAGTATCTGCTTTCGACCACACCCCAGTCGACGATGTCCCAGAGCTGTCTGAGGGCGTCGGCGCGACGGTTCTGATAGTCGAGGTAATATGCGTGTTCCCAGACGTCGAAAGTGAGCAACGGCGTGAGGCCGGCTGTGATGGGGTTTGCGGCGTTGGGCCCCTGGGTTATAAATAGTTTTCCGTTCTCGTCGCGCGAGAGCCATACCCAGCCGGAGCCGAACAGGCCGACACCGGCGTCGACGAATGCTTCCTTGAATTTCTCGAAGGAGCCGAACTCGCGGTCTATGGCCTTGCGGAGGTCTCCCTGCGGCTCACGGCGTCCGTCGGGCGAGAAAGTGAAGAAATAGAATATATGGTTCCATGCCTGCGAGGCGTTGTTGAACAGTGGCCCCTGCGCATGGGCTATGATTTCTTCAAGCTCCATGTCTTCGAATTCGGTGCCTTTGATGAGCCGGTTCAGGTTGTCGATATATGCTTTCTCGTGCTTGCCGTAGTGGAAATCGACGGTACGTCGGCTGATGGCAGGTTCGAGGGCGTCGTTGTCGTAGGGCAATTGAGGTTGTTCGTAGGTCATAGTTATAGTATCATTTTTGGTGATTTAGTACCATAATAACGCCCACAGACATACATGGTTCATGTTTTGTATCTTTTTGACCATTGTTAAGCCGAATTGTTAAATGACGTCTGCGTCATTATGGCGGACAGACCGATCAGACCACGGCTTAACTTTGCATTATCAATAACCGATAAATGAAAAAAGCTATGAAAAAGAATCTTGTGATTGTAGACAACGGACATGGTATCGAAACTCGCGGCAAATGCAGCCCCGACGGGCGTCACCGCGAATGGCATTGGAGCCGGATCGCCGGCCGCCGACTTGCGGAGGCATTGGAACGTAATGGAATGGAGGCGGCGCTTCTTGTGCCGGAAGAGACCGATGTGTCGCTGCGCGAGCGCTGTCGCCGTGCGGCCGTCCTGTCGGCGGGGCGTCGTGCGGTGCTTGTGTCGATCCATAATAATGCGGCGGGCGACGGCTCGCGGTGGCTGGAGGCATGCGGCTGGTCGGTGTTTGTGGGGCGAAATGCCTCGGTGCAGTCGCGCCGTCTGGCCGGGATGCTCTTCCGGCGCGCCCGTTCGGCCGATATACTCGGCAACCGGGCGACACCCTCCTGCGGATACTGGACAGCAGATCTGGCGATCTGCCGCGACACGCCGTGCCCGGCGGTGCTTACGGAGAATATGTTTCAGGACAATCGTGCCGACGTGGCTTTTCTTGCGTCGGAGAGTGGGCTGTCGGTCATAGTCGATGTGCATCTGGCGGCATTGAAGGAATTTTTCGGATTATGGACATGAAATGGATTTTTTTAGGCTCCGTCGCCTTCGGAGCGGGTTTTTTTGTCGGCATGTCGGCATGCGGGCACACCGGACGGCTGCCCGGCGAACTGCGGGTGCTCACCCGCTGCGACACCGTGCGCATAACATCGCCGCCGCGTGTGGCGGTACGCTATCTGAAGGCCGATACGGTCTACCTGCCTTCGCCCGGCGGGACGGACAGCGTCAGGGCTGTCGTGCCGTTCGAACAGGCCGAGTATGCCGGCGACGGCTACCGCGCCTATGTGAGCGGCTACCGTCCGCGCCTCGACAGTCTTGTGACCGTGCGGTCATTTACTACGGCGCAGTGCGCGCCCCGGGTTCAGCGATTCAGCATAGGCCTGCAGGCCGGTTATGGAATTACGCCCCGTGGATTCCAGCCGTATATCGGCGTTGGTGTGAGTTATAAGATTAATTTGTAAATTTGCGGAATGATAGTAGAAGTGGATTCCCTGCAGGCCGAGGGCCTGGAAATGTTCGCGTCGCTGACCGAGGCACAGCTGCGCAACCGGCTCGAGCCGGGCAAAGGAGTGTTCATAGCCGAGAGTCCCAAGGTGATAAAGGTCGCATTGGAGGCGGGGTATGAGCCTGTGGCCTTCCTGTGCGAGCGCCGTCATGTCGACGGCGATGCCGCACCGCTGATAGCCATGTGCAGTCCCGAGGTGCCGGTCTATGTAGGGGCGCGAGAGTTGCTGGCCGGTCTTACGGGCTATGTGCTGACCCGCGGGGTGCTGTGCGCCATGCGCCGGCCCCCGGAGAGATCTGTGGAAGACGTTGTGGCCGCTGCGCGGCGTGTGGCTGTGATCGACGGAGTTGTCGATACGACCAATATCGGGGCGATCTTCCGCTCTGCGGCTGCGCTGGGCGTTGATGCTGTGGTGCTCACCCGGTCGTCGTGCGACCCTCTGAACCGCCGTGCGGTGCGCGTGTCGATGGGTTCGGTCTTTCTCGTGCCGTGGACATGGCTGCCCGAGGGCGAGACTGCGGCTTATCTGAAGCGATACGGCTTCAGGACAGTGGCGATGGCTCTGCGCAACGACTCGATCCGTCTCGACGATCCGGCGCTTGCCGCCGAACCACAGCTTGCCATAGTGCTGGGCACGGAAGGCGACGGTCTTGCCGACAATGTGATCTCGGGGGCGGATTATACGGTGACTATTCCGATGTATCACGGCGTAGACTCGCTCAATGTGGCGGCGGCATCGGCCGTGGCTTTCTGGGAGCTTGCCGGAAAGCGGCATCAGACTCCGTAACCGACCGTGAGCGCTACCTGAAAGCGGTAGCTGTCGGGTAGATCGAGCAGTTTTTTCACGGAAGGAACATCGACCATCATGCGTTCGACGACATTGATGTCTTCGGCGCTGCAATAGAGATATACGTTTTCGGCGACCGCTCCGGCGTCGAGTGCCGATGCCCAGGCCTCATGACCGGCCATGACGGTGTCGATTTCGGGATTGCCGGTGCGGAAGGCGTCGAAATCGCTGAATATGACGAGGCTGATAGGCGCTTCGGGTACGAAATCCTGCATGCCGGCATAGCTGCGGAAGTCGCCTGCGGTCACGGCTTCGAGAACCGAGTCGACGGGATTGTAGAGATATACGCCTGATGGCATGAAGGCATATATGCGGAGCGGATAGAGGCCCATGGCGGCCGGAACCGTGCGGTGGCCGTCGGTTCGGTTTATTCCGTATGCGGCCCAGAGGAGCTGCGACAGATGAGTGGCCGACAGAGGGCGGGCAATGAACAGGCGGCTGGTATGACGGCGGTAAATGGCGTCGAGAAGGCTTCCGGGCGCAGGCTTGTGCTGCAGCTGAGGCGAGAGGACGATGTTTTGCATTCGTTGTTGGTGATTAGTGGAACATGCGTTTTTAACGTCTGTTAGGGTTTTGTTGTTCGATTTAGGTAAAAAAAGAGCGTCGGTACGCCTCAAAAAGGCCGTAAAACAAAAAATTATGTGTAATTTTGCAGTTCGGAAACCGCAGGCATGCTTTTCCCGTTAATCTCAACGGTTGCCGGAAGGCTGTCGGGAGAACGAAAAACGAAATAAAAATCATATTCTAAAATACAGATACATAATGGACGTAACACTCGAAAAGACCGGCGATCTCGAAGGTCGCCTGGTTGTGAAAATCGAAGAAGCAGATTATGCCGCCCGCGTGAAGAAAGAACTTAAGGAAATCGGCCAGAACCGCCAGATTCCCGGCTTCCGCAAAGGACATGTAGATATGGCACAGCTCCAGAAGCGTTTCGGCAAGCAGGTGAAAGCCGGCGTGCTCAACGACGTAGCTTCTGATGCAGCCCTCAAATATATCGAGGACAACAAGATCGCTATCCTCGGCCAGCCTATCCCCGCCGACGAGAACGAAATGAACCTCGACAACAAGGATTTCACATTCGTATACGAGATCGGCATGATGCCCGAACTCAACATTGTTTTCGACCAGAACGTCGAGCTTGACTTCTACAACATCGCCGTAAGCGACGAGATGGTAGCAGAGCAGGACAAGAACATCCGCATGCAGGCCGGCGACCGCGTGACCACCGATACCTACGGCGAGCGCGCTCTCGTGAAAGGCACCATCATGCAGCTTGCCGAAGACGGCCAGGTGAAGGCCGACGGCATTCAGGTGACCGACGGCATTGTCGCTCCCTTCCTGTTCAAGAGCAAGGAAGAGGCCGCCAAGTTCGAAGGCACCAAGGCCGGCGACAAGGTTGTGTTCGACGCATTCGCTACCTGCGACGGCAACGAGGCCGAAATCGCCTCGATGCTCCATATCGACCGCGACCGTGTGGAGGAAGCCCGCGGCAACTTCGAGATGACCATCACCGAGTATGTTGTCAACAAGCCGGCCGAACTCGGACAGGAATTCTATGACAAGGTATTCGGCGCCGATACCGTGCACAATGAAGAAGAATACTTCGCCCGTGTACGCGACATGATCGCTCAGGGACTCCAGCCCAACAGCCGCAGCCTCTTCGTGCGCATGACCGAAGACTACCTCATGGAGACCTACGGTGCCAACATGCAGCTTCCTGAAGGCTTCCTGCGTAAGTTCATGGTACGCGTAAACCCCGAAATCAAGGCCGAAGACGTAGACGAACAGCTCAAGCTGGCTCTCCCCGGCATGAAGTGGGAAATCATCGAAGGCCAGGCCGGCCGCGTGATGGGTGTGAAGGTAGAGGAAGACGACGTGAAGGCTATGGCCCGTTCGATCGCCATGGAGCAGCTCATACAGTACGGTATGGGCCAGATGGCAGAGCAGATGGCCGATTACTACGCCGAAAACCTTCTCAAGGACAAGGATCAGCGCCGTCGCCTCGTAGACCAGGCTTACACCTCGAAGCTTATGAACGCTATCCACAACGCCGTGAAGCTGAACGAGAAGACTGTGTCGCTCGACGAATTCCGCGCACTCGTCGACACCCTCAACAATGCGAGCGGTGCCGCCGTGGCTGCCGAAGAATAACAGAAAATTTCTTTTCCTAAATAGAAAGCCGCAGGAGCGTTTTTTGCTTCTGCGGCTTTCGTGCTTATGAGAGGTGGAGCTCCTGGAGGAAGCGGGCGACAACCTCGGGGTCGCCGGTGTATTTGCCGTGATCTTCGCTGAGTTTGCAGGTGTCGTTGTAGAATGTCCAGGATTCAGTGATTTTGACGGCGGTGAGCTTTATGACGATGTTTCGCGGTTTTATGCCGGGAAAGTCGTTGGTGAAATGTGTGCCGATGCCGAACGACGGAATACAGCGCGGCGCGGCATATGCCTGAAGGGCAATGGCGCGGTCGGTGTCGAGCGCGTTGCTGAACACGACCTGTTTTGTGCGCGGGTCAATGCCGAGCGAGGCATATTTCGCGCATATTTTGTCGAGCTGGTCGATGTTGTCGCCGCTGTCTACCCGCAGACCCTTGAACATATTGGCGAAATCTTCGGAAAAATTGAGGCTGAAGATACGCCAGCCGTATGTGTCGTAGAGGAATGTGCCGAGGGCGCCGCGGAAAGTATTCGACCATGCATCCATGGCCATATAGTTTGCCATCTGGGGCCCGTACATGCCGGCGATCGCGCAGATGAATTCGTGAGCCATCGTGCCCATCGGCATGAGGTCGTATTTCATTGCGAAATAGACGTTGCTTGTGCCGGTGAAACGGCCCGGGAGGCCTGGATTCGCGGCTGCGTAGCCGGCCATAGCCTTTACGAGTGCGTCCTGTGCCTCGAAAGAGGCGCGGCGGCGTGTTCCGAAATCGCTGAACGAGCATCCGGCCTCAAGGAGGCGCCGCGCCTTGTCGGCTGACCGCCGGGCGAAGTCGGCGTAATCGATTCCGGCAAGATGTCCTGTCATTTCGTAGTACAGTTCCGAGACAATGGCGAGGAGCTTGACTTCGAGAAAGATAGTCTCGCACCAGGCACCTTCTATGCCGATCGACAGATGGCCTTCGGCGTCCTGCGAAGCGGAGACCCATTCCTGTCGGAAGCGGAAACCGCGGAGGTAATTGTAGAACCAGTAGGGGAGATAGGGGCACCGCCGCTGCATGAAGGCGATTTCCTCTTCGGTGATCCGCACGTTTTCGAGCATGGCGACCTGAGCCATAAGCTCCTGGGCGAATCCGGGAGGGTAGACGCTGTTGTTGCGGTCGGTGAAGCGATATTTGACCTGTGCGCGCGGATAGTTGGCAACCACGGCGCAGCACATCGTGAACTTATAGAGGTCGTCGTCGGTGAAGTGTCGGATGATCTGATTCATAATGTAGGGGAGAAGGGTTTCAACAGACGCCAGTTTATGTCAGGGTAAAGTCTGCGGCCGTCTTCGAGCGTACGGGCCACGCAGATGTCTCCGGCGAGGCCGCATATGTCGATTTTGACTATGCCGGACATTTTTATGACTTTATCAATAATTTCGGCCGACTGCCTGTTGGCGAAAATAGAGTATTCCTCGCGGTCGCGTTCGGTGCCTTTGGTGACGAAGATGTTGAGGCCGGAGGTGTTTTCGATAGCGCAGATTATGGAGATGTATATACTCTCTCCGCGTGTTCCGGCGACACAATGCGGAGGCCACTCGCCGCCGTTACCGGTGAAAGACATATGGTCGGCGGGGTGCGAGTCGGCGGTTATGACGCGGACGGTGTACTGTCCGTCGGTCTGCCGGATATATGTGGCCAGATCGTCCATCGCCTGTGCGGCTCCCGGTACGGGGAGGGGGCCGTCGATGAAATCGTACTGCGGATCGACGATGAGGAGCATTTTCCGGAAGCGGGACATCACTTCGTCGACTTCACGGCACACTTCTTCGTAAGCTTCGGGATCGATGGTAGCCATGACCATGTTTTTTGCGAAATCGACCATAGCCCGCGCCGGAGCCGTGCGGAGGAAGAGAGGATCGAGGCCGTGAGGCCCGAGACGGGGACGGTCGAGAGCGTCGGCGTCCTTGAAAACGGCGTAGAGTTTTTCGACGCGTTGGGAGTCGGCTCCGAAGTGTTTCCGGATAGCCTCCATGCCCAGATTGTCGTCGAGATCGTGATAGCGAATCAGGAAAGCGGTCTCGGGGTGAAAGACAACTTCCGGGTGGGCGAGACAGTACTCTTTATAGTAAGCGGCGGCGCGTGCGCCGTGTCCTTTGTCGTATCCTTCGTCGAGCCGACGGGTGTCGTGAAAGACCGCAGCCTGAGCAAGAATCTCGAGAGCCTCGGGGTCGTCGCCGAAGATATCGCGGCCGACTGCGAGTGCGAGCAGAAGCACGCGGCGGCAGTGACCGACAGCGTGTATCTTGCTGTCGGGACGGTTGAAGATCACTTTCCCGTCGAAGAAAGCGCTCCAGTGTTCATATAGCCGCAGGACTTCCGGACCGAAGTCGGCGGCGAAATTTTTAACGTTATCCATAATTATCACAAATATACAACATTTCAGACTTGGAAACATGTTCGGAACCGCTGAAAAAAATATGTTATTAAACACGGCCTAATTTTGTATTTGTGATGGAAAGATGCTAATTTTGTAAGGTGAAGAAGATTAAAATCATATTGATAAGTATAGGCGTGTTGCTCGTAATCGCGGGCGGCGCGCTGTTTCTGGCATGGCGTTATGCCACCTCTCCTTTCGGGGGAGACGGCCCTGTGAGAGTGAATATTCCGTCGGGTACGGATGCTGCCGGTGTTCGCGCTATCCTTGAAGAAGGACTCGGCGCATCGTATGGCGGCAAGGTAGCGACCTTGTGGGAGCGGCAGGGCGGCGATGCGGCCGCGGCTCACGGATCGTATGTGGTCGAGCCGGGCGCGGAGGCTATCCGAGTGTCGCGGGCTATCCTTGCGGGGCGTCAGACGCCGGTAAGACTGACTTATAACAATATCAGGACGTTCGGGCAGCTTGCCGCCCGCGTCGGCGATGTACTTGAGCTTGATTCGGCCTCTTTTGCAGCGGCATGCGATTCGTTGCTTCCCGCTGCGGGCTATAAGGCCGAGGATGAGTATGCGGCGGCATTTCTGCCTGATACTTATGAATTTTACTGGACGGCTCAGGCCAATGCCGTTGTGGAAAAGTTGCTTGCGAACAGCGAACGCTTTTGGAATGCCGAGCGCCGTCAAAAGGCCGAAGAACTTGGTCTGACTCCGGTGGAAGCCGCCACTCTTGCCTCCATAGTGGAGGAAGAGACCAACAAGGCCGACGAACGTCCGAAGGTGGCACGGCTTTACCTGAACCGTCTGGCGAAAGGCATGCAGCTTCAGGCCGATCCGACGGTGAAGTTCGCGGTCGGTGATTTTTCGTTGCGGCGTCTTACGGGCAAACATCTTGCCATAGAATCTCCATATAATACCTATAAGATCAAAGGCTTGCCTCCAGGACCGATACGAGTGGCCGAAGCGTCGACCATAGATGCGGTGCTGAATGCACCGGAACATAAGTATCTGTATATGTGTGCTAAGAGCGATTTCTCGGGGTATCACGATTTTGCGGAGACTTATGACCGTCATAGAATCAATTCGGCCCGATACCATATGGCGCTGGACCGGAAAGGGATTCGTTAGGCTGACGGGCGGTTGGGCCTTTTGGGCTGAAGCCCTGAGCACATACAAATGCTGGCGGGCTATTGGGCTTTAAATTTATTTTATGATGAAACGGATTTTTACTGTGATGATTTCGGCGGCTTTTCTGCTGAGTGCCTATGGGGCGCCTGTGGATGAGGCGCGTCGTCTTTATAGAGAGGGCAACTATGCGGAGGCAGCCCAGGAGGCACGCAAGATCGTGAAGCGTAGCCCCCGCGACGGCAACGGAAATTTCTTTCTCGGGGCGTCGCTGTACAGGCTCGGTCAGTTTGACGAGGCTATCGCTCCGCTGAAACAGGCAGAGAGCCGGAGCGTGGCGGAGGCGGCGCAACTACTGGCCGAGTATGCCATAGACCGTTATATGGTCGAAGATGCTGAAGAGCATCTGGACAAGTGGGAATCTATACTGACGAAGGCCAAGAAAGATACGCCTGCCGAGCATGCGGCTCTCAGCTCGCGCCTGGTGATGCTCCGCAATATGCTCGGGCGAGTGGAAAAGATAGAGATAGTGGATTCCCTGGCCGTTGACTCGGCCCGGTTTTTCGAGGCTTTCCGCCTGTCGCCCCAGGCCGGCCGCATACTTCCGGGCGAGGCTCTCAGCAGCATAGGCGCTACGGCGGGAGCGGAGTTATCGACGGGTTACATGCCCGAGAACAACAGCGAAATACTCTGGTCGGCATCGGACGACTCGGGGCTTTTCAGGCTTTACGGGGCCGGTATACTCGACGACGGCACTCTTGACCATCCCGCTCCGCTTGCCGGCGATCTCGGAGAGGGCGGAAGCGCGATGTATCCGTTCCTTATGTCGGACGGCATGACGCTGTATTTCGCCAATGACGGTGAAAATTCGCTCGGAGGTCTTGATATCTTCATGACACGCCGCACAGATGACGGTTATTTCATGCCTCAGAACATGGGCATGCCTTACAATACCCCCGACAATGATTTCATGCTCGCCATCGACGAGACATCGGGTCTCGGGTGGTGGGCGACAGACCGCAACCATATACCTGGCAAGGTGACCGTGTATGTGTTCATGCCGTCGCAGATGCGTGTGAACGCCGATCCTTCTGATCCGAATCTTGTGGCTATGGCGCGTCTGAGCGACATATCGCTGATGCAGAATCCTGATACGGATTATGAGGCGTTGCTTGAGCAAAAACTGCCTGCGGCAACGGCGGAGTCCTCGCATGGCAGCGCATCGCCTCGGTTCGCCCTGGATATGGGTAACGGGAAAGTATATACTTCGCTGTCGGATTTCCGTAAAGAGGCAGCGAGGAGCGCCATGCTTGAGTATCTCGGAGCTGAGGTGCTTCTGCGGAAGCATATCGCGGCAGAGGAAGCCCTGCGCGAGAAATACCGCAAGGGTGACACGAGTGTGGCCGATGCGATACTCGACAGTGAGCGGAAAACGGCCGAGATGCGGAAGCGTGTCGCGGCTCTGAGGAATTCGGCTGTCAGGCTTGAACTTTAGGCTGACAGGCTTTTTGGGGCTGAAAACCTGAGCGCTTACAAATTTTGCCGGTTTTGATTTTTTTAATTTTTTCTGATATGCATTTGACTATTATTCTGATTATTGTTCTGGCGGTAGTATTTCTGATAGTGTTCTTCTACTACTGCCCGTTTTTCCTGTGGATTTCGGCGCGGGTCAGCGGCGTGCGAATCTCGCTTCTGCAGCTGGTGCTGATGCGTATACGCCAGGTGCCGGCGAGCGTGATAGTGCGCGCTCTTATCGAGGCCCACAAAGCCGGGCTCAAGGACGTGAACCGCGACGATCTCGAAGCCCACTATCTTGCAGGCGGTAACGTTGAGCGCGTGGTGCATGCCCTTGTGTCGGCGTCGAAAGCCAATATCGACCTGGGCTTCAAGATGGCCACGGCGATAGACCTCGCGGGCCGCGATGTGTTCCAGGCCGTGCAGATGAGCGTGAATCCGAAGGTGATAGACACACCACCCGTGACGGCGGTTGCCAAAGACGGTATCCAGCTTATCGCGAAGGCTCGTGTGACAGTCCGCGCCAATATCCGTCAGCTTGTCGGCGGTGCGGGCGAAGACACGGTACTGGCTCGTGTCGGCGAGGGTATAGTATCGTCTATCGGTTCGTCGGAAAGCCACAAACAGGTGCTCGAGAATCCCGACTCGATCTCGAAGCTGGTGCTTCGCAAGGGTCTTGACTCGGGTACGGCATTCGAAATACTGTCGATCGACATCGCCGACATCGATATAGGCCGCAACATCGGCGCCGCGCTCCAGATCGACCAGGCGCAGGCCGACAAGAACATAGCCCAGGCCAAGGCTGAAGAACGCCGCGCCATGGCCATAGCCCGCGAGCAGGAGATGAAGGCTCTCGCACAGGAAGCCCGCGCCAAGGTGATCGAAGCCGAGTGCGAGCTGCCGAAAGCGATGGCCCAGGCCTTCCTCAACGGCAATCTGGGAATAATGGATTACTATAAGATGAAGAATATCGAGGCCGACACCTCCATGCGCGAAAGCCTCGGCCAGACACAGGGCAATATACCTGAAATAAAAGAATGACTTCGTTTCTGATCTCTCTTCTGGTGCTCGCAGGGGGCTACTTCGTGTACGGCGCCATCGCAGAAAAGGTGTTCGGTACCGACCCTGCGCGCCCTACGCCGGCCATGTCGCAGGCCGACGGCGTAGACTTCACGCCCCTGCCGACGTGGAAGGTGTTTCTCATACAATTTCTCAACATCGCCGGTCTCGGCCCTATCTTCGGCGCCATCATGGGTGTCATGTTCGGGCCGGCGGCGTTCATATGGATAGTGGCGGGAACGATTTTCGGCGGAGCCGTGCACGATTTCATATCTGCCATGATGTCGATACGCGCCGGGGGCATGTCGCTTCCTGAGCTTGTCGGGCGCGAACTCGGACCGGTCGCCCGTCAGATAATGCGTGCGGTGTCGGTGCTTCTTCTTGTGCTTGTCGGTGCTGTGTTCGTGCTTACGCCGGCCGGTCTTCTCGACAACATGACTCCGGAGTGGGCCAACCGTTGGTTCTGGATCGCGGTGATATTCATATATTATATTACGGCGACCCTTCTGCCTATCGACAAGCTGATAGGTCGGTTCTATCCGATATTCGGCTTCGCGCTGCTGTTTATGGCCGGAGGGCTGCTGGGGGTGCTGCTTTTCGGGGGCCATGATATTCCGGCCGGATTCGCCGACGGACTCCAGACGCGCTTTGCCGACGGGGCGACGCATCCTGTGTTCCCAATGATGTTCGTGAGCATAGCCTGCGGAGCGATATCGGGTTTCCATGCCACCCAGTCGCCAATGATGGCACGGTGCATCAAGAACGAACGCCTGGCGCGCCCCGTGTTCTACGGAGCCATGGTTGCGGAGGGCATCGTGGCCCTGATCTGGGCTGCCGCCGCGATCGCTTTCACGGGCGGCTACGGTGAACTTGGCGCATATCTGGGCTCGCACAGCACCGGCGATCTGGTACACGACATTTCGGTAGGGTGGCTCGGCACTTTCGGCGGCATTCTGGCTATTCTCGGTGTTGTCGCCGCGCCGATCACCACCGGCGACACGGCCCTTCGCTCAGCGCGCCTGATCGTGGCCGATTTTCTCGGAGTAGACCAGAAGCCGATCGTGAAGCGCATACTTGTGTCGCTACCACTGTTTATAGCGGCATTCGGGCTGATGCTCATCGACTTCAACGTGCTTTGGCGCTATTTCGCGTGGACCAACCAGACTCTTGCGGCTATAACGCTGTGGGCGTGCGCCGTCTATCTGGCGCGGCACGGCAAGGCGTATGTAATATGTCTGATACCGGCGATATTCATGACAATCGTGGTGGTAAGCTACATACTTTTCGCGCCGACACCCGAGGGGTTCGGCCTCCCGCTGCCTCTGGCGCTGTGCATAGCAGCCGCAATAGCTGCAGGCGGGTGCATGCTTTTCGTCCGCTATCTCCGCGGACTCCAGCGGTCATTCGCAAGCGATTGATATTTACCAACATTGTGATATGCTTGATTTTCAAGAACTATTAAAAAACGATACACTATATACATTCCACAGCCATACCCAATACTGCGACGGGCACGCTCCGATGCGCACGATGGCTGAGGCGGCAGTAGCCGCCGGATTCACACACTACGGATTCACCCCTCACTCGCCGATACCTTTCGAATCGCCCTGCAACATGAGTTTCGAGGCAGTGGACGAATACCTGGCCGAATACCGCGCCATAGCATCGGATCCGGCGCTGGCATCATGCCGGTTTTACGCCGGCATGGAGGTAGATTATCTGGGAAAGGACTGGGGGCCATCGAATGAATATTTCGACGGCCTTCCGCTTGATTTCGTCATCGGATCGGTGCATTTCATACCGACGCCCGAAGGCGAGATGGTGGATATCGACGGTCATTTCGACAATTTCCGGCGGAGGATGGCAAAATATTTCAGAAATGACATAGAATATGTTGTCGATGCCTTCTACCGCCAGTCGGAGGCAATGATAGCCGCGGGAGGTTTCGATATCCTCGGTCATTTCGACAAGGTAGGGCAGAATGCGTCGTACTATAAGCCGGGCATTGAGCAAAGTTCGTTCTATCAGGCCTATATAGACCGCATGGTGGAAATAATCACATCCCGGAAGCTGACGATAGAGCTTAATACGAAGGCGCGAGTGGAGCACGGACGCTTTTTTCCGTCGGAAAATACCCTGGCGCGGCTGCTTGATGCCGGCGTCCGGGTGCTTGTCAACAGCGACGCCCACCGGCCCGAGTGCATAAACGCCTCGCGAGCCGAGGGTCTTGCCCTTATTGAAAAGCTGACACGGCGATGAGCGACATACGCACACTCGAACTGCTTGCTCCGGCGCGGGATGCCGCGACAGGCCGCATAGCCGTTCTTGCCGGAGCCGACGCCGTGTATATAGGCGCACCAGCCTTCGGCGCCCGAGCCGCCGCGACAAACAGCATTGACGACATCGCCGCACTGGCCTCTTTCGCCCATGCCTATCGTGCGAAAGTATATGTGACGATGAACACTATCCTCTATGAGGACGAGCTTGAACGGGCCCGCGAGATGGTGTGGGCGCTTTACCGTGCCGGTGTCGACGCCCTGATAGTGCAGGATATGGCCTATCTTGAGATGAAGCTGCCTCCGATAGCCCTGCACGCCAGCACCCAGTGTGATGTGCGGACACCGGCCAAGGCCGCGTGGCTTGCCCGTGCGGGATTCTCGCAGATAGTGCTGCCGCGCGAGTTCACCCTGTCGGAAATCAAGGCAGCACGCGAGGCTGCGGGCGTGCCGGTGGAGGTGTTCGTACACGGCGCTCTGTGCGTGAGCTACAGCGGCGACTGTCAGGCCGGCTTCGCGGCCATGAAGCGTAGCGCCAACCGCGGTGAGTGCCCGCAGATGTGCCGTCTGCCATATGAAATCACAGACGTGCGGGGCCGCGTCGTGGCTCCGGCGAAGCACTATCTCTCGCTCCGCGACCTAAATCAGAGCCGGAATCTGGAGGCTCTGGTCGAGGCCGGTGCCTCGTCATTCAAGATAGAGGGCCGTCTCAAGGACGCCCGCTATGTCGCCAATGTGACGGCGGCGTATTCGCGGCGTCTCGACGAGATCGCGGCCGCATCGGGAGGGACACTGACTCGCAGCTCGGCCGGACGGAGTGTCTGCGCGTTCACTCCGGCGCTCGACCGCACGTTCAACCGCGGATATACGTCGTATTTCCTGCGACGGCCGGAGCGGATGGCCTCGATAGACACGCCGAAATGGGCGGGGCTGCCTGTGGCTACGGTGACGGGCGTCAGCAACAAATATATCACCGTCAGGGCCGAAGCCGCGCTCAGCAACGGCGACGGCCTCGGCTTTTTCGACCGGTCGGGACGCTACGCGGGTTTCAGGCTGAACCGTGCGGAGGGCGACAGGCTCTATCCGGCGACAATGCCCGAAGGGCTGGTGGCGGGAATGACCATATACAGGAATTCAGACAAGGCTTTTTTCGATATTCTGGACGCGCCGGACGCCGGATGCCGTCGCACCATACGCGTCGATTTCGCGCTGCGCGCCACAGGTCCCGGCAGCTTCGCTATCTCGGCGAGCGACGAGCGCGGGTGCCGGGTGACACTCGCTGTGGACTGCGAACTTCAGGAGGCGCGGAGCGTACAGGAGGACAGACGCCGCGATGTGCTCTGTAAGCTCGGAGGCACGATCTATGAGGCCGGTACGGTAGAGGATTCGCTCGGTGCGGTGTTCGTGCCCGTGTCGGTGCTTGCCGAAGCACGGCGCAGAGTGATTGCCCTGCTCGACAACAATGCGGCCGACACCTATCACTACGACCGGCGCCGCGGGATGACTCCGGAAGAGGATGCCTTCGCGGGCGAAAAACCGCTCGACTATCACTGGAACGTAGCCAATTCGCTTGCCGAGCGCTTCTACCGCAGTCACGGAGCCGAGATAGCCTCGCATGCCATAGAGGTCGAGAAACCTGCGGGCGACGAGGTAACGGTGATGAACACACGCTACTGCATACGCCGCGAACTGGGTGCCTGCCTGCGCCGCAGGGACGAGGCGTCGAAACTGCCGGATCCGTGCTTCCTGCGGAATGAATCGGGGCTTTACCGTCTGGACTTCGACTGCGGGAACTGCGGAATGAAAGTCGTAAAAATCAATCGGCCCAAATGAAGAGACTACTCTATATAATCGCAGTGGCGCTGTCGTTAGGCGCCTGTCGCGGAGGTGGCGGAGAGGTATCGCCGCTGCTTTCGATAATATTGTCGGACACGGTGCGCAATCCCTATGACGCGCACCTTGACAGCGCGCCCGACGACGGCTGCGTGGCTCTGCGGTCGAACGTGCATGTGCCGCTGTCGCGTCTTTTCAATGACAGCAACCATGTGCACCTCGTCGAGGCGCGTGCGGGCGGAATCGAGCCTATCGCCACATCGGAGATGGCATGGACGGAGGGGCGCGGTCTCGTTGAGATAAAATCCAATCCATATTATTACCTGGACGAGCTGAGCCATTCGTATCCGTATCTGAAACCTCATGCGGCCGATCTTCTTGCCGAGATATGCCGTAGATTCCAGGACACGCTGCGGGTGCGCGGCGGAGGCGCCTACCGTCCGAAGGTGACAAGTCTGCTTCGGACGCCGCTATCGGTCGGGAAACTGCGCCGGGTGAACCGTAACGCCACCGGAGAAAGCGCCCACCAGTATGCCACGACCTTCGACATAAGCTACAGCAAATTCATATGTGATGATGCGTCGGCGCCTCACCGCACATTCGAAGACCTTAAGAATCTTCTCGCCGAGATTATCGCCGATATGCGCGATGAGGGCAGATGCTACGTGAAGCACGAACGGCATCAGGCATGTTTCCATATAACGGCCACAGCGCCGTCCGACAGTCTGTACAATTATGATTAAGAAAATAGCAGTCAGAACACTCCGGGTTGCGGCTGCGGTCGTTCTGACAATCGTGGCGACCATCGGCGCGGTTACGATATGCGCTGTAAAACTGCTCCGGAGCGAACATCTGACACCGATCGTGTGCCGTGTGGCCGAAGACAATCTCAATGCGAGTGTAAAGATAGGCTCCGTCGGACTGTCGTTCAATCCCGGATACCCCATACTGCGGCTCGACATAGACTCGCTCGAGGTTGTGTCGCACAGTCTGGACGCACTGCCCGACAGCCTGCGCCGCGGGCTGCCGGCCTATTCCGACACCCTGCTTCGAATCGGGCGTCTGAGCGGCGCCATAGATCTCGGGAAACTCCTTGTGAGAAATGAGATAAGCCTCCACGGCCTCGAGATAGAGCGTCCGGAGGTGAATATAGTGATAACTCCGCATGCGGCCAATTTCGACATCTATCACACGGAGCCGGACGTTGACGAGGAGAAGGAAAGTACGGCTATGCCTGCGGTGACAGTCGACCGTTTCGCCTTTATCGATCCTCGCGAAATACGGTTCTACAACTCGGTTGACTCGACGGAGGCGACTGTCGTGCTGCTGTCGACCGCCAGCGTAGACGGGAGCGCGTCGCCGGAATATGCGCTGAAGGTAGAGGGCGAACTGCACGGGCCTGTGGCACGGAGCATACTCGATCTGGAAGGCTTCGGTTTCGGCGTTGACGGCCGGCTGCGGTGGGATCCGTCACGTCCCGAGCTGCTTGCCGTCGAAGAAATGCGTATGAAAGGTGCTTTCGTCGAGGCGGTGATCGATGCTGCCGTGTCGTTTTCAGAAAAAATGACGGTAGAAAGCGCGCGGGTGAACGTAGAACCGTTTGCTGTCGGCGATGCCCTGTCGGTGCTCGGAAGCGAGACCCTGCGTAAATACCGACTTACGGCGCCTTTTTTTGAGACGGATGCGCGTATAGGCATAGAAGCGGTGCTTGACAGGCCGTTCTGTCTGGAGACCGATACCCTGCCGTATGCGGGAATACGTGCTCAGATAGAGAACAGCCGCCTGCGCTACGGCAATGCCCGCTTCCATGATCTCGCGCTCGACGCCACGATGCGTCTGGCCGGCCCTGATCTTGATTCGGCTACTGTCAGGGTCGAGAAATTTACCGTGGCGGGACCTGCGACCTCGCTCAGGATAGAGGGAAGTGTGCGGCGTCTTGTCAGCGATCCGGTTTTCGAGGTCGGTGTGGACGGGCGTTGCGACATACGCAACCTGCCTCTGCAGCTTGCCGATGCCGCCCGCGGTTATCTCGGGGGTGAGATTCTGGCCGATCTTACTTTCAACGGCGCAATGTCGATGTTCGCTCCGGGCCGATTCCATGAACTCAGCGCCGAGGGGTCGCTCAGCGGTCGTAATCTGTACTATCTGTCGAACGACACGACGAAGATGGCCGATGTTCCGTCGATAAACATATCGTTCGACAGCCGCAAGAGGGTGAAGCGTCCCGACGGCAGCATCAAGACCCTGCTGTCGGCGCGGATAGAGGCTGATACAGCCACGGCGCTGCTGGGTGGCGTGAGTCTTCGCGCCGGAGGCTTCGGACTCGGTGCTGCGGCGCTCAATACGTCGTACTACGCCGATACGACGATGGTTGTGCCTGTGGGGGGCGGAATAAAGGTGAGAAACTTTTCGGTGCGCTCCATCACCGACAGCGCGGGCATGAGTCTCCGCAATCTCGACGGGCGTCTGATGCTCAACCGGTACAAGGACGACAGGCACCTTCCCCAGATAGTGCTTGACGGCACTGCGGGAAGGCTTGCGGCAGGAAGCAAGACGACGGTCTTTCTGCTTTCGGACGCACATATCAAGGCAGCGACCCACAAGATACCCGAGCGAGCCGCACTCCGCAAAGCCATAAAGCAGACTGCCGACTCGATAGGGCGGGCACACCCAGATCTGTCGCCCGACTCGGTGATGCGTCTGGCTATAATGAAACGTATGAAGCGGCCGCACCGCCGGCGCGTCAAGACCGTAGACGTCGATGACCAGGAGATGATAGACTGGGGGGCCTCTGGCTCTCTGAAACGCTATCTTCTCGACTGGGCCCTCGAGGGTAGCGTGAAGACGGCCCGTGCGCGGCTTTTTACGCCCTATTTCCCGCTTATGAACCGTATCGACAGTCTGGACATATGGTTCAACACCGATTCGATAGAGTTGCGGAGTATGGAATACCGCGCCGGCAAGTCGGATCTGGAAGTTGCGGGGCTTGTGTCGAACGTGAAGCGCGCACTGACGGCGCGGCGGGGCAACGGAATGCTCAAGGCCAATTTCTCCGTAACGAGCGACACCATAGACATAAACGAGATCGCAGGGGCGGTGTTTGCCGGCTCGGCCTATGCCGACAGGCTGCGTCAGGGACAGGCCGAAGTTTTCGGCAATATTGACGAAGGCGATGACGACCTGCTCGAAGAGCGTCTCGAAGCGCTGACCACGCAGAAACAGGATTCCATCGGGCCTCTGCTGCTGCCGGTGAATGTCGACGGCCGCATAGGCGTAAGCGCGGCCAATATACTGTATTCCGATCTTCATATGCGTGATCTCAGCGGCGAAGTGCTTCTCTACGACGGTGCCCTTAACCTGAGCAATCTCCGCGCCACGTCGGATGCAGGCTCGCTGGATATTTCGGCCCTCTACTCGGCGCCGAATCCCAAGGCGATGAAATTCGGTTTCGGTATGATGCTCGATGATTTCAAGATAGAGAAATTCCTGAGTCTTGTTCCGGCCATAGACTCGATAATGCCGCTGATGCGTGATTTCAGCGGTGTTATCGACGCCAATCTGGCGGCGACGGTAGATATCGACAGCGGCATGAACTTCGTGCTGCCGACTCTCGACGCCGCCGTGCAGCTCAGCGGCGACTCGCTGGCCCTGATCAATCCAGAAACTTACCGCACGCTTGGAAAATGGCTGCGGTTCCGCGACCGCGCCGACAACAAAATCAAGCATATGAGCGTTGAAATGATTGTGAAGGACAACCGACTGGAACTTTTCCCGTTTACGTTCGACATAGACCGCTACAGGCTCGGAGTGGCGGGATGGAATGATCTGGCGCTTAATTTCGACTATCATATCGCAGTGCTTAAATCTCCGCTGCCGTTCAAATTCGGCATTACGGTAAAGGGCAACCCCGACAAGTACAAGGTGCGCTTCGGCGGCGCGAAGTTCAACGAGAAAGAGGCTCCGCGGAGCATAGCGGCGGTCGATACGGTGCGTGTGAATCTCGTGCGGCAGATACAGAATGTGTTCAGGCGCGGTGTCCGCAATTCGGGTTTTGCCTCGCTCAAAAATCTGGAGCGTCCCGATCTGTCGGCACTTGAGGAAAAGGACAAAGAACTCAGTCCGGCCGATTCGACCGCTCTGATCAGAGAAGGTATTCTGGAGGCTCCGGCCGATTCTGTCGCTGTCCCGGCGACGGAAAGCAAGAAAAAAGGTAAGAAATGAAACTTGAAGAATCTATTTCGAAATATCTGAAACGAAACAATATAGAGCGACTGGTGCCCAAGACCGTGCTTTTCGATATGGACGGGGTGCTCTATGACTCGATGCCGCGTCATGCCAAGGCATGGAAAGGCGTCTGCGACGAGGCCGGCATAGAGGCTGACGCCGACGAATTTTTTGCTTACGAGGGGCGGACGGGAGCGTCGACCATAGACATTCTGATCCGGCGTCAGTTCGGGCGCCCGGCTACGGAGGAGGAGTGCCGCAGTCTCTACCGGCGCAAGACCGAGCTGTTTGCCGACCAGCCGTCGGCTCCGGTCATGCACGGAGCGCAGGGTGCGGTCGCAGCCGTTGTCGGCGCGGGCCTCACACCTGTGCTGGTGACCGGCTCGGGGCAGGGGACACTGCTTGAAAGGCTCGACAGGGATTTCGACGGCGCATTCGCGTCCGACAGGCGCGTGACGGCCTATGACGTGAAGCGGGGCAAGCCTGATCCGGAGCCATATCTTGCGGGACTGTCGAAAGCCGGCGCACGGCCTGCCGAGGGAATCGGTGTAGACAATGCTCCGCTCGGCGTGGAGTCGGCATCGCGGGCCGGTGTTTTCACGATAGGAGTACGAACCGGACCTCTCAGACCGGGAAGTCTGCTCGAATCGGGAGCCGATATAGAGCTTGAATCGATGGAAGAGTGCGAAAGGATTCTTGAACGTATATTCCGGCTTAAGCCGGAAGCAAAAGCAAACTGTTGAAGATGAAACAGAAACTGATTTTTACCAATCTTGTGGGGGAGACCCTCGACAGTCTTGTGTCCGATCTGGGCTCGCCCGCAGTGGTCGTGATAGTCGATACCGGCAGTGCGAATGCGGTGCTTCCCTATCTCGAGAACGACTCGAAAGCCGTGGCTTCGGCCAGGCGTATCACCGTTCCTTCAGGCGACGAACACAAGACCCTCGACAGTCTTGCCTCTATATGGCAGCAGCTGTCGGATGCGGAAGCGACACGCTCTACTGTGGTAGTGAACGTCGGGGGCGGCATGATAGGCGATATGGGTGGTTTTGCGGCCGCGACATTCAAGCGCGGCATGAAGTGCATAAACGTGCCGACGACCCTGCTTGCGGCCGTGGATGCCTCCGTCGGTGGCAAGACTGCCATCAATTTCAACGGTATGAAGAATCAGATAGGGGTCTTTGCCGAGCCGGAAGCCGCCATCATATCAACGGTATATTTCAATACTCTTCCGGAACAGGAAATACTGTCGGGCTATGCCGAAATGCTCAAACACGGTCTGCTCGAGGGCGACAGCGTACTCTCGAGGCTGCTGGCGTACAGTCCGGTATATCCGACGTTCGATTCGGAGGCCCTGCTACCTCTGTTGCGCGAAAGCGTGACGGTCAAGGAGAAAATAGTGTCGGCCGACCTTACCGAGCAGGGCATACGGAAGGCTCTCAATCTGGGCCATACCGTCGGGCATGCGTTCGAGAGCCTTGCTATGGCGCGCAAATCTCCTGTGCCGCACGGATATGCCGTGGCATGGGGAATGATCGTAGAGCTTGTGCTGTCGCATATGGTGCTCGGTTTTCCCTCAGATAAACTGCATCGGTTCGCTTCATATGTGCGAACGAACTACGGGGTGTTCGATATAGACTGCAAGGATTATCCGGCACTTATCGCCGCCATGCGTCAGGACAAGAAAAACGCCTCGCCCGACAAGATAAATTTCACTCTTCTCGCCGATGTCGGGCAACCCCGGACCGACAGCACGGCTTCGGAGGATGAAATAAAATCGGCTCTTGACATCTACCGCGATCTGGGCGGCATATAGACAGAAGAGTCTTTTCGGCAAGAAAAGATTCATAGGCGGCGGTGTGAACCGATTTTTGCAGAGTGTGATTTTTTTCTGACATTGCGGACGAGATTCAGGGTATAATTTTGAGAGAAATAATACCTAATTTCTGACGCATGAAAAAAATATCTACTATTCTTGCACTGTCGGTTGTATCGGCAGCTTCTGTTTTTGCAGAAACAAAGGTCGTGTTTATAAACGACCGGGGAGACAACAATAACGACGGAAGTACGCCCGCTGCAGCCGTCAAGAGTCTCACGAAAGCATATGATCTGATACCGACTGATGCCGACGGGGTGATAGTGGTCAACGGAAAATTCACTCAGGCGGCCAATTTTGTGCCTACAATACCCCGTAGCGGCACGATAACCTATACGCAGGTTTACGACGGCATCGACTACAGAGCCGAAGACCATGATGAAACCGCGTGGACCCTTACGAAAGGAATGCGGCTTGGGGTAACATCGGATACACGCTTCGAGAATATCACTTTCAATCTTACGGGCACGAGCGGATACCTTCTTCTGATAGCCAACTATCATGAAGTGACCATAGGCAAGGGGTGCGAGATGCACGGCAATTTCACGTGGGACAAACTCGCACAATCATTTACGGTGCTCGGCGGATGTCAGGACAACGACAATCTGGCAGCGGAAGGCATGAACCCAAAGATCAACGTCGAATCGGGCGATGTCTATCTGGTGCTATATAACCGCGGCACCGCGAAAAACTTCAAGAATAATGTAGCGGTCGCCTCGTCGACAGCTACCGTCAATATCTCCGGGGGCCGCATACACAGCCTTTATGCCGGGTCGGTATCGACCGGACTGAAAGGTGGCGGCAGCGAAATCAATATTTCGGGCGGCGAGTTCGCCGGACGGGCCTTTCTCGGCACCACGGGTGGCAACAGCGTCGACGGCAGAAACGTGAGCGTGAATATAAGCGGAGGTAAGTTCCCGGCGGTGCGGGTATTCAATATTTCGGAACCGCACAACAATCCCGATACGGAATTCGAACTGAACGTTCACGGTCTTACGACAGCCGACCAGTATACGCTGCTTCACTATACGATGACAATGGATTTTGACCGTGTGACGGCCGATATTCTTGTGCCAGAGAAGGAATTTGAGTCCGGAAGCTGCACGCTTGCCGACGGCACGGAAATGAGCTACCGTTATCATATTTCCGACAACAGGGCCGGAACCCCGCATCTTGTGCTTTATCTGCACGATCTGGGGTCGCGAGGCGACGACAATAGTCTTCATATGTGTTCGATGGGCAGCGCTCCCCTTTATCAGCTTCTGAATTCGGGAGAGAATGTGATAATTGTCGGAGGCCAGCTGCCGAAAGAAGAGCAGTGGGTTACCGGTCGGGGCGGTTATCTCGAAGAGTCGGAGGCAACAAAATGGCTTGACGGTGCCGTGGGGCTTGCAAAGAAATTTGCGGCGGAGCACGGTGTTGCGAAAGCGAATATGAGTCTTGTCGGAAGTTCGAACGGCGCAGCAGCCATATGGTATCTTCTAAATACTGAAGAACCCGAATTCGCACGCGCCGCGCCGATCGCCGGTTACGGAGATGCAGGTGTAAAATTCGACGCGCTGGTAGCAAACGCCTCGAAAAGCCATGTATGGGCTTTCCACGGGAGCGAAGACAAGACTGTGTTGCCGGACGGAATGCAGACTCTGGCTCCTGCGCTCACGCAGGCTTCGGATAAATTCAGATATACGGAGTATGAGGGAGCCACGCATGCGACCATATACAGTCTTGCCGCCAATACTCCCGGGTTCACGGATTTCTTTTTCAAACCACAGACAACGGGCCTCGGCACGGTAGAGAGCGGCGACAGTCCTGAAGTGAGAGTAAACGGTTCGATGATAGAGGTCTCGGCTCCGGGAGAAATAAAAATCTACGATGTGGCAGGGGTAAAAGTCGACGGCGGATATTCCGACGGCGGCAGCGCGATATTCGGCTCTCTTCCGGCAGGAGTGTATATAGTCTCGGCCGGAGGCCGTAGTGTCAAGGCCCTGGTGCGGTAGTCGAGAACATGACATAGTCTGAACCTGTAGGGATAAATGATAAAAGCAGGGCCGGCTCCTCCAATAGGGGCCGGCCCTTACAGTCGTTTTTAGCATATGAGATTTTATAAAACTCGGATATTTTGCTATTTTTGCTTTTATAAATCCAAGAGGAAGACACACTCTAATTTCTATGGACGACAAAGTTTTTATTTCATACAAGAGAGACGATTACGACCAGGTAATGCCGATCAGGGAGAGGCTCGAGTCGGATTTGGGATTCCGATGCTGGGTAGATGTGGCCGGAATAGAAAGTGACGCGCAGTTTGCCGAAGTAATTATAGAGGCGATCAATAAGTGCGAGATATTTCTGTTCATGTATTCTGAAAGACATCTGAACATAACGGATTTCGATAAAGACTGGACTGTACGAGAACTGAGTTTTGCCGAACGTAAAGGTAAACGAATAGTATTTATCAATATAGATGACAGTCCTCTTTCGGACTGGTTCGGATTCATGTATGGAAACAAGCAGCAGATCAATGTTTCGGATCATGCCGCGATGAAGCATCTGACTTCGGATCTTAAGAAATGGCTTGGAATCGATGATAGTCCCCTGAAAATATATAAAGTATCAAAATCCCAGATTCCACAGCTTATCGACGAGTTTATTTCCGTTCCGGACTATATCAATATCGACGAATCGGATCTGGAGTATCTATATGAAGCGGAAGGCGATATTTATTATTCCATAATACCTTTTTCATTGTCAGACAGCCGTTTTAAAATCGCATTCGAACAATTGCGCAGGAGTCTTGACGCCAATAAGATTTTTGTGAGGCAGATTGCCATGAATATCAAATTGCCCGAAAATGTCAGAGAGGTGAATATGCGGGAAGTATCCTATATTTCCAAATTTGCGCAGGGCCTGAATCCGGATGTAGACATCATATGGGGTTTATCCAGGAAAAGTATCCGGAACGAGCTGTTCGTGATAATCAGTTAAAAGAAGCTCTGAATATTTTGTTTTGCGGCTGGTTTATTCGTACCTTTGTGAGGTATACAAAATACTTCACATACTATGAGAAAACTGACGATTGTGCCTGCAGTGATTATGGCTTTTGCTCTTGGGGCGCAGAATACTGCTGAACCCGTGGAGTTTGAGATCGGTGACAATCAAGATGTATATATGCTGACATACTTCCGCCAGCGCTATCCGACACGTATTGAAATCGATTCGACGGGGAAAACGGTTCATGTACCGTTGCCCGACCCGATGAATGTGGAGCGCCTCCATATCGCTCTGTCGACCGACGGAAAGCACTGGACGGCCCTGAACGACAATCTACCGGTGTGGGATCAGCAGATGCGCGACCCCTATGTGCGCCGCAGCCCTGACGGTGTATGGCGCCTGATGGCTACCGGCGGAGGGCGTCGCGACGATCGCACGCAGACCGGCCCGAGCTGCCTCTACGCCACATCGACCGACCTCGTACACTGGACCCGCGAAGATCTTCTGCCGCTTATGAAAGATGTGCGCGACGCCGAGGGCCGGATGGTGCGTAATATATGGGCGCCCGAATGGTTCTACGACGAGAAAGCCGGCGATTATATTCTGGTATGGTCTTCATCGTTCGAGGATGCAGGATGGAAAAAAAGCCGTCTCTGGTATTGCCGCACAAAGGACTGGAAGGAATTCACATCGGCCAAACTGCTTTTTGAGCCGCCGTATTCGGTAATCGACGGAACATTGCTGCAGAAGGACGGGAAGTACTATCTTTTCCACAAGGAAGAGGAATTCGGAGAGCTTACCGGCGAGCGACGCGCTATCCGAGTGGCCGTTGCCGACGATCCCGAGGGGCCATACACTATTGTCGAGGGGCATCTCAACGGCGGACAGATAGTACCGGTGATTACCGAAGGGCCGTCGGCTGTTATGGACATCGCGGGTGAAAAATGTCTGCTGTACTATGACTACTGTATGGCCGACGGCTTCGGGGTGTCGTCGTCGTCCGATTTCGAAAACTGGGAGATAGAAGACTCCTCGTTTCCTTCGGAAGCGCGTCACGGCACTGTCTCGGTCATTTCGGCCGAAGAGGCACGATGTCTGCTAAAGGCTTTCGGAAATAAATGAAAATATCAGGGCTGGCGCATGAGATTTAACTATCCTTAAAAACCTTGAGTAGATAGTCAAT
>CAJKRG010000049.1 GCA_905202215.1 uncultured Porphyromonadaceae bacterium
GGCTAAATATTAATATTCTAATAACAGTGGTAAGATTTTTATCGCACCACTACTAAAGTTATATAATAACTCCTTTTGTTGCAGTTGCAATTTGTGTCCTTGTATTGAAAATAGCATATCTTATTTCGCCGAAAATTGCAATGTTGTTTTCAGGAAATAGATTGGGAATATCGTAGAAAAGGTATCTAAAGTGATTATCAGGTAATTAAATTTGGTAATAATATGAAAAAAGAGTCCCGGCTGTAGAATCGGAGACACTTTTTTGCTTCTCGGGTGTATGAGAGGCGATGTAACATGCGGAAATGGGGATTTTTGCGTAATTTTGCGGGGAAAAAGATTTTGTGATGGAGAATATAGAACTTATCCTGATAAATATATCGGGCTACGACCGGCCCGGAGTAACATCGGCACTCACCGACATTCTGGCTCGGCATCAAGCCAATATCCTGGACATAGGTCAGGCGGATATACATCATTCGCTGTCGCTGGGCATTCTTTTCCGAACTACGTCGGACCGCTCGGGCGATATCATGAAGGATCTGTTGTTCAAGGCCTATGAGCTGAGCGTGAAGATCCGTTTCACGCCTATCAGTATCTCGGACTATGAGGAGTGGGTGTCGATGCAGGGCAAGAACCGCTGGATCATCACCATTCTCGGGCGCCGCCTCACGGCACGGCATATAGCGCTTGTGACGGAGGAAATAGCGCGGCAGGAACTTAATATCGACGGTATTCAGCGTCTTACGGGCCGCGCGCCTCTGCGCGAGAACGAGGAGCCTCGGTCGAAATCGTGTGTTGAGTTTTCGGTCCGCGGCAATCCGTGCGACATACAGGGCATGCGTTCGCGCTTTCTTCAGATTTCTCAGAGCGAGGAGTTCGATATCTCTCTGCAGGAAGACAATGTGTTCCGCCGCTGCCGCCGTCTGATATGTTTTGATATGGACTCCACGCTGATAGAGACGGAGGTTATCGACGAGCTTGCCGACCGTGCGGGTGTCGGCGCCGATGTTCGGGCCATAACCGAGAGCGCCATGCGGGGCGAGATTGACTTCTGTGAGAGCTTCACACGGCGTGTGGCTCTGCTGAAAGGTCTTGACGAGAGCGTGATGCGCGAAATCGCCGAGAATCTGCCCATTACCGAAGGCGTCGAGCGCATGATGCAGGTGCTTAAGCGCACCGGCTATAAGACCGCGATTCTTTCGGGCGGATTCACCTATTTCGGCAACTATCTCAGGCAGAAATTCGGCTTCGACTATGTGTATGCCAACGAACTCGAGATTGTCGACGGCAAGCTTACGGGCCGATATGTCGGCGATATTGTCGACGGCAAGCGTAAGGCTGAGCTGCTGAGAATAATCGCACAGGTGGAAAATATCAACATAGCACAGACCATAGCTGTCGGCGACGGAGCCAACGACCTACCGATGCTTTCGACCGCCGGACTTGGCATAGCCTTCCATGCGAAGCCTAAAGTGAAGCAGACGGCGCGGCAGTCGATATCTACCATCGGCCTCGACGGCGTGCTGTACTTTCTCGGGTTCAAGGACAGTTTCATATCCGATACAGGTATCTGAACAATTATAGGGAACGTGGCGTTTTAATCGAAAGCCATAACTTTTCAACTATTTATCATCTATTGTGCGAGCCATGAAGGCTGTGAAGTGCTGTTTTATTTTTCTATCAGTCCTTTTGACTATGCTCCCTGTGCCCGTAAAGGCACAGGGATCGCATCAGTCAGTCGGTCTGGTGCTCAGCGGCGGAGGCGCCAAGGGCATAGCGCATATCGGCCTCATCAAAGCTCTGGAGGACAACGATATTCCGATCGACTATATCACCGGCACTTCGATGGGCGCGATCGTCGGTGGCCTGTATGCATGCGGATATACGCCTGAAGAGATGATGGCACTTATCAACAGCCGGTATTTCAGCTATATGTCGGTCGGAAAGGCCGACCCCGAACTGACATACTATTTTGCGCGTCAGGCTCCGTCGCCGCAGATGTTCTCCAAATCGCTGGGGCGGCGTGACAGCACGGCCCGCGACATCTTCAATCCTCAGTCGCTCATATCGCCTCTTCCGATGAATTTCGGATTCATGCAGATTTTCGCGGCTTATACGGCCCGTTGCGGAGGCGACTACGACCGTCTCTTTGTGCCATTCCGCTGTGTGGCTTCCGATGTCCTCGCCAAGCATAAGAAAGTGATGGGTTCGGGGCGACTCGAGGAATCGATACGTGCCTCGATGAGTTTCCCGCTGGTGTTTCAGGCTATAGAGATAGACAGTGTGCCGCTCTATGACGGCGGAGTTTACGATAATTTCCCTGTGGACGTCATGATGACGGAGTTCGCTCCGTCGATTCTAATAGGATCGGACGTGTCGGCGTCATCGAAAGGGCCTGCCAACAGCTATTTTGATCAGCTCGACTTGCTCATGAGCCGCAAGCAGAGCTACCACGTGCCTGCCGATGCCGGAATCAAGGTGCGCATTGATGTAAGCCGTTTCGGCCTTCTCGACTGGGATAAGGCGCCGGAGATATATCAGGCAGGCTACAAACGGGGTCTGGAGATGATCGATTCCATCAAAGAACGTGTGCATGCGCGTGCATCGAAGGAGTCTGTGTCGCTGCGCCGGGCTGTTTTCAAGAGCACTGTGCCTGAACTGCGTTTCGATAGTGTGAGCGTGCACGGCGGCAGCCGGCGACAGAATGAGTTTATAAAATATCTTTTCCGGCCTTCGAAAGGCTGCGACACAATAGGTATTGATCATGCCCGCCTGGCATTCTACCGAGCGTTGTCGTCAGGGCGGATGGAGATTCTGCGTGTGGGCGCCACATGCAATGACGACAGCGCCTCACTGTTCAGTCTTGATGTCGATGCCCGTGCCAAGAGCCGTTTTTCAGCCGGGGCGGGCGCCTTTATCACTTCGAGCAACAACAGCTATCTTTATCTTCGCGGCGGCTACTCGTCTCTTAGCTTCAGTTCGGCCAGTACGGCCATCGAGGGCTGGATCGGGCAGAGCTATATGGCCGGAATGCTTTCGGGACAGCTCACCCTCGCCTCGGGCACGCCGTCGGCATTCACATTCCGTGTTCTTGCCTCGCGCCGCAAGTACTATGAGAACGAAGAACTTTTCTTCCGTGACGACGAGCCTACGTTCGTGACGTCGCACGAATACTACGCCAAACTCGGGTGGGCGATAGCCGCCGGGCGGCGGGGCCGTTTCGATATCGGAGCCGGCGCGGGCAAGCTCAGGTATACCTATTATGTGTCGGCTCCAGAGGGTGTCGGGCCCGGACGTCATCATGTCGACTACGTTCTCGGTCAGGCCTATGCCGGATATGAGGAGTCTACGCTCAACGCTCTGAATTATCCGACGGCGGGAGGCTCGCTGCAGATCAGAGCCGCCGGTCTTCTCGGATCGGCCAAAGTGCGTCAGCCCGGTTATGAAGGCACCCGGAACCAGTCGTGGGTGCAGGTCGATATAGCCCAGAAAAACTACTTCGGCATTCACCGCCACTGGGCGCTGGGTATAGAAAGCCGGGCGCTCCTCAGCACCCGCCGTCTGCTCGGTGCCTATGATGCAAGCATTGGTTCGGCACCGGCCTATAATCCGACACCGGCCTCCAACAATGCATTTAATCCGGCCTTCCGGGCCAATAGTTTTCTTGCTGCGGCGATAGTGCCGGTCTATAAATACAACAGTTCGCTTTCGGCCCGATTCTCGGCCAATGCATTCGTACCGTTGCGGCGCATATGTTCCGCTCCCGGAGGCGAGGCGCGCTATGGAGCCTGGTTCGGGAGCGCCGAGTTTTTCGGCGAGCTCGATGTAGTCTATTCGCTGCCTTTCGGCGATATAGCGGCTTATTGTAACTATACGTCGTCGCCGGGGCGCTTCAACGCCGGCATATCATTCGGCATCTATCTGCCTGCTCCAGGATTTCTGTAAAATCTCTCATTATCATAATCGCACTGATGGAATTTAAGAATAATAAGGTTAAAATATGTGTGGTAGGCGCCGGTAACATCGGTTCGGCGATGGCCCGGGGGCTTGCCAAATCGGGAGTGACGGTTTCTGTCTATAACCGTAGCCGCAACCGTCTTGACGCCCTCGCCGGCATTGTCGGGATCTCATGTACTACGGAGTTGCCGGAGGCTCTCGACGGCTGTGACATAGCACTCATATGTGTCGAAGGCGATGCTGTCCTTTCCGTTGCCGGTGCCATGGCTTCGAATTTCGGGCATAAGGCCCCGGTTGTCGGTTCGTGTGCGGCCGCTGTCCCGATGGATGAACTTTCAAAAGCTTTGCGGACGTCTGCCGGCGAAAGCCCGGCGGTTTTCCGTCTGTTGCCCAATATTGCGGCCACGGTAGGATGCTCGGCCAATCTGCTTTGCGGAAGCGGCCTGAGCGAGGCCGATATGGCTCGGCTGGCAGAACTTTTTTCCTGTACAGGCACGACTGTCGAGATTCCTGAACGTCTTTTTCCGGCTGCGATGGCTCTGTCGTCGTGCGGCATTGCATATGCCTTGCGCTATGTGCGCGCCAATATGCTCGCCGGAGTGCAGATGGGACTGTCGCCGGAAGCTTCACGGGAGCTTGCCGCCGGAGTTCTCGCGGGTACGGCGAAACTTCTTGAATCGGATCCGGCTCATCCCGAGGCTCTCATCGACCGTGTGACGACTCCCGGCGGAGTGACCATACGCGGCCTCAATGCGATGGAAGAGGGCGGATTCAGTGCCTCGATCGTTTCCGGACTTTTAGCTACATTAAAACGATGAACAAGGCGATATTGCTTGGAAATGTCGGCAAGGATCCAAAGATCAGGATTGTAGACAGCAGTGCCGTCGCTGAATTTCCTCTTGCGACCAACGAACGGCGTGTCAGCCGCGGCCCCGACGGAACGAGAGTCGAACTGCCCGAGATAACCGAGTGGCACAATATCGTCATGTGGGGGCCTGCGGCCGAGTTCGCGCAGAAATATATCCGTAAAGGCACGAGGCTTCTTGTGGAAGGCAAGATCCGTACCCGATACTGGGAAGACCACAACGCTATCAAGCGCACGATCACCGAGATATATGTCGACTCTTTCGAACTTTTGAGCAAAGTCTGAGGTTAGAAAATATTATAACCCTCTAAATTTTAAGAGCTATGAGAATGGATGGACGCCGCACCAGCGGCAATGTAGACGATCGCCGCGGACGTGTCAGCGGCAAGAGCCTCGGCATTGGCGGGGGCATAGTCGGTGTTATAGTTGTGGCGGCCATAACATTGCTCTCGGGCGGCAGTCTGAGTGATGTGCTCGGCGGAGTTCTCGGCAGCGGTCTTACTGGCGGTCAGGTCGGCTATTCGCAGCAGAACTATCAGCCGACGGCCGAGGACGAGCGCCTGGCGACCTTTGCCTCGCAGGTGCTTGCCGGAACGGAAGACGTATGGACGCGCGAGTTCGAGCGACAGGGCTGGGGCGAATATGAATGCCCCAAGCTGGTGCTGTTCAGCGGCGCTGTCAATTCGGGTTGCGGCAATGCCACGGCTCAGACAGGCCCGTTCTATTGCTCTGCCGACCAGACGGTGTATATAGACCTTGATTTTTTCAAGGAAATGAGTTCGACGATAGGTGCCGACGGTGACTTCGCCTATGCCTATGTGATAGCCCACGAGGTAGGGCATCACGTGCAGTATCTTCTGGGGACACTTACCGATGCCCACGATGCGATGTCGCGCATGAGCGAGACCGAGGCAAACAAAATCAGCGTCCGTCTTGAGTTGCAGGCTGATTTTTATGCCGGCGTGTGGGCCGCGCTCGACAATGAGATGTTCAATTCGCTCGAAGAAGGCGACGTCGAGAATGCCATCAATGCCGCTTCCAAGATCGGCGACGACTATCTCCAGAAAAAAGCGTATGGACGTGAAATTCCCGACAGTTTCAACCACGGTCGCTCCGAGCAACGTGTGCGCTGGCTTTCGAAAGGACTGCGCACAGGCGATCCGCGTCAGGGCGACACCTTCTCTCCGGCATATGCTTCGCTTTAGGGTGGAGTGTGAAAGGTGAAAAGTGAAGCTGACAGTACTTAGGTCATTGTCGCTCCTTTTGCCAAAATTCACACTTTCACTCTTCACCTTTCACCCTTCACATGAAAAAGATGGAAAGATACATGCGGCGGGCATTGCAGCTCGCAATCAACGGGCGCGGTTTTGTCTCGCCCAATCCTATGGTCGGGGCGGTTATCACCGGCCCCGACGGACGTATTATCGGCGAGGGATGGCATCGGGTCTACGGTGGCCCGCATGCCGAGGTCAACGCCGTCGCTTCGGTTTCGGATGAGGACAGCGCGCTGTTCCATCAATCGACAATCTACGTCACTCTTGAGCCGTGCTCGCACTACGGCAAGACGCCGCCATGTGCCAAACTGCTTATAGACTGTGGTTTCAGACGGGTCGTAGTCGGTGCGGGCGATCCAAATCCGCGAGTGGCCGGCAGAGGCATAGCCATGTTGCGTGAGGCCGGAATCGAAGTGGTCGAGGGCGTTCTGGACGAGGAATGCCGTCTCCTTAACAAACGTTTCATGACAGCGCATTCGCTTGGACGGCCATTCGTGACGCTTAAATGGGCGCAGAGTACCGACGGTTTCATGGATGCCGAGAGAGGAGACCATGATAAGGCTGTCCGTTTCTCGACACCTCTCAGCGCAGTGACTGTGCACGCGCGCCGTGCCGTGCACGATGCTATCGCCGTAGGCGCCGCGACGGCGATAGCCGATTCGCCGCGTCTTGACACGCGTCTGGTGGCAGGCCGCTCGCCGCGTCCGGTAGTCTTCGACCGTGCGGGCCTTGGTATACCCGGCGTTCTGCTCGATGACCCGCGCAAGACAATCTATATCCGCGAAGACCGCTCGCTTGGCGAGACGCTTGCCAATTTTTACAGGCTGGAAAATATCACGTCGATACTTGTGGAAGGCGGCCCGTCGCTGCTGCGGTCGTTTATCGAGGCGGGGTTATGGGACGAGGCTTTTGTAGAGGTCGCACCTTTCATGCTCGGGGCCTCTGGCCGCGCCAAGGCACCGGCAATGCCGTGTGCCGCAGCCGATGTACGTACCTGCGACTCAAATATGCTTTTTCATTACCTTTCCGATGGATTCATAGCCCGTTTTCCCGCTGTATCGCGGTCTTTGCAGAAGGCCTGAGAGGCCGTTAATGTTTATTCGCACTCGGGTCGCGGTGGAGTTAAAAACATATAAATGCGCAACAAATGTGTGGTTTTGGCCGAAATGGTTTGTCCCATTGCGGCCAAAATTATAATTTTGCACCTTGTAACACTGTAAACTCAATGAAGAAATTCACTGCAATATGCCTGGCGGCTGTCACAGCCGTGTTATTTTTTGCAAGGTGTAATTCGGATTCTACCTATCCGAACGAGGAAATATCGTCGAGCGTGGCGGTATATTCCTTCTCTCTGTCGGCTGACGACAGCATCATGGCACATCTCGATACCGTATTCTTCTCGATAAATCTCGACAAAGGCACAATCTTCAATGCCGATTCTCTGCCCTACGGCACCAAGGTCGACAAACTTGTGCCGCGTATCCGTATGCTCGAGACTGTATCGATCGCCACGCTGACTGTTCCGGCCAACGGCTCGGCGGAAGAGTCGGTTCACGACTATCTCACCAATCCCGGCGATACCATCGACTTCACGAATCCTGTTTATCTCGACGTGAAGTCGCCCGACGGTCTTGTCAGCCGCCGATATACCATCACTGTCAATGTGCATAAGCTTGTGAGCGATTCGCTCGTATGGGACAAGGCCGCATTCCGCACGCTGCCTTCGTCGCTGACCGATCTCACCGGACAGCGTACCGCGAGCACCGCCGACGGTCTCTATTGCCTTACGACCGACGGCGCGTCGTGGTGTATGGCACATACAGCGCATGCGTTTGCCGACCAGTGGGAATACTCGGTTCCCGCACTGCCGGCAGGCGCCGTGCTCGAGTCCTTCACAGGCTCTTCGGATGCGCTTTATATACTCGGTGAGGGCGGCGCTCTCTATCGCTCGGCCGATGGCGGCCGCACCTGGACCGACACCTCATGCCGCTGGTCGAACATCTACGGCTGTGTGGGCGATGCGGTGCTCGGCAATGTCGTCAACGGAGGCTCATGGACCTATACCCGCTATCCCGCAGGCGGCTGCGACGGAACCCCGATGCCGGCCGGAATGCCTGTGACGGGCACTTCGCAGCTTGTCGACTTTACCTTCCCGCTCAGCGGTACCAGTCAGGCCGTGATGGTCGGCGGTGTCCGTGCCGACGGTGCGTTCACGGGTGCCGTGTGGGCTTACGACGGCGCGAACTGGGCGCAACTTAACGGAAACTTCGCTCTTCCTCTCCGCGGTGTGACGCTCATGCCTTTCTATGCATTCCGCACATCGAATACACTTGTCGCAACCGAATACTCCCTCATAATGGCTGTCGGCGGTATCGATACCGACGATGTTGTCAACGACAGCGTATACGTATCTACCGACTACGGTCTGACATGGGCCAAGGCCGCCGATCTGATGCAGCTTCCTGACTATGTGCCTCCTTTCTACGGCGCACAGGCCTTTGTCGAGGAAACCACTCTCGGATCGCGTTCGGCTTCGGGCTGGACAGATATGCCTTTCGCCTATACGCTCCCCGCAGGAATGATTGTGATGCAGGAGGAGGCCGTTTCCGTCAGCCGTGCCACCAAACCCGTCACGACCTGGGAATGTCCTTTCATTTATCTTTTCGGAGGATATAACCGCGAGGACGAATTCTACGATACACTCTGGCGAGCCACTCTGAATCGGCTTACTTTCAAACCTATCCAGTAAAAGAAATGTCGATGTCCGCGCAAATGGCACTCTCCGGTTGCCGCCGCCTGATGGCGGTGGTAGCGCTGTCGCTGTGCGCGGCAGGGCTTTATGCCCAGTCGGCTCCATATAAATTCGATATAGGCGCCGAACTCGGCATGAGCGGCTATATAGGCGATGCCAACCGTGCCAATATGTACAGTCATCCCGGTTTTACCGGCGAACTGTCGATGCGCTGGCTTCCTGACACCCGCTGGGCTGTGCGCGGTGTGCTCTCCACGCTTGGTCTCAGCGGCAATACGGCCGATATGAGCGATGTGTTGCCCGGCGGCGTGCAATACAGCTTCACGTCGCAGGTATATGCCTTTGATGTCAGGGGCGAGTTCAATTTCTTTCCCTATGGTATCGGCGAAACCTACAAGCGCCTTCGCCGCTGGACGCCATATCTGGCTGTCGGTGTCGGCGTCTGTGTGGCTTCTTCGGGAGGCAAGACCTCGGCGGCTCCTACGGTGCCTCTTGGCGTGGGGCTGAAGTTCAAGGCCGCCCCTCGCGTAAATCTCGGTCTCGAATTCAGCATGACCAAGGCTTTCGGCGATCATGTTGACGGCCCCGATCTTTCCGATCTCAATCAGATCAAAACAGCATTTTATAAGAATACCGACTGGTTTTCGCGTCTCACCGTGGGAATTTCCTATGAATTCGGGCCACGGTGCGAAACCTGCCATTATGTAGACTAAATTCTCTCCTGATATATATGACCGAATCACTGACACTCGACCTGAACCGCATACCCGCGCATGTAGCCATCATCATGGATGGCAACGGCCGCTGGGCGCAGTCGCACGGCATGGAGCGTACCGCCGGCCATGTAGAAGGCGTGTCTACGGTACGCCGTATCACCGAGGAGGCCTCGGCGCTTGGCGTGAAATATCTTACGCTCTACACCTTCTCGACCGAGAACTGGAACCGGCCCAAAGAAGAGGTCGACGCTTTGATGCACCTTATTGTCACGGCCATTGAGCGCGAGACTCCAGATCTTATAAAGAACAACGTGAGTCTCGGCGCCATCGGAGAGCTTTCGCGCATGCCTGCCGAAGCTGCCGCCCGGCTCGAACGCTGCATGGCCGATACGGCGCACTGCACCGGTCTCCGCCTTATCCTGGCGCTGAGCTATTCGTCGCGCTGGGAAATTGTCGAGGCTGCCCGTAGTCTGGCCCGTCAGGCGGCCGAAGGCACGCTCGCCCCCGCCGATATTGACGAAGAGACGCTTTCGTGCGCAATGACAACCGCCGGTATTCCGGATCCGGATCTACTCATACGCACCGGCGGCGATACCCGTATAAGTAATTTTCTCCTCTATCAGATAGCCTATACCGAGCTGATTTTCAACCAGACATTCTGGCCGGACTACAGCCGGGAAGATTTCAGAAACAACATCGCCGAATTCCAGCGGCGCCAGCGGCGCTTCGGTCTCACCGGCGAACAGATACTCGATAGCTGACCCGGCGCCATGCCGGCTAAACGAACCGACCATTATCCACCCATGCAACAACGAATACTTCTACTTCTGGCATTGTTCATCGCTTCTGCGGTATCCGTGAAAACGGCTGCCCAGACTCCTGCCGACACTATTTACAACCCGACGGTTCTCTACACCGCCATGCCGCGGACCTATGAGATCGCCGGTATCAGTGTGGAAGGCGCGCCCAACTACGAGGATGTGCTTATTCTCGGCTATGCCGGCCTCAAGGTCGGCGAGCGCGTGACAATACCGGGCGACGACATCACCAACGCCGTAAAACGACTGATGCGCCAGACTCTTTTTGCCCAGGCCCGCATAGAGCTTGAAAAGACCGTCGGCGACAAGGCATGGCTCAAGATCGTGCTGCGCACACAGCCCCGAATCTCGGCCGTGAACTATGTCGGTGCGAAGAAAGGCGAGCAGAAAGACCTTCAGGAGCGTCTGCAGCTCGTCAAGGGCAATACTATCACCCGCAATATGGTGAACCGCACGCAGGCTATCGTCGAGAAGTACTACAAGGACAAAGGCTTCGGCAATGTGACCGTGAAGGTGAATCTGCGCGAAGACCTTTCGAACGATAACGAGCAGTTCGTAGATATCGTGGTAGACAAGCATCAGAAGGTGAAGGTGCACAAGATCTATATCGACGGCAACGAGGTGCTAAGCGACCGCGCCATCAAGCGCACCATGAAGAAAACCAACGAGAAAACCGACCTCCTCAAACTCTTCAGCCAGAAGAAATTTGTCGAGAACGACTATCACGACGACCTCAACCGCATACTCGAGAAATATAACGAGAAAGGTTATCGCGATGCCAAGATTCTGGCCGACAGCGTTGTGCCCTATAACGAAAATACCGTCGACGTATATATCGACGTGGAGGAAGGCAAGCAGTACTTCATCAAGGACATAAACTGGGTGGGCAACACCATCTATCCCACGGAGGTGCTCAATGCCTATCTTGATATGAAGCCCGGCGATGTCTATAATCAGAAACAGCTCGAAAAACGACTCACTACGGACGACGATGCCGTGTCGAGCCTTTATATGGACCACGGCTATCTGTTCTATCAGCTCATTCCTATCGAACGCGAAATCGACGGCGATTCCATATCTCTCGAAATGCGAATGATGGAAGGCCCTCAGGCACGCATCAACAATGTGACCATAAACGGTAACGACCGTCTCTATGAAAAGGTGATCCGCCGTGAACTCCGCGTGCGTCCGGGCGCTCTCTTCAGCAAGAGCGACCTTATGCGCTCCATGCGCGAAATCGCACAGACCGGTCATTTCAACCCTGAGAACATGGTGCCCGACATTGTGCCTAACGAAGAGAACGGTACGGTCGATGTGGCTCTCAATCTCGAATCGAAGGCCAACGACCAGATCGAGTTCTCGCTCGGCTGGGGTCAGACCGGTATCATAGGTAAACTTCAGCTCAAATTCACCAACTTCTCCATAAAGAATCTCTTCTATCCCAGCACTTACCGCGGAATTATTCCGCAGGGCGAGGGCCAGACATTCTCGATCAGCGCGCAGACCAATGCCCGCTACTATCAGAGCTATGCCATTTCGTTCCTCGATCCATGGTTCGGCGGCAAACGACCCAACAGCCTCTCGGTGTCGGCTTACTACAGCCGTCAGACAGGTGTGAACTCGTCGTTCTACAACCGTTCGTGGGCCAACTCCTCGCTGTGGGGCAGCGGCTACGGTTACTATCCCGGCTATGGTTATAACGACTATTACCAGAGCAGCTACCAGAACTCGCTCGACCCGAACAAGGTGCTCCAGATGGTCGGTATCAATGTCGGCTTCGGCAAGCGCCTCAAATGGCCCGACGACTGGTTTACCTTCACCGCCGAAATCGGCTACAACTGGTACTACCTCAAGAACTGGGACTACCTCTTCCTGATGAACAACGGTACGTCGAACTCGCTTACTCTCGGGCTTACCCTTTCGCGTACGTCTATCGACAACCCGATATATACCCGTAGCGGATCTTCGTTCCAGCTCAGTCTCCAGATGACTCCTCCGGCTTCTCTCTTCGGAAAGAAAGACTGGAAGAAACTCACCGAACTGGCTAATTCCACAGAGTCCACAACAAAAGTACGCGACCAGGCCAACAAGGAACTTTACCGCTGGATCGAATACTGGAAACTACGCTTCAAGAGCCGTACATATACTCCGCTGTCGACCAACCAGCAGTGGACGCCCGTGCTCATGACCCGTTTCGACTTCGGTCTTCTCGGCAGCTACAACAAGTATCTCAAATCGCCGTTCGAGACGTTCTATGTCGGTGGCGACGGTATGAGCGGCTCCTACACCTACGCTACCGAAACCATCGCTCTCCGCGGTTACGACAATGGTTCGCTTACGCCATGGCGCTCCGAGGGCTATGCCTATACCCGCATGGGCCTCGAACTCCACTTCCCGCTCATGCTCCAGCAATCGACAACCATCTACGCCCTCGCCTTCCTCGAGGCGGGCAACGCCTGGACATCTGTCAGCCAGTTTAATCCCTTCGAACTCAAGCGCAGCGCCGGCGCCGGTGTGCGCATCCAGCTGCCGATGGTCGGTCTGATGGGTATCGACTGGGCCTATGGTTTCGACCGTGTCTTCGGCGAGCGTGGGGGCAGCCACTTCCACTTCATTCTCGGCCAGGAATTCTGATCGGTTAACACTTTTAACTTAATTCTCGGCTGTACGACACTTTCAGGAATAAACCTTTTTCTTTCTCGGGTGTCTATAAGTATAAACCCTCTTAAAGAAACATATATGAAGAAGATAGCCGTCGTTCTCCTTGTAGCGGTCGCTTCAGTGCTCGCCGCCTCGGCCCAGAAGTTCGCTCTGGTCGATATGGAGTACATATTCAAGAATGTTCCGGCCTATGAGATGGCCAACGAACAGCTCAATCAGCTCTCGCAACGCTGGCAGAAAGAAGTCGAGGCCGTCGGCAAGGAGGCCGAGACAATGTATCAGAATTATCTCTCCGACAAGGTTTTTCTTACAGAAGAACAGGTAAAGAAGCGCGAGGAGGAGATCGTGGCAAAGGAAAAGGCCGCGACCGAACTCCGCTATAAATATTTCGGCCCCGAAGGCGAGCTATATCAGAAGCGTCAGACACTTCTGAAACCGATTCAGGACGAGGTCTACAATGCAGTCAAGAAAGTTGCTGAAGAAAGAGGTTACCAGACCATTTTCGACAGGGCATCGTCGTCCGACATCATCTATGCCTCACCCCGTATCGACGTCAGCAACGAGGTGCTTGCCAAATTGGGATATTCTAATTAAATTCAGTATCTTTGCAATCTATACGATAAATCAAAAAACTAAAACGCTATAATATGTTCAAGAAAATCCTTCTCGCCATTGCCGTGGCTCTGCCTATGAGCGCAATGGCTCAGAAATTCGGTGTCGTGGATATCGAATCTGTCTTCACTGCAATGCCCGAGACCACAGCGATGCAGACTCAGCTTCAGGAAACCTCCAAGAAATATGAAGATGAATTCATGAAGCTTCAGGAAGAGGTCAACAAACTATATGCCGACTATCAGACTATCCAGGAAGACGCAAATACACCCGCCTCTATCAAAGAGCGTCGCCTTCAGGAAGTGCAGGACCGCTATGCCAAGGTTCAGCAGTTCCGTGAAACAGCACAGCAGGATCTCGCCAAGCTCGAACAGCAGCTTTCGACTCCTATCCAGCAGAAACTGACCGACGCCATCAAGGCTGTGGGTGCTGAAGGCGGATATACTTTCATCATGCCTAACGAAGGTCTCCTTCTCTACACCGGTACCGATGTTACCGACGTGACCCCCATGGTACGCACCAAACTCGGCCTCTAAGCCACATACATCAAAGCACAGCGGCTGCGAAATGTCTTCACCGATGTTTCGCAGCTTTTTTTTGTGCCAACTTGTGAAATAAATATTTTTTCACACAAAAGCTAATTAGTGTTTCATATTTGCCGCGGATTTATTACTTTTGCAACACCAAGCTTTATCCGTGCTGTTGCTGAGCTGAATATGATAATTTACTGAGCTGTATCACGCAGAGACCGCCAGATGTAGATTTCTACGCTTTTGTCGAACCACCATTCATTATCAGTACTCGCCCCGGAGAGGAGCTGGCGGCGAATCATTATTATTCCTTTTTTTGTTTACACATGAAACGTTTCTTAAATTTATTCATCGCTGTCGTTCTTGCGTTCGCGGCCGCATGTCCTCCGGTGTGTGCGGAAGAACATGTGGAAAAGGCTTTTAAAGCGCCGTCGAAATTCCTGAATATAGGCTTCGCGCACACGACAATGAAACAGGGTAATTCTCCCGACATTTCAAGTGATCTGGGATTCAGTCTTACCTCTGCGAAGACATATTATCTTCACAAGCCTATCGCAGGGCGTCTGCGCTTCGGGATAGAAGCGGCGTGGACCGATCTGAATTATTCCAATTATAAGGTGAATTACATCAGTATGCTGGATCCCGAACGTAACGAAAGCGTGACGATCCATGCGGCTGAGATCACCATACAGGCCGGTCTGGGAATTAATTTCAATATATGTCGTCATTCGTCGCTGCATGCATACTTCCGATATGCTCCCGGCGTATCGATGATGTATGACAGCGATACCTTCAACGGAGGATTTCTCAACAGTGCTACCGGTGGTCTTCTTATAAACTATCGTAAGATCGGTCTGGGTGTTGACTGGCGCTTCGGTACTGCCCGTCATAAAAATATACTCGGAGATTTTACAGATCCGGATGATGATTCCGCAAACGAGAAGGTAAAGGTCAAATTCAACGGCATACGGGCCTATATCGCCTTAGTGTTCTGAAAATAAACGCATAGCAGAAAATGAAACCAATTAATAAGATATTAAATCTGTTTTTTGCGCTGGCGGCTGTAGTCATAATGGCTGCCTGTGGCGAAAATGATATCATCATAGATGATCCGTCGCAGCTTAATCCCGATATTCCTATCATCGATGTAGTCGAGGACGATTATTATCAGGAGCATCTGAGAAATTTCAGCGATGCGACTACCTCGGTTATTCTCAAGGAGGATGTGAAGTTTCTAACGCCATATCAGCTCAAACACCTTAAGTCATTTGATGATACAAAGACGGTGCTTGTGTTCGAAGGCGATAAAGACCGTCTGCCGCAGCCCGGCGACAAGATAATATATTCTCCTTATACAATGGGGGAAATCAATATGCTTGCCGAGGGGTGTATGGGTACGGTCAGATCTGTAGAGCCGAAAAGTGTGACCGGACGCGCCGACATGCAGGAATGGGAAGTGACACTGAGTGATGATGCGGATGAATCAATCGATGATTTTTTCAATGAGATAGTCTGCCGCGACGTACCCATTGTATATCGTAAGATAGAGACGGATTCGGGGCCTGTGAAGAGAGAGTATAAATATACCGTATTCTCTCATTCCGGTTCATTGTCTGCGGTCTATGGCCCTGATGCGATCAACGGCGGATTAAGTTTCGAAGGAGAGACCAAGCTTATGATAGAAGGACGGGTTTCTATCGACAGCCGGGAGCAGTATTTTGAATTTGCGTTTAAACCGACTCTTGACTTGTCGGGCTCTTTAGGTCTGCAGGGTACTCTTGGCCTGAATTTCGATGTGACGCATTACGAAATATGTGCCGTGCCTGTAGTGGGTGCATGTATCATCATAGGGCCGGTGCCGCTGTATATCCACGAAGATATATCTGCGAGCTTATATCCGATCTTTCAGGCGGGAGCCCGCTTGTCGACCGGCGTAAGGATGAGTGTACCTCTATATGATTTCCGTATATGCATGGATCATAACCGGGTGTCTACATATATAGATGATGTGACTGTGCCTGACAAGATAAAAGATACCGTAGTATTCGGTCCGATTAATGATTTTACGGTAGAAGGTGATGCGGGATTCGGTCTCAGAATCCATCCTTCCTTTAAAATCTGGAAAAAAGAGATAGCTGTTCAGGGACCGAAGCTATACTGCGACTTCCATACCTGTCTGCATTCAGAGGTCTCGACTGATTTCAGGAATCCGGTTGATATTTACCATACTCCTATCTCCATTATCGGCGAGGCCGGTCTTTACTTTAATACAGGCTTTAGTCTTTTCGGGTGGAACGTAAGCCTGGATAGCCCTTTGATTAAATTTACAAAGAATTTCAAGGATCTGTATCTTCCTCCGACATATACGGCATGGCTTCACCGCGATAATGTGCCTGCCGGGAGCACGGTACTGTCCTGTCTGCCTACAGGAGATCTGATCATGCCGGTATCGTTAGGCTACAGTCTTTATCGCGGAGGCAAGCCCGACGGGCGTACGCCTGTAAAGGATGAAAAGCTTATCCCGGGCGTGACATATCCCTCGTGGTGGGAATTTCTGGCTGAAAGCGGCTCCGCCCGCATTTCCTCTACATTCTCGAATCTTCAGGAGGGAGAGACATATACCGCGATTCCATATATAGGGCTGTTTAACGACATGGTAGCTTTCCCCGTATTCGGTGAAAACTACTATACTTTCGTATTTGGCCGGGAGTCTCCGGAACTGCAATTGAAATCTATTTCGATTCCAAGCCTGGGAGATGCGTTTGACGGCGGCAATGTCGAATTCCAGTATGATACATTAGGGCGGCTGGTCGCTTACCATGACCCGTTTATGGAAATATCCGCCAAGTTCGACTATGATAATCGCACGATTCTCATGAACGATGGTGAGCCATATGCATGGAGGAATATACAGACAAACTCTGAAGGCTATATCACGCATTTCAACGACGATGAAGGAAGCTGCACGGTGAAATACAATAATGGCTATGTTCAGAGTATGCTGGCTTCTGACGGCGCGGAACTCAATTTCAAATGGGACGGCGGAAAGCTTTTAAGTATTTTTACAGATGATCATGATACAGATCACCGCTATCAGTCGACAATTAGCTTTTCGTATAGTAATAACAGTAGTGTGCAAAAGCAACGCCAAATATGGTATTGGGGCAATATGTATGCGTTTTTGTTCCGGGCCGGTTTGCTGGGCAAATATCCCGACTATCTTCCGGAATCTGTCACAACAGTTGAAAAGTCTTATACAAGCGACGGTGTGGAAACCGACAAACAGACAGTAGGAATCAAATTTGTTCTTGACGAAGAAGGTTACATAAAAACAGAGCACCTTACGATCATGGGACGCTCTTTCCCGCTGACCTATAGCTATAATTGATTATACGGGCTAAACCAATAAAGTGGGTGTGTCATAATATTTTTATCGGCTACTGCTTCATAAAGATTATTATTACACACCCGCTTATTTTATTTAATAGCTTATTTCTTTCGGAAGAGGCGGGCGACGATTTGGGCGATGGCGCCGTCGCCGGTGATGTTGCAGGCGGTGCCGAAGCTGTCCATGGCTATGTAGAGGGCTATCATCATGGCGTTGTCGGCGTCGGAGAATCCGAGGATTGAGGTCAGGAGGCCGAGGGAGGCCATGATTGCGCCTCCGGGAACTCCCGGGGCGGCTATGATGGTGATGCCGAGCATGGCTATGAATCCGGCGAACATGCCGAAGTCATATGGCATGCCGTGAAGTATCATCAGGGCGAGGGCGCATGATACGATCTTGAGTGTCGAGCCCGACATGTGGATCGTGGCGCAGAGCGGAACCGTGAATCCGGCCACATCCCGGTCTACACCCATGGCGACTGTGCGCTCGAGTGTCACGGGAATTGTGGCGGCCGACGACTGTGTGCCCAGAGCCGTGAAATAAGCCGGCATCATTGTCCAGAGGCATTTGAAGGGGTTTTTACGAGAGAAGAGCGAGGCTATGCAGTACTGGAGTATGAGGACGCCGACGTGAAGGCAGAATATGACCGCGATTATCTTGACAAAGGTTAGCAGTACAGGGCCTACTTTGCCGCTTACTGTCATGTCGAGGAATATGCCGAAGATGTAGATTGGCAGCAGGGGTATGATTGCCTTGTCGATGACGAGGCGTATGATGTCGCGGAAGCCGTCGAGAACGTCCTTGAGTGACTTTGCAGAGGGTAGCATGGCGCAGCCGAAGCCGAGTACGAACGCCAGTACGAGCGCCGATGTGACACCCATGAGCGGGGGAACGTCGACGGTGAAGTAGGGCGCCGGACTGCCGGTAGCGGCCATTTCGGCGGCAATATAGCTGTCGGGTTCTATCATCGATGGGAATAGTGTAGCCGAGGTGAGGTAGGCGAGGGCGCCCGAACCGAATGTCATGAGATAGGCTATGACGACGGTCGCGAGGAGCATTGCGCCTGCGCGGCGCCCTATATCGGCTATCGCGGGAGCCACAAAGCCTACGATAAGCAAAGGTATGGTGAACCCGAGGAACGAGCTGAAGAGCGAATTGAAGGTCGCGAAGCAGCGTGAAGCCCATGCGGGCATAATGAATCCGGCGCCTATGCCGAGGACAATAGCGATGGCTATCTGCGGCAGAAGGCCGATACGGCGGTGTTTAGTCATGGTCGGGAGAGCCTGCGGGGACAAGACGTGCGCTGCCTTCCCACAGGGCGTAGATTGGTATGAATACTAAGAATAAGGTGAAGGGATCGCCGGTGGGCGTGATAAGCGCGGCGATGATGAGGAGAACAACGATGGCATGGCGGCGGTAGCGGCTGAAGAAGCGGCGGTCAAGGAGGCCCATCTTGCCGAGGATCCATGCCAGGAGAGGCAATTCGAACACGGCTCCCATCATGAGGAGAATGGTGAAGAAGTTGTCCATGTAGGAGTCGAGCGACACGACGGGACGTATAGTCTCGCTGAGCGTATATGTGGCAAGAAAGCGCACGGCAAGAGGAAACACGAGGAAGTATCCTACGGCCATGCCGAGATAGAACATTATATTACCGAATATGAAAGCCTTGGTGACGCCCCGTCGCTCATGTTCGTAAAGCCCGGGCGCTATAAATCCCCAAAGGAGATAGATTATGACAGGGAAACCGATGACAAAGGCTACCCAGCATGAGGCCGACATGTGGATGAAAAACTGCGACGCCAGTTCGAGGCTCACCACATCGACACTGAATCCGGCGGCGGTATCTGTGCCCGCTATCGAGTCGAAAATGCGGTATGTGGGAAATCCTGGATTGCACGGAGCCATTATGACGTTGCCGAATATCCATGGCATGGCCGCAAAAGCGCCCACACCGAGCACGGCCACAACTATGAATATGCGGAACAATACCCGGCGCAAATCGTCGAGGTGATCCCAGAATGTCATTTCGGCTTGCGCCATTTAGGTCAGGAGATTAGGTTAGGATATCAGGAGAGATCGGGGCATGACGGTGGGCGCCATGCCGGTGTTGAGATTGTAGCGGCGTCGTTTGTGCGGTTCAGTCTTTGTCTTTGCCGCGTGGAGTTTCCTTGTGAGCGGGTTCGTCGTCAAGGGGACGCTCCATTTCCTCTTTAGCCTCCTGCATGCCTTTTTTGAAGGAATGAACGCCTTTTCCGAGACCGCGCATGAGTTCGGGGATTTTTTTACCGCCGAAAAGCAGCAGAATCACCAGAAATATGATAATCCATTCCCAGCCTCTGAGATTGCCGAGAAATAATGGTATAAAAAGCGTAGTGTTCATCTGTATGCTTGTATTTGAACGTAAAGTTAGTGATAATTCGGCGAAAATTCCTAACTTTGCGTTGTTTTTAAGGTAATTTATAAACCACTCAGAAATGAAAGCATATGTATTCCCGGGTCAGGGAGCGCAGTTTGTCGGAATGGGTAAGGAACTCTACGACAACAATGCCGAGGCCCGCGCACTTTTTGAAAAAGCCAACGAAATACTTGGGTTCAACATAACCGACCTCATGTTTGCCGGAACCGACGAGGATCTGCGCAAGACAGCCGTCACCCAACCCGCCATCTTTATCCACAGCGTACTTCTGGCCAAGAGCCTCGGCGACGAATTCCGTCCCGATATGGTGGCCGGTCACTCGCTCGGCGAATTTTCGGCACTTGTAGCCGCCGGCGCCCTCAGCTTTGAGGACGGTCTGCGTCTGGTCAGTGCCCGCGCCCAGGCAATGCAGAAGGCGTGCGAGCTTACCGAGTCGACTATGGCCGCAGTGCTTGCCCTCCCCGACGAAAAGGTTGAGGAAATATGTGCCGGTATTGACGGCGTTGTCGTCTGCGCCAACTATAACTGCCCCGGACAGCTCGTCATTTCGGGCGAGGTGGGCGCTATCGACGCCGCATGCGAGGCTCTCAAGGCCGCCGGCGCCAAGCGTGCGCTCAAGCTCAAGGTAGGCGGTGCCTTCCATTCGCCCTGCATGGAGCCAGCACGCGCCGAACTCGCCGCCGCCATCGAGGCAACAGAGTTCCATGTGCCCGTATGTCCCGTATATCAGAATGTCGACGCACTTCCACACACCGATCCTGTCGAGATCAAGGCCAATCTCGTGGCACAGCTCACCGCTCCCGTGCGCTGGACACAGACCGTCCGCAACATGATTGCCGACGGTGCCACCGAGATCGTTGAACTCGGCCCGGGCAAGGTGCTCCAGGGTCTGGTTGCGAAAATCGATCCGTCGGTGGCTGTCAGCGGCATGCAGTAATCGGACTCTGTCCCGTAGATATGAATAATCGGCGTCTCCTGTGCGGGGAACGCCGATTTTTTATAGGTTATTAAGAGGGTGTTTCATAATATCTGTTAAACCACAGACCAAAAATTCTGAGATGGATTTATATCTGAGGCGAGGGAGCATAGCGGTGGCTATGTGACTGAGGCGAAGAGATAAAGACACTCAGAATTTTTGGAGGCGAAGCCTTTGATACCTCCATGGCTAATATGTTGATTTGACATGAAAACGGGCATTTTTTAACATTAGCACCATCTTGGCGTCTTTTTGTTAACTTGCCCATCGTTCATCGGTCACATAGCCACCGCTATGCTCCCTCTTCACAATGTGCAATTTAAACAAAAATACACCAATCTGTGATTTAACAGATATTATGAGACACCCTCTAAACAAGCTCCTATTATCTGAAAGCGGCAACGATGCGGGCGCCGATAAAGACTGCGACCATCGTGAGGACGATGAGGGCGGAGCAGGGCACGTCGATGACAGTCGACAGAAACAGGCCTGTAAGCGAGGTGACGAGCGAAATGACTCCGGAGGCCGCCATTACGGTGCCGAAGCGGCGGAAGAATACCTCGGCAGTGATGATGGGCAGCGACAGCATGGACATGAGCAGCATAATGCCGACAAGACGTATGGTCAGGACAATGCATACGGCTGTCAGAACGGTCATGACTATCGTTATCATACGCACCGGAAGACCTATTACGGCTGAGAAATCGCGGTCGAAGGCCGTGGCTACTATGTTGCGGTATTGCCATGCGAAGAAAGCTCCAAGTACTATGGCGAATGCTCCGAATGCCCATAGGTCGCCTGTGGATACGGTCAGTATATTTCCGAACAGGAAAGAATTGAGTTCGGGCACGTATCCGGGTGTGAGGAACACGAACAGCACGCCGAGGGCCATGCCGAAAGCCCATACCACGGCAATGGCCGAATCCTCGCGCACGCGGAAGCGCTGCGAGAGCCAGTCGACGCCGAGTGCCGATCCGACAGCGAAGACAGCTGCCGTGAGCACCGGGCTTATCCCGAGAAAATATCCGAGGCCGAGGCCTCCGAAGCATGCGTGTGTAATGCCGCCCGATATGGCGACCATTCGACGCGATATTATATATGTACCTATTATTGCGGCGCATATGCTTATGAGCGCCACTCCGGCTATGGCCTGCCGGAAAAAGGAGTATTCGAAATATTCAAGCATTGTGGACTGCGGCCGAGCGTGCCTCGGCTACTATCATGATAAGTTCGTCGCGCACGGCCTGTGGCAGAGCTATGTTTCTGAGCTGTAGGCTGCGGACCCATCCGGCGATGTCTTCGGGCCTCATAGTGATAAGGATGTCGCGGAATTCCTCGATCTCGTCGTCCGAGTAGCTTTCGGGCTGGCGGCCGGCGTGGCGGTCGAGTTCTTCATCGTCGTAGTATTCTATTTTTTCAGATATGGCCGCAAGGAGCGAATCGCGCTCGCATGTGATATGCATGCCGCAGCATTCTTCGCTGTCGGCCTCGGTTCCGGCGCTCTCTTGGGGTGTCTCTACGGGCTTTTCCGTATACTCTTCGGCCGCTTTGCGGCGCAGGTAGCTGCGGTGCTCGAGGTAGAGAAGTGCGCCGACTCCTGCTATTGCTGCGATGAGATATAGCGACAACATCACTCGGCGGTTTCGGGTAGGGGTTCGGACGGATCGAGAAGCGTGAAGCCGGCCTCCTTGAGATGATTCCAGAAGTCGGGATATGACTTTGCGACGACATCGGCGTCGCGGACCACGATTCCGGGCACGAATATGGCGATAGGCGCGAGCGCCATCGCCATGCGGTGGTCGCCATAGGTATCGAAAACGGGGAGTTCGTGTACGGGGCGTCGTCGTCCGTCCCAGGTCAGGACGGTGCCGTAGACTTCGATTTCGAGCGGGAAGCCGAGTTTGCCGAGTTCTCTTGCGAGAGCTTCGAGGCGGTCGCATTCTTTGTCATGAAGTGCTCCTACACCGCTGAAGCGGAACGGAACCCCCACCATACAAGCCGTAACAGCCAATGCCGGTACGGCATCAGGCATGCCCGACATGTCGACATCGAGACTGTTGAATAGCTCGGGAGTGGCGGATAGCTCGGCGCCTTCGCCGTTGAACTCGGTCAGTACACCCAGTTTTTCGAAAAGGGCGGCTTCGCCGCTGTCGCCTTGAATAGAATCGTCGCGCAGTCCCGTAAGAGTGACCCATCCGGCACTCAGGGCGGCTATTTCATACCAGAAGGCCGCGGCGCTCCAGTCGGGCTCGGCATCGTTGAGGTCTGCGTTACGGTATGGTGTGTTGTCGACGTATATCCGGAGCGGTTCGGTCTCGACGCGCACGCCTCGGCGGCGCATCATTTCGGCAGTCATCTTTATATATGGCAGCGAGCCGACCATTCCTTTCAGTTCGATTTCGAGCGGCGCCTCCATCAGAGGTGTCACCATCATGAGAGCCGATATGAACTGGGAGCTTACCGAGGCATCGATCGCTATGCGGCCTCCGTGCAGAGGGCGCCCTGCGATGCGCAGGGGCGGGAAGCCGTTTTCGCCTTCGTAGCTAATATCGGCCCCAAGGGCGTGGAGAGCATCGACGAGCGGGCCTATGGGACGGTGCAGCATTCGCTCGCTGCCGGTGAGTACACACGAGGTGCCGGGAGTGGCGGCGGCCACGGCGGTAAGGAAGCGCATGGCCGTGCCTGCGGGTCCTACGTCGACTGTACCTTCGAGCCGAGGCTCGGCGAGGATGGAGGCGAGCGTCTCGGTGTCGGCGCAAGCAACGGGGGCGGTGGCACTGCCCGAGAGATGGGCCATGACTATGGCCCGGGCGTTTATGCTTTTGCTGAGCGGCAGATCGACTGTAGTTTCAAGAATGCCGTCGGGCGGGAGAATGCGGATATCCATAAGGAGTTATGATTTGACGGTGGAGCACACGGCTGCTTCAAGGCTTTCGAGCGCGCCTGCGAGTACGGATCGCGGTGCGCCGACGTTAAGGCGTGCGAAGCCGTCGCCCTGCGGACCGAACATGGTGCCGTCGTTGAGGGCGAGATGGGCTTTGTCGAGAAGAAGATCCATTACCTCGCGATGACACATATGAAGCCCGTGGAAGTCGAGCCAGAGGAGGAAAGAGGCCTGCGGGCGTATCACCTTAAGGCCCGGTATGCGTCGTGCTGCGAAATCGATGACGAAATCGATGTTTTCCTGCACATAGGCGAGCATCTGGTCGAGCCAAGCCTCGCCGTTGCGGTAGGCGGCTTCGGCTCCGATGGCCGAGATCATGACGGGTGCCGTGAATTCGTTTACCTCAAGCCATTTATAATAAGGTTCGCGCAAGGCCCGGTTTTTCACTACCATCCAGGAGCTGACGAGGCCGGGTATGTTGAAGGTTTTCGACGGCGCGCCGAGCATAATGCCTACGGCTTCGGCGTCGGGTCCGGCCGAAAGAAAAGGAATATGTTTGCGGCCTTCGAGCATGAGGTCGCCGTGAATCTCGTCGCTTACCACCACCATTCCGGCCTCACGGGCGATAGCGCCCACTTCGGCGAGAGTCTCGATGTCCCATTGTATGCCGATCGGGTTGTGAGGATTGCAGAGAATCATCATCTTGGGCTTCTGTTCGGTCACGATCCGGCGCAGACCGTCGAGATCCATGCGGTATGTGGTTCCGTCGAACAGCAGGGGATTCTCCACTACGCGGCGTCCGTTGCCTTCCACAACAGTGCGGAAGGGTGTATAGACCGGAGGCTGGATGACCACTCCGTCGCCTTCGCGCGTGAAATAGTTTACGGCAAGCGCTATGCCTTTTACAACGCCGGGAACGAAAGCCAGCTCGGGACGCGAAATCGAGAATCCGTGGCGGCGTTTGTTCCAGTCGATGATGGCCTGCCAGTAGCCGTCGGATGCCTCGAAATATCCTAATACCGGATGAGAGAGGCGTCGGCTGAGAGCGGCTGTGATTTCGGGACATACGGCGAAGTCGAGATCTGCAATCCAGAGAGGAGTGAGATCGTGACGCCCGAAGACTGCATCGAGGCGGTCGATTTTGACAGCTGCCGTGCCGTGGCGGTCGATGATGGCGTCGAAATTATACTGTGTCATGGCAAATCTATGGTATTTTTCACAAAAGTAACGATTTTCATTGAATTGCACATTATATCGGTCTCTATTCTTGTTTTGTTTCTGCGGCTATTTTATGTGCGGTCTCGTATATAACTATTATATAACTTTCTTTCAAAACGAAATTCATACCTGCATGCTGCATGCCTTGTCCGGTACAGCGGCTATAAGAGGTTGTTTAATAACATATGTGAAATCACAGGTTGGTGTATTTTTGCT
>CAJKRG010000050.1 GCA_905202215.1 uncultured Porphyromonadaceae bacterium
ACGAAGACATAAAGCATCGGCCTATCGACTTTTATGCTGACAAATTATGCCTGTCAGCTAAATATCTGTCTGTTATATGCACGAAAGTCAGTGGAAAGTCAGCAAGGCAGTGGATTGATGAATATACGGTCGAGGACATACGGTACCATCTGTTCAACACGGATTATTCAATAAAAGAGATTGCATATAGGTTAGGCTTTGAGAACCTCTCGTTCTTTGGCAAATACGTAAAGCGACATTTCGGTAAATCACCCTCGGAACTTCGATCTATAAGAAACAAGAGAAATGAATAAAAACATAAAAGCTATATTTTTAGATATAGACGGAACTTTGGTGCCGTTTGGCTCACATAGTATTCCCGAAGAGGTAAAAAATGCATTAGGATTGCCCGCGAGAAAGGTATTAAAATAATTTTCCAACCTGAAGGTGAGAAAGATAATATTTGCATTCAGTTTGTGAATTAGTATAATTCTATGGATGCAAAAATTCCCGACAGTTCTCTGTAGAAAATATTTGAGACCTTACTACGTTCGTATTCACGAGACGATATGCTATACTTTGAATTATAAAACTTGCGGCTTATGCCGAGTGAGTTAAGAATCTGCGATAGCCACTTATCTCTGACTTCTTTCTGTAGCTGACGCCACAACTGGTTAATGAGATAGCATACACGCACTTTCTCCCTCTCTTTAATCTTCAGGACAGAACCGGTTGTGCGCAGATTGAGGGCCTCTATAAACCTTGTGCTATTGCAATCCTCAAATTGTTGACCGTTACACAATTCGTAAATCCGGATAATTAGGCTGGGACTGAAGTAATCATGTTGTGAGTTGTCATTCGTCTGAATTTGGTAATTCAGACACTCGTCCCATGACGATTTGGCACTACACGGTTTCTCTTCCGGTGGATTGGCAGACATCCATTCTTTATAGAATTTTCCAACAATCGGAAGCAGGGCACGGCATTGTCCAGCGATACGGTCTAATGCTGGCTTATAGCATGTATCAAGAATGTTCAGATACTCGTTGAGTTTACTCTGACGGATATACAGTTCATTAAGCTTTTCTCGCTCAATGCCAAGTCGTTCACGCCTGTTGTTCAGCCGAGGAAAGAATAAGCCATCGTCTGAGGTTTTCTGTTCTAACACTGCGATTTGGGAATCAAGAGAATCTACGATACCTTCCTGGGCTGTTATCATCTTTTCATACTCATCCCGTTGAGACTGATAGCCACTCCGTAACGAAAACTCATTATAGAAGTAGATTCCGCTATTGAAACCGTACAGGTATTCATTCGATTCCTGAGCGATGAAAGCGAAACAAGAATAGAGCGATTGTAAGTTAGTGCCCATGTCTGGCATAGTCACTGATTCCGAGAGCTCTTTCTCCAGAGATCCCTTGTCTGCCAGAATATCTATGTTCTCCTTAGCCCATAGCAAACTCACTATGCGCTCCGGATGGTCATAATGGTCGTATGAGAGGGCATCGCTCACGGGCCGCAGATAATCAATAAGAAATCTGATTTGGGGCATATTTTGTTGGTTCTTCATCATCGTATTGCAAATATACCCTTATAAACGTTCATAAAGTATTAATTCACAGACCAATTAATAATCTTTATGTAATGCGCCGATATTTATAATTGGGTATCACACTGCAGTTTATATGGTTAAAGATTATTTAGGACACCATATCGATATGTTAAATCACAATTTTTAAGAATTGCCCCCGACTGTATCACCGTATCCGGCACATCTTCCCTTACATCAACCATATCAGCCCTCAAAATCCAAAGTACCCAATATCGAGTGCGTCCGCGTTTACTTAAAAATATTGTCATGAATACGCACAAAAAATTACGCACGATCATCAAAAATCGTGCGTAATTTCGTGCGTAAATTTTGTAAATCGCTGATTACCAGCGTTGATTGCGGAGAGGACGAGATTCGAACTCGTGGATAGGATTGCTCCCATCGTCGGTTTAGCAAACCGGTGGTTTCAGCCACTCACCCACCTCTCCTTGAGGTGCCGAAGCACTTTGGTAGTGCAAAGGTAGTTACTTTTTTTAATATGACAAATTTTTAGAGCTATTTTTTTAATGTTTTAGGTAAATAAATAAACGCCCTTTTGCCATATCACTAAGACTCAACCGATTGGCGCGCATATTCCAATTTTTCCGTCGTTCCTATATCGAACCAGCGAAATGGACGCGACGGTGTAAACGGAATTATATCGGTGCCGGAGCATGCATCTATATAATAATCGGTAATACTGCACGGTCGCAGATCCTCTCCGACATAGTTGCTTATATCTCTCAAAAGTTTTCCCGACAGAATATGCACCCCGCCGAAAGCAGCGCTTCTAAACAATGCAGGATCTATATCAGCGGGTCTGACATCTCCTGTCTTCAGATTTCGCCAGCCGACCATCTTCCTGCCATCGAACAGAAGCTCTCGCGAAGATTTACGACATGAATCAACAAGGATGGTCGCACTACCCTCCTTATGACAAGAAATCATTTCATGAAGATCGAAATCGGTAAATATATCGGCATTATGAACCATAACCGGTTCATCGTCCGACAGAGGAACCGAAAACGCACCTTCACGATATATTTTGGCAAGGCCTCCGGCAGTGTCAAGAAGAAGAGCACTCTCATCGCTGATCCTGACACATGGATAAGACTGCGAAAGATAAGCGATGATTTGCTCGGGAAAATGATGAATATTCACGACTATATCGTCAGCCCCCGCGGCGATAAGCTTATCCAGAACATGTCCCAGAATTGGCTTGCCTGCAATAGGGGCAAGTGCCTTAGGGTGATGATCTGTATATGGCTTCAGACGCGAACCGATACCGGCAGCAAAGACAACGGCTTTCATTCCTTGATATTGAATGTCTGCTGGAGATCCTGCTCACGATGCACAAGTTCGACCTTTATATTATATTTGCGGGCTATGTGCTCGGCCATATGCTGCGCACAATAGACCGAACGGTGTTGTCCGCCCGTACAGCCGAAAGCAACCATCAGATTGGTAAAACCACGCTCAATATATCGGGATACTGACGAATCAACGAGGCTATAGCAGTGAGACAGAAACTCCGTGACCTCGCCATCATTTTCAAGAAACTCTATGACGGGAGCATCAAGACCCGTAAAGGGCTTATATCTGTCATATTTACCTGGATTGTTTATTGCACGGCAATCAAAGACATAGCCGCCACCGTTACCGGACGTGTCATTTGGAATCCCTTTCTTGTAGGCAAAACTGAGCACCTTGACCGTAAGTTTCTTCTTGCCTATCTCGTCGGTAAACTGTTTCATATTCACCAGCTTGACAAGCAGATTATTGAGATACGGATACTCGGCATACGGCGTGGTCAGGAGTGCGCGAAGATTTGCTATCGCATATGGCACGCTTTGCATGAAATGCGGCTTTTTCTCGAAATAGCCGCGGAAACCGTAGGCTCCGAGTACCTGAAGCGTGCGGAAAAGGACGAAATGACGAAGACACGCCATAAACTCGTCTTTCCCTATGGGATAAAAGTTCTGAACTTCCTCAAGATAATGGTCAAGCAATTCGAGACGCAGACTGTCGGGCAGATTTGCCTTCGCCTGCCACAGAAACGACGCGATGTCATAGTAGAACGGCCCGCGACGTCCGCCCTGAAAGTCAATAAGCCATGGCTCACCATCCCGGATCATTACATTGCGGCTTTGGAAATCGCGATACATGAAAGTATCGGTATCTGTCCGCAGAAGCACATCGGCCATAGCCTGGAAATCGTCTTCGAGCTTGTCTTCTTCAAAGTCCAGACCGGTCGCCTTAAGGAAACAGTATTTGAAATAATTCAGATCCCACATTACGGAACGGCGGTCGAAAGACGTAGTCGGATAACATACGCTGAAATCCATGTCCCGAGCGCCACCGAACTGCACTTTCGGCAGAAGACGGATTGTCTTTACGAGCAGTTCTTTTTCATCGTTCGAAAATGAACGGGTAAGACGACCCTTCTCTATCTCCTTGAAGAGAACGGTATCGCCAAGGTCGGTCTGGAGATATGCCATGCCGTCGTCGCTCACAGCGACAACCACAGGAACTGGCAGACCTTTTTCGGCGAAATGACCTGCCATGTATATAAACGCGTTGTTTTCAGCCAAAGAAGTGCCGAGAACGCCTATGAGACTGTCGCCATCCCTGCCGGCAAGCCTGAAATAGCGTCGGTTCGAACCTGACGACGGAAGTTCGGTAACATGTGCCGGTTCATGACCAGCGGTTTTCTCAAAGAGGACTTTCAGAGTATCTATATCCATGATCTGTCAATTACCGAGATCCGACAGGAATTTAATTCTTACAAGGCGTATTTCCTGTTCGGAAAAATCGCTGCACAGTTCTTTGTAGGCATCTTCAAGACTGTCGCTTTCGCTACTGCGGAAATAGTCGAAAATATCGTCCTGATCTTCAGGATCTATTATCTCATCTATAAAATAAGATATATTAATTCTCGTACCGGCGTTAACGATAGCCTCTATTTCATCGAGAAGCTGATCGAAATCGAGGCAGTTTGATTCGGCAACTTCATTGAGATCAATCTTACGGTCGATCGCCTGTATGATCGCTATTTTGAGCTTGCTTTTATTAGCCACCGTACGCACCCGCAGATCTTCAGGACGCTCAATCTCGTTTTCTTCTACATAAGTGCGTATGACCTTGAGGAATTCATCGCCATAGCGCTTGGCTTTTCCGACACCGACGCCAACGATATTGGCAAGTTCGTCGGAGGTGATAGGATATGTCGTAGCCATAGCCTCAAGCGACGGATCCTGGAAAATCACATACGGAGGCAGCTTGAGGCCGGCTGCAATCTTACGACGCAAAGCCGAGAGGATTGCATACAGCTCCGGATCGGCGGCGCACGACGAACCACTTTTCATGATAGCTTCCTCATCGGGAGCCTCTTCGCTGAATTCGCTGTCTTCAACAATCTTGAACGATACCGGTTTGTTCAGAAAGCGTTTGCCTTTAGCGGTGATTTTAAGAATTCCATAATTTTCGATGCCTCTTTCTATATATCCCTCGATTATGGCCTGGCGAATGACCGAGGCGAGATATTTAGGATCCGTACCTTCCGCACATCCGAAGACTTCGGTTTCTTCATGGCGATAGGAACGAACGTCGGCGGTAGCCCGACCTGTCATGACATCGATAATGTATTCGGTTTTAAATTTTTCCTTAAGAGCGGCGATAGTCTCCAAAGCCGCGCATAAATCATCTTGTGCTTCCACTTTTTTCTTAGGATTGAGACAGTTGTCGCAGTTTCCACAGTTATCCGCCTCGAAGCTTTCACCGAAATAATGGAGAATGCTTTTACGCCGGCATACTGCCGATTCGGCATAAGCCGCCGTCTCGGCAAGCAGCTGACGGCCGATTTCCTGCTCGGCCACAGGTTTGCCCTGCATGAATTTCTCCATCTTCTGGAGATCCTTGCGGGCATAGAATGTAAGACAGACCCCTTCGCCGCCGTCACGGCCGCTCCGCCCCGTTTCCTGATAGTAGCCTTCCAGAGATTTAGGCATATCATAATGGATCACATAGCGGACATCGGGTTTGTCTATACCCATGCCGAAAGCTATCGTAGCCACAATAACATCTACTTTCTCAAGCAGAAAAGCGTCCTGATTGGCGCTTCGGGTAGCGCCGTCCATACCGGCATGATAAGCAAGGGCGCTGATATTGTTCACCCTCAGCAACTCGGCGAGTTCTTCCACTTTTTTTCGTGAAAGACAATATATGATACCCGATTTGCCGGGACGCTGCTTGATGAAACGGATTATATCGCGATCTACGGAAGAAGTCTTTGGCCTGACTTCATAATAAAGATTCTCACGGTTGAACGACGATTTATATACATGAGCGTCGGTCATCGCAAGATTCTTCTGGATGTCGTGTTGTACCTTTGGTGTCGCTGTTGCAGTCAACGCAATGAGAGGGCGCGTGCCGATCTCGTTGATGATAGGCCTTATCCGGCGGTATTCCGGACGGAAATCATGCCCCCACTCCGAAATGCAGTGGGCTTCGTCGACGGCATAGAACGATATGGAAACTGTTTTTAGAAACTCTATGTTCTCTTCTTTTGTGAGAGATTCGGGGGCGACATAAAGCAGCTTCGTAAGGCCTGCCACCACATCGGCCTTGACCTGATCGATGGCGGCTTTGGTAAGCGACGAGTTCAGGAAATGGGCTATCGTATCTTTTTCGCTGTAATTCCTCATGGCATCCACCTGATTCTTCATCAGGGCTATGAGGGGCGATATGACGATAGCGGTGCCTTCGCACATAAGCGCGGGAAGTTGGTAGCAAAGCGATTTGCCGCCTCCCGTAGGCATTATTACGAAAGTATCGTGACCACCCAGAAGACTCAGCATTATGGCTTCCTGATGTCCCTTGAAGGTATCGAAGCCGAAATGCATCTTCAGTGCGTCGCTAAGTTGCTGCTGTGTCACCATGGTTTGGTTGGATTAGAGGAGGTTAATATCTGTCAGACGGCATTGGCATCGAAATGGGCTGCCTCGAGCTGACGGGAACAGAACGCGGCATCGACAACGAGTTCTTTCGTGTCGGACGATGGAATATCGAACATCGAATTCATCATGACCGTCTCGACAATCGAACGCAGTCCGCGGGCTCCGAGCTTGAACTCGATCGCCTTGTCGACAATGTAATCAAGGGCGTCTTCAGTAAATGTCAGCTTGACGCCATCCATGTCGAACAATTTGACATATTGCCGGACAATGGCATTCTTAGGCTCCGTAAGAATACGGCGCAATGCGTCGCGGTCAAGAGGCAGCAGATGAGCCAAAATCGGCAGTCGTCCGATAATCTCGGGTATGAGGCCGAATGTCTTGAGATCCTGAGGTGCCACATGACTCATATAGCTGTCGCGCTCTATGCGGCGTGTGGCCTCATCGGTTGAGAAACCCACAAAACTTTTGTTCAGACGATGGGCGATAGCCTGCTCGATGCCGTCGAAGGCGCCTCCGCATATAAAGAGGATATTTTTTGTATCCACAGCTATCATCGGCTGCTCGGGATGTTTGCGGCCACCCTGTGGCGGCACATTGACGACCGAACCTTCAAGGAGTTTTAGAAGGCCCTGCTGGACACCTTCGCCTCCGACGTCTCGTGTGATGGACGGATTGTCGCCTTTGCGGGCTATCTTGTCGATTTCGTCGATGAACACAATACCTTTCTGGGCTTTCTCGACATCATAGTCGGCAACCTGAAGAAGCCGCGTAAGCAGACTTTCGATATCCTCACCGACATATCCGGCCTGAGTAAGCACGGTCGCATCGACAATTGTAAAAGGCACATCAAGCATACGGGCGATGGTACGCGCAATAAGAGTCTTGCCAGTTCCCGTAGGCCCAACCATCACGATATTGCTCTTCTCGATTTCGACGTCATTCTTGTCTCCGATCTGAGAGAGACGCTTGTAGTGGTTGTAAACAGCTACAGAAAGATATTTTTTCGCCTGATCCTGACCGATTATATACTGATCAAGGAATGCCTTGATCTCGGCAGGCTTTGGCAGCGGTTTATCAGCTATTTCTTCAGTTGTCTTCGCACCTTTTCCTTTATTGGAAGCCTTTGCTCTCGCAATAGTGGCTCTCTGCTGTGATTCCTCACTGTCATCTATTAGACCGAGCATGGATGCCGCGGTATCAATACAGTCAAGACATATATGCGCGTCCTCAAGCGGCGAGGGCAGCAGCGTTGCGCCCTGAGCCTCGGTACGCCCGCAGAAACTGCAATGTGGAACAGTCTTTTTCGCCATTACTTATTAGCCTTAACGAGCACGCGGTCGATCATGCCATATTCCAGAGCTTCTTCAGCGGTCATCCAGTAGTCTCTGTCGGAATCTTTCTCCACTTTTTCAAAAGGCTGGCCGGAGTGGTCCGCAATTATATGATAAAGCTCCGCCTTGAGTTTCTTGATCTCCCTCACGGTAATCTCCATATCGGTAGCCTGACCCTGGGCGCCGCCCATAGGCTGATGAATCATCACACGCGAATGCTTCAGAGCGAAACGCTTGCCTTTTTCGCCGGCCACAAGCAACACAGCCGCCATAGAAGCCGCCATGCCGGTGCATATCGTGGTCACATCGCTCTGTATATACTGCATCGTATCGTAAATACCGAGACCTGCATAGACAGAGCCGCCGGGAGAATTGATGTAGATCGACACATCCTTACCGGGATCAGCCGAATCGAGATACAGGAGCTGGGCCTGGATTACATTAGCGGTATAATCGTTCACTTCGGTGCCGAGGAAAATGATTCTGTCCATCATCAGACGAGAGAAAACATCCATCTGGGCGACATTTAGCGAGCGTTCTTCTATAATGGTTGGGCTTATATAAGACGCGACAGGAGAAGAGGCGCGAGAGTTGAGAGAGGCATATTGATCAAGTGCCAGACCGTTCATGCCGAGATGATGAACGGCGAAATTTCTAAAGTCGTTATTAGACATATTCATTAATAAATAGAATTTGCATAGGCAGGCGCGAGGGCGCCTTTTTCTTGTTCAAAGTTAGGCAAATTTTCGCATTCTGCCAAATATTTTACCGTTCCTCCTGAAAAATATTTGTTAAAAGGAAGTAATTTTGCACAGCAAACCTTCTTTGACTTTTCAAAATGGAAACGACAGAAACAAGCTTCAATGAGATGCAGACCGTGAAAAGGCATTTTTTCGCAATGCGGAACGGTATAATAGCCGACACCCTGCGCCGTGGCGGTTCGCCATTCAGAATCATATTCGGACTCAACCTTCCGCAACTTGTCGAAATAGCCGCCTCGACACCGCACTCAGCAGCATTGGCCCGGAGGCTATGGGAAAACTCGAGTACCCGCGAGAGCATGCTGCTTGCACCAATGATTTTCCCGCAAGAGGAATTCGATATCGACACAGCCATCGCATGGGCCGCGCAGATCCCTTCCCATGAAGTTGCCGACATATTATGCCACCGCCTCCTGCGTCATCTGCCCTACTCTATCGATCTTGCCGGAACTCTCTGTACCTCGGATGACGAAATGAAGCGATACACCGGCCTGCGGCTTCTTTTCAACCTTGTCGGCAAATATCCCGACGAAGCCTTGAAATATGCAGAAAGAGAACTTGCGACTCCGTCGTCCCTCACCCGGCAAATAGCCTCACAGCTTGCCGAAGAAGCCAGATTTTATCTGGACCGGAATGAATTTAAGGTCTTTTAAGATTTCATGACAATCAGCCGAAAACCAAGAACAAGAAGCTGTTCAAAAAGATATTTAAGAGACTCTTATGTTAAATCGGAACACACTCTTATGAACGGAGTATTTTTTTTGTTAATTTTGTCGGATAAACATTGACATCCCGCAATAAGTATGCGGTAATAAATATTTCCGAAAATGAAAAAGATATTCACTTGCATCATATCCATTGCCTGCCTGTTGGCGAGCGTCCTTACCGGCAAAGCCGCCGACAACGAACTTATACCCAGGCCTGTCCCGCCGGACACGCTGCTGAATCTGCAACCCCGATGCGACTTCATCATCAACCGATTCTGGGACCGCTGCAATTTCGAGCAGGCATTCCTCCATCCCGAACAGCTCAATGCGGCTTTCGGCGAATGGATCATGATAATGCCGCATGCTTCGGCCGATACTGTCCATAATTCCATTGACCGGCTGATAGCCAGATTCGCAAAATCGGGTCCCAACACCCTCCGCATTGCCGAGATGGCAGAAAACTGGCTGTACTCCGACTCGGCGCAGTTCCGATCGGAAGAGGTATATCTACCTTTCGCCAAAGCTGCCGCCGGCCACAAGAAAATTTCAAAAGCAGAGAAAGCGCGCTTTGCCCAGCAGGTACAGATCATGGAAACCACAGGCCTCGGCATGACTGTACCCGATCTCAAATTCACTCGTTCCGACGGTAGCGCCGGCAGCCTCGCAGACGCCGTCGGTTCGTCTGTGCTGATATTCATCAACGATCCCGACTGCAGCGACTGCAACCTCGCCCGCGTACGCCTGAGTGCCGACTTCAATACAAACCAGCTGCTCAAAGACGGCGAGCTCACCATCGTAAGCCTTTATCCAGGCGAACCCGACAACAAGGAATGGCAGGATGCGGTCAAATCATATCCCGACACATGGATTGTCGGTGCAATGCCCGACGCGGATCTGTATTTTGATCTGCGGGAGAGTCCGACTCTGATTTTCCTCAATAAGAACCACAAGGTACTGGCCAAAGGCATGCCGGTTGATCACTATCTCAACGCATTCCGCGTTGTAAATTCACAAAAATCAGCACGCCCATGAATTATCCCGGAACAACAGCAGTACTAATTTCGGGTGGTGTGGACAGTGCCGTCGCGGTTCACAGACTTAAAGAACAGGGCATCGACATGCATCTGTTTTACATAAGAATAGGACTCGATACCGACGAAGGCGACTGTAGCGCCGAAGAAGACATCGAAATGTGCTCCCTCATAGCCAAACGATACGGATTGCCGTTCGATGTCGTGTCGCTGCATCAGGAATACTGGGACAACGTGATGGAATATGCCCTGCGGACAGTCAAGTCCGGTCTGACTCCCAACCCCGACATAATGTGCAATTCGATAATCAAATTCGGTTATTTCGAAGATCGCTGGGGACGCGAGTTCGCACAGACAGCAACCGGACACTACGCTTCCACCTATATTGACCCCGACGGCCTCAAATGGCTGGCGACAGCCGTTGATCCTGTCAAAGATCAGACCGATTTTCTCGCTCGTATATCGGGACGCCAGCTGGAGCATCTGATCTTTCCCCTCGGAGATATTCCAAAAGCCGACGTTCGCCGAATAGCCGCCGAAGCAAAACTCCCGAACGCTTTCCGCCGCGATTCACAAGGTATCTGTTTTCTCGGGAAAATAAACTACAACGACTTTATAAGGCGACATTTAGGCGAACGCCCTGGCACAATCGTCGAAATAGAGACCGGACGCAAACTCGGCGAACACCGCGGATACTGGTTTCACACCATAGGACAGCGCAAGGGTCTCGGCCTCAGCGGAGGTCCCTGGTTCGTAGTGAGAAAGAATATCGACGAGAATGTAATATACGTTTCGCGCGGCTATGACACAGAAAAACAATATGGAAAAACGCTCCATCTCGCCGAAATGCACTTTATAACCGCCAATCCCTGGAAACAGAGTGCGGCGGACGAAGGCGTCAGGATCATGTTCAAAAACAGACATTCCCCTGAGTTCCTGCCGGGAATAATAAGACATATAGCCGGAACTGCCGATGAATATGTCATTGATTCAGATGTAAAGGTTCAGGGAATAGCCCCAGGACAATTTGCAGCCATCTACGACCCGACGGCCAGAATCTGCTACGGCTCCGGGATCATAAGCGGTCGAAACTCCTCCACATTATAATTTATGGACGAACGAATCAGACTATATGTCCTCGGCCTTTCATACAGCCAGTTGCAGTCCGGAGCTTACGCTCTGGTGCTCGCCGAGGAAAACGGGCCGCGCCGCATACCGGTAGTCATCGGTGCGGCAGAAGCCCAGTCTATTGCCATCGCACTCGAAGGAATCCGCACACCACGGCCTCTGACTCATGAACTGTTCGTGAGTTTTGCCCATGCTTTCGGTGTCAAGCTCAAAGAAGTCTTCATATACCGCTTTGAAGACGGTGTCTTCTCTTCAGAGATAACATTCAGCGACGGCGAACGAACGGTAGTCATAGATTCGAGGACTTCCGATGCCATTGCCATAGCAATGCGCACACGCACACCGATATACACTACGGAAGAGATCCTTCAGTCGACAGGATTTATAATAGCCGACGAAGATATCAGCGCCGACGGCGCGGAAGAAGACTCCGCGGAATCTCAGATAGAAAAACCATCTGATTACCATGCGGAGCCAAAACCTGAAAATTTCACCATCGAACAGCTGGAGCAGACCCTCGCCGAGCTTATCGACAAGGAAGAATACGAAGAAGCCGAACGGATCAGCGCTATCCTTCAGCGAAAGAAGGGAGAACACGACAACGAAATTTAAATCTGTACACAATAAAATGAAAAACTTCAATCTAAAAGCCAGACTCGCCACGATGAACTTCCTCGAGTTCGCCGTATGGGGCGCCTATCTCATATCCATGGGCATGTTTCTCGGATCCAACGGACTCGGCGAGTACGTATTCTGGTTCTACACCGTCCAGGGGCTTGTATCAATCTTTATGCCCGCACTTATCGGCATCATCGCCGATCGATGGATACCGGCTCAGATCACTCTGAGCATATGCCATCTTCTGGCAGGCGGCTTCATGATAGCTGCCGGATATGTGGCTTCCGAGCAGATAGCCTCCGGCGGCTCCCTCCAGTTCGGCCCGCTGTTCACACTCTATACCCTTTCCGTGGCATTATTCATGCCGACAATAGGACTTTGCAACTCTGTTGCATTCAATGGCCTTGAGAAAAACGGTCTCAGCACCGTAGACGATTTTCCGGCAATCAGAACCCTCGGCACCGTAGGATTCATCTGCGCGGAACTTTTCGTCAATTTCGTTGTAATCAATGGCACAGCCATTCAGCACAGCTACACACAATTCTACACTTCGGGCATTATCAGTCTCGCACTGGCCGCATACTGCCTCACACTTCCCTCATGTCCGGTAAACAAAGGTGCCAACAAAAGCCTCGTCGACGCCCTCGGCCTCAAAGCTTTCACTCTTTTCCGCCGGAAAGACATGGCTGTCTTCTTCATATTCAGCATGCTGCTCGGTGTATCACTCCAGATAACCAACAGCTACGGTTCGTCGTTCATCTACCACTTCACCGAAGTTCCGGGATTCAGCGGCGACTGGTGGGCCCGCAACGCGACATTCCTCATCTCCATCTCGCAGTGTGCCGAAGCCCTGTGCATTCTCGCCATACCCTTCTGCCTCAAGCGTTTCGGCATTAAGGGCGTAATGCTTATGGCCATGTTCGCATGGGTGCTACGTTTCGGATTCTTCGGCATCGGCAACACCAATTCAGGCGTCGTGTTCCTTATATTGTCCTGCATAGTCTACGGAGTCGCATTCGACTTCTTCAATGTCTCGGGAGGTCTTTATGTCGACATGCAGACAAATCCGGCCCAACGCTCCTCCGCCCAAGGCCTGTTCATGCTCATGACCAATGGTATCGGAGCCTCCATCGGTACGTTCATCGCAGGCACATGTGTAGTCAATAAACTTGTGAACGCCCCAGGTCTCGACGCCGTGCAGCAGCTTGCAGGCTGGCGTGAATCATGGTTCATATTCGCAGGCTATGCCCTCGTTGTCGCTATTCTTTTCATCTTTATATTCAAGGAGAAAAAAGGCTCCATAACCCAGCACGAAATCAAAGTCTCGGAAGAAATGCCCGAAGACAGCATTTAAATGATACGTTTTTACGCACCGGAAATCGAAAACTCGCATGCGCTCCCCGAGCAGGAAAGCGCGCATGCCGTGCGCGTATTGCGCAAAAAGGCCGGCGACGAAATAGAGGTTGTCGACGGCAAAGGAGGATTGTATGTCTGCAGGCTCCTTACCGAACATCCCAAATCGGCGGCACTCGAAATAATCGAGCGTAGCAGCCTGCCTAAAGTGTGGACTCCCTCCATATGCCTTGCCGTAGCCCCGACAAAACACAACGACCGCATGGAATGGCTCGTCGAAAAAGCCGTGGAAATCGGCATAGACAGCTTCATACCGGTGCTCACTACCCGCTCGGAACGCAGGCAGATAAATGTCGAGCGGCTCGAAAAGATCGCCATATCGGCCATGAAGCAATCGCTCAAGGCCGTTTTGCCGCGCATTTATCCGATGACGCCGCTAAAAGACTTTTTGAAAAAAACAGATCCAGAAGCTCAAAACTTTGTCGGTTGGTGCGACGCCGGATCAGAGCGCACTCTGCTGGCCCGCGCATGTGCTCCCGCCCGCGACACCAATATACTCATAGGGCCGGAGGGAGACTTCACTCCCGAAGAAATCGGAAAATGTCTTGACTCCGGCTTCATAGCCGTGACCATGGGCGACAACCGTCTGCGCACAGAGACCGCGGCCCTCGTAGGACTCGATACGGTCCATATTATCAATCAAATATTCTCCGAATAGAATTATGACAGATATTTTCAACTATTTAGGTTCACAGCAAGGCTTTTTTCTTCTTGCCGGTCCATGCGTGATCGAAGGTGAGGAAATGGCCTACTCTATCGGCCGGAAGATAAAAGGCATATGCGATTCTCTCGGCATAGCCTTCGTGTTCAAGGGGAGTTACCGCAAGGCAAACCGCAGTCGCCTCGACTCTTTCCAGGGTATTGGCGACATAGAAGCCCTCCAGATTCTCGCAGGCGTCGGGCGTGAGCTTGGCGTACCCGTTGTCACCGACATCCACGAACCTCAGGAAGCGGCCATGGCAGCCGACTTTGTCGACATTCTCCAGATTCCGGCATTTCTTTGCCGTCAGACAGATCTGCTCCTGGCCGCAGCCCGTACCGGCAAAGCCGTAAACATCAAGAAAGGCCAGTTTTTAGCACCGGAATCAATGCGTTTTGCCGTAGATAAGATCCGCTCCTGCGGCAATAATGATGTGGCCGTAACCGACAGAGGCACAACTTTCGGTTACGGCGATCTGATAGTCGATTTCAGGGGAATACCGGAAATGCAGCAGGCCTGTGGAACTCCGGTCATCGTTGACTGCACCCACTCACTTCAGCAGCCGAATACAGCAGGGGGAGTCACGGGAGGAAAGCCCGAACTTATAGAGACCATTGCACGGGCCGCTGTCGCTGTCGGCGCCGACGGTCTTTTCCTTGAGACGCATCCTGAACCGGCCAAAGCCAAGAGTGACGGAGCCAACATGCTCCGGCTCGATCTCCTCGAACCACTCCTGACACGTCTTGCTGCCATAAGAAAGACCATAGACCAATTTTAAACAGCTTCCAGAAACATGAAATTTAAACATTCGCTTGCAATGATCCTTGCCGGAACCGCGCTGGCGGTATCGGCCCAGTCGGGCATTCAGAACCCTATAACACAAGCAGTGCTGAAGGTTTATGAAGAGGAGCTTCAGGCCAATCCGAAAGACTACAACATCCTGCTGAGCCGGGCTGACGAGTATTACCGTCACGGCGAATACCTGCGTGCGCTTCCCGATGTGGACAAAGCTATCGAATACGCTCCCGCAACCGAAACCGACGTCCTTCTCAGAGCTTATATCCTGCGTGGCGGTATTTATAATCAGACCAAACGCCCCAAAGAAGCTCTTCCGGATCTCGAAAAGGCAGTGTCGCTTGCACCCGATTCATACAGCGCGTTATATCAGCTCGCAAATACACAATATACACTCGGAGATTACTACAAGGCCCGTATAAGCTTTCAGAATCTCGAACGGCTGAACAACCGCATGCCCGAAGCATATATAGGTCTCGCCCGTGTCGCTGTAAAGGAAAATAATCTCGGCGTGGCCAACGAAATGCTCGCGCAGGCCGTGAATCTGGATCCGAATAACGCCGAAACCTATGTGCGCCGCGCATCGGTACGGCGTCAGATGGGCGACCACAACGGCGCCGTCGACGATCTCATTCTCGCCCTCAGCACCGACAATAAAAACGACCGGGCCATGACTGAACTCCTCGACTACGGAAATACAAATTATCCCGCGGCCATGGCCGGACTCAGCAACGCCATAGCCCAGGCACCCCGCGTCGGCATGTTCAGATATATCCGTGCGGTTGTCGCTCAGGCCCATTACCACTATCTCGCCGCCATTGAGGACTATCAGACAATTCTTGATGAAAAGCTCTATAATTATCACGGCATTTATGCCTCTATAGCCGAATGCCAGTTCTGTCTCGGCGAATACGAAAAGGCTCTTTCAAACATCGATTATGCACTCGGCATGATCCGCGACAATTCAGAGCATTTTGTACTACGATCGAAAATACTTCGCGCTCTCCGACGAAACGACGAAGCCGTAGAGGCAGCCGCGGCAGCTCTGGCTGTCAACAGAAGCGACAATGAGGCCCTCGCCGAAATGGCTCTGGCATACACTGCAATAGGCAACTACGACGAAGCTTCGAATCTTCTCGGAGAAGCTATGCTTAATGATGCCGAAAATCCACGATACCCGATGCTCCGAGCATGGCTCTTCAAAAACTTCCTTAATAAAGAGACCTCAGCCGACCAGCTCTATCGGACTGTGACCGAGATGGACCACTTCTATATCGACAACCCCCGCTCGCTCAAAGGCTTCGCGCTCCTTTTCCTTGGAGAGAAAGATCAGGCCGACCGATGGATGGACAATATCATCTCGACAGTCACCGACTACGACGGACTTATCCATTACTACGGAGCTTGCTACTATGCCCAGGCAGGAAATACAGAAAAAGCTCTTGCATGTACATCAAAAGCACTCGAGCTGGGCTATGCCAATTATCACAACTGGACCGAGGCTGTCGACGGAGGCGTGAATGTCGGTGAACTGCGCGACGACCTTCGTTTCCTCAATCTGTTGACCCGCTACAATTCGATTTTTGGCAAATAAATAGTTAAAAAATCTTATCGCGTGTAACTTTCCGCTTGTTTGGCCGTCATATATGCAGAACATAGTAATTTAACTGTTTTCATAATTGATTGACCATAGCTGAAACACTGAAACAGCATTTGCCGGCGGATAAGGCTGCGAAGTCAAATCCACCGGCAATTTTTTTATCAAACACTACAAAAAAATTATTCAATGATCATAGCATCCCAAAAACGCAAAGAAAACATAGCGGAATATCTGCTCTATATGTGGCAGATCGAAGATCTTATCCGCGCCAACGGCCTTGATATCGAGCAGATAAAAAAGACTGTGATAAACAATTACCCTGCCGACGAATCCCAGCTGCGCGCGATGGCGGAATGGTACGAATCACTTATCGACATGATGCGTCGCGAAGAGGTGACCGAGAAAGGCCATCTTCAGATGAACAGAAACATTATCGGAGATCTGGCTCAACTCCATCTCCGCATTCTTGCCGATCCTAAATTCGACGAATACCGCAAAGAATTCTACGCAACATTGCCGTTTATAGTAGAACTGAGGGCTAAAGCCGGAGAAGAACGCGCCGGAGAAATAGAGACCTGCTTCAACGCTCTCTACGGCATGCTGCTGCTCCGTTTGCAGCATAAGGAAATCAGCGACGAGACTGCCAAGGCCCTCGCTCAGATATCGCGCTTCATAGCCCTTCTCGCCAGATACTACCATCTCGACGAGGAAGACCGTCTCTTCGACCATCACGAATCATAAAAGTCCATATTCTGGCCAAAATAGTGCCAAGGAGGGCCAAATGAGACATACTCTTCTCCTGATTTTTTTCTTTTTATATTTTTGTATCGTCAGTTTTTATTGACGATATTTTTTTATCATGAAAAAAACTTCATTCAATCGTTCATCGCTTTTTTTCTATGTGTCTTCGCCGCCAATACCGGATATTGCGAGATAAGGATTCCATTCAACGACAACTGGAAGTTTCAGCTCGGCGATAGACCGAATGGAAACATTGTGCCGACATTTGACGGAATCTTCGACCTCACTGCCGAAGATTGCGAAATTATCGGTATCGACAATGGAAATCAGTACGATCCTGACGGAGTAAAATATTCTTCTTTTTCCAGAGGGTCTTTCCATAATGGAAAAGCACGTCTTTATATAAGACACAATGGCAGCCATTCGGGCAAATATTCCGTAAGAAATGATCTGACAGGCTATTTCTCATTTAATTTATAGATAAACTTTACAATCATTTAAAAGACTTGCCTAAACTTTCCACGGCTCTTTCATTTAAAAGTAAAATAAGGTCATAGAATCCCTTACCCGGTTCATCGTGAATCGGGTAATTTTTTTGATGTTGTATATCAGCAATTTAACTTCCTGTTAAAATCTTATTTTTTTCATTTTTGGCTCAGGAACCCAAGGAGTCTGGTAAAGCTCATTGAGACATGTCTCATTAGTTCTGCCAGCCCTTTCTTTTTGTCGGAGCGCTTTTTACGAAGACCTTTCCATATCGAGAATACAGAGAAAACCATTCTTTGAATGGTGTCGAGATTCCGCGCCGCTTTGGGCGATTTACGTTTAATTCTGTCCTGCAGCAGACTGACATCCAGGCTCCAGTGCATGCTTTCTATTGACCAGTGGTCCCGCACGTATGCTCCGAGAGTCGGCGTGTCGGAGGGCAGGCTGCTCACATACAAGCGTTTTTCTGAAGTACGCACGCCCGTTGATTTCCTTACCGTGTCGGCTTCATATTCTATAATCGTCATATTGCCGCCCCATTTCTCCCTGTTGGCTATAACCTCAAGGCCGTCGTAAATACGGTAGGTTCTGGTCTCGATTCTGCCGTGTCCGAGTTCCGGCCCTTCGGTATATGTGTAAACCGGCGGACAATCCCTGAGTCTGTCTTCCACTCCGTAGCGCAGAGAACGCTGGTTGGCCTTGAGTTCTATCAGGAAATCACCGCCTTTCTCCCTGATTCTGTCGATTATGTCTTTCTGCATGGATATGGCGTCGGCGGTAACAATCTTTCCGAAGATGTCGATTTTGTCAATCAGCAACGGAACTGCAGTTATCTCATTGCTCTTTTCCTGACAGGCCTCTGTCGCCAATATGATGCCGGTGTTGAACGAATACGCCGACACTATATCCGGATTGCGACCGTTTTCCTGAACGGTGCCACGTTCGGACTTGCCGTCGATGCATATTATCTCTCTTTCACCGTCTGATCCGAGCAATCCGACATGAAACGCCTCGACAAATTCCTGCATTCTGTCCGCCATGGCAAGGTCATTGATACCGTTCTCAACACGGCATAGAGTTGCCTCCGAAGGTATGCCGTTTCTGAACATATTCATTTTACGGAACTTTTTGAGGTGGTGACGCCCGAACTCGATTATGTCGGCGCCTCCGACATATCCGCTGGCACAGCCTAATATCATCAGAATGATGTCGTCGAGCCGATGGCGGATGTTTCCTTTGTCTGATCTACGGAAATCGGGAACCGACGAGGCAAAATCCAGCAGTCGTTCCATGATGCTGCCCGATGGGCAAAAATGGTGTTCCTTTTAATATATATTAAGCCGAAAAAGTTGCAAATCAGCAAATTAATGCGTATTTTCGCGTAGCGAAAATCGAGGCGGAAGGACCTTCGCGGCCACTCCGCCTCTTAAAAATTTTTCTTATGATAAAGAAACACCGAAGGCGGTGCTTCGGCATCGCTGTGTGCAAAGGTATGAATTTTCGCTATAAAATACATATCTTTCGGCATTCTTAATCCGATCTTAAATGAAAGAGCCGTGGCGTGATATTATGTTTTTCAGCATAATAGGCTCCTGATTTCAGAAATTATTACTAACTTTGCGGTCGTTGACCGCATCGCAGAGGCCCGGTCACGGGCAATGCGGGTGGGATGCAGACATAATGGAAAGCGTTTACTCGACGCTCTTTCTTGACAGTCAGAAACTTCGCAACTTTCTTATCTCAGTCAAGGATGAAGCAGACGGTAGATGCCTCATGGATATGTATATTGTCCCCGACATTGCACGAGAGTGTTATGGATGGGCGTGTCCATATTCTACGCGAGGCCTCTGCAAGTTTGCTCGTTCGACTGAGATGGGCAATGCGAAGGCCTCTGACTGTAGGATGAGCAACAGTACAGACCTCGCGTTTTCAGTATAATAATTTAAAAGCCAACGAGAGGGTCCCGCGGCATTAAAAAAAGCTAATGCCATACAAACAACAGAAAGAATTTCTGGAAGAACTTACAGCGGAATTTGACATCAATAAGGACACATTTCGTTGCTATACTCTGGAATCTAATCCTCAAATTAAAGTAATATTATTTGGGAAGCAGGAATGGTGCTCTTGCTATATCGGGTTTCTGATTAACAAGCATTTTCATGTGCTTGGTCTCGGCTCATTTTCTTGTATAAATGAGGATGCCAAGGCCTTGTACATTGCTGGCACCTTTGCATTTCCACAAGATGAGCAGAAATTAAAAGTATTGGAACATTCTCTTTTCGATGAAGAAGAACAACTCGAGATTACAAGTAAACTGAAACAAATCCTTCAAAAAAATGAAACCAATCATTCAAAAGCTATGGATGTTCATGGCCATGCTATGCGCATCTATTTCCGCTTCCGCGTATGATTTCGAGCTCCCTGCCGGAAATGGTATGCAGAAACTGCAATACTCCATATTGTCGTCAGTAAATCAGACCGTGGCAGTCGTAGGTGGAACAACAGGAATAATTCCTTGTTCAGTTACCTATAATAACAAAAACTATACCGTAACAGAAATTGGTCGATATGCATTCAGTGATGTCAACATTACAGACTATAGGCTGCCTCTATCGCTGAAAGCAATCAGGGAAAATGCTTTTGGGTTTAATAAAGCCACGACAATAGCCATACCAGACGGAGTAGAGATAATAGAATCAGGTGCCTTTTGGTATTCCTCGGTTGAAACGATAATTATTGGTGCTGGCGTTAAAAATATCGGAGATGGAGTCTTTTATGGATGTAACAATCTTAAAACTCTTGTTTTCCGACCGCTGAAAGCACCAACCCACGTATCTAGAAATTACAGTATTGGCAATCAAAGCACTACTGTGATTGTGCCGCAATTGCAAGGTTATGTGGGATCTGAAATCGCTAGGGTAATTGCTGGTACTATGATTGAACCTATTTATTTCCCACAACAACAGTATGTATATTCAGGTAAGATACCAGAGCTTGATTATGTAAAGAAAATCACTTCCGCATCGCCTCAGGCAGACATGAATTTGAATAACAAAGATGCTGGCGATTACGAACAGTCTTTCTATGTAGGATTATCTCAAGTAATACCTTCATATAGATTTTCAGATTTTGACGGATATGCAGTTTATCCCGATAGAGGTGTTGATGTGCTATATGAATACTCTATCACTAAAAAGCCATTATTTGTCAAAATTGAAAATCACCAGCGGCTATATGGAGAGCCAAATCCATCATCATTTTCCTATTCGATAGATGGATTCGTAGACGGAGAAGACGAAAATCAGTTACTATCTCCAGTCAAATGTGAAACAACAGCATCTATACAAAGTCCTGTTGGAAGTTATCCCATCACATGTAATCCAAGTGCACTTAATTATTCCTTTGAAATTCAACAAGGAACATTAAATATCCAAAAAGCTCCAATTGATATCGCCATACAAAATTCATCAAGGGTTTATGGCGATGCGAATCCTAACTATCAATATACTTTTATAGGGCTAAGGTGCGGTGATACAAGCCCAGAAATTACAGCTCCTTTACAATTTACAAACATCGACAACTCAGCAGATTGTGGGGAATACAGCATTTCTGTTTTAGCTGGAGAGTTACGTGATTATTACATAAATAAAGTTTCTTCAGGTACGCTTTCAGTCACTCCAGCACCGTTGATACTAAAGGTAAATGATGCACAAAAGGTATATGGTGATAATAATCCGGATTTTAGTTATATTCTTGAGGGACTTCGCAATAACGACACTAATAATTGCATCTTAACCCAGCCTACTTTTGCTTGCAAAGCGCAGCAAACAAGTGATTGTGGAGAATATGATATAACTGCATCTAATGCAAGTGCACAGAACTATAGCATTTCTTATCAAAATGGAAAATTGACAATAACTAAAGCTCCTATAACATTAATTGCAACCAATGTATCTCGTGAATATGGGGAGCCCAACCCTATTATGAAGTATACTGCAAATGGCCTCAAAGGTGATGAAACTATATTGTCCGCATTAAATGAGGATCCAATTGTTTCTACTACTGCCACGGAATCAAGCAATATCGGAGAGTATCCAATATTAATCTCTGGTGGGGTCTCAAAAAATTACTCGTTATCATATAGAAGTGGAATACTGACGGTAACAAAAGCTCCATTGACTGTAATAGCTGAAAATGCTGAACGTCAATATGGAGAAAGTAATCCAACATTCTCACGTTCATATAGTGGCTTCAAATTAGATGACACAGAATCCTCAGCATTCTCCTCGTTGCCAAGGCTAAGTTGTACTGCTACCAAGACAAGTAGTGTAGGAGAATATCCCATTTTAGTTAATGGCGGCACATCGCGAAATTACGAAATTGTTTCGTATGAAAACGGTGTTTTAAACATTACCAAAGCACCACTTACGTTGGTGGCTACTGATAAATCACGACTGTACTTTGAAGAAAACCCATCATTTGATTTTACACTGATTGGACTGCGCAATTCTGATACGAAGAGTTGTCTGTCTATGCAACCCACATTTAAATGTGCGGCTGTCAAGACAAGCAATGCTGGGGCCTATGAAATTGAGCCATTAAACGCAACGGCTCAGAACTACAGTATTGATTACCAAAAAGGGACTTTATCAATCAACAAAAGAGCATTGACTGCTTCGGTTGGCAACTATACCAAGGTATATGGTAGTGAGAACCCGCAATTCGATATTGACTATATAGGATTTGTAAATAACGAGGACAAATCTGTTTTGACTAACGCACCAAATATAGTTTGTTTAGCAAACAGGTCAAGCGATGTTGGTTCGTACCCTATCTCATTAGATGGTGGTAATGCTCTGAATTATAATATAAACAAATATAATTCGGGTACATTGACTATAGAAAAAGCCGACCAGATTATCACATGGAATCAAGATCTGTCAAATATTCAGATGTATTCACAGGTCGCTTTAGAGGCAAGCAGCAGTGCCGGCATTCCTGTTTCCTATGAGATGTCCCCCAATAATGTGGCATCACTCTACAATAATAATGGTAAATGGTATCTTGACTGCTTCGGCAGTGGTGCGGTAAATATTCGTGCCGTTCAAAATGGAGATAAGAATCATAATGCAGCACCTATGGTGTCAAATACGCTTGTTGTAATAGGAACGGGTGGTGATCCATCCAATCCTCAGATATTCTTGAATATCGAAAATGCCGGAACTCTGCCAAATCTCATTGCAGATAACAGAAAATATCAGATTAAAAATCTTCGTCTAACGGGTTATCTTAATGGGACTGATATAAATTTCTTGCGTGAAATGGCAGGATGTGACAGCTATGGCAATAGCACTCCCGGCATTCTTGAAACGCTCGATATTTCCGGCTGTACAATCGTATCGGGAGGTCGTAGTTATTATAAGTCTTGCCAGACTTACAATAACAAGGTCAGCGATTATATGTTCTACAATTGTAAGCAGCTTATAAATCTCATGTTGCCCGAAAACACAACCGATATTGAGGGATATGCATTTGCAGATTGTGACAGGTTGTCTGTAATTTCAATCCCTGATGGAGTCAAATCATTCGGAGTACGGTCATTCCGCAATGATATAAGTTTGTTAAGAATTCCTATGCCCAGTAGCCTTATTTATATTAAAGACTATGCTTTCATCGGTTGCAACGGAATATCAGAAATAACGATTCCTGCAAGTGTAACTGATATTGGAGACGGAATAGTCAAGGGTTGCCAGAACATCTCTAAAATCAATGTAGCTGAGGGGAATAATCATTTCGCAAGTGAAGACGGTGTCCTGTACACTTCTAACTTTGATAAACTCCTGATATTCCCTGTAAATTACGAATCAAATAGTTATATCGTAAAGGATGGCACTAAATCAATAGCACCATATGCATTTATAGACTCAAAAAGATTAAATGAGGTGACACTTCCATCGACTCTGACCAACATTGGAGAGGATGCTTTCATCGGTTGTGTGAATCTCTTATCACTCCAAGTCAAAGCACTGAATCCTCCAGTTTGCTATAATGACTGTTTTGAGGCGGTATCTAAAACCCGATGTGAACTAATTGTACCTAAAGGCTGCTATAGTTATTACTGGGTTGCGCCAGTATGGTCAGATTTTAATAAGATTAAAGAATCTGATTTCAATAGCAGTATAGATGATGTCCTATCCAGTGAGATTAAAGTTTATGTCGAATACCGCAATATAGTCGTAAACGGAGTATCTGAAAATATTCAAGTGCGGATATTCCAAGTTGATGGAACTTTGATTTATCAGGTTCAATCAGGTGGAGAAATCATATACTATACCCCTGCTCATTCTGGAATCTATATTGTAGTCATTGCTAATAAGACCTACAAGTTAAAGGTGTACTAATGAATCCTTACTCTAACTAATATGTGAGCCTCGGCAAATGCCGGGGCTCCATTCGTTGAAACGGCTAATCCGTTATCCGGTCGGTTAAAGAGGTCAACACGACGGTTGAAAGCAGGTGTGCGAACTTGCTAAGTTGAAAACATGCAAAATTGGAATTCTTATGAAATAGAATATTCTGTATCTTGCCAAGATAGCCACGAAAATGTCTATAAGCATTGCATGCAACATCTATTTGGATCCCTTCACAGGGTTCGTTGTGGATTAGTGTGCGGGTAAACTTATAGATTGGGCATTCGCTCGCTATTTTGGAATATAATTGAATGTAGTGTGTGATGTTGGAACAACGAACAAATGAAAATTGATACGACTCGCACTAAACATTGGTATTCATTGGTCTGAATTAAAGCATCGCACACTATTCTTAACATTTGAGTGTGGTGACCCGGCGAAATTTTGGCTGAGGTCACCACATTATTATCTTCGGGATATAGTTAAAGTCTGTTAAAGCTTGGGGTCGCGAGGCGGTGGAATGGGGTTGAATGATGCTGAATGATTTTGAAAGGAGATGATTTGTGTGTTTATTATCAACATATTAAGTAATCGAGCAAAAATTAATGCGTATTTTCGCGTAGCGAAAATCGAGGCGGAAGGACCTTTACGGCCACTCCGCCTCTTAAAAATTTTTCTTATGATAAAGAAACACCGAAGGCGATGCTTCGGCATCGCTGTGTGCAAAGGTATGAATTTTCGCTATAAAATACATATCTTTCGGCATTCTTAATCCGATCTTAAATGAAAGAGCCGTGTAAACTTTCTTGAAGATTCCAAATCGAAGTGCAAAACTTTGATGTAAGACTCATCTATTCTCCT
>CAJKRG010000051.1 GCA_905202215.1 uncultured Porphyromonadaceae bacterium
GCGTTCTTGAAGCGGCCGCCCCGCTTTGGGACGGAGGATATACCATATGCGGCACCACGGGTTCGGGTTCGTCTTTTGTGCTCCGCGATCCGCGCGGTATACGTCCGGCCTTTTATTATGCAGACGATGAGGTGATCGTAGTGGCATCGGAGCGTCCGGTGATTCAGACGGTGTTCAATGTACTCCGTGAAGATGTGAAGGAGCTTGAACCCGGCAGCGCCATGCTGATCAATCCTGACGGAGAATTCGAGATCCGGCGCATTCTGAAACCTCTCGGCAATGCCCGATGCTCGTTCGAGCGCATTTACTTCTCGCGAGGCAGCGATGCCGATATCTACCGTGAGCGCAAATGTCTCGGTGCCAATATTGTCGGTCCTCTTCTGTGTATGGTCGACAATCGCTTTGACTCCACGGTATTCTCGTTTATTCCCAATACGGCTGAAGTGGCATTTCTCGGAATGGTCGAGGAACTAAACCGTCATCTCGACCGCGGACGCCGCGCCGAAATAGCACGTCTGGTGGAAAACGGTACTCTTTCCGACGGTATGCTCGACGAGATTCTCGAACGTAAGGTTCGTGTCGAGAAAATAGCCATAAAGGATATAAAACTCCGAACGTTTATTGCCGAGGGGAGCTCGCGAAACGATCTTGCCACTCATGTATATGACGTGACGTACGGCTGTATCCGCACCGGAAAGGACACCCTCGTGATCATCGACGACAGCATTGTGCGCGGCACTACGCTACGACAGTCGATACTCCGTATTCTCGACCGTCTGATGCCGAAACGTATAATTGTGGTTTCGTCGTCGCCTCAGGTGCGCTATCCCGACTATTACGGCATAGATATGCCGCGTCTTGAGGAGCTTGCGGCTTTCCGGGCGATGATTTCGCTGCTCGAGACCACAGGACGTTCGTCTTTGATCGCCGAGGCCTGTGCCGAAGCCGAAAGATGTCTTGCGCTCCCTGCCGAGAAGCAGGTCAATGTGGTGAAAAAACTATATGCTCCTTTCTCGGACGAGGAAATTTCGGCCCGTATGGCCGAAATGCTTACTCCTTCCGACATACGCGCACGCGTCGATCTGCTTTTCCAGAGTCTTGAAGGACTGCATGAGGCTGTCCCCGATTGTCCAGGCGACTGGTATTTCTCCGGCGATTATCCGACACCGGGAGGTGTGAGAATGGTCAACCGGGCTTTCGTCGACTATTGCCGTCGTAATCATAAGATCTAATAGAACGAAAAAAACGGACAGGTTTCCCGAAGGAGCCTGTCCGTTTTTTCTATATCTGTCTGTATTTATTTGAGGGTGCCTGCATTGGCCTGGTCGATCATCTGCTGGCCCGCGGTGATATATATTTCGACACGACGGTTCTGCGCGCGTCCTTCGGGAGTATCGTTGGAAGCTACGTAGTCGGCCATAGGAATGCCTTCAGACGAAAGACGGGTGGGAGCCACGCCGCTGTTGGCGAGATAGCTCAGGACGGCATCCGCACGTTCGGATGCAAGTTTCTGATTGACGGCGAAAGAACCGGTGTTGTCGGTGAAGCCGTAGATCTGCACGTTGGTGCCGGGATTTTCCTTTAGAGAGGCTGCGAAGCGTGTGAGGTCGGCTTTGGCCTGCTCGTTGAGAGTATATTTGCCGGTGGGGAAGAGAATACCGCCTTCGAAGGTCACCTTGATTGCCTGAAGGCCGTTCTGGTCGGTGGTCTGTTCGACGGTAGCCTGCTTGCCGAGTTCTTCCTGAAGTTCTTTCTGCTGTTTGTCCATTTTCTTGCCGATGAGAGCGCCAGCGCCGGCACCGACAGCCGCACCGATCGCACTGCCTATGCCTGCGCCCTTGCCTCCGCCGATGATGGCGCCGAGGCCTGCGCCGAGAGCCGCACCGCCGCCGCCGCCGATGAGGGCGCCTTTACCGGTCTGTGTCATCGAAGAACAGGCAGTCTCGCCAACGAGGAGACTGAGGCCCAGAAGGGCTATACACGATACTTTAAGTAGTTTCATAGTCATTCTTATGTTAGTTAATATAATAAAGACACCCGAATCGGCCAAATGGTTTTTCGGTAACGCGAAATTACTAAAAAATATTGATATAGCCTTATACGGGAAAAGCGCGAAAATTGGCCCGGTATCCGCGGGCGTTTCCACTACGGTCTGTAGCCCATCGTGCGGGCGGCACTTTCGATATAGGCGTCGGCGCACGATTCGAAACCGGCGTCGCGGAGACGCGTCTCGCGGGCGCGTATGGCAAGCACGGCTTTTTCACGTTCCATGGAATTCTCCGGAAGCCTGAGCGCGGCTTCGGCATGGCGACGGCCAGCTTCGTGCGAGACTTTCAACTCGGCATCTGTGGCATCAGAGCCGTTGGAGCACGAGGTAGCCGCGACAAGCACCACGATAGGGAGAAGCTTTGATATTTTCATAGCAGAATGATTCCTAATTTGGCAGCTGCGAGAGCGTCATCAAGGGCGTTGTGATGATTTTCGAGAGGAATACCGAAGAACTCGCAGAGGCTGTCGAGCGATTTCGACGGACACATGCCGCGGGGAATGGTGCGTCGCGCTTCGGCGAGAGTGTCGAGGAATACTTCGGGTTCGTCAAGACCGTAGATACGGCACGCGCTGCGTATGCATTTGCTGTCGAACGGAGCATTATGGGCCACAAGCGGCAGGTCTTCAAGCCATTGTGCCCATTCTTTCCATACGATGCCGAAGGTGGGAGCGTTCCATGTGTCGTTGTCGGTGAGACCGTGCACACGTGTGCAGAAATATTTGTAGTAGTTCGGTTCCGGACAGATCAGTGAGTAGCGCTTGTCGACAATCACTCTGTCGCGTACCTTTACGGCACCAATGGCACATATACTCGATGCGGTCTCGTTGGCTGTCTCGACGTCTACGGCTATGAAATCTTTCATGACAGCATCCGTGCAAGGGCTTCGCGCACCTGTTCCATGAGCCAGCGCGGAGTGGAGGTTGCGCCGCAGATGCCGACAGTCTCTGCGCCGTCGAACCATCCGGGCTGCAAATCGTGTTCGTCGGCCACAAGATATGTGCGGCTGTTCTCGGCGAGACAGTGATTGAACAGTATTTTGCCGTTACTGCTTTTGGCACCGGCCACGAACAGGACCACGTCCTTTTTCCGGGCGAACTCGCGGAGTTTGTCAACGCGGTTTGACACCTGACGGCAGATTGTGTCGAAGTATTCGAATCTTACTCCGGGCTGCATTCTCCGTTCGATTTCCGCTATTATGGACCTGAAACCCTCGAGCGATTTTGTAGTCTGGGAATATAGCGCCACAGGCCGGCTGAAATCGACCTGGGAAAGACCCGAGGGATCTTCCACGACGATAGCGTTGCCTTCGGTCTGTCCGACGAGACCGTTGACTTCGGCATGCCCGAGTTTACCATATATCACTATCTGGGGCCGGGCGGCTCCGTCGGTGCTGTGATAAAGCTCCTTGATTCGTTTCTGAAGCCGGAGCACGACAGGACATGTGGCATCGATGACATCGATGTCGCGCGCGCGGGCGGTGCGATAGGTTTCCGGCGGTTCGCCGTGGGCGCGCAGGAGCACTTTCACGCCTTTGAGATGCTCAAGATCGGCGTGGGTGATGGTCACCAGACCTTTGGCGCGCAGACGTTCGACTTCGCCGGAGTTGTGCACGATGTCGCCCAGGCAGTAGATGGTGCCGCTACGCGCAAGTTCTTCCTCTGCCTTGCGTATGGCTGTCACCACACCGAAGCAGAAGCCCGAACCGCTGTCGATCTCTATATCTGTCATTCGGCGGCCCGTTTATATTGTTCGAGAAGCCATGCGTCCTGTTCGTCGAGCGTCATGGCCGAGTTGTCGAGCGATATCGCGTCGTCGGCACGGCGCAGCGGACTTTCAGCGCGTGTGGTGTCGATCTTGTCGCGGTGTACGACATTGGCAAGGACTTCTTCGTAGTTTACATGGGCGCCTTTCTCCATCATCTCGCGGAAACGACGCATGGCGCGTGTCTCGGCCGAGGCATCGACAAAGATTTTGAGTTCGGCATCGGGAAACACTACGGTGCCGATGTCGCGGCCGTCCATCACAATGCCTTTTTCAGCGCCGAGAGCCTTCTGTTTGGATACAAGAGCATGGCGCACTTCTGGAATGGCGGCTACGGGCGACACCGCTTCCGACACGCGCAGGCGCCGGATCTCGTCTTCGACATCTGTGCCGTTGAGCAAGGTGCGCTGGCTGCCGTCGGGCATGACGGCGAAATCGATTGCGATTTCAGGCAGAGCGGCAATGACAGCGGAGGCATCCGGGCGATTTTCGCTGTCGATCATGCCGTGGTCGAGTGCATAAAGGGTCACGGCACGGTACATTGCGCCGGAGTCTATATATCGGTATCCAGTCTTGGCGGCCAGTCGGCGTGCCATTGTGCTTTTGCCGGACGAGGAATATCCGTCGATGGCTATGATAATCCGTTTCACTTTGGAGATATATTTCTTTAGAACAGTATTTCGTTGATATTCAGCGAGAGATTGAACATGAACGTGGTGCCTCCCGTATGCGGCTGGGCAAGAGCGAGGCCGATGCCGACAGTTCTGAGCCTGAGACCTCCTCCAAGGGAGAATCCCGACAGGAAACTGCGTGAATAAGTGCTCATGTCGGTGCGGGTCTTGTAGTTGTAACCCAGCGTCACGTAGTAGTTCGGACTTGATATAAGATCGATGCCGAAAACAAGATGCCGAAACAGGTTGGAGCCGAAACTTTCTTTTGTCACCGGAGCTGTTGTGCTGCTGCCGTCGCCGGTCTCATAGTAGGGCAGTTTCCATTTGGTGAGATTCCATGCCGTTATCGAGAAACGCACCGGAAATGTGCCGAAACTCTGGCTCCAGCCCAGACGGACGTCGAAAGGCAGGCGGTCGTAGTGTTCGTTGAAACGCTTCACCTGACCGCCGAGGTTGGCGAGAACTACTGACAGCGACAGATCCCGGTCGGGATCGTAGTAGTTTAAGCCCAGGTCGGTTGCGATCGCGAAGGCCGTATAGTCGGCGTAGGCACTGTACAATGCATTGAGTGCAATGCCACCGCGCAGACGGTCGGTGAAATCATGGGCGTAGGAACCTCCGAAAGCCACATCCTTGGGTGAAAAAGATCCGATGATACTACCGTCGGGGAGAGCTTCTTTCATCGATCCGTAGCCGAAATAGCGTACTGATGCGCTCCATGCTCCATGCTCGCCGGCGGCATGACCGTAGCGCAGCCCGGCAAAATTGGATCCGCCGAGATATCTCATGTAGTTGAGAGCTACCATATTGCTCATTTCAGCGCCAAGAAGCGCCGGATTCTGTTCGGTCACGGTAATGTCGTCGTCGACAAGCGATATGTTTACGCCGCCGAGACCGTATATCTTGGCCGATGAGGTGACGTTAAGGAAGCTGTAGGCGCTTGTGCCGTCCTGGGCCGACATACCCAATGCCGACCCTGCCACAAGCAGGGCCGACACCGTGCGTCGTATTATTCCGATAGAGGACTTCATTCGCGTTTGCAAAAATACATCAATATTTTTATAACGGCAAAAGAGTCCCGCTATTGTGCTCAGCAACCCTCCGGACGAAGTTTACGGACGGTTTCGGCTGCGCGCCAGAGTTCGCTCTCGCGGAGTTCGCGCAGTTCTTTCTCCAGCCCGACGCGATAGTCGGGTTTGGAGTTGGCGTCGATGGCTATCTGGGCTTCCTTACCTTCGGCCACGCTGTTGTAGAGGCGTTCCATCACAGGCTTGATGGCGTCGTGAAAAGGTTTCATCCAGTCGAGCGCACCACGTTGCGCCGTTGTCGAGCAGTTGGCATACATCCAGTCCATGCCCTTGGCGGCGAAGAGAGGCATGAGCGACTGTGTAAGTTCCTCGACTGTTTCGTTGAATGCTTCGGAAGGTGTGTGGCCGTGTTCGCGGAGCACTTCATACTGTGCGGCAAAAAGGCCCTGTATGGCACCCATGAGTGCGCCGCGCTCTCCTGTGAGGTCGCTGGTTGCCTCGCGTTTGAATGTTGTCTCGAAGAGATAGCCGGATCCTATGCCTATGCCGAGGGCGATTGTACGTTCGAGGGCGCGGCCGGTATAATCCTGCTCAACGGCGAATGAGGCATTTATGCCTCGGCCTTCGAGGAACAGGCTGCGCACAGTCGTGCCGGAACCTTTGGGAGCTACCATGATGACGTCGACATCTGCCGGGGGTACCACACCTGTGCGGTCGGGCCATGTGATGGCGAAACCGTGCGAGAAGTAGAGAGCGTCGCCGGCCTTGAGACCGGCCTTGATGGTGGGCCATTGGCTCAATACGGCGGCATCCGAGAGAAGACACATCACTATGGTGCCTCGTTTTGCCGCCTCTTCGATGCTGAACAGGGTCTCGCCCGGTACCCATCCGTCAGCAACAGCCTTGTCGTAGGTCTTGCCCGGACGCTGGCCTACGATAACGTTGAAGCCGTTGTCGCGCAGGTTGAGGCTCTGGCCCGGGCCCTGCACGCCGTAGCCGAGCACGGCGATTGTTTCGCCTGCGAGCACCTCGCGGGCTTTATCGAGTGTGAATTCTTCGCGGGTTACGACGGTTTCTTCCACGCCGCCGAAGTTCATTTTTGCCATTTCTTTATAGTGTTAGTTGATTTTTATTCCATTCTATCCGTGCATCGATCAGGCGTTCGCCGTCGCGCACGATCTCGCATGCGCTTCTGGCAGAATCGCTTCCTTCGATGCGCAGAAGCACTTTTTCGCCATAGTGGCTTTCCTTGCGGAACATCAGATCAAGACGATGGACGATGTTCCTGTCGTAGTGGTCGAGCGACCAGTGGTTGAGTATCAGGGCAAGATAGCGCACGGTGTTGACATGCCGGTTGAAGTCGATATCGCAATATCGGAACGTGTAGCTTTCCTCGACGGCATCGGGGCCGAGGGGTGTCATGCGCGGAGTTGTGGCGATGGGGCATTCAAGATCGGCGGTCGGGAAAGCTTCTTTTTCGAAAGCGGTTAGATCGGCCATGGTGCGTGTGGCGAAGTCCATTGCGACCCATACCGTGCGCATATATCCGAAGACAGTGCCGTCGGGGGCTGTCATCACGAGATTTCGTTCGCTGAAATGCCTGTTATAGCTTTCGATCCACGTTGTAAGGGTGTAATGCTCGTTTATCACCGGGTAGCGGTTCATCTCAATGCTGAGGCGGCTGAGCACCCATCCCATGTTTTTGGTGATAAGGGCCGAGTAGCCTATGCCGAGGGCGTTGGCATGCTCGGTAGATACTTCGATAACACGTTCGGTGACGAGCGTGAGAGGCATGCGGCCGCTGGCGTTGCTTTCGCCCGCGGTGAGTATGTAAGAGTGGTTATATTCAGTCGGAAAGGTCGTTATTCCCATTTTGACGTCGGTTTTGTTCTTCGAGGAACATATCTATGTATTCAATCGGCGACTTTGTGACGCAGACACGGCCGCTTCGCACGAACTGTTTTATATCGTAGCGGCGCAGGCGGTCGAAAAGAGCCTCTGTCTCCCAAGGATGTCCTGTTTTCTCGATGACGGTATATTCGGGAGTCATTTCGAGAATTCTGGCGCTATGGTGTCGGATTATCGATTCAAGGTCCTGCTCTTCGAGAAGACGTGGTGTCGAGACCTTATAGAGCGATATTTCCTGATATACTATATCGTCGTCGGTGAAGAGGAAGACGCGGAGGACGTCGATGCGTTTCTCGATCTGTTTGACTACCTTCTCCATTGTCGGACGATCGGACCAGGTGGTAAGCGTCAGCTTGTGAATATCGGGGACGGACGATACACTCGCCGAAACATCCTCGATATTGAGGCAACGGCGTGTGAATATCACGGAGACCTGATTGAGCAGGCCGACGCAGTTTTCGGAGTAGACTGTTACGGTGAACAGCTGGCGCGGTGCGGGCTGGCTCATTTCTTTTCAATCATTTCGGAGGTGAAACAAATGTCGGGAGAGAGCATTATGGTATCGACGGTCTTACCTGCCGGAGTCATCGGGAATACCATGTCTGTAGGATCTATGTCTACGTTGAGCAAGAAGGCTCTGTCGTCGGCAAGCATGGCCTTGATGGCTCCGGGAAGCTCGGTCCGCGAACGGACGTCGATCGAGGATATGCCGTAGGCCGAGGCAAGCATGTTGAAGTCGGGGTTGAGCAGGGGTGTCTGCGAGAAGCGCCGGTGGTAGAAGAGATTCTGCCACTGGCGTACATTGCCGAGAAAGTTGTTGTTCATTATCACTATCTTCACGCCTATGCCATATTCCATTATAGTTCCGAGTTCCTGCATGGTCATCTGGAAACCGCCGTCGCCGAGGAAACAGATTACGGTGCGGTCGGGACGCCCTATCTTTGCGCCTATCGCTGCAGGCAGACCGAATCCCATCGTTCCGAGACCTCCCGAACTTATAAAACTGCGGGGCGAGGTGAAACGGAAGTAGCGCGAAGCCATCATCTGGTTCTGGCCAACGTCGGTCACGGCGATCGCTTTGTGGCCTGTGGCCTCGCTGATGGCAGCCACGACTTCGCCCATAGTCATTGGGGCGTCCCCGCTGCGTCGGAGTTCGGCACCGAGTACCTCGCGGTCTTCTATTTCGGCACATCGGTCGAACGATTCGAGCCATCCCTCTTCGTTGCTTCGAGGGCCAACGGCTTCAGCAAGTGCCTCGAGAGCTTCGCGCGCATCAGCGTGCACCGCTACGGTACTTGCCACGACTTTGTCGAATTCCGACGGGTCGATGTCGATGTGTATTATACTGGCATCAGGGGCGTATCCGGAGGCCAGCCCGGTCACACGGTCGTCGAAACGCATGCCCACACCTATGATCACGTCGGCGCGGTTGGTATTGAAATTCGGGCCGACATTGCCGTGCATGCCGAGCATGCCTTTGTAGAGAGGATGATCCGAGGGTATGGTGGAAAGGCCCAGAAGAGTATTTGCGACAGGCAGAGAGGCTTTTTCCACGAATCTGAGCAACGCATCTTCGGCGTTGGAGATGGCCACGCCCTGGCCGGCAAGCAGGAGCGGCCGTTTTGCGTCGCGGATTATGGCGGCCGCACGTTCGATCTGGCTTCGGTTGAGCACAGGCGACGGATCGTAGCTGCGGATAAAGTTTATTTTGCGGTAGGGACGGTCTACGATACCGATCTGGGCGTCGCGGGCTATATCGAGCACGACAGGCCCGGGACGACCGCTGCGGGCGATGAAAAACGCGCGTGCCACCGCCGCGTTTATGTCTTCGGCACGGCGTACCTGAAGACTCCATTTAGTGATAGGCTGAGTGATGCCTATCACGTCTGTCTCCTGAAAGGCATCCGATCCGAGATACTGTGCTCCGACCTGGCCTGTAATGACTACAAGCGGTGTCGAGTCCATCATTGCGTCGCTGAGTCCGGTGACGACATTGGCCGCTCCGGGACCCGAGGTCACTATCACGACGCCGACCCGGCCTGTGGCGCGGGCAAAGCCCTGGGCGGCATGAATGGCTCCCTGCTCGTGGCGCACGAGAATATGATGCAGACGGTCGGTGAAGTCATACAGAGCGTCGTAGACGGGGAGGATCTGCCCTCCGGGATATCCGAAAACGGTATCGGTGTCTTCGGCTATGATGGCGCGTACGAGTGCCTCTGCGCCGCTTACGGGATTTTCGGGTGATATTTCCTGAAGTTCTTTCATAAAAGGTGCGGTCAAAGTTTTACGCCTCCGGTATCGGCCGAACCTGCCGTAGAGGCAAATGCTTGCAGGGCACGGCTTACATTGCGCTTGCGCCCGCGGGCGGTATACGCTTCCGGACCATGGCTTTCTTCGGCGGCACGGCGCACGGCGAGTTCTTCGTCGGTGATTTTAAGTTCTATCGAGCGTGCCGGTATGTCAATTTCTATGATATCGCCGTCCTGCACCAGAGCTATAGTGCCTCTGTTGGCAGCTTCGGGCGATATATGGCCGATCGACAGGCCCGATGTTCCGCCGGAGAAACGGCCGTCGGTGATAAGGGCGCAGGCTTTGTCGAGATGTTTGGACTTGAGATAGGATGTGGGGTAGAGCATTTCCTGCATGCCCGGACCGCCTTTGGGCCCTTCGAATGAGATGACAACCACGTCGCCGGCTTTTACTGTGCCGTCGAGAATGCCGGCAACGGCATCTTCCTGGGAGCGGAAGACGCGGGCGCGGCCCGAAAAACGGTGTACGGCCGGATCTACGCCCGCTGTTTTGACCACGCAGCCGTCGGGAGCGAGATTACCGCGTAGCACGGCCAGCCCTCCGTCGGAAAGGTAGGCGTGGGCGGTATCGCGTATGCAGCCTGCGGCACGGTCGGTGTCGAGACTGTCGTACATCGATATCTGTGAGCCAAGTTCGGTCGTGCGTTTACGGCCTGGCGCGCTTTTCCAAAGTTCGTCGGCCGTATCGATGTAGTCTTTGCCTCCGATGGCGTAACGTTCAAGCATTTCAGCCACAGTGAGGCCATCGGCACGCAAGGGAGCGGTATCGATCAGACCGGCGTCGGCAAGCTGTTTCATGATCGAGGGGACGCCGCCGGCGCGGTTCACATTACTTATGTGATATTTAGAATTGGGTGCTACCTTGCACAATATGGGTGTACGGCGCGACAGGGCATCGATATCGGCGAGCGAGAAGTCCGTACCCGCTTCGGCGGCTACCGCCAGGAGATGGAGCACGGTATTGGTAGAGCCGCCCATGGCGATATCCATTGTCATGGCGTTGAGCATGGCCGTTCGCGAGGCTATCGCACGGGGCAGCACCGCTTCGTTTCCTTTGCCGTAATACTCCTCGGTGAGCTCGACGATACGTCGGCCTGCGGCTTCGAACAGGGCCTTGCGGTTGACGTGCGTTGCCGGTACGGTTCCGTTGCCTGGCAGAGAGAGTCCCAGCGCCTCGGTGAGACAGTTCATGGAATTGGCCGTGAACATTCCCGAGCAGGAGCCGCATGTAGGGCAGGCTCCGCGCTCAAGGGCGGCGAGAGTCTCGTCGCTCACCGAATCGTCGGCGGCACGCACCATCACATCGACGAGATCCACGTCCTCGCCGTCGACCGATCCCGGCTCCATGGGGCCTCCTGATACGAATATGGCGGGAATATTCAGTCGCATGGCCGCCATTAGCATACCCGGTGTCACTTTGTCGCAGTTCGATATACACACCATTGCGTCGGCGCAGTGTGCTTTTACCATATATTCGACGGAGTTGGCTATCAGTTCACGCGACGGGAGAGAGTAGAGCATGCCTTCGTGGCCCATCGCTATGCCGTCGTCGATGGCTATGGTATTGAACTCGGCGGCGAAACAACCGGCAGCCTCGATGGCTTTTCTGACGATTTCGCCGGCACGGGCAAGATGCACATGGCCGGGTACGAACTGTGTGAATGAATTGACAACCGCTATGACGGGGCGGCCGAACTGTTCTTCGGCCATGCCGTTTGCGCGCCAGAGCGCTCTCGCACCGGCCATTCGGCGGCCTTGTGTGCTTATGTTGCTTCGTAATGGAATCTTCATAGGAAACGATATTGCAAATCTGTTGCCGTTAGCTGTCCAGCCGTGGCTTCGCCGCAAAGATACGCCAAAAAAAACGTTTTGTCAAATTTGGCCTGCATGACTTTGCGACATCGATATTGTTGTTCCTGTTTTATAATGTCTGAAGCAGGCCGGAGAGGGCGATGACGGCGAGGCCTGCGATGTAGCCGACGAATGCGAGCCATGATATGCGTTTGAGGTACCACATGAATGGTATTTTCTCGATTCCCATTGCTACTACTCCGGCAGCCGAGCCTATGATGAGCATGGATCCTCCGACACCGGCGCTGAATGTAAGCAGTCGCCAGAAGAGACCGCCCTCCACAAATAAGGCGGCATAGGCGGGATCGGCAGCTGCGGCGATTGTGGCTTCGGTTGCGACAGGGTACATGTCCATACAGGCGGCCACGAGAGGCACATTGTCTATGATGGACGAGAGAATGCCGATGATTATGTTGATGGCATATACCTGGTGTACGGTTTCGTTGAGCCACGCGGCCAGTTCGCCCAGAATGCCGGCCTGCGATAAGGCCGCCACAGCCATGAGTATACCGAGGAAGAAGAGAATTGTGGACATGTCGATACGGCTCATGACCTGAGAAATGCGGCCGTCGATCTTGCCGTCGAGTTCATAATGACGCACTATAAGTTCTGTCGCCAGCCAAAGTCCTCCAAGCGACAGGAGTATGCCCATATATGGAGGAAGGTGGGTGAGGCTCTTGAAGACGGGCACGAAGAGCAGAGCGGTCACACCACCTATCAGAATGGCGACAGACAGACCCCGGTGATGTTCTGACAGAACGTAGCCGACGCGGTGATCGGACTCGTTCAGTTCTTCGAGGGGCTGGCGACGTACCGTGAGCGAGGCAATCCATGTGGGGACAGCCACTGCTGCTATCGAGGGCAGGATAAGGTGTTCGATAAGGTCGGCGGACGACACATAGTTTTTCATCCACAGCATAATGGTTGTGATGTCGCCGATAGGCGACCAAACACCTCCGGCATTTGCTGCTAAAACGATTACCGAGGCGAAGAGCCAGCGTTCTTTCTGATCGGAAAGCATGCGGCGCAACAGCATGACCATAATAATGGTTGTGGTCATGTTGTCGAGAATGGCAGACAGGAAAAAAGCGAATGCCGCCAGAATCCACATCAGCGACCGTTTGTTTTTCGCCTTTATAAGACGTACAATGATGTTGAATCCGCCGTAGCGGTCGATAAGCTCCACGATGGTCATGGCCCCTATCAGAAACACCACGATCTCGCATGTATCGCCGAGTGCGACCACCATATCGGACTGGAGATTCGGGTCATGGCCGAAAAGGGCATAGACAGCCCACAGGATGCCGCACAGGATAAGAGCGAATGTGGCTTTATTGATGTGGAGAACGTGTTCGGAGGCTATGCATAGATAGCCTAAGGCGAACAGCACGATCATTGCAGTAATCATGATTTTACCCGAAAGAAACGCTTTGATAGAACCGTATAAGAAACTTGCAGAGTTCCTGCCGCCGTGGCCGGAACTCCGCTGCAAAGATAGCAAATTTTTTTACCTGACAGAAGAAAAAATTCCGATTTTTATTGTGATATAGACCGATGTTCCAACCGTTAAACGCCCTTTCCGTAAAATGGGATAGATTTTTAGCGATTTTGATTAACTTTGTACTCCGTTCGCTTGTTAACATAAAAACAAAGTCGCTTTTATGGATAATACACGTCCTCTTATACTCATCACAAACGACGACAGTATCGAAGCCCCGGGACTGCATACTCTTGTCGATATTGCAAAAGAATTCGGTGATATTTATGTCGTCGCTCCGACTAATCCCCATTCGGGGCAATCTGCTGCCATTACTGTCGGAGCGCCGCTCAGAATCAGGGAATTGTCAGGAGCACCTGACGGGGTGCGTCATTTTACTGTCGACGGTACACCTGTAGATTGTGTGAAACTCGCTCTTCATGCAATAGTACCCCGTAAACCCGATTTTCTATTCTCAGGGATTAACCACGGGTCGAATTCCGGTAATTCCATAACCTATTCGGGAACAATGGGAGCGGTGCTTGAAGGATGTATGAACGGAATCCCTTCCGCAGGCTTCTCGCTTCTGCATCATTCTCTGAAAGCCGATTTTTCTCTTTCGCGTGAAGTGGTGCGCTCTCTTATTGCAAAAATCATTGCGAAAGGATTGCCGGCCGAAGTATGTCTCAATATCAATATTCCCGCGAAAGTAGTGCCTGAAGGTGTGCGGGTATGCCGTGCGGCCCGCGGGCACTGGACTGAGGAGTACCGACGTTATCTTGACCCGCAGGGTTCGCCGTTCTATTGGCTTACCGGTCGTTTCGTCAATGTAGAGCCGGATGCTCCGGATACGGATGAATACTGGCTGGCGCGCCGCAATGTAAGTGTTGTGCCGGTGTCTCCGGATCAGAGTTGTGTAGCTCTAATCAAGCAATTAGGGGATAGATTCAACTCATCAGAGTTCTAAAATACTGAAAATGTGTTAATGATTCGTAATTAGTGTTTAGAAGTGGCGGGCTTTCGTTTTTTTTCGTTTACTTTGCAGTACCGAAAGTCCGGTTGACCAAAAACATAGAATACCGAAAACACAAAGTATACTTTTCACCAAAAAATTGCACGCCGACGAGATTCGGCATGCCGCAATTATCTATAAAACATCTTTACCTAAAAACAACCGAAAACAGACGCGCTCCGAAGACGGGTGCGTCTGTTTCGTTTCGATATATTGCAGCATATAGATATCAGGATGCCGGTTTCTTCCGCTTTTTACATGCAATATGAACAAATGACAGTAATATCAACAGCAGTCCGAAGCGATAGTGCCACAGGCCTACCGAAGAATCAGGGCCGTCGACCCATGCGATCAGTACAATGCCCGAAATGACTTCAATGAGAAAAACTGCAGAAAGGGCAAGTGTTATCCGGTTTTTGCGTCTGGTTCCTTGCGTGAAAATGCTCCGATACCACAATCGATATCGGGCGGTATGAAATAAGACAGCTACGAGCCATAGGAGTCCGGCCACGACATGGGCCATAGCCCAGTTGTGCCAGCTTTCATGGTCGGTTCCGTGGCTGGCAATATGCAGCCCTATTCCTGTGATGGCGGTAGCAATGAACGAGAGGGGCAAAAGTCGATTTGAATTGGTTTCCTTCATCTTTTTTTGCCTGCAAAGTTATGGCTTCCGGACGAGATCAGAGATGGACTGAAAAGGGTTGTATGTGGACTATCCGAGGTTTAAGAGAGTGTTTGAATTAAACTTTATGAAATCTTTTCTAAATCTTAACATAAGTCAATTTCAAATACTCTCTAAGGGCGTATTTCATTAATATCAGACACCCTCCAGGCGTCTGAATGCTGTCGGGCTAATGCCTGTGGTCTGTGCGAATAGGCGCGAGAAGTAGGCGTGATCGTCAATGCCAAGACTATCTGCGATTTCTTTCACTGTAAGGTCTGTATGGGCCAGAAGACGTTTGGCCCGCAGAATGGTTTCGTTTTTTATAAATGAAGTGGCACTCATGCCGGTGACACCTCTGACGATTTCGTTGAGATAGACTGTCGAGATATTCAGTAAAGAGGCGTAATGCGACGGTTTGCGGTTTACGGCGAGATGTTCGGCAATAAGGCTGCGGAATGTCAGAACGATTTCGATATGTCGTGGACTGTGACTGGTATTTTGCAGATTCAGATGTTGTATGGCTTCAGCTATGATGCTGACAAATGTTCCGGCAAGCCGTCTTACGGTTGTCTTTGTCTGTTGATCGGTTATGTTGTCGAGACGGATTTTCAGCATGGAGGCCAAATGCGCCAGTTCAGTCTGCTGCTGGAGGTCGATAGGGAATGATGAGGCAAATAATGCGAAATTGTCGAGTATATATTTTTCCGTATTGCCAATGAGACTGCCGTCGGTTATCAACAGCCAGCCGTCCGCATTCTCCGAACTGATGAAACGATGTACCTGCCAGGGCTGTATGAGAATGATGTCGCCTGCGCGAAAATGCCGTTCCTTGAAATCGATGAATCCACAGCCTGTTCCGCTTTCAATCAGTCCGAAAATATAATAATCGTCCTGGTGGGCATATGTTACGGGTACAGGTTTACCGGAAGGAGAAGATATACGGCGAAGTATTATACCGGATTCGAGATATTCCGAAGATTTATGTTGAGGCAAGGTTGTCATATTTCGGTTGAGGAGGTGTAGCGGGCGCAGGCTTTGTGTAGACTCAGAGCTATTTTCTCGCGAAATTCAGGAGGCGCAATAACCTCGGCATGGCCTCCGTAGCCGAGAATGAGACGTTCAAGTTCGTTATTTATTACAACTTTAAGCGATACCTGAATGGCACCATTGCGGAAGCGCTGTTCGACTTTCTGCGATTTATGGAAAGGTTTTGATTCGACATATGGAGCCTGTTGACGATCGATCTTTATGACTACCCGACGTGCTTTGTCGCAGAGCTGGCGAGTGACACCGATTGTATCATCGAAGAAATGTATAGGGTCGAAATTCTCGCATTTCCTGAAGGGATGTCCGCGGTCTATCTCCACAGCATGAATGCGGTCGAGCGCGAATATGCTTACGTGAGGTGTAGTGTCGGAGGTTTTCTCGCAAATAAGGAACCAACGATTGCGATATTCTTTAAGGAGATAGGGATATACGGATATTCTTTCCGGTGCGAGCGCGCGGAAAGACCGGTATTCGATTATGATTGTCTGCTGTTTGCGGACAGCCTCATATACCGCACCGATGAAGCGGGTGCCGAGATAGTCGGGCACGTGCTCCATGTCCATTGCCGGAGCCGAAGAACCGGTGTGACGCGATATCTGCTCGTTCAGCTTGCTGATAATGTCGATAGACGAGGCGAGTTGCGGAAAGCCCTGTAGCTGTCGGAGAATATCGAGGGCAGAATTAAGAGCGTCCAGGCCTTCTTCGTTGAGAGGCAGATGGGTGATGCTGAAATCCGGATCGTCGTACTCATAGTATTTGTTGTCGCGCACGACGATAGGGGCGTTGTAACCCAGGCGGTCACTACGCATCAGGGCGAGGTCATTCTGAAATGTACGTCGGCTTACGGGAGTACTACGGCCTTCATATTCGGCCAAAGCCTCGGTGCATGCCTCAATCAGATCGTTGATTGTCCACCGACGGTAGCGGTTCTGCAGGCAGCGGTCGATCGTGGAAATGCGTATCAGAGTGGCACGGTTGAGAGGCATGATGAAAAATTTTTTGCAAATCTAATAATTTTTCCGACGGTGCGCAAAACAGTTGCGCACGACCTTTCTTACTTTGCAAAAAAATGGAAACTATGATTATAGAAGGCAAGACAACAAACGCGAAGATATTCACGGACAACATAGATGAAGCTGCTCTGAAATGGGTGACGGAGCTATGCGATAATCCGGCAATGGCAGGTGTGCCGGTCGTGCAGATGCCAGATGTGCATGCCGGCAGTTCGTGCAATGTAGGCACGGCCTACCCTTTGGGAAAATATGTATGCCCGGCTCATGTAGGTGTGGACATCGGGTGCACAATTTCTATGCATAGGCTTTCAAAAGGGGTGAATCCGGCTGATTTCGAACTTCTTGATCACAGGATTCGAGAAGTTATCCCTATGGGAACAGACATATGTATCAGAAACTCGATCAATGAAAAGGAACTTTTCCGTTTTCTTGATTCCCAGTATCGCAAAGCCCGTTCGGCCGCACCCGATCTGATAAATGAAGCACCTCGCATAGATGCACGGCATATATCCGACTTTTGCCGTCGTATCAGAATGCAGGAGGGAATTTTTTACAGGAGCCTCGGTACTTTGGGCGGGGGCAATCATTTCATAGAGTATGGCGAAGACGATGTGTCGGGCGAGGGCTGGGTGACGATTCATTGCGGTTCGCGAAATACGGGTGTCAAGGTGGCTGAGTATTGGAATAATGTGTCTCTGAAACCGGGACGAGTCGTATATCCGGGCTACCTTTCGGGTGAAGCGCTGAAAGGATATCTGTCGGACATGACGATAGCGCAGGCATATGCGGTTTTCAATCATATCACAATCCGTGACCGGATATTCGCTATTCTCGGAAAACTTCGCAAAGCCAAATGTACGGAGTCGATATTTACCACTCACAATTATATTTCGCTGAGCGATAGTGTGCCAATGATGCGCAAAGGTGCGATCGATGCTTCGGACGGCCGTAAAATTGCCATTCCGTTCAATATGCGCGACGGGATTGCGATCTGCATCGGCAAGGGCAACCGGGAATGGATGAATACGGCTCCTCATGGAGCAGGCCGGAGCATGAGCCGTACACAAGCACGGAAACAGATTCAGATTTCGGATTTTGAAGAAGCGATGAAAGGGATTTTTTCGACTTCTGTAGGACAGTCGACTCTCGATGAATCGCCGATGGCTTACAAATCAACTACTGAAATACTCTCTCTTATTGAACCTACAGCTCATGTTGTGGCTATGGTGAGACCAAAACTCAATTTAAGATGTCGTACAAACATATGACCCTTAAGGATAAAGGAAAATGAAAAAATATGTACAGATAACCGCCGGGCGCGGACCGGTGGAGTGTGCCCGGGCGGTTGCACTTGTCGCGCGAGAACTCCTCAAGGTATTTCCTGCCTTAGAGTTTGCCGATTGTGAGCCTTATGACGGTGTCGAAGGATGTTATATGTCGATGACATTCGTTACGGAGGAGTCCCTCATGCCTGATATTGCCCGTGAATGGCAGGGTACAATACAATGGCGATCGACCCGAAATCCATTTCGTCCGGTTCATAAAAGAAGCAACTGGTTTGTGGGTGTCAAATTTTTTGACGAGATCGCACTGCCGGAAATAAGAGACACCGACATTGTATATGAGACTTGTCGGTCGGGAGGAAATGGTGGTCAGAATGTCAATAAGGTGGAGACAGCGGTAAGGGCTATTCATATACCGACTGGTGTGTCGGTGAAATGTTCCGATCGGCGTTCACAGATTCAGAACAAAGTGCTTGCCCGGGAACGTCTACTCATTAAACTACATACATATAACGATGAAACTCTGGCTGCTGCCAAAAATGCCAGATGGAGCAATCACGATATGCTTGAGCGCGGCAATCCGGTCAAAAAATTCATTGGGCCGCTATGAACGGGTTCTGACTACGTATATTGCAGCCATTAAAAATGGGTTGTCATATACTGTTTATGGGGGAGAGCTTTGGTTTTTGATGGTCATCCAAATCTCTTAAATAGAGACACCTATCCATATGCAAAGGTATAAATAAATTCTGAAAAAAACAGACCCTTCAGGATCGCTTTTTTCAAAATCAGCATTAATTCAGTTGTATCCATAGGCGTATTGTTTAGCAAATCAAGAGTGCCATTCGATATATTTCATTGTTTTGCAATGAATTGATGGCCATCCAAATCTCTATTTAAGAGATACTTTATCCAAAAGCTAAAGTATTCATTCCCGTGAGTGCCGAAATCATTATCACCAGTGTACCGACAGTGCCTTCCGGCGTTGGCAGCGCCGTAGGCGTGGAAAAAGGTCGATGGTTTGTTGCCATTGTGAAGCATAATACGGAAAAAGCATCCGGTGAAAAACTGGCAAAACTGGGATATGAGAGCTATGTGCCCATACAGGAAGAAATGCGAGTGTGGAAGAACGGACGAAAAGCGAAAGTTGAAAGGGTCGTTATTCCGTCTGTCGTTTTTGTCCGATGCACAGAAGAGGTAAGGAAAGAGGTTGTCAATCTTCCGTTTATATCGCGTTTTATGACGAACAAGGCCGGGAATCTCACTCAATTAGGGCATAGGCCTCTTGCGACTATACCGGACAGCCAGATAGATAAGCTGCGTTTCATGCTGGGACACTCGGAAGTTCCTGTTGTTTTCTCTCCGGCCCCATATAAGAAAGGTGATTTAGTCAGAGTGATCAGAGGAGGCTTGCTCGGGCTTGTCGGAGAAGTCCAAAGGATAGATGACCGGCATAGCGAGATAATAGTCAGTCTTGATTTTCTTGGCAACGCGCGTCTGGCAATCGAGACCATAAATGTTGAGCCTATTATAGTGAGACCTGAATAGGATAAATCGGATTATAATACCATACCATGGATAAATATATAGAACAACTTTCGTTACTCCCGAATGACTTTCTACATATAGTAAAGTCATATGCGGTCGATAATGGTTCGCCAAAGGTCGAGCCGGCTCATTTGTTGCGGGCTCTTCTGCACAAGAATATGAATCTCGTCGATTTCATAGAAAATACTCTTGATTCCGATTACTACTATCTTCTTGACTGGGCTGACGTTAGAATGGGCCAGACTCCGAAGTCTGCATATCCGATGCGTGATATATTGTTGTCGGAAGAGTCCAGAAGTGTTGTCAGAGAAGCTTTGCAAATAAGTAAAGGTCTGGGAAATGAGGAAATCGATGTAAAGACACTGCTTGCGGCCGTTGTATCGCCCGGAGTAGGATTCTCTGCCGATCAGCTCAAGACATTACCGTTATCCCACAACGGAATTCTAAACTGTCTGTCCGGAAATTCGCTATCGGGAATCTCTGAGCCCAAAGTAAAAGACGGTATCGGAGCGATTATTGTAGACGATAATTCCAACGGTTATTTCATTCCGTTGCTTTCGGAGAATACAGCTTACAATATAATAGGGCTTGACGACAAAGTCCGTAATATGATAGAGACCTTATCCAGAAAGGATAAGGCCAATGTCATTATCATAGGAGAGACCGGAGTCGGCAAGACAAGTCTGATCCATGCTTTAGTACATCGGATAAAGGAGGGCAGTCTTCCGGCATCGTTGAAAGACTTATATCCTGTCGAACTCGATCTGATAACTTTGTCTCAGGGAGTGTCCTACAAGGGCGAGGCGGAAGACCGTTTCAAGAAGGTCTGTGATGAGATTAGGAAACACCGTCAGCCTCTTCTTGTCATAGAGAATTTCCATCGTATCATGGACAAGCAATCGATACTTAACGGATTGCTGCCGGCGTTAAAGCGTCTTTTGTCGAAAAACCAGTTGCAGGTAGTTCTGACGTCATCGATCGACGGTTTTACAAAAGATATCGAAAAAGACAAGGAGCTGACATCATATTGTGAAAAAATAAGCGTCGAGGAACCATCCGAGGAAGTCGCTGTCGAGATTCTCAACAGTAAGGCACCGGTATACAGCGAATTTCACAATATCTCCCTATCGGATAACGCTACAGATGACATAGTGCGATACGCCAAGAGGTATATGACGGAAAAATGTCTTCCTTCGTCTGCGATTGATCTGCTTGACAGAGCCATGGCTTCGATAAAGATCAAATCGGAACTGAATGGCGAGACCGGTACTGCCGTTCTGGATAAGGAATATATAAAAGATGTCGTGGCGTCAATCACCGGACTGCCGATCGGCAATATTCAGTCGGAAGAGCGAGAAAAACTTTCGAATGCCGAAGAGATCCTTCACAGGAGGGTTGTCGGTCAGAATCATGCTGTCAAAAGTATTCTGGATGCTATATATGAATCGCGTTCGGGCCTGAACAAGAAGGGCCAGCCGATAGGTTCGTTCTTCTTTCTCGGGCCGACGGGTACAGGTAAGACAGAGCTTGCCAAATCACTGGCTGAATTTCTCTTCAATGACGAGGCTTCCATCTTGCGTTTCGACATGTCGGAATATAAAGAGGAGCATTCGGTGGCGTTGCTTTACGGCGCTCCTCCGGGATATGTCGGCTATGAAGAGGGTGGTCTGCTTGTGAATCAGATCCGTCAGCATCCTTATTCGGTAGTGTTGTTTGACGAAATCGAAAAGGCTCACAGATCAGTATTCGACCTGTTCCTTCAGATTCTTGATGAAGGCAAACTGCATGACAGACTCGGCCGTGTCGGGGATTTCTCCAACGCTCTCATAATCTTTACTTCGAATATCGGAAGCGATTATATCTTCAATGCGTTTGAAAACAATCATATTCCGACTCATGATGAAATGCTTGAAGTTATGCAGGGGAAATTCCGGCCTGAATTCCTTGCGCGTCTTACGGAAATACTGCCGTTCTCACCCATTACGGAGGAAATGATATACAAGATTTTCGATATCCATATCAAGAATCTCGTCAAATCGCTAAACAGTCAGGATATAACCCTCAGAATCGATGACTCGGCCAAGCAATATATAACGAAGGTCGGCTTCAACACCCATTACGGAGCGCGACCGGTTCTGGGAATCATACGAAAAGAGATCAGACGACCTCTGTCAAAGATGATAATCGCCGGAGATATTGAATCGGGCGATACTGTCGTCATGAAACATGATCCGGAAAAGAATGAAATGGTCTGGGAGATTGATTGATCGTTTATTCAAACGAAAGACTGTCGATAAGCCAGCGATCGGGCAAGAACACAACTCAATACCAAATAATACAAAACTCATGGCAAAGAAAACTGTTATCACCAAAGTGCTCGATGCAAATGCGCAGGATGGTGTTATAGAGTTTCCTCAGAACCGGACACTCTATGTCGATCAGTTTACCGATAATGCGCCAAATACCGATGAGGAACGTGAAGGTTTCAAGCCTAAGAACCTCAACGAAGTATTTGAGCATTATCAGCCCTCAAAAGAGGGAGTCGCTCTTGAAACCGAAGAGGGCGGCTCTGTATATGAGGATTTCGAATTCCGTCAGATCAAGGATTTCGAAGATGACAGACTGATTGAACAAAGCGAACTGCTTTCGGAGAAAAAAGCTAAGATCGATGCGTATAATGCGATCGTACGCCAGCTCCAGAAGAACAAACCGCTACGCAATGCTCTGAAAGATGCCGAATCGAGGGCAAGTCTATTAAATGTTTTAAAATCTCTCAAGGCGGAGATCGATGAAGCTGAATAAACCCTTAAGACATGGCGACACAGGAACAAAAAACAAATAACGCAGCAGAAGAGCAGCTGCAATACAAGGCTGGCGAATCTTCTCTTAATCCAGCGGATCTTCTTCAGTCCGGACTGAAAGGCCTTGATAAATTCGGCGGATTCCAGCTTATAAAAGGTCTTATCAAAGGCGCTGAGAACATGGATCCGCGCCGTAAGGCTGTCAAGAATATTTTTCTGACAGATTCTACCTACGACGAAGCCAGAAAGAAGTTCAAGAATGAACTCGAGATGTGGATAGAGATTCTTGAGGCCGGAGGCGATGATCCGATGCAGATTATCGAAATGTGCACGGAGAAATGCGAGAAGGCCGAGGAGAACCTCAGCAACAATCTCTTCAACATACACGAGGAGATCAAGGCTCTTGAGGTGACATATCGCGCACTCGATTCTTTCTTTGCCAATGCAGGCCAGTCGAAAGTCGATTGCATTACATTGATGAATGTCGATAAGGCCGAACTTGAGACACATGATTCGGAAGACACTGTCGCAGTAAGAGACGAGCTTGAGAAATATTACGACAGACTCAGCCTCAAGAACAATTACAGCCTGATGGTGATACCCGGCTATATGGGTGACAGCGATACGATCCGTATGTGGGCCAATACGGCATACCGGAATAAAGTGCTGCTGGTGACGGACTTCAAGGACAGTCTTAATTTCAGCATGCTTAAAGATGAGCTGGACGATGCCAATCTTCAGGGACAGGACGTGCAGCTTGCCAATGTCATCATGACATGCAATTATATTCTCGGCCGTAAAAAATCTGAACTTGCCAAGGAAGACGATGACACCTACGTGCCGGCGTCGGCAGCCCTTGCAGGGCGTATGACCAATACCGATGAGGTCGTTATCGCGCAGGGCGTTGCCGGAAAGAAATACGGTACGCTGAGCAATGTCAAGGGCGCACGTATGGAAATGCGTAAATCGGAAATTGCGGCAATAATCGATCAGGGTGTAGTGCCCATTGTGGAAGAGGACGGGCGTGTGATGGCTTTCTCGAACCGTTCGCTGTATAACGGTGCGACTCTGGGTCTGCAGGAATATCCGATCGTACGTGTGTTCGACTGGATCGGCAAGGTATTCCAGAATTTCTTCAATGACGAGGCCTTCATAAACTGGAATTCCGCTGTAAAAAGCGAACTTCAGCAGGCTATCCATGATTTTCTGAGCGACTACAAGGGCCCAGGAAAACTTATAGAGAACTATAATCTGAAAGGTATAACCCAGGATCCGAAAACAAAGGATATTTCGGTGCAGGTGGAGCTAAAGCCTTTCTTCGCTGCGAAGAACTTCCTTATCGAGCTGACCGGACACAACGGTACCGCAGGCGTCGACTGGGAACAGAACGTCCAGTAAAAACATATCAGTAACCCCGTTTTTAACTATAAAATAAATTAATTCAATCATGGCAACAAGAACTGCAACAATTTCCGCCGATGGAATCCAGGAGCGCGAAGTGCTGTTCGTAAAGTACGAACTCAACCAGCAGACCGACGTCGAAGGACAGCCCACCGGCACCACCCGCGGCGGTAAAATCACTGTCAAAGTGAAATCGAACGACGATGGCAACACCGATATCCTCGAATGGATGATCGACACCTACATGAGCAAGTCGGGTACAATCTCTTTCCCCAACCGTCAGGGTGGCGAAATGAAGCATCTTTCGTTCAAGGAAGGATATGTGGTAGAATATGCAGAGACCTACGACTCTACCAATAGCCTCCTTCAGTATGAGGAGTTCACAATCTCCGCAAAAGAGATCGCCATCGGCAATGCCCGTCATAACAACCGCTGGACAATCGACAACTAATCTCATTTCTCATCGGAGATACTTTTTCAGTGTCTCCGGTGAGACTTTCATTATCACATGGCTTTACACGGAAGTTTAAAAATTGGCGGCAGAACTTATGGTGTGGTAGAGTGCGAATACAAATTCACACAGGCTGTCGATGAAACCGGAAAACCGACGTCGCGACCGAACGGAGGAACCATAACCATTGTCATACCATCTACTAATGATGATGATATGTTCTTTTACAACTGGATGTTCCATAAATCCGAGGTCAAGGCAGGCATTTTGAGATTCCGGTTGTATTCCAATGAAAATAAGATCAGTTACAAAACGGTAAGTTTTGCAAATGCCTATTGCATCGAGCTTCGCGATTATTTTAATGACCATGACGCGAAACTGATGTATACGACAATCAAGATTTCCGCGCAGGTCATTCGTGTCGGAGGCGCCGATTCGTCGACTTTCACCAACGCATGGACGAACGACCCGATAGATATGCTGAGCTCCAATCTTGCGGAGTATGTCAAAGATGCGATAGCGGACAAGTTGATTCCATTGTAAAGATATATCTGAATTTAACTTGATAAAATTCACAGGCGGCTTTTGTTAAGTTAATCATGGGACATCATTCAATCTTAAATCAGACCCGGGAACAGATCCTTTTAAACTAATCCGGACATACTCTGAAAATTCATGTCAACGACGATTTCAAGATTCAATCTTACTATCGATGATGCGAAGTCTGAGAACTTCTTGATCGAGATAGACGGGGAGC
>CAJKRG010000052.1 GCA_905202215.1 uncultured Porphyromonadaceae bacterium
TTAAGCAAAAATACACCAACCTGTGATTTCACATATGTTTTTAAACAACCTCTAAAGGAGCTTGGTCCTATCATGCATTTTTTTTTATGATCTGTTTAACAGTTGTTATTAACATGGTCAATGCATTGGTAAAAAAGTTGTACCTTTGCAGCGCTAATCATTAATAACATAATACCGTCTTATGGCCAAGGTCATATATATCATTATCATTGCACTGATCATATTTCCTTTCAACCACTTCGGGCTCCCGGTCATTGCCGCTCCGATGGCGTTGCTTTTAGGTCTGATTTTTGCTTTTGTTTTTAAGAATCCATGCCCGAAATTCAATAAGAAGACATCGAAATATCTGCTTCAGGTAGCGGTGGTGTGTCTTGGTTTCAATATGAATCTTCAGGAATCGCTCAAATCCGGTTCGGAAGGCATGCTTTTCACAGTCGTATCTGTGGTCGGAGTCATGGCCCTCGGTGTGCTCGTTGGTTATTGGCTCAATATCAACCGCAAGACGGCCTATCTCATTTCATCCGGTACGGCTATCTGCGGAGGCAGTGCCATCGCGGCCGTCGGTCCGGTGCTTAAGGCTAATGAAAACGAGATGGCGGTCTCTCTGGGAGTCATCTTCATACTCAACTCGATAGCGCTCTTTATATTTCCGCCGCTCGGCCATTTGTTCGAGATGACACAGCAGCAGTTCGGTACCTGGGCTGCCATTGCTATCCACGACACATCGTCGGTTGTGGGCGCAGGCGAGGCTTATGGTGAGGAAGCTCTGCAACTTGCGACCCTGATCAAGCTTACCCGTGCGCTGTGGATCATTCCGCTGGCTCTTGTGACAATGTTTATATTCCGGGACAAGACTGCCAAAATTTCTATTCCCTGGTTTATCTTCATTTTCGTACTCGCCATGGTCGTCAATACCTATGTGCCTCTTCCCGGCTGGTTTGTAAATTCCATGGTGTGGATCGCAAAACGTGGTATGGTGGTGACTCTCTTCCTTATAGGAGCCTCACTCTCGCTTGAGTCGATTAAATCGGTAGGTGTGCGTCCTCTCTTGCAGGCTGTCACCCTATGGGTGGTAATCAGCATTGTATCGCTCTTTGTAGTGCTCGAAACCGTGTGAAAGAAGGCCGGCCAGACTCTCTTCCCGCCTTACCGGCGGCCGCAGGAGCCGTTATTGGCGCGGTTGCCGTGGATTTTCCATGGGTGTGGTTCGTTGCGGCTCTGTTCTTTGCAATTCTGATATTTGTCAGGGTCAGGCTTGTGCCGGCCCTGCTTTTTATTGTTGTGACGGTTGCCGTTTTCCTGCTTGCATGTCGTATGGAGATGTCGGAGGCCGACAGTGATGTGTTCGACGGTCGTGAACGTCTTTGGACCGGAACTGTCGAAAGTGTCCGCTCTTCTGACCGCTCGCAGCGATGTGTGGTTGTTTTCGACAGTCCGGTGGCAATGCGTTGCCGGATGACGCTCGCCGACATAACACCCGCCCTGCGTCCAGGCGATATCATAGAGGTGGAGGGCGTGCCTGAAAATTCCCGGAAATATGTCAGGGTTCCTCTTCTGGCTTATATGGGCGACCGCTCGGAGCGCACTGTCGCCGATATGCTTGTGATGCAGCGCTCCTGTCGTGTTACAGGGCATTCAGATACCTTCTGGTCCCGTTTGCAGAATTTGCGGTATTCTCTTGCCGAATATGTCTACGATTCGCCTCTTGGCGCGTCTACGGCGCGTCTGCTTGCGGCCTCTGTATTCGGGGGCGGAGATGTCGGAGATGAGCGCAAGGCCGCTTTCCGGGCGAGCGGTCTGTCGCATTTGCTGTGTGTGAGCGGCTTTCATGTGGCAGTGTTCGCCATGGTTATAGCCTTTATCCTCTTTCCTCTGAAAATAGGGGAGCGGGCCGGCCGCTGGCGCTATCTGTTTATAATTCTGGCCGTGTGGGGCTATGCTGCTGTCACGGGCCTGCAGCCGTCTGTTTTCCGGGCAGCCGTAATGCTGACGGTTTATAATCTTGCCCGGTTGTTTCAGCGTAATTCGCCGCCTCTCAACTCCCTGTGTCTCGCGGTAGTCATAATATTGACCGTCAATCCGCTATGGGTGTTTTCCATCGGTTTTCAGCTATCGGTCGCCGCCGTGCTCGGTCTGCTCATTTTATCCCGCAGGCTCAACCCAGTCGGGCGCGGTCATAGGCTATACGGCGTTTTTGCTCTTCTGACCGTGCCACTTGCGGCTGCTGTGGCTACCGCGCCGGTTCTTTTATGGCATTTTCATTCGCTGCCACTGCTTACGGTGCCTGCGAATGCACTCGCTTCTCTTGTCTTTCCACTCTTCATGATCGCCGGATGTCTTGTCGTGCTTCTGGCTGCTGTCGGCATTCCTGTGGGCTTCGCCGCCGTAACGGTCGACCGACTTGCGGAAATTATCGACGGCATATGCGCGATGTCTGTCGATTCAGGGTGGGCGAATCCCGACGGTATAAGTCTCGGTGTATACAATATGGCGGTGCTGTGCGCATGTATCGTTATCTTTACTGCTTTTCTTTATAGCCGTAAGCGGGCTTCCCGACTTGTTCTTGCCTTGACCGGCGTGCTTCTTGCTGTTACGGCCATGCTGGTGCCCGACAGAGCTGCCGCAAGCGATCTGGCCGTGCACGGCAATGCCTATGCTTCGGAAATGCGGCTGCGGAGTGGGGGCTACGGTTATATCGTCCCCCTGTCGAGCCGCAAACGTCCGATCGGAAATCCTGAAAACTATTTTCTTGACGGCGGCGTGTCGTCCGGCATGATCGTAATGGATCCCGACAGCATATGCCATGAAAGAATGCGTTTGCATGGCGATATGCTTATGCTGGGTGACAAGCGGGTGCTCATTGCCTCAAACGATTCTTCGGGCATCTGTGGCACAGTCGATTGCCTTGTTCTCAGAGGACGCTACCGTGGCTGCCTTGACTCATTGCTTGTCCGCAACAGTCCGTCGACCGTCATCATCGCCTCCGACATGGATCCCGACCGCCGCGAAGCCTATGCGGAAACAGCCGCAGCGGCAGGCACGGCTGTCTGCGATCTTACACGAGAGGTCTTCCTGCTCGATTTCTGATGTCTTCAGAGAAGGGTATTGGCAGTCTGACAGAGGCGCAATAGTCCTTTGCGATAGTATGCGGAGGAATAGTCGACGGGGCGCAGGATTTCGTTGTTGAACACTACGATATCTATGTCTACGGTCACGCGGTCGGGTTGGCGTACGGTGGCCCGGACACCGCTTTCATATTCCTTGCACTTGCCGTGGAGCGTCTCGTAATCCAGTTCTGTCGTTATTTCGAGCAGGCGGTTTGTGTATATGGCTGTGGAGACTGATTTTTCAGGATCGGACGGGTATGCGCCCGAGTCATTCACTATATGTGCGAGGGTGCTTAAGAAATCGGCGGCACGGTTTATATATGCGGCCGCGTCCGAGGTGTTCGAACCGAGACAGATTGTGGCTGTGTTCATATGCCTTTCATGCTTAGCGATATGCGGCGACGCACAGTGTCGATGTCGAGTACTTTGACACTCACTTTCTGGCCTAATCGGAGGACGTCGGCGACATTGTTGACACGCCGGTCGGAAATCTGCGATATATGGAGCAGGCCGCTCTCTTTAATGCCGAGATTTATGAATGCGCCGAATGCCGTGATGTTGGCCACGAGGCCCGGGAGCACCATGCCGGTGCGTAACTGGTCGAAACTGTCAATTTCGGGTACGAATGCGTCGGCATCAGCTTCCGTGCGCGGATCGCGGCCCGGTTTGCGCAGTTCGGCAATGATATCGAGGACTGTCTGGCGTCCGGCACCTGCGGCGACAGCTGCTTCTATGTCGAGGCGGTCGACGAGAGTGCTGTCTGTTGTCAGATCGGCGACGTATATTCCGGCAAGTCGCGCCATGTTCTTGACAATGCCGTAGCTTTCGGGGTGAATGCCTGTGTTGTCGAGCGGATCGGCACCATCGCGTACGCGCAGGAAGCCGGCGGCCTGTTCGAATGCCTTTGCGCCGAGACGGGGAACTTTGAGAAGCGATTTGCGGTCGGCGAAGGGGCCGTTATTCTGACGGTATTCGACAATTCGAGTCGCCATGGCAGGCCCGATCCCCGAAATGTATTCGAGAAGTTTTGCCGAGGCTGTGTTGAGATCGACTCCGACAGCGTTGACGCAACTCATCACAGTATAGTCGAGGGCGTCGCGCAGACCGTTCTGATCGACATCGTGCTGGTACTGACCTACTCCTATGGATTTCGGATCGATTTTGACAAGTTCGGCCAAAGGGTCTATGAGGCGACGCCCTATGGAAACGGCGCCGCGTACTGTTACGTCCTTGTCGGGGAACTCACGGCGGGCTATATCGGATGCCGAATAGACTGAGGCGCCGTTTTCACTTACCACATAAAGCGAATCGGGCTTGACGAGTCCGCTTTTGCGCAAGAAGTCCTCGGTCTGCCGCGAGGCGGTTCCGTCGCCGAGAGCCACGGTATCGAGATGATGGCGCTCGATGAGCTGTGCGAGAATACGGCGTGAGCCTTCGGTGTCGCAGCGCGGTTCGGTAGGGTAGATGACCGTGTCGGCCAGAAGATTGCCCTGCGCGTCGATGGCCACCACCTTGCAGCCGGTACGGTAGCCCGGATCGATGGCAAGTACGCGCCGTCCGGGCAGAGGTGCGGCAAGGAGCAGCGCCCTCAGATTGTCTGAAAAAATGCCTATGGCAACCTTGTCGGCCTCTTCCTTCATTTCGGCGGCAAGTTCGTTTTCGACCGACGGGCGCAGGAGGCGCCTGTAGGCGTCGGCCACGGAGTCGTCGATAAGTTTTCCGCAGGCCTCTGTGGCCTCGCGGGGCCCGAAGTTACCGCACAGGGTGTCGATGACGGCCTCGTCGTCGGGCATGCTGTATTTCACTTTCAGGAAGCCTTCGCGCTCGGCCCGTCGCAGGGCGAGGTACTGGTGCGAGGAGCAGCGGCGCAGCTGACGGTCGAAGCCGTTGTACTCCGCATAGGGCGACGCGGCTATCTCGTCGGCCTTGTCTTTGGTGACGGTGGCGCTGATGTTTCCTCTTTTGCGGAATTCGCGGCGCACTATATTGCGTAGGCGGGGTGTTTCGGCGGCCCACTCGGCAATGATGTCGCAGGCGCCGGCGATGTCGTCGGCCGGGGCATCGAGGCGTGCGGTTCTTCCTGCCATGATCCGCTTGGCAAGCGGCTCGAGGCCTTTCTCGCGGGCTATGGCAGCGCGTGTGCGGCGTTTGGGCTTATATGGCGCATACAGGTCTTCGATTTCGGTCATTGTCGCCGCATTTTCAAATCTGGCCTGCAACTCGGGGGTGAGGGCGCCGGCTTCTCCGAGATTTTCTATTATGGAATCGCGCCGTTTCTCGAGTTCACGGCGCCGTCCGAGGGCAAGCTCGATGTTGCGGACTGCAACTTCGTCGAGCGAACCGGTGCGCTCTTTACGGTAGCGGCTTATGAAAGGTACTGTGGCTCCTTCGTCGAGGAGAGAGATGACGGCTTCGACGCCTTTATGCGGAAGACCTGTGGCATCTGCCACGGCCTGTGCGGTAGAGATCATTTGTGGAGTGTGAAAAGTGTTATTTCGGGAGTTGCCCCGATTCGGGCCGGAATGCCGACTTCGCCCGTGCCGATATTGACATACAGGCGTCTGAGACTGTCGGCGTCGGCATATATGCCGCCCCATGTAGGATAGCGGAATACCGCGGGCGATGCTCCGAAAGCGGAAATCTGCATGGCGTGTGTGTGACCCGATAGTGTCAGGGCGATATTGTTGGCGGGATTGTTCTTGATGTCCTGCGCCCAGTGAGCCGGATTGTGCGACAGCAGGATCTTGAAGTTGTCGTCGGCCATGTCGCCGGGATATGAGGCGGCCAGATCGCCGTAGATATGGAATGGCGGGTCGCCGACATTCTCGACGCCGATGAGGGCGATGGAATCGTTGCCCCGGTGCAGCCAGTTGCATTCGTTGCGCAGCAGTCGCCAGCCCATATCGCGCTGAAGCCGGTACATCAGTTCCATATTTTCGGCTTTGGAGGATGCGGACGGCCAGTTGTAGTAGTCGCCGTAGTCGTGGTTGCCGAGGATGGAGTAGACGCCCATCGGAGCGCGGAGGCGGGAGAGGGTGCCTGTGAACGGTAGAAGTTCGATGGTGTGACGGTTAACGATGTCGCCTGTGAAGACCACCACGTCGGGATTGAGGCTGTTTATGGTTTCGACCAGTTTAGCCACAAAAGCGGTGTCTGAGCCATAAGTGCCTGTATGAATATCGGACACCTGGGCTATGGTAAGTCCGTTGAACGCAGCCGGCAGACGGCTGTCGGTGACTTCCACCCGTTTTACGTCGATGTTATAACGGTTTATCAGCGCACCCCACCACATGGCACAGAAAAGGCCACATGCTACTGCGATTCCGCTTACGCTCAGCGCTTTTAGGCGTTTGTGACGGAATAGCCGTGGAATTTTTGCAATGAGATCGAACAGGCAGAATACATATTTAGGCAAATATACCGAAAAATAGGCGAAGAGCAGCCACATGATAAACTGCAGTCCGTCGTCGTCGCCGCTGCGTTTGGGCATGCAGATGGCGCCGAGCAGGGCAATCGCTCCAATACAGGCCGTAACGCAGGCAAACGTACGCCAGAATCGTCGGGCATGTGTGCAACGCTGCCCGACGGTGCGTACGATATACCAGTCGACCAACAGTCCGATGACGAACACCGGGATTATGAGAACGAGAGGAAGCCTCATGTCATAATGCCGATGAGCAGTCGAGGGCGGCCCGCTGGTTTTTCAGCGGATTGGCGTACATCGACAGCATGGTATGGCGCATGAAATCGCGTTCTTCAGGCGTGATGTTGTCGACTTCGACTTTGTCGAGCTGTCCTTCGACGTATTTTTCGAAGGCTTCGACATCGGCCTGATTATATTCGGAGGCGTATTTTTCGGTGCCGTGAACTTTGTCGAAAGCTATATAGTTGCAGGGGAATATTCGGTATCCGCAGTGTATGGCGCGGTCGAGGACATTGCATACCAGACGTACGGCCTCGGCACGGGTGTCGCCCACCCGTTCGAGTTCGGCGTTGATGCATTGTCCCATGCGGAAATGCACACGACCTTTCTGCTTGAGTATGCCTGTCTCCATGCTGAAAAGATCGTCGCGTTTGGTCTTCTTGTAGTCCGGATCACGGCGTTTGAGCACGAATTCGCGCACTTTGAGATAGTCGTTTGGATCGAATTCGTATGATATGGCAACAGGCACGATGTTTAGCTCCATCAGATTCTGCTTGCTGTCGCCGGCCCCGGCGAGAGAGAGCATCTTGATGACGCTTTCCTGAGTGAGGTCGTTCGAATCCTTGGCGCGGCCTTCGCGCTGGGCGATCCATACGGATTCGTTGAGCGTCTTGACTGCGTGATGTATGTATGCCGAGAGATGCTGTGCGTTGTCGAGAGCCTCGCGAACGCGTCCGTCGCGTTTCACAATAAAGCTGCGGTTGAGCTTTACAAGATCGGTAATCCACTCGTAGATAAGCAGATTGTTGCCTATGGCAACCTGTGTCAGCGGCAGCCCGGCACGTATGAGGCAGAGGTTGAGGAATGAGGCATCGAGGACGATGTCGCGGTGGTTGGTTATGAATACGTGGCTGTGCGAGGGATCATAGTTCTCGAGTCCGTCGGCCGATAGACCTTTGGTGGTATGTGCCACGAGCATTTCCAGAAAGGGTCCCATGACCTTGATCTGGAAATCCATCTGAGTTTCGACGGTGAGAAGATTTCTTACGAATTCGGGATAATCGACGTCGGGCATGACGTAGCGCACGGCGTGCTCGAACCCCGGCTCTTTTACGAGAGAGGCGATTTTCTCGCGGAATTCATGGTCGTCGTAAGGACGTATATCGGAAAAGTCCTGTGCGTAGGGCTGTTTATTATCGTTGTGTTCCATTTTGTTAGAGGGAGTATGTACATTCTTGCCCAATTTCGCTACAAAGTTAATTACAACTCCACAAAAAGACAAACAAAACCCCCTGAAATAAGTTCTTTACTCCAAAATATTCGGTTTAGAGAGTCGTATAAATGTACGATCCTCTTAACGTGTCAGGGTGTGGGAGAGCGGGCCTCGTGAAATTGTGATGGAGTCGGGGGCGACAGGGGCTGTGCAGTAGGGGTTGTTGTAACGGTAGGGCAGGCGCAGTGATATTTCGCGGCCGTCGGCTGTGAGGGGAGTCGAGAGTCCGAAAGAGATGGTGCCGGATGAGGGAGAGGCATATCGTAAGGTTCTGTCGTGAACAGATATATCGGCCGACAGCACAGCCTTGCGGAAAGCCTCGAAAGATTGCCAGTGAGCGGCGTCTCCGAGTTCACATACCCATATGTTGAAGGGGGAATCGGCCTTCAGATCGCATTCGATATTTCTGAAATCTTTGAGCAGTACAGGTTCGGTCGAGGAATAAATGGCTATGTAGCCGTCGCCTTTTCGTCCGAACGTCCAGTGACCGGATCGCACGGTCTCGTCCATCTCCGCTGCCGGAAAATGTGCGTGAGAAAAGCGGCGGGGCGTGCCTTCCGGAATGTCGTGAATGCATATGGCGACGTTGCCGTGCTGGGCGGCGCGGGGCAGATATTCGTTTCCGGCCCAGTAGTTGGGCGACTGGCGCAGATTGTCGCCGCCGGGGCAATTGGTGTAGACTGTTGTGGAGGTGCCGAGAGTGGCCATCCAGGGGTGTTGCTGGTAGCCTGGTTTGCCTGCACGGTAGTCGAGGGCCGTGCTCAGGCTATAGTGCGGAGTGCGACGGGTGATGACGCTTGCCTCGGAAAGAGCGAAGCGGTCGCGGTCGGAAGGAGTCTTGCCTTCGGCGGCCTCACGCTCGTATATGGCTATATATCTGTCGTAATCGCCGTATGGCCATGTGCCGTATTTCTGTGAGATGCTTTTCGACATGTGTATGGCCAGGGGGTGTATGAATTCCTGCATGCCCCAGAAAAGATGGCAGTCGAGTTCTCGGGTACGGTCAATGCCGTAGAGGCCGGCGTCTTCCACATTCAGACTCATGCGCTGCAAGTTGTCGTAGCTGACAGTACTGTCATTTGCTATGGCGACGATGACTTCCGGGCAGCGGTATGAGCTTGTGGCGAGGGCGACGGCGCCGGTTGCTTCCTCTCGGTCGTATGTGCCGAGACCGAACGCGAGTTTTATGAGGGGCGATGTGACGTGTGTGCCTGTGATGAGCGACGTGGCGTAGACGCGGCCGCTTGAGCCGCACATGTAGCCGTTCCGCTGATTGAGAGCCATGTCGAACATAAGGAGATCGAGCACATTGGTGGCGCGCCGGCGTATCTCGGGGTCTTCGGCGAAGTCATGCAGATTGAGAAGAAGAAGCGCCTCGACTTCGTAATATGTCGACAGCCATTCGCTGAAACCGAAGCGGAACCGGTGGTCGAGCCAGGGCAGAAGTAGCTCGCGTGCGTGCTCCATATGCTCGCGGCCTGTCAGTCCGCTTGAGAAGCGCATATCCTTGTAGAGTTGCCCTGCGAGGAGTTCGGCAGTGTGGTAAAGTGCCTGATGGTTTTCGGTGTGATAGCAGCGGTAGGTGCTGTCGGGCCGCGGATCATCCCACCAGTATTTGAAGTCGAGGATACGTTCTTTGGCGCGATCCTTCATCGAGGCTGTCATCGATGGTTTGGCGCGGTCAAGGTATACCATGCGCAGCAGGCCGTTGAGCGTGAAATCGTTGCAGTCGCGGTTGCTTTTGATTGTGGCGAAAATATCGTCAATATTTTCCTGTTCATACGGCAGGCCGGCTCCGTTGCGGGCAAGTTGACGGAATACGCCGTAAAGCCATTTTTCTTTACCGTGAGTGCCGTAGTAACCGAGATATTCCGACGCTCTTGTGTCGAAATCCGTGGCCAGAGAACTTAAGGCAGCGAGGAGGGATATGATAGCCAGTGTGATTTTTTTCATTGCGGCATGTATTTGCCCCATTCGTGGGGGTAGGGTATGCGTTTGTAGTATTCGAGTGTATGGGCCGGTTGCTCGCGGCCGGAGGGAATGCCTTTGCGGGCATAGCTGTCGAAGAAAAGAAGACAGCCGTCGCGCCACCAGATGGCTTCCTGCTCCTGATTGCGCAGAAGACGTGCCACACGCGCATGGCGTTGCGTGTCGATATAGGGGCGGACTGATTCCCATTTATCCTGCATGGATCGTACCTGATCGACTCCTGAATAATAACTGTCGACGAGTCCTTGCCACAATGTCTTGCCGCTTTTAAGGCGATAGTTCCATGGCAGACGGTGAAACCACAGCAGAAGATTTTCGGGACAGGTGTCTATAGAATCGAAGGTGGCCGCTATGACAGGATGGTATTGCTGAGCGGCGCCTGTGCCACGGGCTGTACGGTCTACACCGATACTGTCCGAAGTGATTTTATGGTAGTCGAAAGCTGTCCATACAGGATCGTCGTGCCAGGGCTCAGGGCCGTTGTGGGTGCCGTAGTTCATGATGTGGTTGAGGCCCAGGGGCATTGTATAGTTCACGTATGTCTCGCGGGAGCCGTTCATGATATCGCAGATTGTGCCGACGGCCTGCCGGTTGTTGCTGAAGGTCATGCGGGTCCATTCTTCAGCTATATCGGCTGCGGAAAGAGCCGGATTCCAGGCCTGACGCCCGAAAGTGTACCAGTTGGCCTGTGCGAAAGGATGGCCTGTCCAGTTTATTTCGGAACCGATGTTGGCGACACCTGCAATAGCCGATACCGGTGCCTTGGCGATGACTGATGCTACGGTCGAACCTCTGTCGTCGACCTGCGACGAAAGCACTTCCTCATACAGAGGCCCGAGATAGACGAGATGCCCGGTGTGTCCGAGGTTTTCCTGCGTTATCTGCACTTCGAGCCCTACCGAAGTTTTTTTCATGGCTCCGAAAAGAGGATGGAAAGGCTCGCGTGGCTGAAAATCGATGGGGCCGTTTTTCACCTGTACCACGACATTGGAATCGAAGTCGCCGTCGAGCGGGGCGAACTCGCGATATGCTCCGAGCACACGGTCGTTGCTGCGGTCGTTGAGATATACGAAGGCGCGCCAGAACACTATGCCGCCGTGAGGTGCAAGGGCGCGCGCAAGCATGTTTGCCCCCTGTGCGTGTGTGCAGCCGTAGTCCTGAGGGCCGGGCTGGCCTTCGGAGTTTGCTTTGACAAGGAATCCGCCGAAGTCGGGAATGAGGTCGTAGATTTCGTCGGCTTTGGCGCGCCACCATTTATGCACGGCGGGGTCGTCGGGCGAAGCGCTTTTCAGGCCTCCGATTTCGATAGGCGCGCTGAATTTGGCTGTGAGATATACCCGAATGCCGTAAGGACGCCATGCGTCGGCGAGAGCCGCTACTTTCACAAGCCATTCGTGCGAGAGCATATATGCTTTGGCGTTGACATTGTTGATTACAGCGCCGTTTATGCCCACCGAGGCATTTGCGCGGGCATAGTCTATGAGGCGCGGGTCGATGTCGTAGTTAAGCCGTTCCCAGTTCCAGAGGCTGTAGCCGGCATATCCGCGCTCGATGCTGCCGTCGGGGTTATCCCAGTGGTTGAGCATACGCAGCGAAACGGCCGGATTGTCTACTATGTCGAGATCTGCGATATCCTGATGAGTCTGTAGCAGACGGAGATAAGCGAATGTGCCGTAGAGTGCGCCCGATGGAGTGAGCGCAAGTATGGCATTAGTCTTTTTTCTGCCTTTTTTGACTGTGACGATGTGGAAGCCGTCGGTCCTGATATCAGAAAACAGGCTGTTGTCGAAAAGGCCTGACTCCGGCAGCGCGACAACGATGTCGGCTTTGTCGGCTTCTGTGTTTTCGTGCGGCCATACGCCGGCGAGACAAGTCAGAGCCATCTGAAGTTCTTCGGCTATCACATCTGCGGTAGGGCCTGAGAAACCGATATGATACGAGCGGTTGCAGTCGTCGTAGCCGAGGCGTTGTGCTTCGGTTGTATCGGTGCCGTATCTCAGCCACAGGTCATAGCCGTTTTCAGCTGTCAGGCATAGGCTGATGCTGAAAACGGCGGTAAAAAAGGCTAGTAGACGTTTCATTATTTTTCGAGGAAAGCGGTGGCACACCATAGAATAGGCGCCTGGCCGTGCATGTTGCCGAGGAGTCGGCGCCTGCCGAGATAGAAATCTCTTTCAGAGCTTCGGTTGGTACCCTCGCATACGTCGGCTATATCCCCGCGATCATCGATGCAGTCTACAAGGGCTTTCCATGCTTTGTTGACAATAGGCTCGAATTTATCTTTAGGCAGCCATCCTTTGCGTACGCCTTTTATCATGGCATAGGTGAACATGGCCGATCCCGAGGTCTCGCTCCACACCGACGGATCGTCGACGAGCTGTGCCCAGAGACCGTCGTCTTTCTGATATTCTGCAAGAGTATTCATCATCTTCAGATACGACTGCATGATGATGTCGTAGTGTTCGTTGTCGGGGGGCAGAACAGACAGAAGTTCTGTCATGCCCGCTGCCATCCAGCCGTTGCCGCGCCCCCAGAAGAAAGGCGCTTCGGGCGAATGGTGGAAGAGGCCGTTGGGGCGCTGTATCTTACCGAGATAACTCACCATCTGTCGAGCGGTGCGGTCTATGTATCTGGAGTCTTTTGTCGCCAGATATGCCTGGCTCTGAATCGTCGTGACCATAAACATGTCGTCGATCCAGTATCGTGTCTGCCATGAGAGACCTTCGTTGAGCAGCCGGGTGTGTTCTGGGTTCTCTTTCTTTGAAGCAGGCTTCTGCCATTGGGTGTCTGCATACCACAATCCGAGGCTTCGGAATGCTTTGTTGCCGGTGTGCATGTACAGCTGCAGGGGAACGGAACCGAAAACATTGTGGTCTACATGGTTCGGAACCGGCAGCAACTTCATCTCGTCTCCGAAGAGAGGATACAGCCGTTCTTCGAGGGCTTCGAGAGCTTTCTTGTCTTTTGTAGTGCGTGCGAAGCGGATTGCTCCGAGCCATGCGCATGTTTCGGGATATGTGATTTCCTGAGGCGGGTCGGTGCGTTCGTCGAAATTGGGATGAGGTACTTCGATGAAACGGGCGCAAACTTTGGCGCCGACCTTTTCAGGCGCATATTTCCCGCTGAAGTTATCTTTGAGATCTTTTGCCGACATCGTCATACAAGCGAGCAGACAGCACAGAATGGCCAATTTTTTCATAGTATTTTTTATGGATATGAATTTTATGCAAAAATAGAGAGCATGACCTGATGCCGGTGTACTTGATTGTGCAAAAAGTGTACAGATACAAAAAAATCGCCCGGCTTCATGCGAAGCGGGCGATTTCTTATGGTTTCTGATCCGAAAATTATTCGGGACGTTTGGTCTTTTTGCCGTAGCCGTAGCGGGCTGCAGTGCCGAGCTGCTCTTCGATGCGGAGGAGTTGGTTGTACTTGGCCATACGGTCGGAGCGGCTTGCCGAACCGGTCTTGATCTGGCCGGCGTTGGTAGCGACGGCGATGTCGGCGATAGTAGCGTCTTCGGTTTCGCCCGAACGGTGCGAGATAACGGCGGTGTAGCCGTTGCGCTGTGCGAGTTCGACAGCACGGAGGGTTTCGGTGAGCGAGCCGATCTGGTTAACCTTAACGAGGATAGAGTTGGCGCAGCCGAGTTCGATACCCTTTTCGAGGTACTTGACGTTGGTAACGAAGAGGTCGTCGCCTACGAGCTGGCAGCGGTCGCCGATCATGTCGGTGAGAATCTTCCAGCCTTCCCAGTCGCCTTCTGCCATACCGTCTTCGATAGAGTCGATGGGGAATTCTTCAACGAGTTTCTTGAGGAATTCGGCCTGTTCCTGGCTGGTGAGCTTGGGAGCGTTGGCGCCCTGCTTCCAGGTGTAGTCGTAAACGCCGTCCTTGTAGAATTCAGACGAAGCGCAGTCGAGACCGATGGTCACGTCCTTGCCGGGTACGTAGCCGGCCTTTTCGATGGCCTGGATAATAACGTTGAGGGCATCTTCGGTGCCGTCGAGGGTGGGAGCGAAACCGCCTTCGTCGCCTACTGCGGTGCTGAGGCCGCGTGCTTTGAGCACAGCCTTGAGGTTGTGGAATACTTCAGTACCCATGCGGATGCCTTCGTGGAACGAAGTGGCGCCGATAGGACGGATCATGAATTCCTGGAAGCAGATGGGGGCGTCGGAGTGAGCACCGCCGTTGATGATGTTCATCATGGGCACGGGGAGCACGTAGGTGTTGCAGCCACCGATGTATTTGTAGAGGGGAAGACCGAGATAGTCGGCAGCAGCTTTGGCAACGGCGAGCGAAACACCGAGGATGGCGTTGGCGCCGAGGTTGCTCTTGGTGTCGGTGCCGTCGAGGGCCAGCATGGTTTCGTCGATTGCAATCTGGTCGAGAGCGTTCATGCCTACGAGAGCGGCAGCGATGGGGCCGTTTACGTTGGCTACAGCCTTGAGGACACCCTTGCCCATGTAGCGGTTCTTGTCGCCGTCGCGGAGCTCGAGAGCTTCGTTAACGCCGGTCGATGCGCCCGAGGGAACAGAGGCACGGCCGAAAGCGCCGGATTCGAGAACAACGTCTACTTCCACTGTGGGATTGCCGCGCGAGTCGAGAACCTCGCGGCCGATGATTTTTTCGATTTTCATGATTATAATACCTTGGTATATAGTTGTGTTTTGTTTGTCAGTTTCCGGCGGAGCGGCAAGGCCCCGCTTTCGGCGGCAAATTTACGAAAAATTTCTCTAATACCAATCGTTTTTTTGTTTTAAACGAGAACTCTAAAAGCCCCGGATATGTTATAAAATATGAAATCGGTAAAGGCCGTTTTCATAATTCATAATCCATAATTCAAAATTACTATTGCCATGTCGCGTTCATCATCCAATAAAAAGAGCCGAACACCCGTCTGGGTTGCTATCGGTGCCATCTTTCTGATAATATTGCTCATAATCTGGCTTACTTTCGCCGATCTTACCGGCAATACCGATGTCGCCGCTTTTATCGCTCCCTATATTGTCAATTCTCCCGCTTAAAAATTTCTGTCATGGATACTCTGGCTGCAATCTCACCCGGCCATGCCGGTTTACTGATATGGCTCGTATGGGCTATGATAGGTCTGTTCGAGGGGCTTGTCGCCTCCCGTGTGCTCGGTGGTCGCCGCATATTGTTTATGGACATCGTGGTCGGCATTGTCGCGGCTGTGCTGGGCGGCATACTCAGTACCAACTTCATAGGCGATACGCCCGTGCAGTTGTTCCTTCTCTCGGTTCTTGCCGCCGTATTCTTCTCGGCCCTCATTCTCTGGCTTGTAGGCGCTATCTTCTATAAGAATGAGGAAGAGATGTAGGCTGGTCCGTTTCAATGATATAAAAGGCCGCGGCTCCAACCGGAACCGCGGCCTTAAATGTTAAAATCCTGTTCTTGTCAGAGCTTGATGGACTCGGGGTCGATGTTGGCTGCTTCGATATCTTTGAAGTAGCGGTATGTGCCGACCTTGAGTTCGTCGCAGGCTGCCTCGTCGGCTACGATGATGGCTTTGGGGTGCATCTGGAGTGCGGAGATTGTCCACATCTGGCTTATGCCGCCTTCGACACCGTGCTTGAGTGCGCGGGCCTTGTTGTGTCCGTTGACGAGCAGGAGGACGCTGCGGGCCGCCATGACGGTGCCTACGCCTACGGTGAGGGCAGTCTTGGGTACGAGATCGACATTGCCTTCGAAGAAGCGCGAGTTGGCGATGATGGTGTCCTGGGTAAGGGTCTTCATGCGGGTGCGCGATGTGAGGCTCGATCCGGGTTCGTTGAACGCTATATGGCCGTCGGGGCCTACTCCGCCCATGAAGAGGTCGACACCGCCATAAGATGCTATTTTCTCCTCGAACTGACGGCACTCGGCTTCAGGATCCTCGGCGTTACCGTTGAGTATATTGACGTTTTCACGGGGTATGTCGATGTGGCTGAAGAAGTTGTTCCACATGAAGGAGTAATAGCTCTCGGGGTGTTCCTTGGGGAGGTTGACATACTCGTCCATGTTGAATGTCACAACGTTCTTGAACGATACCTTTCCCTGCTTGTAAAGCTCGATGAGAGCTCGGTACATGCCGAGGGGCGAACTGCCGGTGGGGCAGCCGAGCACGAAAGGATGTTCGGGTGTGGGATTGGCGGCGTTGATACGGGAAGCCACATAATTTGCGGCCCACTGCGACATGTTGTCGTAGTTTTCTTCGATGATAAGTCTCATGTGTAGGGATTGATAATAATTAGTTATGAGGGTTTAGAACAGCCATGCGGCCGTAATTGTCCAGTAATTGTTCTTGCCGTCGATGGGCTGTGCGCCGTTGTAGCCCGAAAGGGTTTCGACGGTTTTTGTCATTCCCAGGCCGTAGGATGCAGCTACCTGCAGATGCGATATAAGCTCTACGCCGACACCGAAATTCCAGGCGATATCGAATTTCTTGTTCTTGTACATGTCGGTGATGGCGGTCTTTGAAGTCAGGAAAGAGAAACTCGGACCGGTGAAGAGATAAGGAGTGAATACCTTTCCGATGAGAGGCATGCCGATCTTATATTTGAAGTTGAGGGGTATCTCGATATAGTCGCGGTTTTTGAGGCGCGACGAGTTGAGGGCCGCATTGTCGGCGGTTTCGCCGTTGTTGGTTACGGTGCTCTCGCTTACGCGGTGTACGTACATCACCGAGAGATCGAATCCGACGTTTACTACAGGAACATTGAATTCCATCTGTAAACCGCCGGTGAATCCGGCACGGTTGTCGTTGTCGAATACGCTTTTATTGAGGCGCATGGAGTTTACCTCAGTACCCAGACGCGGGCCGAAACGGAACTGAGCCGAAGCCGGAACTGCCGCTGTAAGGATAATTGCCGCGACGGCGATAATGGTCTTCAATATTTTCATCGTGTATGTTAAATGGTTGATTCCTTTTCTCTTATATGTGGCGAATTTGCGATTGCACGGCGCAAAGTTACTATTTTTAATTATAAAACAGACAAATTACACGGAAAAATTCATAATTTTGCAGCAATATGACACCTGAAGAACGATTGAAACTTGAAGAGAAGGTCATAGACATGCTCCGCACCGTCTATGACCCTGAAATACCTGTCGATATCTATAGCCTGGGGCTTGTTTATAAAATCGATATCGACGATTCGGGCAATCTGACTGTCGATATGACTCTGACAGCACCCAACTGTCCGATGGCCGACTTCATAATGGAAGACGTGCGCATGAAGCTTGAGTCGATAGACGGCATAGAGTCTGTGACGGTCAGCATTGTGTTTGAACCGGAATGGACGCAGGACATGATGAGCGAGGAAGCCAAACTCGAACTGGGGCTGCTATGAGCGGCCGCACGCTCACATATTTTCTGAGCGACGCCCATCTGGGGGCCGCCTATATCGCCGATCCCAAGGCTCACGAAGGCGCGTTAGTGTCTTTCCTGCAGTCGATAGAGCCTACCGCCAGGACCGTCTATCTGCTCGGCGATATTCTCGACTACTGGTTCGAATACCGCACGGTCGTGCCGCGTGGCTATGTGCGTTTTTTCGGACAACTCGCCCGTATGGCCGATGCCGGCATACGGATTGTGTGGTTTACCGGCAACCACGACATATGGCTTTTCGACTATCTGCGCGACGAGATCGGCATAGAGATCGCTGACCCCAAAGGAGGCGGAATGAAAACCGATATCGACGGAGTACGCTTTTTTCTCGGGCATGGAGATGATCTTGGCCGACAGCCCCGCGGATACCGAATGCTTCGCCGAACTTTCCGCTGTCGTTTCCTTCAGAAACTTTACTCAGGCATTCATCCGCGATGGACTCTGCCGTTCGCCCATGGCTGGAGCTCGCACAGCCGCAAGGCCGCACCCCCCGAACCGAGGCTTGAGGGCCGTGCCCGCGCCGCGCTCGAAGTGGCGTGCCGTGAGCTGGCCTCGTCAGATCCCGAACTGCGCTATATCGTGATCGGACATCACCATGTGGCTGTCGACGAACCTGTGACCGGCGCGTGCCGCCTTGTCATCCTCGGCGACTGGATCAAGCACCGTACTTACGCCGTTTTCGACGGATCCGACCTCAGTCTCCGCGCCTACTGAGTTTTCTTCTTCAGAAGGAGTACGGTGTCGTAGAAGGACGTTTCGGCATCATTGATTTTAAGGAAATCTTCCCAGGCTCCGATCGGAGCTTTGGAGACATTTATTTTGGTCCGTGTACGCAGGCTTATCGTGCCGTCACCGTTATCTACGGCTTCAGCGTAGAACATGCCGAGCGGATTGTTTACCATAGTCTTGAGATTTGCAAGGGAGGCGGGATCGGCCTCGTAGCCGTCCGGTATGGTGATATTGAAGTCGTACTGACTCTGTATCGGCCCGAACAGCCAGATATCGGTCTGCCGGTTTCTGTCGGTTCCGGTCATTGGATTCTGTTTGCCCAGAAAGCGTCCGATTGATAAAATGAGGTCGTTTCCGACAGCACTGACAGTCTCCGGCATGTTTGCCGAAAGAGTCATTTTGAAATCGGGCGCATCGGGGCGCACTCCATGTGCGGTGATATCGAAATTGTCGACGTCGTATTCATCGCCGCCGTAGAGATAGTCGCTGCACAACTGGCGGACAGTCTCTTTTATTTCCTTTTCGCGCTCGACAGCGTCGTATGTGTCCGATTTATATCGTTTCCCGGCGGGAATGCCAAGATAATCCTCGATTTCAGACGCCCATTTCACGCGGTCGACAAGATCGGAGGTGATCTCCTTGGTAATTCCTGAGAATGTAAGGTCGTATCTGGTATCGAGACTGTTGTCGTCTTTCACTGTCATATTGCATTTCACGGTCATGCGGCTTTTGTGGGACGGTGTAGTCTGCGATACGAAAACGGTTGGCATCTTGAATTGCAGAAGATTCTCGCGATCCTGTATGTATGCACCTCCTCTTTCACCCTGATATGCGGCAGGCAGCTCACCGGCCGGGTGGAGCAGGGCAGAACGTTCGAGATAATATTTGCCGTCGGCGAAAATCCCGAAATCAGGCTGGCGCCAGTTTATGATTTTTTCAGTAGGCACATCGTAGCGTGAATTAAGAAAACCTACGCCGACAGAATCAGCCCAGCCCTGTTTTCTTGCAAGGTCGGCAAACATGACGGCTACCCAATAGTCGCTTGCCCGGTCTTTCTTGTCGAAAGTATTGGTATATACAGCGGCAGTCCAGGCCGTCTTCAGGATTTCCTCGCGAGATGCTTCAGGATGTGTCTTTATGTACTCTTTCATTATGCGTCTTACATCGCCGGGAAGGTGATGCTGTCCGTAGTCGGACTTTGCCAGTGTAAGCGCTATGTCGCGATATACCGAACCTATAGGAAGATTGCCGTTGATACCTCCACTTCGGAGGGTGTAGGGGTAAAAACGCAGGGTGGATGTGTTGTTGACGGTATAGATGGTGTAGAAAGGTACTTCACGGGCTTTCATGATGAAGCGCTTGTCGGTGAGTACCGGCAGATTATATCTGTGAAGGTGGAGGTAGTTGTATTTATCGTCGGAGGAGTGCTCGAAGTCCGGTGCTCCGTTAAATGCACGGTATTCAATTGTCAGGTTGGGCGAAAAGCGGCATTCGACTATGGATTCCATAATGGGGTAGTCGCTTATAAGGCTGATTCTGACAGGGCTGGGATCGAATTCCTGTACTTCGTCCTCGTCATATGAGAAATAGTCGAGAACATCGCCGGGTTCGAGACCGGGGATGTCTATCTTCCTTTTTATTGCATTCTTTTCCTTGTCTTTCTTCCCTTCTGTGACGGCGAAGGCCTCGCTGAGATCGACATCGGTTACGGTGCCGTCGGGTTTGTATACGCGGGCGCCGAATGCATTGTCGGCTTTCATGAAGGTATAATGACCTGCTTTGGCCCGTTCGCTTTCTCCGAACTCATGCTGCGAAAATTCCTGAACGCCATTGGCATCGAGCAGTTTGACCATTACACGCGTAAATATTTTCCGTCGTGTAAAGGTCTTGTCTCCCCCAAGGTTGGATATTCTTTCGTAGTCGGCGTTGAGAGACTGATATTTCATCAGAATCACAGCGGAGTTGCCTTCGGCTATGGAATCGGGTACTTCCTTGTTGGCGTCGAAATATTCCGGATGGGTTTTCCATACCCGTTCGGCCGCTTTCCTGAAAAATTTCATATCGGCAGCTGTGGCTGAAACAGCGATCAGCGCGACGGCAATGCACAGCAGTGTCTTGAAAGCTTTCATGATGGTCATTGTTTTATGAGGGCAATTCTGGTATCGGAGGCGCGCATAAGGGCGCGTACCGATTGATTGCGTTCGTTGATTGATTCGAGAGGTATATAGTATTGCGCCGGTTCGTACATGGCACGGCAGCGTAGTGTTCCGTTTTCGAAACTGTAGCTGATATAGCCGCGTATCCAGCGGTCGTCGATTGTGAATGGATCGGGGAGCTGTTCGGGACTATAACCGTCGGGAAGCTGCACCGTATAGTCGTAGACCGAGGTGCATACAGGGGAGTGGACGTAATCGCGGCGGCGTTCCTTCGTATTGACGGTTTCGAGATAGAGGCTGCGTATCGGTTTGAGGTCGAGGAGTATCTTTTCGCCGAGGAGTGCAGCCGAGTTGTTTTCTGATATGTCGGCGCTTATTGTCATGACCGGCGAGCCGTAGGGTGCCGTCAGCCGTGTATTTGCCACCGTTACGTTCTTCTTGGGGTATCTCAGATAGCGTTCGAGAAAATTCATGTGGTCTTTCGGCGACATACTCAGGAGAGTCTGCATGAGCGACATATGGATTACGCCGCCGGCGTGACGCTCGATGGTGCCGGTTAGGGCTGTGCCGTCGATCCGGTATCTTGCAAAAAGGCTGTCGGTATCGGCTTCGCGGCATACGTCGGGCACATGGGTGAGGATGGGGCGTGCGCCGTTCTCGATCATGACCGAACGGTGTCTCAGCCATGGGGGAATATAGCCGGCGGGGCAGCCGGCGGTCGTGCCGTCGATATATATTATGGAATCGCCATGTATTGCTGCGGCAATCATGTGGTTGCCCGAAGACATAGCCGGAAAATCTTCCCAGCCGGTGGGTATATGGCCTTCAGTACCTATCCATACGAGCCGTGCGTCGATACCGTTGTTTTTCAGTAAGGCTTTTATGAGATTGGCGGAGCCTTTGCAGTCGCCTGCCTTGCGCGCGAGGACATCGGAAGCGGTTGCCGGACGCTGTCCGTATTCTCCATGTTCGATGGCGAGATAGCGAATGTTGCGACGTACCCATGCGGCGGTGCTGTCGATCAGGGCGATGTCGCCGTCGGCACTGGAGCGGAGGGTGGCTGCGAGCGCGGTCAGGTCGGCGCTGTATTCCTCGTCGGTGTTGACAAACGAGGAGAGATGAGCATAGACTTCGGCCGGGTCGGCGAAATAGCCTCCTATGAAAATCTGAGGCTCTGACACGGCCGGACGTGGAGCTCCCGGTTCTTTCTCAAGCGGAGGCAATCCGGTACATGTTACGGTGTAGTCGATTGCGCCGTTCGGAAGAGTATCGGCCCGGAGGGTCATTCCTTCGCGGAAACGGTAGGGTCTTATATATATTCTATCGGCAAGCGCGGACGGCACTTTCACCACTGTTGTCGAGTTGACTATATGATAAGGCGACCAGAAACTAAGCGAACAGAACTGTTCGGGGGACTTGAATGTCCTCTCGAACACCGCTTTGGTTTTCTTCCCCTGTTTCAGGGGAACACGCATATAGCATATACGGGTGCCGTCGTAAAATATAAGATCGTCTTCGGATGTCCGATAATAGGGCGTGGCTCCGGGAGCCGAGGCTTTGTCGATGCTTGTGCTTTCGTCGTAGACGGCAAATACATCGGCGTAGTCATCGGCGCGCTGAGCGAGAAATGTGGTCGTTTCCGACGATTTAACGCCTGTCATCACCCCTTTCTTTTCAGTGATGGTGTAGACGTTGGTTTCCGATTCGATGACTACATTGTCATTGGATGCATGGAGCGCTGTCGAAGAAAAAAATATAGACAGACCCGCAAAAATAAGGTGAGAGATAGAATTTTTGATAATACTGAGGTATAAAGATTGGTATCAGACAGGATTTCATGGCGAAAATAGCACATAGTTGTGGTTTTTGCAAAATAATTTGAATTTTTTTTGATTTTATGTCACTTTTCGTCGGGCCACGGCGTCATATAGTCGAGAATAATATTTTAATAATTTAGAGGGTTTTTCATAATATCTGTTAAATCACAGGTTGGTGTATTTTTGCTTAAATTGCACATT
>CAJKRG010000053.1 GCA_905202215.1 uncultured Porphyromonadaceae bacterium
CATAATTCCAAAGCGCTTCGCGCTTTTTCCGCGGCAGCCCCTCATAATTCATAATCCATAATTCATAATTCCAAAGCGCTTCGCGCTTTTTCCGCGGCAGCCCCTCATAATTCATAATCCATAATTCATAATTCCAAAGCGCTTCGCGCTTTTTCCGCGGCAGCCCCTCATAATTCATAATTCTTAATTCATAATTTCAATGGGCTTCGAGCCAGTTGGCGCCGACACCGGCCGAGACTTCCATCGGTACGCGACCCTTGTAGGCGCCTTCCATGAGGCGCACCACGAGTTCCTGCATTTCGGCAAGTTCGTCGGGCACGACATTGAATATGAGTTCGTCGTGAACCTGTAGGATCATGCGTGAACGGAGACCGCGACGGCGGATCTCGGCGTCGACAGCCACCATGGCGACCTTGATGATGTCGGCGGCAGAGCCTTGCAGGGGCGCGTTGATGGCATTTCGCTCGGCATATCCGCGCACGGCGGCACTGCGCGAAGCGATATCGGGCAGATAGCGCTTGCGGCCCATTATTGTGCTGACAAAACCGTCGCGGCGCGCATCTTCGATAGATTGCTGCATATATTCGGCTACTTTCGGGTATGTAGCCAGATACCCCTCGATTAGCTCCTTGGCTTCGGCGCGGGGAATGCCGAGACGCTCCGACAGCCCGAAGGCCGAAATACCGTATATAATGCCGAAATTGGCCGTTTTGGCCTTGCGGCGCTGGTCGTCGGTGACGTCGGTGAGATCTTCATGATAAATTTTCGCGGCTGTGGCGCGGTGTATGTCGGCTCCCGAGAGGAAGGCGCCGACCATCTCGGGGTCGCCGCTCATGTCGGCCATGAGACGCAGTTCGATCTGCGAATAGTCGGCCGAAAGCATGATATCGCCCGGATCGGGCACGAAGGCGCGGCGGATATCGCGTCCGTCGGCGGTGCGGATAGGTATGTTCTGGAGGTTAGGGTTTGTTGACGAGAGGCGCCCCGTAGCGGTAGCCGTCTGATTATAAGTGGTGTGCAGCTTGCCCGTGCGCGAATTGATGAGTTTTGGCAGAGCGTCTACATAGGTGGCGAGAAGCTTCCGGAGTGCACGGATATCGAGAATGAGGCGCACCAGAGGCACGTCGCCGGCATATTTCTCGAGGACATCTTCGGCGGTAGACCAGGCGCCTCCCTTGGTGCGCCTGGCCTTGGGGTCGATCTGCATTTCCTCGAAGAGGATAGTGCCGACCTGAAGCGGCGAACTTACATTGAAAGGACGCCCCGCAAGCTTATATGCCTCCTGCTCAAGATCTGCAAGGCGTCGGCTCAACTCGCCGGAAAGGCGTTGTAGCTCAGCCACATCTATGCGGGCTCCGCACCATTCCATGCCGGCGAGAACAGCGACCATCGGCGTCTCCACCTCCTCGAAAAGCTTCAGATGGCCTTTTTCGCTCAGTTCGGCGAGCAGGGGTGCGCGCAGGCGCAGAGAAACGGATGCCGTCTCGCCCATGGCCGCGGCGGCGTCGAGAGGCGGACGTTTGCGATCGGCGGCGGAGTAGTCGGCGTCGTAGGTGTGGAAGCCGAGATATACCATCGCCAGGGTCGCGGTGTCGTGCTTGGCCTCAGGATTGCACAGATAGTGGGCCACGCCGGTGTCGAACCAGCGTGCGCCTGCAAACTCCACATTCATACGTCTGAGAACGAGCATGGTACGCTTTATATCCTCGCCGACGAGCGTCACTGCCGGATCGGCGAAGAGAGGTGCAAGCAGTTCGGCCAGAGTGGCGCGGCGTGTGGCGTCGGAACTGAAATGGATGTATGCCGTGCGGCCTCCGTCTTCGTTGTCGTAGGCCAGGGCAATGCCATAGGGCTGTGCCGTCATCGCTTCGGCCCCTTCGGCGTTGAGCGCAATGCCGACCTCGCGGGCGGCGATGGCGGCAGTGATGAAGCGGCCGATTTCTTCGGGCGATTCGAGTTCCTCGACCGGTGTGGCCGGGGCCTCGTATTTCACCGTCGGAAGATCTTCCTCCGGCATGTCGAAGAGCGAACCCATCGTGCCCGGAGCAGGTTCGGGCGCAAGGTCGGCCGACGCTGTAAACTTGGCGGCGAAGCTCTTGAATTCCAGCTCCTTGAAAAGAGCAAGAAGAGCGTTTACATCGGGCTCGCTGCGGCGCAGGGCCTCAGGATCGAAAGGTACGGGAGCATCGGTGCATATCGTGACCAGTTCTTTCGACATGCGTATCTGGTCGATGTTGTCCTCGATCTTCGCGCGGAGGGCACCCTTGATCTCGGAGGTGTGACCGAGCATGTTCTCAACCGAGCCGAACTGCTGTATGAGCTTCACGGCGGTCTTCTCGCCGACGCCGGGGCAGCCGGGCACGTTGTCGGACGCATCGCCCTCGAGCGCGAGGAGGTCGATAACCTGGGCGGGCGTCTGAATGCCGTAACGCTCGCAGACCTGCTGCGGACCGCGAATCTCGAATCCCTGGCCCTTGAGGGCGGGACGGTACATGAAGACGCGGTCGGTCACGAGCTGGCCGTAGTCCTTGTCGGGGGTCATCATATATGTGACGAATCCTTCGGCCTCGGCCCGGCGCGAGAGTGTGCCGATGAGGTCGTCGGCCTCGTAGCCCTCGGCTTCGAGCGCCGGTATGCGGTATGCTTCAAGAAGAGCCTTGATATAAGGAATGGCGATGGTTATGTCCTCGGGCTGTTTGTCGCGTCCGGCCTTATATTCAGGGTATTGCTCGTGGCGGAACGTACGGCCGTGCGGCGGATCGAAGCACACGGCTATATGCGTGGGGTTTTCCTTGCGCATCACATCGTCGAGGGCGAGGAGAAAGCCGAATATGGCCGAGGTGTTGAATCCGGCCGATGTCACGCGGGGCGAGCGCAGGAGCGCATAGTATGCCCTGTATATCAACGCATAAGCGTCGAGCAAAAATAGTTTTTTCTCTTCCATAAACATTGTGGGCGCCTTTAGGCGCCTACAAAGATAACAAAAAACAGGGAATTAGGAGGATAAGAGGGAAGGAGGTTAGGAGATTGGGAGGGCTATGGTTCGGTTATCCAACCGTTACTGCGATTGTCGGGAACGACGGGTGAGTGTGCCATAACAGCCAGTCATCCAAATCGCCGCGGAGCGGCAAATTGCAGCGGAGCTGCATTGACAATAATAGGCCCGCGCAAGCGCGCCATAGGTGCGCGCAGCACGGGTATGTGGATTACAAAATAAAAAAACGAGCTGCGTAGCTGCGACATATCGCGTAGATTATGTCGCAGCTACGCAGCTCTGTATCTTTGATAGCGACTTCAAAAACCTATGGCAAGTGCGCCGTAAGGCGCACTTGCCATAGGCTATTACTCTAAGCGCTGCTCCGCAGCTATTTTGCCGCCATGCGGCTACTTCTCTAAAAAAGGCCGCCGGCGCCCTCTCCACAGGTCAATATGATCACAGAAATATGGCAACCGCGGCAGCGGTTAGATAACAGCGCAAAAATAGAAAAGTCAGAGAGCGCGGAGGGCGGAGAGGACGGCGTCGGGGTCTTCGGCATTGATCCGTTTGTTGACAAGACGGCCTTCGCTGTCGTAGAGTGCGGTGTGAGGTACGGTGAGATAGCCTTTGGCGTTGCCGTAGGTTTTGTAGACGTCCGGGCCCAGTTCTTCCGATACTATCACATGGTGGCCGAGGAGATTGTAATATCCTGCGAGTTTGCGAACCTGGGCAACGGCATTCGTATCGTTATCGATTGATATGTAGAGAAGCACGATGCCGTGTTCGCGGGCATAGTCCTGTATGGGCTTGATTCGGGTGAAGCTCTCGCGGCACGGACCGCACCATGTTGCCCATACGTCGACAAGCACGGGTTGGCCTTTGAAGCGGGCGATAAGAGCGTCGACAGTCGGTGCCTCGGCGGGGTCGATGAAAACGATGTCGGGGTTGTCGACGGCAGAATTTGCGCGGCGATAATCGGCCATGTCGCTGTTGATTATGTGCCGGAAAGCACTTTCGGGATATGCGGCAAGGAAATCGGACGCAAGACTATCGATGCCTTCTGCGAACTGCGACTGGGTCACGTCGGCGTGTATGATGTCGGCAAGAAGTGTCTCGCGGTTCTTGCCGGTGTAGTTGGTCTTGTAGTACTCGTATTTCATTTTTTTGTACTCCGGTTGCTGTATGGCCCGCAATTCCTCCTGAGTCATACTGCGCTCCTTAAGTAGAGCTCTGGCAAACGCCTCATTAGCCACACTCGGAAAATGTCCTGACAGTGAATTATATGGGTCATCAAGAGCGGCCCACTCCTTCATCTCGACTTCGGCTGCCGCCCAGTCGGTTCCGTTGTAGCGGTAGGATACAGAGTTCCAGAATTTGCAGATGCTCAGTGCCAGGTCCTGACGTAGAGCCGTTTTCATGGGAGCCGGAAGGTCGGTGAAAAGTGTGCACACACTGTCGGCGTATTGTATCAGTTTGGCTTTCACGGATGCCGGAATACTGTCGCCGCGAATACCCGACGCGTCGTTTTTGCGTGTGAGATAATTCCAGTAGTATACGTTGTAGCTGTCGGAAACTGCCTTGGCGGCGGCGAGTGCGGCCGGATTCACATTGTTGCTGAATGTCAGTACCGATGTTGCGTCGGGATCGATAACTACCTCGGCGGATTCGTCGGTAAGATAGACGGTTTCGATTATGGGTTCCGCGCCGGTATCGACAAAAATAGAGACAAATTCGACATCGGAATCGCCCGGATTGACAACTATTGTGCTGTCGGGGCCGAAAGACTGCTGCTCATATATCTTTACAAGACCACCTTCGTTGGATGCTCTTACCTTCACAATATCTTTCTCGCCGAGATTGCGGGCTTTGATTGTAAGCGTCTTAGCACACAGCGATGCAGGCAATAAGACGGTAAGAGCCGCAAGCACAAAGATTTTTTTCATAGAATATATGTTTATATTGATGTTGTAAATACGAATATCAGGCGACCGTCACTCAATGGGAGGAGATTAGGAGGAAAGGAGATCAGGAGGGCTATGGTTCGCCAAACTCGATATGTCGCAGCTACGCAGCTCATTATCGTTAACGGCGACTTCGGAAACCTATGGTTACGTGCGCCTTACGGCGCACTTGCCATAGGCTATTACTCTAAGCGCTGCTCCGCAGCTATTTGCCGCTACGCGGCGCTTCTCTAAGTCAGCCCGGTCGCCCAACATCTTATTTGTTGTAGAAGAGGAGGATGCGGGCGCGGAGGATTGCCTCGTATTTGGCCTGGACCGATTCGGCCAGGGCGTTGGTATAGTCGGAACGCGTCTTCTCGTATTCGGTGGGAGTGGCGCGGCCGTTGTCGAATTTCACCTTCATGGCCTCGAAGGCGGCGCGGCTGCTCTCCACGGCCACTTCGGCGGCATCGCGTTTGGTGTGGGCGGCTTTTGCCTGGGTATAGGCCTGCACAATGGCCTTGTAGAGGCGCTGTCTGGAGTCGTCGAGCTGCAGACGGGTGCTGTGGGCCTGCACATGGGCGCGGCGCACGCTGTTGCGGGTCGAGAAAGCGTCGAAGATAGGTATCGATATCGAGAAGCCGAGCTGTTTGGCGAAATTATGGCGCATCTGCTGGCTGAAATTCTCGTTGGTGAAGCCCGATGTGCGGTAGTAGTTGGTGCCGAGTCCGGCGCTGAACGATATGGTAGGTATATAGCCCGTCTTGGCGAGCGACACGTTCTTGTCGGCGGCTTCGGCCTCGAGGCGGCCAGCACGCAGGCTGTGGTTGCGCTCGCTGGCGTTGGCCCATACCTCTTCGGGCGAAAGGAGGGGCATGTCGCTGTCGGCGAGGGGTTCGATGGCAAAACCGTCGGCGTCGGGCAGATTGAGGAGCTGGGCGAGGTCAAGGAGGGCTATAATGCTGTCGTTGGTGCAGTTGACAAGATTGAGCTCGTCCTGGCTCACCTGCGAACGGGCCTCGTAGATGTCGAGTTCGGGTATTTTTCCGGCCTCGAGGAGTGTCTGGCGCCGCTGAAGCTCGGAGGTGGAAATCTTGAGGCGCTCGCGGGCCACCTGAAGGAGCTCGCCGGCATAGAGGGCCTGAAGATACTGGGTGATGACATTGAGCGTCACATCGTCCTTGGCCGCCTCGGTCTGTTCGAGCAGAGCCTTGAGCGAAGCCTTGGCGTAGTCAAGACGCCGCACGCCGGCGAGACCCTGGAATATGGGGAGCGACAGATTGGCGCCGACCGAAAAAGAAGAAGTATTTCGGTTGGCATAGGTATTTTCGGCGGTAAGACCGCGGCCGAAGCTGAAACTCTGGCTGCCGTAGCCGTTGATGTTGGGCAGGAAGCGGTCTTTTGCCTCGGTGACGCCCAGACGGCCGTTTTCTTCCTGCAGCAGGCGCGACTGCACGTTGATATTGTGCGATATGGCATAGCTGACGCAACTGTCGAGGCTCCATGTCGCGGCCGAAGCCACCGAAGCCACCATCAGGCAAGCCGCCACAAATATATTCTTCATAAGAAATACTATTATCTTAACTTTGTAAACTCAATACTTTATAAAACCTGCCTCTACTGTATTTTGTCGCCGCGGAGGACGGCTGTGGAGTCGATGCCGCCCTTGATTTCGAGGCGTATGCCGTCGCTCATGCCGCCTGTGATGGCGCGGCGTTCGAACTTGGGCTCGGGCAGACTGTCGGTCATTACGTAGACATAGGTGCTGTCGCCAGAGAACTCGACCACACCCTCGGGCACGGTAAGCACGTCGGCAGCCTTGGCCAGAGTGACAGAGGCGTTGGCGCTGTAGCCCGCGCGCACGGCCTCGACATCGTCGAGAGTCACGGCGGCCTTGATTTCGAATGTGTTGGCGCCGCTGGTGTCGGTACCCTTGGGGGCTATGTACTCGATGATGGCGGTGGGCTTGCTGTCGGGCAGGGCGCCGATGGTTATTTCCATGGGCATGCCCAGGTGCAGGAGTCCGACCTCGGTCTCGTCGACCTTGCCCTTGAATATGAGGTTGTTCATGTCGGCGATGGTGGCGATGGTGGTGCCGTCGTTGAAGGTATTCGACTGGATTACCGACGAACCGACCTTTACGGGCACATCGAGCACAAGGCCGTTGATGGTGGCGCGCACGAGGGTGTTGCTTTCCTTGGCGTTGTACTGGCTCACGCCCTCGCGGACGATGCGGAAGGCGTCTTCGGCCGATTCGAGTTCTTCCTGGGCGCGTTTATATGTCTTTTCGGAGGTCTCGTAGTCTTCGCGCGAAATCACTTTCTTGGCATAGAGGTCGGCGTCGCGGTCGAATTTCACCTTGGCGTCGCGCAGTTCGATCTGGGCGAGGTTGACGCGGCTCTGCGCCGACGACAGCTGCGAGGCCTCGGGAATAACCTTGATGCGGGCTATGACGTCGCCGGCTTTCACACGGTCGCCGGCCTCAACCTCGATTTCGGTGATGATGCCCGATATCTGGGGCTTGATGTCGATTTCGTCGCGCGGCTCGATCTTGCCTGTGAGCACGGTGGAGCGTTCGATGGTGGCTATCGACGGCTTGACGGTCTGATAGCTGTCTTTTTTGTCCTGAGAGTTGAGGTAGAGATAGACGAAAGTGCTGACGAAAAGCAGACCGATGATCGTCCAGAGCAAAATGCGAAAAACTTTTTTCATCCTGATTATGGATTATGAGTTATGAATTATGAATTTTAATACTTTATCGGGGCAATTATGAACGGTGGACAATGATTTTATAATCCATAATTCATAATTAAACATTAAACCCGGTTATTTGTCGCGGAGGGCTTCGATGGGCTTGATGCGCATGGCCTTGATGGCGGGCAGAGTGCCCGCGGCGGTGCCGAGCACGAAGAATGCTCCCACGATTATCATGGCGGTGGTGAAACTGATCTGGAAGCCGGCGTAGCCGTTGATTGGATTGTAGGTGCCCTTGTCGGCCAGTCCGAGCACGAGCGAGGCGAAGCATACGCCGGCGATACCTGCCACAAGCGTCAGCAACACGCTCTCGGAGAGTACCTGCACGGTGATGTCGGCCGGTTTGGCGCCGATGGCGCGGCGTACGCCGAACTCGTGGGTGCGCTCCTTGACGATGATCCACATGATGTTGCCCACGCCTATCACACCGGCCATGAGCGAACCGAGGCCGACGAACAGAGCCAGCAGGCTGATGCCGAGGAAAAGGCCGTTGATCATCTCGAACATCTCGGAAACGTCCATGAAGCCCATGGCGCGTTCGTCGTCGGGGTGTATGGAGTGTGCGGCGCTCAGAGCGCGGCGTATGTAGGGCTCGTTGTCCGATGGCTTGTGGCCGCGGGTCGAGGTATACATGAAAGCGTCGACGGTGTTGCCGCGGTTGAAGGCGCGGCGCATGGTGCTTGCCGGAATGATGAAGCTGTCGTCGACACGCCCCATGATACTGGCCTCGCCGCGCTGTCCGGCCACACCGACGATGGTGAAGTAGACGTTGGCGAGGTTCACCGACTTGCCTATGGGCGACTCCGAACCGAAAAGCTCGGTGGCCATGTTGCGGCCTATGACGGCCACTTTGGCGTAGGAACGGACGTCGGCCTCGTTGACGAAACGGCCTTCGTAGATCATAGGCTCCATAAGCTCGGTGTAGCTGTCCTCGACACCCATCACGGCGCCGCTCTTGCTCTTGTCGGCATATGAGGCGCTTACCCACGAGCGATACATCATGCTCGAATTGTCGATATAGGGGGCCACACGGCGGATATTGTCGATGTCCTGCACGGTCATCGACCAGGCGGAGCCTTTGTTGAAACCTTTGTACGATATGCTGCGCGTACCGGCGAACACGGCGCCCATATTGGTTGCGAAACCGTCGAAATTGCGGCTCATGACGCCCTTGAAACCCTGCGAGCCGCCCCAGAGCATGGCGAGCATGGCCGTGCCCCAGAAAATGCCGAAGGCGGTGAGGAAGGTGCGTGTCTTGTTGCGGGAGAGAGTGGCTACGATTTCGCGCCAGTTCTCAAGATCGAAGATAGATGTCGATTTCATGGCTTATTCGTCGCGGAGCGCTTCTACGGGTTTCACTTTGATTGCCTTCAGTGCCGGGAAGAGGCCAGCAAAGGCGCCGGCTATCACAAGGGCTATCGTCACCTCGACGGCAATGGATATGTCGACAGTAGCGTCCTTGAAGCCTTCCATGTCGCCGAGGGCGGCGTTGAGGCCCTGCAGGGCGAGCGTGCCGAAGACTATGCCTATGTAGCCGAAGAGCGACGTCATGGCAACGCTTTCGGCCAGAATCTGCGTGAGCACCGAACGGGGCTTGGCGCCTATGGCGCGGCGTATGCCGATCTCGTGCGTGCGCTCGCGCACCGACACGAACATTATGTTGCTCACGCCGACTATGCCGGTGAGGAGCGTGAACACGCCGATGATCCACACGGCGAGGTTGAGGTAGCCCATGGCGGCCTGGCCGCTGAGATAGCTGTTGAAGCTGTTCCAGCTCCACACGGCGTTGCGGTCGGAGGGGTCGAACCGGTGCTGGCGTGCCAGGGTGGTGCGGAGAGCGGCTTCGGCGGCCTCGCCGTCGGCCTCGGTGGAGAGGCCCTGCATGTCGACCTTTATGGAATATGCATCGTCGTTATTGCCGGTCACGGCCTTGTAGGCGGTGTAGGGCACCATTGTCTGCGAGCGCCAGCGGTGGTCGTAGATGCCTACGATAGTCCAGGCCAGGCCCATGCACTGCACGGTGCGGCCCACGGCCACGGAATCGTTGTCGAAAAGGAGGCGGGCGTTTTTCGAGGCCATGACCATGGTGCGGCGGGCGTCGCTGATGTCGGCGTCGTTGATGAAGCGGCCATATTTCATGGTTATGTTGTTGGTCTCGCGGGCCTTGGGGTATACGGCCTCGAAGCCGCCGCTGACCACGTCCTTTGCCGTCGAGATCTTGGCCGAATCGACGCTCGCGAAGGCTATGGCGTCGGCCACGAGGCTCTGGTTGTCGTGCTTTATGGCCTCGATGTCGGCGCCCTTGAGGCCGATGTAGCGGCCGTCCTTGTAGCCTTTGTAGGGCTTGGAGGTGACGCCGCTCCAGAACTGGATGCCGTTGGTCTCGCTTTCGTCCCAGTTGTCCTCGAAGGAATTGCGCACGCCACGGCTGGCTCCGAGAAGCACGATGAGCATGAAAATGCCCCAGGACACCGATACGCCGGTGAGAATGGTGCGCAGGCGGTTGTTGCGGAGCGTCTGCGCTATTTCGCGTATGAGGTCAAGCATTGTCGTTCACGATTTCGCCGTCGACGATACGGATTATTCTGTTTGTGGCCGCTCCGACACCGGGGTCGTGAGTGACTATGACCACGGTCATGCCGTCGGCATTGAGCTGGCGGAAGACTTCCATCACTTCCTTTGAGGTGTGGCTGTCGAGTGCGCCCGTAGGCTCGTCGGCAAGAATGATGGCGGGACGGGTCACCAGCGCGCGGGCTATGGCGACACGCTGCTTCTGGCCGCCCGAGAGCTCGCCGGGCAGATGGTGGGCGCGGTCGGCCAGACCCATGCGCTCGAGCTGCTCCATGGCGAGGGCGTTGCGCTTGCGGCGCCCAATGCCCTGATAGAAGAGCGGGAGCGCCACATTCTCGAGGGCGTTCTTGTAGTTGATGAGGTTAAATGACTGGAATACGAAACCGATCTTGCGGTTGCGGATCTCGGCGGCGCGGTTTTCCGACAGATCCCTAATCTCGAGACCGTCGAGCACATAGTCGCCGGAGTCGTAGCTGTCGAGAATGCCGAGGATGTTGAGGAGCGTCGACTTACCGCTGCCAGAGGCACCCATGACAGACACAAGCTCGCCGCGTTCGATCTCGAGATTGATGTCCTTGAGAACGTGCAGAGGCACAATGCCGGGATAGGTTTTGTTGACGTCGTGAAGCGAAATGATCATGTTTATAGACGTAGATGAACGGAAAGTGTTTTTGTTTTTTTGACCATATGACGCATTTGACCCGCGCAGTATTACACTTCGCCCGTTTTTTTTGAAAAAAACTTTCATCTCACCTTTCCGACAGCCCGGCTGTCAGCTGATTTTTGGCTATCTTTGCGAATCATGGACTACGAGAAATACAGCGTTGCCGGGCGCGAAATGAGAATACCGGTGCCACGCAGCTACTCTGACTGCGCCGAACTGATAAAATCGGATTACTACCGTCACAACGGCCGACGGCATTCGCTCTTCCGCATATGGCTGGGGAGCCTGTCGCGCACGAGCATGGGCTTTTCGTTCTGGTTCCGTCTGTCGCAGCACAAGGGCTGGCTCTATCCGTTCACCAAGATGATGCTGCACCGCTACAAGCGCTACGGCCTCCTCATACCGGCACGCACGCGCATAGGCTACGGATTCTACATACAGCATTGCTGCGGCACCGTCATAGGCGGTTCGGCAGTGATAGGCAACAACGTGAATATCGGACAGTTCACCACGATAGGCTCCAACGTACCCGAAGGAGCTGCCATAGTGGGCGACGGGGTATATATCGGCCCTGGCACGAGCATAGTCGACAATATAGAGATCGGCCCTGGCGCATGCATAGGCGCGGGCGCCGTCGTGACAAAAAACGTTGCGCCCGACACGACGGTCGCAGGCGTTCCCGCACGACCTATCTCTGCCCCGCCCCACCCCGAATATATCCGCAACCCCTGGCCGATGGGGGAATTAATAATGAAGAATGGAGAATGAAGAATGGAGAATTATTAATGAAGAATTAATAATGGAGAGTGAGGGGTGGACAACGGCACTCCAAGCTAATCTGTCATTATTAATTATAAATTATTAATTCTCAATTAGATCAAAAATTTGTTGGGCGGCGTTTTTGGTGTCTACCTTGCGGATGATGTGGGTTATGCGGTGGTCGGCATCGGTTATGAATGTGGTGCGGACGGTACCCATATACTCGCGTCCGGCCATTTTCTTTTTCTGCCATACGCCGAATGCCTGATTGACCTCGGTCGACTGATCGCTCAGCAGGAGGAAGGGCAGATCGTATTTCTGCACGAATTTGATGTGGCTCGCCGGCGAGTCCTTGCTGATACCTATAACGGTATAGCCGAGGGCGGTGAGTCTACCGTATCCGTCGCGTATGGAGCATGCCTCGGCAGTGCAGCCCGGAGTATTGTCTTTGGGATAGAAGTATATGACGAGGGGCTTACCGGCAAAGTCGGCGGCTTTCACTTCGCGTCCGTCGGCATCATAGCCGAGGATTTCGGGTATTTTTTCTCCTGTTTCCATAATTAATTCTTATTCTACAACGGCAGATAGGCGTATCAGATCGATGCGGGCGGCGGATTTTTTCACTATGTCGAGGCGGTACCGGTCTATGATGACGGTAGCGTCCTGCTCGGGTATCGTTCCGGTGCTATGTAGCACGAATCCGGCGATGGTCTGATAGCTGTCGTCCTCCGGAATATCGAGATGGAAGCGCTCGTTGATTTCGGCGATTTCACAGCGGCCCGAGAACTCATAGATGCCCGGTTCTATCTCGCGGGCTATATAGCGGGCTGTGTCGTGCTCATCCTCGATATTGCCGCAGATCTCCTCCATGAGGTCTTCGAGGGTAAGCATGCCGGCGGTGCCTCCGAATTCATCGACCACGACGGCTATCGAGCGCTTCTGCTGAAGGAGACGGCGCATCATGGTGTTGGCCATAAGATTTTCGGGGGCGTAAAGCACCGGTTTTATATGCTCCTTCCAGTCTTTGGCAGGGTCGAAAAGCTCGCTCACGTGGATATAGCCCTCGATACTGTCGATGTCGTCGCGGAAAACGAGGATCTTGGAGCGGCCCGTGCGGGTGAACATCTCCGAAAGCTCCTCGCGGGTGATGGTATCGATGTTGACAGCCACGATCTCGTTGCGCGGCGTCATGCAGTCGCGCACATGAGTCGAAGAGAAGTCGAGGGCGTTGCGGAAAATCTTGACCTCGTTCTCGACGGTCTGCTTCTTTTCCTCGAGATCGTCGATACTTTCCTCTATATAGTCGTTGAGATCACCTATGGAGATGAAATGGAGACGTTTTGTCGTATCCTTGATTCCTGCCAGGCGCATGAGCGCGCGGGACAGCCATGCCGTGAAGACCGATACGGGATAAAGCACGATATAGAATATCCAGACAGGCAGGGCGAAAATCTTGAGCGAGTTGTTGGGGTTGATACCGAATATGGTCTTCGGCAGAAATTCGCCCGTGAGCAGAATCACGGCTGTCGAGATGAGAGTCTGGCAAATGAGGATAAAGAATTCGTTGGTCGATATCCGTGCCAGAAAAGGCTCGATGAACATTGCCGCGCCCATACCGTAGATGACGAGCATCACATTGTTACCCACCAGAATGGTGGAGATGAAGAGCTCGGAGCGCGAATAGAAAAGATTGATAATTCTGGAAATGAGGCCACCGCGCTTGACGTCGAGCTCGACGCGCACACGGTCGGAAGTGACAAAAGCCATCTCGCAGCCCGAGAAGAGGGCCGAGAACATCAGCGATACGAGCGTGATCGCAATCCAGATTCCCTGGTCGGATTCCATATTCAGAGGGGTTTACGTTTCATCGGCGTGAGCTTCTGCGGCTCAGCCTGTCGGGTGATTTGATCGTTGGCGCCGGCAGGCTGTGCGAGAGCCGCTTCGGGGGTATAATCGCGGGCGGCGGGGCGTGCCTGCGAGTGCCGGGCCGGAGAAGAGGGTGCCGTACTGTCGGCGTCTGCGGTGCGGGTGCTGTCGGAGGCTGCACGGCGGCCCGGCATGCTGTTGGCCGGTAGAATCGCCGTCGGCTTGCGGACGGTGTACCACAGCATGTTCTGGTCCGACTCGAAGCCGTAGCCTTCGATGGTGCGGTCGGAGCGGACGATGTGTATGAAGGAGTCGGTATACATCTTCCTCTTTGTCTGGTCCCAGAAAAGCTGCTGAGTGAGGAAGCTGTCGCGCAGAGTATTGACCATCACCACATTGCCGTCGAGCTGCCATATGCGCTTGCGCGAGAGGTAGACCGCCAAATCGCAGATGACGTTCGACTCGGGATTCATGTCGTGGTCGTACTGCTCCAGTTCAATGCCTTCGGGAAAGCGCCAGAAGGGCTCGTCGGCATCCTCGAACATCTGCCAGAGCGGTGTCACGACCTTGTATCGCGTATAGCCGCTGTCGCTGATGAGGGTGGTGACATCTGTGGTGGCCATCGTCGGGGTGAGGTCTCCGCCGAGGGTATTGGGCACATAATGCTGCTTTTCGGGCGTACATGCCGTAAAAAGCCAGGCGACGGCACCGAGGAGGGCCGCCGCCGCAGGCAATGCGCGCATTCTGTTGCCTGAAGACATCAGTCGATCTTGCTTTGACCGAACCACATCTCGTTGAAGTTAATGCCGAGTGTGATGTTGAAGTAATTTTCCTTGATAAGGGGATTGGGGTGTGCCTGACGGTGTTTCCACTCGAAACCGAGGCTCACGATGGTCTTGAAAGAGGGCACCGGGAAACCGAAACCGCAGGTGACGCCGTATTCGCGCAGACGATTGTCGCGGATCATGAGGTAGTCGTTGTTATAGTAGAGACCGGCGCGATACTGGATACGCTTGAGGTATCCGCCGCGGACATTAGGCGTGAACTGCATGCCGAGGGCATACTTGCTGCGGTCGGCGAAGCGCTCCGACACGTTCTCGCCGTCGAAGCCGCGGAATTTTGCCTTGCTCCAGGGCTGGTAGGTATAGTCGAACTCGACCATGAGGCGGCGGTCAAGGTGATAGCAGATACCGGCTCCCCATGTCTCGGGCAGCGAGTAGTTGTTTTTGAGCTTGTGCTCGTCGGTCACCTCGGGGGTAGTGCTTTCCTGAGTGTCGTAGTAGATAATCCTGGCGTTGCCCAGAAGAGTTTTCTCAGGGCTGTATGTGAGGCCGAAAGTAAGGCGGTCGGTGCCGCGGAGGGGCAGCGAATACTGTGCGCCGAAGTTGAGGTGATAGTCGCGCACCTCAAGCTGCTTCTGGTATAGGGTGCTGTATCCGGCCGAGGCTACGGCATATGTGTCGTTGAGGATTGTGCCGAAGAGATAGGAGATGTTGGCGCCGACGGAGAAGCCCCTGAAGGGACGTCCGGCAATGCCGAGATAAAGCTCGTTGAGGCTACCTGATCCCTGACGCGAGTCGATACCGTTCTCAATCTCGCTTCCGAAAGAGTATCCCACCGATGAAAACGGCACTACGCCGACCGAAGCGCCCATATAGCGCCCGAGGGGGAACTGCATGGTGGCATAGTCGAGACCGCCGCCGAAGGTGTTGTCCTTGCGCACGGTGCCGTCGACGGTTTCGGTCTGCCACAGGGCGGTCACGTCGACACCCATGTCGAAGAGGAATGTGAGGGTATCGATGGCGGCATAGGATGCGGGGTTCATCATATTGATCTGGCGGCCAGAGTTCATGGCGTAGCCGACACCGCCCATAGCGCGCTGCGACGATGTGGCGTGGTCACTCAGAATACCGTACCCGAAACTCGAGTAGGGGGTCATCGTACCGTTCTGGGCGCTTGCCGCTGTCGCCAGCAGGAGAGCGACAGCCGCTATTATCTTAGCGATTTTCATTGTAGTTTATAATGCTGTTTAGACCTCTGAGCACAAGGTGCGGGTCGTGGATATGCTTGAATGTGATAAGATTGTGTTTCACCAGATAGTCGGCGCCGCCGCCGGTCAGCACGGTGACAGAGCCTTCGGGCGCATGAGCGCGGTAGAACTCCAGCTCGGCGAGCATGCCGAAGACAGCTCCGTTGAGGAGGGCCGACACGGTGGAGTGGCCCCATACGCTGTCGGGCACACGGTCGGGCGACACGGCCGGAAGGGCCGAGGTGTGCTCGTTGAGCGAACGAAGACGCAGAGGAACGCCCGGAGCTATGTTGCCGCCGCGGTAGACAGGGCCGTCCGTAGTAGCCTCGAGAAGGTCGAAAGTAGCGGCTGTGCCGAGGTCGGCCACGAGAGCGCCACTGCCGCCGACAAGCTCAAGCGCGCCGGCAATGGCGGCGATACGGTCGGCACCGAGAGTCGCGGGGGTATCGTAGGCAACCGCAAAAGGGAGCGATATGGCACCCTTGACGTCGTAGACGGGACATGCGAGCACCGAGAGGGCATCGAGATCGGCATCGCGGACATCCCGGACAACGCTGCTGTAGCCTACGGCGCCGACGGACTCGCCGTCGAAAGCGCCGAGGACGTCGGCCATACATGCGTGGGCAGGCAGCGTGACGACCTTCCCAAGGTGTCCGCAGCCATCCCATATCGCGGCTTTCAGGGCTGTATTGCCGCGGTCTATAGTCAGCCTCTTTGTCATTTCGGGGCAAAATTAATATAAAATCGGCACTCTACCCAAATGAGGCTGTCTTTTATAATAAATTAACTCGGGTGGACAGGGTTTAAGGTCTTCAAGGCCCTTAAAGTCTTTAAAGACCTTAATGTCGGTGTGTCAGCCCATTTTGAAGGCGAGGGCATAGGCACGCATTTGCTTGATCATGGCCACGAGACCGTTGCTGCGCGTGGGCGAAAGGTGCTCGGCGAGGCCTATGCGCTCGATGAAACTGAGGTCGTCGGCGAGTATTTCGTCGGGGGTATGGTCCGAAAGGACGTCGATGAGCATCGATATGATGCCTTTGACTATTATGGCGTCGGAATCGGCGCGGTATACCACTTTTCCGTCGGGAGTCTTCTCGGCGTCGAGCCATACACGGCTCTGACAGCCTTCGATAAGGCGGTCGGGGGTCTTGAGCGACTCGGGAAGCGGCTCGAGGGCATTGCCGAGGTCTATGATATAGGCGTAGCGGTCCATCCAGTCGTCGATATCGGCGAACTGTTCCACTAACTCGTCTTCTTTTTCCTTTATGGTCATTGCAGTTTTTCTTTATAAACGACGTTGAGCACTGTCTTGCCGACGACATCGAGGGTGCGACGGTCTATGTTCGTCATATCATCGCCGAGGGTGTGCCAAGAGGGATGGAACGACCCTGTTTCCTGATGCTGCGACTCGATGATATCGGTGGTCGGTATTCCGGCGCGGGTGAGCACGATATGGTCGTCGATGACCGGCGAACCTTTTTCGCGCACGAAAGTATCGGAGAATCCGAGACGGTCGGCCTCGCTCCATACCTTTATGGTCGGCACACGGGCTTGCGACTGGGAGTATAATTCATAGTAGAACTTCGCGTCTGCTGCCCCAACCATATCGAGGAGGATGCCATAGACGGGACGGTTGCGCAGGGTGTAGGGTGTGATATGCTTGACCCAGTACTGCGTGCCGAGGCACCACGTGTCGGCATTGTCGCTGAAGCCGTCGGACTGGCCGTAGTCCTCGGCGTCTACCAGAAGGATATCGACACCGACTTCGGGGGTCTTCATTGCGAGATTGCGGGCTATCTCGAGGAGTACGCCCGTGCCGCTGCCGCCGTCGTTGGCGCCGGGGATAGGCTTGGTGCGGTCTACGGCGGAGGATTCGCGGTCGGCCCATGGGCGAGTGTCCCAGTGGGCGACGAGAAGCACCCGCTTCGGAGCCGCCATATTGTATCCGGCGAAGATATTGGATATGGGGAGGACATCGCCATTGAAGGCGGTGACCTGAGCATTCTGGACTACAAGAGTATCGGGTGAAAAACTTTCGAGGGTGGATACAAGCCAGTCGCGGCATGCCTTATGACCGTCGGAACCCGGCACACGCGGACCGAAGGCGACCTGGCGTTCTATATATGCATAGGCGCTGTCGGCACTGAAGGAACCGAGAATTTCTGATCGGGGACTGCTGTCCGGAGTTTCTTTACCGGCGTTGACATTGTTGCCGCAGGCAGTACAGCAGCAAAGAACGACACCGAGCAGAAGCATAAAGCTCATTTTCATAGCGTGTCTTTGTGTCTATTATCTGACGGCAAAGTTACAAAAACTTTTCAATACTCCAAAACCAGGGGTGTGGGGCGGTTTAGGGGCGTGGGGCGTGGGACGAGGAACGTGGAGCGAGGGATGGCGGGGACGTGGAGCGTGGGGCGGGGGACGTGAGGCGAGGGACGTGAGGCGAGAGACGGCACGTCCACGCCGCCCCTCGCTCCTCGTACCTCGCCCCTCGTCCCTGAACCGCTCCTCGTACCTCGCCCCTCGCCCCTAAACTTTTTTTGGGGCTTGTGAGGAAATTAGCTAACTTTGCAGATTGAAAGCGGCTAAGGCTGCCAACCATATCATTACAACACCTCAAATGAACGTATCATATAAATGGCTCAAGGAGTACGTGGACTTCGATCTCACCCCCGAAGAACTGAGTGCTGCCCTGACCTCGATCGGCCTCGAAACCGGAGGCATTGAAACGGTAGAATCGATCCGCGGCGGTCTCGCCGGCATAGTGATAGGCAAAGTGCTGACATGCGAGGCACACCCCGACAGCGACCATCTGCACATAACCACCGTCGAACTCGGCCAGGGCCCCGTGCAGATAGTATGCGGAGCTCCCAATGTCGCCGCAGGCCAGACCGTAGTGGTAGCCACAGTAGGCACCACACTCTATGCCCCCGACGGCAGCGAATTCAAAATCAAGAAATCGAAGATACGCGGCGTTGAGTCGTTCGGCATGATATGTGCCGAAGACGAAATCGGCATCGGCAACTCTCACGACGGCATTATCGTGCTCCCGGCCGAGGCAGAAGCTTTCGTCGGACACCCCGCAGCCGAATACTACCACATCGAGAACGACTATGTGCTCGAGGTAGACCTTACGCCCAACCGCATCGACGCCGCCTCGCACTACGGCGTGGCCCGCGACCTTGCCGCATGGCTGAGCTGCCACAAGACAGCGACCACGGCCCGCAAGCCCGCTGTCGACGCCTTCAAGGTCGACGATCCCGCAGGCAAAGCCGTGAGCGTGACCGTCGAGGCTCCCGATGCCTGCGTGCGCTACTGCGGCCTGACGATCCGCGGCGCCAAAGTGGGCGAAAGCCCCGAATGGCTACGCAACCGCCTTTCGGCCATCGGCATGCATCCGATCAACAATGTGGTCGACGTGACCAACTTCATACTCCACGCCATCGGCCAGCCCCTCCACGCTTTCGACGCCGCCACTCTGGCCGACGACAGAATTGTGGTGCGCAAGGCCAAGGCCGGAACAAAATTCACCACTCTCGACGGTGTGGAGCGCACCCTGGCCGACACCGACCTGATGATATGCGACCCGCAGGGCGAGAAGTGCATAGCCGGTGTCTTCGGCGGCCTCGACTCGGGCGTGACCGAGAACACGGTCGACATTTTCCTCGAAAGCGCCTGCTTCAACGCCACGAGCGTGCGCCGCTCGGCTCGCCGCATGGGTATCAGCACCGACTCGTCGTTCCGCTTCGAGCGCGGCGTCGATCCCAACGGCTGTCTCTACGCCCTCAAACTCGCCGCCCTCCTGATACAGGAGACTGCCGGAGGCACAATCACAGGCGATGTCACAGACTGGTACCCGGCCCCTGTGGCCCCCTACCCCGTCGACATGGCTTTCGGCGACTTCGCCCGCCTCATAGGCCGCGAGATACCCCGCGAGACCGTGCTGGGCATTCTCAAGTCGCTCGAAGTGACTGTCGAGGAAAACGGCGACGCGCTCAAGCTTGCCGTGCCGACCTACCGCGTGGACGTGCAGCGTCCGTGCGACGTCATCGAGGACGTGCTCCGTATCTACGGATACAACAATATCGCCATGAGCGACGAGCTCCACGCATGCCTCTCGTTCAAGACTCCGGTGGATGCCGCCGACGATCTGCGCCGCGTGATAGCCGATCAGCTCACCGGCGCGGGCTGGAACGAGATACTCAACAACTCGCTCACGGCCGAGGCATACTACCGCGACCTGACCGACTTTCCGGCCACCGACTGCGTGCGCCTGCTCAATCCGCTGAGCCAGGATCTCAACGTAATGCGCCAGACCCTTCTTTTCGGAGGTCTCGAATCGGTAGCCCACAATATCAACCGCCGCAACCCCGACCTCGCATTCTATGAATTCGGCAACGTCTACTTCCTCAATCCCGAGAAAGAATCGACCGCCGAAGCACCCCTGGCCCCCTACCGCGAGGGCGCGCGCCTCGGTCTGTGGATGACCGGCGCGACCCGCGGCGCCAACTGGCTGCGCCAGCGCGAGGAAGCGACATTCTTCGATCTCAAGGCCGCCGTGGCAAACGTACTCGCCCGCTGCGGCATCAAACCTGTCTTCAAGGCCGAGGAAGCTCCCGAAGGCGGCATCTTCGCCGCCGCCCTGGCCATCACCAACGAGAAGGGTCTCCTGCTGGGTCATGCCGGTGTCGTAGCCGCCGCACCCTGCCGCGCCGCCGACATCAAGACTCCCGTGATGTATGCCGAGCTCGACTGGGACGCCGTATGCCGCCTTGCAGCACGCCACAACGCCCTCTACACTCCCCTGCCCAAGGCACAGGCAGTGAAACGCGACCTCTCGCTGCTCATCGATTCGACCGTGACCATGGCCGACATCGAGGCAACCGTACGCGAGGCCGAGCGCAAACTCCTGCAGAGCGTCGAACTTTTCGACGTCTACGAAGGCGACAAGCTCCCCGCCGGCAAGAAGTCGTATGCCATCTCCATACTCCTTCAGGATCCTGAAAAGACCCTTCAGGACAAGCATATCGACAAAATCATGGCCAAGGTTGTCGACGGTCTGCGCCGCCGCTTCAACGCCGAACTCCGATAATTCAGAAAATAATCAAATAAACGTCACAAAACTCTACCATGGGAAGAGCATTTGAATACCGCAAAGCCCGCAAGCTCAAACGCTGGGGCAACATGTCGCGCACTTTCACGCGCATAGGCAAGGAAATAACCATCGCCGCAAAAGCCGGCGGTCCCGATCCCGACACCAACCCGCGTCTGCGCGCGCTCATGCAGAACGCCAAGGCCGCCAACATGCCCAAGGACACCGTAGAACGCGCCATCAAGAAAGCTACCGAAAAAGACGCCGGCGACTACAAGGAAATATCCTATGAAGGCTACGGCCCCTTCGGTATCGCAATCTTCGTCGAGGCTGCCACTGACAACAATACCCGCACCGTGGCAAACGTGCGCTCCTACTTCAACAAGCACGGAGGCTCGCTCGGTACCCAGGGCTCGCTCACGTTCCTGTTCGAGCACAAGTGCGTGTTCCGTATCAAGCCCTGCGAAGGCGTAAGCCTCGATGATCTCGAACTCGAACTGATCGACTACGGCGTAGACGAACTCGGCCACGACGAGGACGAGGACGGCAACGAGCAGGTGGTGCTCTACGGAGCTTTCGAGGAATATTCCAATATCCAGAAATACCTCGAGGAGAACGGATACGAAATCATCAGCTCCGAGTTCGAACGCATTCCCAACGACCTCAAGGACGTGACTCCCGAGCAGCGCGAGAGCATCAACAAGCTTCTCGAGAAGCTCGAAGACGACGAAGACGTGCAGAACGTGTTCCACAACATGCGCGAGGAAGAATAATTTCAAGTCAGGAGTTACAAATTAGGAGTTACAAGTGAGAAGTTAGAAGTGAGGAGTTGACAACTACCAACTACTAATTACTAACTTCTAACTACTAATTACTAACCGATTACTACCTCTACAATATTTTTTGTATCATGGTCAGGAGTGAGAGGGTGTTTCATAATATCTGTTAAACCACAGACCAAAAATTCGATTTATATCTGAGGCGAGGGAGCATAGCGGTGGCTATGTGACTGAGGCGAAGAG
>CAJKRG010000054.1 GCA_905202215.1 uncultured Porphyromonadaceae bacterium
CGGCGCCATTTGATGTACTTGTCAATTAGTTCCGGTGTGACTTCACCTATATATAATCCGTCCGGCTTATAAGTCCCATTATTGGTAGCTCGCAAGAACTGCTGAAAGATATTCATGCAGCTTTGACCGTTCTTATAACGGCTGTAGCCAATCTTGTTGCGGCTGTATTCTGAGTCAAGACGCTTCAATACGAAGGTAATGAAGTCCTCGCCTTTGTCCTTTCGGGTTATAGGCTTGTCATCGAGAAACGCCGAGATAATATCTTCTGATACTTCTCCGGGGTGAGCCTGATGATACTCGTTGAGTGCGGCGTCAACCTTGTTGACTTTCATCAAAAGGAGGTTGTTGAATCTGACGCTGTCTGGCATGGAAGCACGAATCTCGCCGCGGCCATTATTACCATTCGGATTCCAGTCTTCGACTTTCACGGAAATGTTCATGTTCCGGCGCAGCGGTTTTCCGCTGAAGATGTATTCAATCTCCACCGGATATACCTTTGTCTTATCGTAATTCTTCGGATAGCGAAGTCTAAAATGCCCCAAGGGGAACGGTTTCTTTTGTCTGCCCATATTTGCTTGTTTTAATACTCACCAAGATTGGAATATGGTGCAAATTTAATGAAAAATAGACAAGTTAACAAATTTCTTCGGAGCTAAATACCTGAAAATAGACAAGTTTATTTTGCACTAAAAGGATACAAAAAGCGATTGACAAGTTTATTCCATCTCTTGTCAATCGCTTGTGTATAAGTTATTTGCGTCTTAAAATTGGGCGGATTTTATATCAATACTCGTCCTCGTTGAAGAGGAAGTCTTCTTTGGAGGGGTAGTCGGGCCAGATGTCCTCGATGGATTCGTAGGTGTCGCCTTCGTCTTCGATTTCCTGAAGGTTTTCGATTACTTCCAGAGGTGATCCGCTGCGCATGGCGTAGTCGATGAGTTCGTCTTTTGTTGCGGGCCAGGGAGCGTCCTCAAGCTTCGAGGCCAGTTCGAGTGTCCAGTACATGTTTTATTCTGTGTTAGATTGTTTGCTGATAGGTCTTTTGCTGTAAAAAGTGCGCAAAGATAAGATATTGCAAGAATACTAACAAGATTTCTCCCAAAATATTTCCTCGATATTGTTAAATTTATTTATAGCGCGGCTGAGGACGAATAAAAAATCGCTCAGACGGTTGATATATTTCAAAATCTCGGGGTCTACGGCGATTCCACTCTCCTGAAGGGTGAGGATACGGCGTTCGCAACGGCGCGCAACGGTGCGGGCTATGTTGGCGCGGGCGGCGTCGGGATGGCCGCCGGGCAGAATAAAGCGGTTATGTCGCGGCAGAGAGGTCTCCAGTATATCGATGGCTCCTTCGAGCGATGTGGCGGCTGAGGCGGGGAAGGGTGCGGGCTGCCATTTCGAATCGGCTTCGGTTGCGAGCGAGGCGCCGATGTCGAACAGAAGGTTCATGGCTGTCGCGAGAGGTTTACGGCCTTCTTCGGGGATATCGCGCGAGGCGCAGAGGAGTCCGAGCCATGAGTTGAGCTCGTCGACGGTGCCGTAGGCTTCGAGGCGCATGTCGGTCTTGGCCACGCGTGTGCCTCCTACGAGCGATGTCGTTCCGGCATCGCCGGTGCGTGTATATACTTTCATAGTTTCCGTAGTTTGTTGTTCCTGTATTGTTTAAACGCTGTTTGCTCTCTTATGTTGCGCTACGGCATGAAAAAAGCGGAGCCTCGGGGATCCGGGACTCCGCCTGTGTAGGACTGTATGTGTCGGATTATTCGAAGACTACGGGTTTGTTGTCGGGGTTGTCGACGTCCCAGTTGCACGATACGGGTGCGAACTGGCCCTTGCCGGTTACCTTGAAGACGGCCTGGCAGGTCTTGGTGCTGCGGTCTTCCATGTAGGAATAGAAGTTGATGGTATAGAGCACGTCGAGACCTTCGATGGGGGCTGCGTCGGCGTGGATGGCGGCCAGAGCGCCGGGCATGACTTCGGTCATAAAGCGTGTGCGCTCGAGGGCGATGATGTCATCGTCGGCCATCGACTCGTATTCGGCGGGGTACTGTGCCTTGGCGGCCGACGGACGGAGGTCGACGTTGCCCTGGTAGGCCGATGTGCCGGAGTAGTACTCGTTGTTGCCGTAGGACGATACGTAGAATTTGCCGCTCTTGATGCTGGTGTCGCCGAGGGGCTTGCAGATGTTCTCGAATACCCAGTCGACGCATGCCTGGAAGTAGAGCGTGCTCAGCTCCTGGCCGCGGCCGGCGGGGAGTGTTATGGTCACGTTGGGGTCGAACATCCATTTGCCGCCGTTGCGCACGAACTGGTTGGTTACAGTCTCTACGAAGCTGTAGGGCGCCCATGCGCTGCCGTCGTAGCGGTATGCGGAGCAGTCGTATTTTGTGGCGCCCGAAGCGTAGTGCAGCCAGTATACATATTTCATGTCGTCGGCTGCGGCGTAGGGAGCGTTGATGTCGAGCCATTTGGAGAGGTAGGGCTCGGCGGTCGAGAGGTTGGCGTAGGTCTGGCCCATTGCGGTATAGTCGGCCGGCTGGAGCACGGCGAAGCTGTTGCCTGCGGGCGCCCACTTGTTGTTGCTGTAGCGGTATACGGCGTTACGGGCCTCGGTGGGCACACTGACGGCCGCACGCGACGAGCGCGAGGCGGGGGTGGCCATGATCTTCACGTTTTTCACTTCCCAGGTTCCGGCCTTGGCGGCTGTCGATTTATAGCAGAAGCCTATTTCGATCTTCTTGCCGGCGAAGTCGCTGAGGTCGATGTTGCCAGAGGATACGAATGTCCAGCTCAGTGAGGCAGGATATTCGGGGCTGAGCTTCACCCACTGACCGCCTTTCTCGCGCACGTATGCGCCTGCCTGGTCGGGCAGCACGTCGACGGAGCTGAAGAAGTTGGTTGCCTGGTCGTAGGTGAGGGTAGCGTCGGCGAAGGCCGTGAGGTCTATTTCGGCCGACACGAGCCATGCCTCGGCGTCGTAGTTTGTTCCGGCGGCATAGCCTGAGGCCTTGGCGCCGTAGTTGGCGCCGCCCCAGCTCCAGATATATGAGAGTCCTTCGGGCAGATTGGTGTTGTCGGCGGTGAAGGTGTTGTATTCGTCCTCGGTGGTAAGGGTATTGTTGAATACTTCGACAGGTTCTGCGGGTGCGTTGCCGCCGAAGTTCGGTTCCTGGGTGGCCATCTGGTAGGATACCACGGCGAACGAGCCGTCGGCGGGGTCGAGGGCTGCGTCAAGTATGGCGGGGAGATAGTCGGCGGCCGGTTTCGAGGGAGCGAAGGCTGTCACGTAGTCGTCGGAAGCCCACACATTTTCCTGATATTCCTGAGCTGTCACCGCATACTGCTGCACGGTCTGTGCGGCGGTGAATTCCTCGGGCTCGTTGACGGTTTCCTTGTAGGTGAGGCGCACCGACGAGCCGTCGGTAAGGGTGAAGTAGGGGAATCCGGTGCCGGAGAGGAATGCGGGCACATATGTCGAGGCGGGAGCATCGGCGCTGAAGCGCTTGAGCGAGCCTACGGCGGCGAGAGCCGCTTTGCCGTCCTCGCCGGCGAGGGCCGTGTTGGTGGCGTTGGATGCGATGGCGCTGTAGTCGGCGTCGGTGAGGGTATATTCGACCGACTGAACGTCCTGCTTGGGCTGGTCCTCGATGGTTTCGAAGCCGTCGAGTTTGTCGTTCCAGGAGTTTTCGTCGCAGGCGGTAGCTGCGACAGCTACGGCAACAGCGAGCAGAGCCTTGGATATATTGTTGGTTTTCATTGTCGTGATGTCTGCTTAGAAGTTGATACGAAGCTTCATGGAGTATGTGCGGCCGAACGAATAGAACACACCGTAGATGTTTTCCCAGGTAGCGTTCTTGGCCGAGTCAGACCATGCGTCTACAACATAGTTGTAGTTGAAAAGGTTGTGCACGTTGCCGTAGAGAGTGGCGTCTACACCGCCGATGGTGAAGCGGTAGGAGGCGTTGAGGTCAAGCTGGTTACCCCAGGGAATGCGCCAGGGATCGCCGATGTTTATGGTGGTGTTCCAGCTGGGCGAGCTGACGGTGTAGTCGGAGTAGTTGCGGGCGTTCACCTTCCAGTCGGCGCCGATACGGAAGCCTTCGAAGGGTTTGAATGTTGCGCCGATGGCAGCGGTGGTCTGTGCCGAACCGCCGACCTTCACGCCTTTCTGGTTGAGGATTGCCCAGGCGTGGTCTTCGGCGAGCACGCCCGAGGCGATGGCGCCCGACGAGTTTTTCAGCGGCTGGCCGAGCTGGTTGTAGAAGTAGCCCTTGGCGTCGCTGGCCCATTCGTAGTCGCCGATCGAGAGCATGCCGGTCATCGCGAACCATTTTACGGGCACCCATGTGGCGTTGAACTCGATACCCATGTGGCGCGCGTCGACGCCGGTCATGTTCATGGCGAAGCGGTCGCCGGCATGTTCGCCCTGTTCGATTGTACCGCCGCGAACGGTGGTCTTGTCGAGCCATTTGGTGTAGTATGCGTTGACGGTGGCCGAGAAATAGCGCGAGCGGAAGTTATAGCCGAGTTCGGCCGAGAATACCTTCTCGTTCACGGGATCGGGGTTGGTGGCGTTCGATGTTGCCTGCGACAGGAAGACGCCGTTGGCGAAGAAGGGGGCGCGGCTGATGTAGCCGACGTTGGCGAATACGTTGTTGTGGCGGTCGATATTGTAGTTCGCGCCGAACTTCACTGTTCCGCCGAGGAAGCTGTACCATTTTGTGGTGCCGTGCTCTTCGTCGTAGTAGAATTTATCCTTGCGCTTATAGCCGGTGTTGCTCAGCGAGCCCGAGAGCACAAGATTGAGTTTCTTGTCGAAAGCGGCATATTCGGCCTGGGCGTAGACGCCTTCCTGCTGGGTGTAGCCTACGTAGTTGCGGTACACGTAGTCGCCCACGCCGAGCTTCTGGTACTTCCACTCGGGATCGGCGGCTGCGGCGTTGTTGGCCACTTTCACGTTGCCGCGCGAGCTGTCGTCCATGAAGTACTCGCCGTCGTAGAGGTCGATGATCTTATTGTTGTGGTAGCCCACATAGTAGCGCATGTCGATACCGGCGAGGATATTGAGCTTCTTGTCGAGGAAACTGTTCTGATATGTCGATACGAGGCCGTACCAGTTGTGCGAGTTATTGCTCTCGCTCATCACCATGTTCGAGCCGGTTGTGCTGGCCATGTTCATTTCCTGAATGGCGGCGTAGTCGAATGTGCCGTCGGCAGCGCGGAAGAGCATGTTGGGAGCGCCGTTCGTCGCGCCGTACCAGCTCGAGTTGCTCAGGTTCTGGCCCTTGTAGGTGCCGCGGCCCTGACCGCTGTAGCCGCCGCCTTTGGCGAGCGATACATAGACGGTTGTCGAGAGGCTGCTCTTCTTGTCGATCTGCCAGATATGTGCCAGCGAGATCTGGGGCTTGTGGTAAGTGTTGCGGTTCGACGAACGCACCTTGCCGTGGCGGTCGTAGCCGAAGGTGGCATTGTATTTGTACATGCTCTCCGAGCCCATCCAGTCATGGGCGTATTCCTGATAGTTGATGATCGACAGACCGTCCTTGTTGCCGCGCTTGTTGTGTGTCTGCGGCGCGCCGAAGGCGGTGAGAGACAGCTGGTGACGGTCATTGATACGCTTCGACACGTTCACGAAGTAGTTGTATGCCGTGAAGTCGGTGCCCTGGATATATCCGTCGCCCCACTTGTGCGAGCCGAGCACGGTTACGGCCCAGCCGTTCTTCATCAGGCCGGTGGAGAGCTTGATGCCGTAGTCGTTCATGCCGTCGTTACCCATACCGTACCACACGCGGCCGCCGCGTTCGGCGTCGAGGCTCTGGGTAGTGATGTTGATTGTACCGCCAAGCGACGGTGCCGACAGTACTGCAGCGCCCAGACCGCGCTGTGTCTGGATATTGGAAGCCACGTCGCCGAGGCCGGCCCAGTTGCTCCAGTATACCCAGCCGCCTTCCATGTCGTTGACCGGAATACCGTTGACCATCACGGCCACGTTGGCGCTCTGGAAACCGCGCATGTTGATCTTGGCGTCGCCGAAGCCGCCGCCGTCCTTGGTGGCCCATACGCCGGGAGTGGTGTTGAGGATTTCGGGAAGCTCCTGTGTGCCGAGCTTCACGTCGATTTCGGCCTTGTTCACCTGCGACAGAGCGACAGGCGTCTGGCGTGTGCGGGCGAGCGACTGTGTCACCACGACGTCGCGGAGGGTTTCGTTCGAAGGATTGAGCTTGATGGTGCCCATGTCGGCCTTGGCTGCCACCACGGCAGGTTCATAGCCTACATAGCTGATGGTGAGCGTAGGCGTGCCGGCCGGGACTTTCACGTCGAAGCGTCCGTCGAGGTCGGTGGTTGCCAGTGCCCGGCCGTTCGTTATGACGACTCCGGCGCCTATTACAGGCTCGCCCTCCTCGTCAACGACCGTTCCTTTACAATTTAGGGTTGCCCCGGCGGCAAAAGCCACGGCCTGCGCCAGCCAAAGCACGATGAATACGGTTAGTAGTCGTTTCATTGGGTAAATTGGTAAATGTGATATATTTGGGGATTGGTTTCGTCGGACTTCATGGAGAGAGTATACATACGCATCTTTTTACGCTGCAAAGATAGCGAATATTTTTAAATATTTTCACATTTCCTGCCGTTTACCGCCATTTTCCATCCCTCTGCCGCCAATACATCCGCTTCTATTTAATAAAATTTTAACATTTTTCACCGTCTTTCATCAGAAAAGCAACAAAAATGCCTATATTTGCGCACAGATATCACATAGCCTAAACCAAGACCAATCCATGAAAGCGCGTAAATTAATATTTTTAATTGTCTGTTTCATAATTGTTCTTTCGTCAAATGTTCATGCTCGGGTGAGTTTTGCATATGACGAAGCCGGAAATAGAGTGAGACGGGAAATTGTTATAAACCGAGGCTCCCGCGCCATGGATAAATCGGAAAGCAAAGACGAAGCTTATTTTGACGTTTTGGGCGATAGAATGATTAAAGTTACTCAGAACGAGTCAGGGATTGTTAAAGTAACAGTTCTGGACATGGTTTCCGATGATGAATGCTATATAGACGTATGTTCTATCGATGGCATGCAGGTTTTCACAGAGCCTCATGCCGGTGTGGAGACTGTAATAGATCTCAGTACCAGAGCTAAGGGGATTTATATCCTGAGAGTTGTGGTCAATGAAACACAGACAACCTGGAAAATAACGAAGCCATGAAAACCAAGATTCAATATAAATTTTTGGTCGCGGTATTGTTCGTGACAATTTTCCATTCCTTGTCAGCCCAAAATCAAGAAAGTGGAGAATCTGACAGTAGTCTTGAATATGGTATTCCGGACTCATTGAGAGTTTCGGATTCAATACGTGTTATTTTACCCGATCGCCCTGTTGTTGATCCGATAGAAACTTTTGTTCAATATGTCGATCCGGATAATCCCGACATTCCTGATGTCGGAAACAGTTATGCCGTAGGTACGTCGGCTGGCATTTTCTCAGTTAGTGAGACCGGAGCGGCGGAATATAGTCTGACAGTCAGTTGTCCCGATGGAGGAAATCTGACACCCCGCATCGGCATTGCATATAACAGTCAGAATGCCGCCGTCGGACTTGCCGGTTATGGATTTTCCATCACCGGGATCTCTGCGATTACAAGAGGCGGAAAAACGCTTTTCGACAACGGAGGAATCGTTTCCGGGGTCAGCTACACTGTCAATGACAATCTTTACCTTGACGGCAAACGTCTCATTTTACTTTCAGGCAGCTCATGTCAGGCAACTGCGACTTATTGCCTTGAAGGAGATCCATATACGATAATTACTGCATATGGCACTTATCATGACAATGCCGCGACCACATGGTTTGAGGTCAAAACGGCTGACGGCAAAACCTATCGATATGGAAATACTGCGGATTCACGCATAAGTTACAGCAATAACAAAGGGAATCCGCGCATAGCCTCGTGGTATGTCAACCGGATGGAAGATATTTATGGGAACTATATCGATTATACGTATACGGTCCGTAATTTATGTGCTTACCCCAATGTTGTAACATACGGAAAAAACAAGAACAAGGATCGGGGACTGACAAACAGGATTGTATTCGAATATACAAGCCTTGCGAATCCTACTGTTTTCAACATCGAGGATCGGAAAGGATCGATAGACCAATGTCTGTCGGCCATAACGACTTCTCTTAATGGTGCCACTTACCGGAAATATTGTTTTACTTACGACAACACATCAGATCAGACTCTGTGCAAATATCCCCGACTGACAAAAATACAGGAAGAAAACGGAAATGGCGAAAGTCTTGCCCCGGTGGAGTTCAAATGGAATTTTTTGACGTCAGGCATATATTCCACATCATTGAATATTCCCACGACAGAAGGCAGCAGTTTTGTCGAAGAACTCGACAGAAATTTTTTTGCGGCAGACCTGAACGGCGATGGAATCAGTGATATTGTCCGTGTATCGCCTGTAAAAGTAATAGATTATACCGACTCGTCTACTGAAACGGCGCATTATGAAACCCGTATATATATAAGCAGAAGCGAAATATCTTCGTCGGGAAGTATATCATACAGAACCCCAATAGTTTTTAAGTTGCCTTCTGACATTGTATGGGACGATTTCAATTGTACATTGGGAGGGGCAGCTCTCATGGATATTGATGGAGATGGCTACAACGATATAATACTTCCTTATCATGATCAGGTCAGTGGAATGTGGAATTCGGAAATTTTCTATACAATTCTCGGCTGTTATGTGGCCGGAGAAACGACCAGACATGTAGAGGGCTATGGAATATCACTTAAGGCCACAGATGAAAATCCATTATGCGTAACTGCTGATTTTGACAAAGACGGCAAAGACGAAGTGCTTTGTGTCGAACAGGCAAAAAAAGATGGATTATATTCTGCATATATTGTAAAAATGAAGGAGGATAAAACTTTTTATCATGAAGTATTTTCCTTGACATTCCCCGAAAACCCCGAAAAACTATTCTGTGGAGACTATAATAATGATGGTCTGACAGATATCATTATTCTGTATAATGGCGGTTACAAGATTTATTACAATAACGGCGGATCTGCCGATGCGCTGAAATTTTCAGAATCAAAAACAAAAACCGGCACAAATCTCGCCAATCAGTGGCGTGTGCAGCAGGGCGATTTTGATGGCGACGGACTGTTGGATTTTGTATATTTTGTCTCCGGTGAGACCTGGCTGTGGATAGCTCGTAACAATGGCGACGGCACTTTCACATGCACGAAAACAGATGATATCGGAGTCGGAAATCATTCAAGCAGTAAAGATGACAACCGCTTCGCCGTGACTGTCTACGATATCGATCGCGACGGAAGATCGGATGTAATGATATGCAAGGCCGGATATGTTCATCACGGGTTCCCGACATTTAAAAATGAATATACCGATACGCAGATACGCTGGATGATCTCAGACGGCACGACTCTGAAACTCGATAAAAGTAAAGTCAAGCATCGCGAAAATGATGCAAATGAAAGGTCCATCTTTTTGGGAGACTTTACCGGAGACGGCAATATGGAACTCGCCAATTATGGCAGCGATCTCAACAGTAGCAGCGATACATTTGCCGAAAATAAAATATATGTCTATAAGGCAACCGGATTTCAGACAGGGAGCGGACGCATAACCCGCATTACCGACGGAATGGGAAATACCACTGCTGTCGAATATGCCTATGCCACATCTCCTGAAGTTTATACAAAGACAGAATCTGAAAATCAATATCCTGTCAATACCTATACTCTTCCGCTGTCGGTTGTCGGGAGTGTGACTTCTACCAACGGTGTCGCCGGAAGTCAGACCATCCGATACTCCTATAAGGATCTGAAGATTCATATGGGAGGTCGCGGTCCGCTGGGCTTTATGGAAATGACGAGCACCGACAAAGCCACCGGCAAGAGATCTGTAAAAAGCATAGAGGCCTGGGATACCGACAGATGGATTCCGACCAAGGTCAAGACCGTTACCGCCATAGGGGAGAAAACGACAACATCTACGGCAACATATTCCGTGGAAGATGTCGGAGGCACTTACTTTGTATATGAATCGGAATCGACCCTGACGGATATGGACGGCAATACCGCAGTCACCGCCAGTTCCTATGACATTGAAAAGGGAGTGATACTTGCTCAGGTTGTCAGAAACGACGGCGACGAAATGTATAAGGAGGTAGAATACTCAGGCTATCAGAAAAAAGGTGGCCGCTGGCTTCCGACGGTCATGCGGATGACTCAAAAACATTCCGACGACCCCGATCCGTATGTCTCCGAGACACACTACAGTTATGATGACAGGGGAAACGTTATTTCCACTATAGTAAACTATGGCACTCCTCTGGCTCTTACCACTACAGCCACATACGATGTCTACGGCAATTGCCTGTCTTCTGTATCGTCGGGAAAAGATGTCAGATCAGTAACCCTCATCAATGAGTATGATTCCAGCGGCAGGTTTGTTGTCAAAAGCTACAGCGATCCGGCAGCCGCGGTCACTGCTTATACTTACGACAACTGGGGAAATGTCCTGACCGAGAAGGATATCACGGACCCGTCCAATATCCTGACGACCACAAATACATATGATGACTGGGGACGACTGATATCGACCGTCGGTCCCGACGGTTCGAAAACAGTAAGTTCGGTCGGGTGGGGAAGCGATAACGATAAAAAATACTATGTCCTAACCGAAACGTCTGATAAACCGTGGGTACTGACATGGTACGACAATGCCGGTCATGAAGTATTGCAGAAGACATTCGGCCCGCAGAGCGTACTGATATCCAGAGAAACCGAATACGACAGCAGAGGCAGGATCTCAACAGTAAAGAACGTCAATGGAAAATTCTATAGCACAGAAAGCTTTACTTATGACGATTATGGCAGACTCCTGTCCCATATAGTCAGCAACCGCGCCACAACAGCGTTCAGCTACGGCAACCGTTCGGTAACGACTACTGTAGACGGAAAAGTCTACACAAAAGTCAGCGACGCATGGGGAAACATTCTTTCATCGTCTGACCCGGCGGGGAATACTGTGGAGTATATCTATGGCTCTAACGGAAAACCGGTAGAAATTGCCACAGGCGGCTCGACAGTAGAGTTGTCGTACGACGAAGCCGGAAACCGCATATCTGTCACTGACTCCGACGCCGGTACCGTTACAAGCGAATACTCCGCCGACGGAAAGCTTGTCAGGCAGACCGACGCGCGAGGAGTGGAAACCCGCAATACTTTCGATAATCTTGGCCGTATTTCTAAAGTGCAGATAGGCTCAAATACTCTTGTCAATACTTATGGAACATCGGGCAACAGCAAGCTCCGTCTTGTAAAACAGACGATGGGCGGAAATTCCATAGAATTCACTCACGACAGATATGGCCGCGTGACGACAGAAAAGCGAAATGTCGAAGGCAACGGCACTTACAGCTTCGCATATCAGTATGATTCTAAAAACCGGCTCGAGAAGACTACATATCCCGGCGGTCTCGATGTGGTCTACACCTACGATGATTATGGCTTCAAGACCGGGGCGACTGCCGGCGGCATGAAAATCTACGGACTGAAGAAATATGAAGGACTATCAGCCGGCACGTCTGTATTCATGGACAGTATCACAATGACCGTCGCATGCGATTACTATGGATATGAAACTAACCGAAAAATAGCACGCGGCGATAATGCCATCGAGAATCTCACGCTCGAATTCGAGCGTAAAACCGGCAATCTCCTTTCTCGGAAAAGAAACAAAGACCTTAAGGAATATTTCGAATACGACAATCTCGACCGGCTTACAACAGTCAAGCGTGATATTGAGCTCATAATAGACCCAGTGCCCCTGGACCATGAGGTATCGAGAAAACCTTTTACACAGACGGTAATGGAGATTGCATATGCTCCCAACGGCAATATTCTTTCAAAGACCGGGATAGGAGAATATAATTATAGCAATGCGTTCAAGCCTCATGCCGTGGTTTCTGTCGAAAACGAAAAAGATATTATTCCGACAGAAACACTACTGACTTCGTTCAACGATTTCAATAAAATCGACCTCATCGAAGATGAATCCAACGGCTATAGAATGGATTTCAGCTATGGCCCCGACATGCAGCGATGGTACACCGAGCTGACCAAAGACGGAAATACGGTGAGATCGACCGTATATGCCGGTGCATACGAGAAGATAACCGACAATGGCGTTGTCCGCGAATTCTACTATCTCGACGGCGGTACGATACTTATCAGGGAAAACGGGGTTTTAAAACCATATATCGCCTTTACCGACCATCTCGGCAGCATTCTTTCGGTAATCGGCGCAGATGGCGCAAAAGTGTTTGATGCCTCTTACGACGCATGGGGCCGGCAGACCGTCGCACTGAATACTATCGGGCTTCAGCGTGGCTACACCGGCCATGAAATGCTGCCCGAGTTCGGCATTATCAACATGAACGGGCGCCTCTACGATCCCCTTTTGGGCCGATTCTTCAGCCCCGACAACTATGTGCAGCTCCCCGATTTCTCCCAGAGCTACAACCGCTACAGCTACTGCCTCAACAATCCCCTCAAATACACCGACCCCAGCGGCGAATTGTTCGGTATAGACGATGCTATAATTGCATTCGCTCTCTTCAATGCAGCAAGCAGCATGATGCAGGCGGCATTTAACGGCGATAATATCTGGAAGGCCGGAGCTCTCAGTCTTCTGTCGTCCGCTGCCTCCTATGGCATTGGATCCGCATTTGGTAAAGTCGGTTCATTAGGCAATGAATTGCTTCGAGCAGGCGCGCATGGCCTTTCCGGCGGCCTGTTCAGCATGCTCGGTGGCGGCCGCTTTGGTAGCGGTTTTGTCTCAGGAGCTATATCTTCAGGCTTGGGTTCTTACGCCTCAGGGCTTAAAATGAACAAAGGTCTGATGGTATTCTCTTCTGCTGCCATAGGAGGAGTCGCGGCTTGGGCGACAGGCGGAAATTTTCTACAAGGTGCTTTGGCGGGTCTGAAAATTGGCCTGTTCAACCATGCCGCACACTCAGGCGAATTTTATCGTGATGAGAAAGGGGAATTACACTACGATCTTCCTGAATTCGAGTGCATTGCAAGCGCCCCATCAAATATTGATGCGCTCACAGTCGCATCATGGATTAATACTATTATAGAACGTGGCGCAAAGAGTTGTGAAAAATATGGCCAAAACTCAACTTTCGGAAGTAATTTTAAGTGGTATTTCCACACATATGATCAACGACCATTCTATGGCAACCAATACGTAAAAACTTTCAGTATTCAATCTTGGGGGAGCAAAGTAGCCAAAGGTACTGGGTTGATTGGAATGGGTATTAGTGCTTATGAAATAGGAGATGGATATCTAACAGACATACAATATTATGACAACAATAACTATTATAATACAGTTCGGGCCGGCGCTAATGCCGTTGGTGGAGCAGTTGGTGGTTGGGCCGGTTTTTGCACATGGGGTTGGCTCGGAGCCCAGCTTGGATTTGGAGTAGGTGCTCCGGCAGCGGGTGTCGGAGCAATTCCGTGTAGTATAATTGGTGGACTTGTATTTGGTACTATAGGTGCAATAGGCGGTTCTGAGCTTGGCACGTCTATAGTTGATATGATATATGAAAGATAGCTATTTGTATGATTAATAAAAGATTCGAGTACTTCCTCAATGCGGTGCACTATTGCATGTGGCTGCGGGAGAAGAAAGTATATAGGTTTGGAAGAAAAGCCTGCGATAGATTGTTTTCTCCGCTACAGTATCTTTTTACGGAAAAATTTAGAAAACGGTATCATGAACGCAGGCAGAAAACAGACCCGCAATGGGACAATTCCTATCTTAATAGTAAAGACGGATTCTGTGTTGATTGGGCTCATCATTGGCTGGGGTACTTTTATGCTTGCTATCCAATCTTCTTTTCATTCATGTTATTGGGATTAGGTGTCCGACTATATGGAAATGTATCTTCTATAGTTCTGCTCGTTCTTATATTCGGTCCTATCGGGATTTGCTATATTCCTTTTTACAAGGCGTTGTATAGCAAAGACCGCTATCTTAAATATTTCAAGAAATTCGAGAAAGAAGATGAGCAATGGCATCGGAAATGGTCGCGGATAACAACCCTATTTTGCGTCGGTGCCGCCCTCATGTTTGTCGGAGGCATCGTCGCCATGATTCTAATAGGGCCCTAAAGGCTATGCGTATGAATAAGTTCGAATATTTCCTCAATGCGGTGCACTACTGCATGTGGATACGGGAAAAAAAGGTATATGTTTTTCTAAAAATTTCGAGTGATAGACTATTTTCCCCGCTCAAGTATCTTTTCACTGAAAATTTCAGAAAACGGTATCATGAACGCAGGCAGAAAACAGACCCGCAATGGGACAATTTCTATCTTAATAGTAAAGACGGATTTTGTGTTGATTGGGCTCATCATTGGCTGGGGTACTTTTCGGCATGCTATCCGGGTTTTATTTCTTTTCTTCTATTAGGATTGGGAACACGATGGTTCGGGAGGTTGCCTTCATTAGTCGTGATAGCTTTCATTGCCATACCTGTAGGGAGCTTTTATATTCCGTTTTATAAGGCACTCTATACCAAAGACCGCTATCTGAAATATTTCAAGAAATTCGAGAAGGAAGACGAGCACTGGCATAAGAAATGGTCGCGGATAACGACACTGTTTTGTGTCGGTGCCGCCCTCATGTTTGTCGGAGGTATCGTCGCCATGATTGTCATAGACCAATATAAACCATGACTTGGCAAAAGTTCGAATACTTCCTCAATATGGTGTTGTTGTCGCCTTTGGAGAGAACGTAAGTCTATAAAAATGTTAAAATGGTGTGAAGTTTGGGTATATCTTGTTAATTTTGTGGCCGTAAACCATATATGGCATAAGACCTAACCTTAAATACACTTATTCCACATGTCTGTTTTATCTCTCAGAGCTTTCACGGCGGCTTCTGTGCTTGCCGCGGCTGCTCTCGCTGCTTCGCCGCAGGTGAAGCTGACCATCGATGCCGCCGACCGCGGCCCGCGTATCGGCGACCTCCATTACGGCATTTTCTATGAGGAGATCAACAACGCCGGCGACGGCGGTATCTACGCCGAGCTGATCCGTAACCGGTCGTTCGAGGACAGCTCACTCGAATATTGGAGCCGCAAGGGCGAGTGTACCTTCTCCAAACTTACCTCCGGCCTTATGAACAGCGCCCAGGGCGCCGCGCTCCGGCTGAATCTCACCGAGCCGGGCCAGGGTATAAGCAATACCGGCTACTGGGGCATAAACTGTGTCGAAGGCGACACATACACGCTCTCTTTCTGGATTGCTGCTCCCGACGGCGGCTGGAACGGCCAGGCGACAGCCGTCCTCGCCGACTCTCAGGGCAACATCGGCGCCTCTGCCGTTATCGAAGCCATAAAAGCCACCGACAAGTGGCAGAAAGTGATGGCCACGATGACCGCCACAAAGACCATCGCCGACGCCCGCTTCGAGCTGACATTCGGCAAAGCCGGAACAGTATACCTCGACATGGTGAGCCTCTTCCCCCCGACATATAAGAACCGCCCCAACGGCTGCCGCCGCGATCTCGCCGAAAAGCTCGAGGCAATGAAGCCGGCCTTCGTCCGCTTCCCCGGCGGATGCTATATCGAGGGCGACGGCTGGGTCAACGACAACCGCCGCTTCGAGTGGAAAAAGACCATCGGCCCGGTCGAAGAGCGTGCCGGACACTATAACTACAACTGGGGCTACCCCTGCACCGACGGCATGGGATTCCACGAATTCCTCCAGCTCACCGAAGACCTCGGCGCCGAGCCGCTTTTCGTGGTAAACGTAGGCATCGGGCATGGGTGGTATACCGACTATACGCAGATCGACGAGTATATACAGGAGGCGCTCGACGCCATCGAGTACTGCAACGGCGATGTCACCACCGAGTGGGGCGCCCGCCGTGCCGCCAACGGACACCCGGAGCCCTTCAACCTCCGTCTCATCGAAATCGGCAACGAGAACTATAACTTCGACGACGACCGTTCCGACCACTACCCCGAGCGCTACAAGGCGTTCTACGACGCCATCAAGGCCCGCTACCCCGAAGTGACCCTCATAGGCAATGTCGAGGCATGGGGAACCGACAACCCGTCGTGGCGCAACTCATTCCCCTGCGAGATCGTCGACGAGCACTACTACCGCTCGCCCTCGTGGTTCGAGAACTGCTACAACAAATACGACTCCTACGACCGCTCGCGCCCCAAAGTCTACGTCGGCGAGTATGCCGTAACCCAGGAATTCGGCAACCGCGGACATCTGCGCGCCGCTCTCGGCGAGGCCGTCTACATGCTCGGCATGGAGCGCAACAGCGACATCGTGATCATGAACTCATACGCGCCCATATTCATAAACGAGGAGCGCGGCGGAGGATGGGTACCCGACATGATCCGCTTCACACACTCGCAGAGCTACGGCACACCCTCCTACTGGGTGCAGCAGCTCATGCCCAACAATGTAGGCCGCCGTAACCTCAACTGGACCGAAGAGGGCAACCTCGACGGCGCCGGCAGCCGCATAGCGCTCTCGTCGTGGTCTACGAAGGTGCGCTACGACAACGTCCGCGTCACCACTCCTGATGGGGCGCCCGTATTCGAAGACGATTTCTCCGCCACTGAAACCGACGCATGGCAGCCCGCTTCGGGCTGGGCGCGCTCAGGCGGCATGCTCGTGCAGAACAACGGATCATCGCAGGGCACATTCTATGCCGGAACCGTCGATCTTCCCTCGGCCTATACCCTCGAGCTCGACGCCGTCAAGGACTCCGGCGCCGAAGGCTTCCTCATCGGCTTCAACTATGCCGATGCCGACAATTACTGCTGGTGGAACATCGGCGGCTGGAACAACACCCAGCATGGCCTCCAGGTGTCGCGCAACGGCAGCAAGAGCGATTTCGACCTCAAGGCAGGCACCATCGCCGCAGGCCGCACCTATAAGATCAGAATCGACGTGGACGGCACCCGTGTGAAATGCTGGCTCGACGGCGAGCTGATCCACGACCTGATTCTTCCGGTGCATCGCAAGGTCTATGTGGCCTCCAGCATCGACGACGACACCCGCACGATGTATCTCAAGATCGTCAATACATCGGGCGAGGAGCGCTCCGTCGATATCGCCCTGAAGAATGCCGGAATCGACGCCGCCGAAGTCACCGTGCTGACTTCTTCATCCGACCTCGACGAGAACTCGGCCTCCGATCCGCTCAAGGTATCGCCCGCCGAAGGCTCCATGCAGTCGGTCGACGGCAACAAGGCCGTATATATGGCTCCGGCATATTCCCTCTCCATAATCCGCTTCACTCTCAACGACATCAACTACAGCGACGATGCCGGCAAGACGCCCACCGAAGCCCAGATCGATGCCGCCACAGCCGAACTGCGCCCCGTCATCTGCAAGCTCGGATTCCTCCATGCCTCCACCTCGCTCCCGCTCACGACATCGTCGGGCGCTACAGTCGAGTGGAACCTCCGCGAGCCTTCCGACCGCCTCGCCATGACAATATCGCGCTTCTCGGCCACACTCGACGTGACCAAAGCCAACACAGGCTCGTCGAAAATCGCCGCCGGAACCCTCGTAGCAACAGTCACCTTCCCCGACGGCGCCCGCGGCGACATCGAGATTCCCGTCACACTCGCGCCGGCCGACGGAATGTACGGCTACCTCTACACATTCATGAATCCCAACTACGAGACGACCAACTACGCCCTCGCGACCAAGGATTCGTATGCCAAGAAATTCGACGTACTCCTCGACGGCGACGAGATATTCGACACCGAGGCCCTCGCGCCCATCGAAGGTGGCACACGCGACGCCTTCATGAACCGCGGCGAGCGCGCCGACGAGTACTTCATGGTCACCACCGACATGAGCAACATAAAATCGGGCATGTGGAATAACCACGGCATCGACCTTCTCCGCTCAACCGACATGATACACTGGGAAAGCACCGCCTTCGACTTCAACAAGGGCAAGGCCATATTCAGCGATCCCGACGCCACAACCGACGGCTATAAGACCGACGCCGAGTATGCCCGCATCACCCGCGTATGGGCGCCCCAGTTCATATGGGATGCCGAAAAAGACGCCTACCTCGTATATTACTCCATACTTTCCTCCAATCCCGGCGACACGCACGACCGCATGTTCTACTCCTATGCCGACAAGGATTTCAAGACCCTCACCCAGCCGCGCCTCTTCTACGACCCGGGCTATGCCGTGATCGACGCCGATATCCTCTACAGCGAGTACGACGGCCTCTATCACATGATGATAAAGAAAGAAGGCGCCTCGGCTGCCCAGACAGGCATTTTCGAGTACACATCGCCGAGCCTGCTCGGGTCGCCCTGGACCGAAGTCATGCACATGCGCGCCGAGGGCGATGCCGCCGTCGAAGGCCCCACCCACATACGCCGTATCGACGAGGACATCTACAACCTCTACTACATGCGCTACGACTCGGAGTATAGCTACAAGGTCGTCGACCTCGACCATATGGGAACCGGCTATAGCTCGTCGTTCAAGCTCTCGGGCACGGGCAGCTTCCAGCACGGTTCGATAATGACCGTCACCGAGGACGAGTATAATGTGCTGGCCACCTGGAGCGAGATCATGACTACGATAAAGAAATACGAACGTCTCGACCCCGACGCCTTCGCCGACGCCATAGCTGCCGCGCGCCGCGCCATCGACTCCAACCGCACTGTGGCCGCTCTCGCCGAGGCGCTACCTCCGGCTCTTGAGGCACTGAACGCCGCCTACGATGACGACTACGAAGACATCACCGGCCGCATTGTCAACCCCGACTTCAATGCCAACAACGGCAACGGCTGGAGCGGAACATCGTTTACAGCCACCAATGCCGGTGTGGCCGAGTTCTGGAACAAGACTTTCGACAAATATCAGGATCTCGCCGACATGCCTGCGGGCAAATACCGCCTGGAGGTGCAGGGCTTCTACCGCTACGGCTATCAGGCAGAATCGCGTGCCGCCCACGACAACGGCACCGAGCAGCTTCTGGCAAGCTACTATATGAATGCCGCCGAAAACCCCTTCATGTCGCTCTATGACACCACTCTTCCGACCGTTCCCGACAATGTGGGGCAGTCGAACACCGCCTTCAACGTCAACAGCGAGTATCACAACACGCCTCTCTACGTTGAGCTGACAGAGAGGGGTACTCTTCGTATCGGCCTGAAGAAGACACGCGCCGTCAACGGCGACTGGTGCTGTTTCGACAACTTCCGTCTTTTCTACAAAGGCTCGCAGTCGGGCGTCGAAAATGTGACAGTCAATAACCCCGACGGCCCCGTCAACGTCTACACCGTCGCCGGCGTCCTCATACGCGAGGCCGTAGACCCCACCGAGGCAACAGCCGGTCTCGCCCCGGGAATCTACATAGTCAACAACCGCAAAGTCCACGTCCAGTAGCTTTAGCAGCGGGTTTATAAAGTTAAAAAGTCGAAAGAGTCAAGAGAACGGCTTCAATGCCAATCCTCCTGACTCTTTCGACTCTTTATATACAGCCGTCAGCCCAACAGCCGCGTAGCGGCAATGAGCTGCGGAGCAGCGTTGACAATAATAGGCCCGCGCAAGCGCGCCTTTGGTGCGCGCAGCACGGGTATGAGGATTGCGAAAAAAAGAAGAGCTGCGTAGCTGCGACACAATCCACGTGATATGTCGCAGCTACGCAGCTTTATTTTCGTTGGAAATCTATGGCTGCACGCACCTGCGGCGCGCTTGCACATAGGCTATTACTCTCAGCGCTGCTCCGCAGCTCATTGCCGCTACGCGGCTGTTTGGGCTATTGAGCGGACGAGCTGTTGAGCGGACAGGTTGCTCAAAAGCCTGTCAGCCCAGCCGCACGTCAGCTTGTCAGCTCAAAAAAACTGTCTGCCCATTCGCCTAAACCGGCTTCATGTGGTAGCCGAGAGAGTTCAGCTCCATGCCCATTCCGGCGAGATAGAGCTGATGGAGAGCCGCCATGTAGCATTCCATTGCGTTCTGCGTGCCGGCTTCGATGTGCGAGTGGCTGAGCAGGCTGAACACGCGCGAGGCGCACTGTGCCGCCAGGTCGATTACACGGGCGGCGTCCTCGTCGCGGTAGCCGAGCACGTCTTCGGTCACGGAATCGTCCATATTGTCGAATCCGCGCCGATCGCGAAGCTCCTCGTAGATACCCTTGCGCGCCGAGTAGGTTTCCCAGTCGGTATCCCAGTAGAATGCCATCGCCATGCCGACAAACATTATCCAGCCCAACGACACCACGGGATAATCGCGGAACTCGCGCACGCCGTCGGGCAGATAGGCGCGGCATATCTCGCCCCAGCGCTCCTCGACGTCGGGGCATTCGGGCACGCGCCGGTCGAGTGCGCCCTTGCGTGTGAGAAATCCGATGAGGTCTTCGCGTACGCGTTTCTCAAATTCCTTTACTTCCATAAGCGGCTGAGTTATCTGACGTAATGCGGCATTTCTGCCGGAATGACCATAGAAAGTTCGACCAGACCGCCTACACGTCCGTCGGCATCGAACCAGGCCGACTGGAATATCATCTTCCGCAGACCTTCTTTCTCGATGGTATAGGCATTGGTTCCTCCCTCGTCGAGAAGACGGCGGATTATGTCTTTCGACCGCTCGTTGTGGTATTCCATCAGATTATGGCCGATCAGCGCGGCGCCTCCGCGGGCGGCGAAAGTCTGGCGCGACCGCTCGTTCATATATATAATGCGGCAGTCGGCGTCGGCCACGGTCACCGCGCAGTTCATTCTGAAAGCCCAGTCGGGCACTATATTTTCAATCTTTTCCATAATACCGGCAAAATTACAAAAAAGACTTTTTACCTGCTGTATGCATCGAAGACCGCCGCAGACAATTCCTGGAACAGAGCCGAAGATTGCCCGTCGGTTTCGGGAGAGTCCTTGACAAGTATGGCGATATATGCGGTCGAGCCGTCGGGGCGCGTGAAGGCCGCGACATCGCCTGTTGCCATGCGTATACCGTCGGCATTTCGGTCGGATATACCCGACTTGTGGCCCAAAAAGGCTTCCGGTGCAATGCCCGAAGCAATCTTGTCGAGGCCGGTGCTGCTCTTGCCGAGAAGGGCGGCAAGATATTGTGTGGATTCGGGTGAAAGCGCACGTCCGCTGAACACAGCCTCGATTACCCGGCACAGAGCTTCGGGCGTGCTGCGGTTGTTATAGCAGCGGACAAGATCCTCGTGCATCGAATTTTCGGTTTCGGCAAGGGCGAAATCATTTAGAGGTTGTTTAATAACATATGTGAAATCACAGGTTGGTGTATTTTTGCTTAA
>CAJKRG010000055.1 GCA_905202215.1 uncultured Porphyromonadaceae bacterium
TATACTCTTGACATCTTTCCCACCCACCGGGAAAATCCGCTGACCCGAAATTACTATGCGCCCTATAGTGTTGCCAGTCTGATCCAAATTTACTATGTGCCATATCGGAGGGATAATATGAAAAAATGGAGCTCAAAAATTGAACTCCATTTTTTGTTGCCTTGGAGAGATTCGAACTCCCACAGGCGGAACCAGAATCCGACGTGCTACCATTACACCACAAGGCAATTTGTTTTGTGCTTTGCTTTTGGGGCGCTCCCCTTTTGCTTTTGCGCTGCAAAGATACGGCGACTTTTTGATTTGTGCAAATTTTTTGATGATTTTTTTTCGAGAAAAAATTACACCAAGTAAGGATGTGTCATATTTTCAGGCTATTAAAAACTTTGAAAATATACTTCTGGAACCGTTCATAAGCCGATCTTATCCGTCAAGCGTTTTTTTTGTCGGTCGAACGTAAATGTCAATAGGCAATAAAAAACCGCGGCGACCTATGATAGGTGCTGCGGTTTTGTTTGGTTTTGGCGCCGCTTATTTGCGGATGCCGAGCTCTTTCTGTGCGATGATGGCGCGGTAGCGGTTGATGTCTTTGCGCATGAGGTAGTCGAGCAGACGACGACGCTTACCTACCAGCATCTTAAGAGCGCGTTCGGTTGTATGATCTTTGTGATTTGACTTCAGGTGCTGAGTCAAATGAGCGATACGGATGGAGAATAATGCAATCTGTGCTTCAGGCGAGCCAGTGTCAGTCTTGCTCTTACCGTACTTCTCGAAGATCTGCGCTTTTTCTTCAGAATTTAAGTGCATTCCTTGAAAATTAAGTAGTTAATAATTAGTTTAACAGTTGTGCCGAGGCTTAACCGGGTGCAAAGGTAGGGAAAAGTCCGGCATTTTCAAAGTTTTTAAACTTTTTTAAGATTGAAAGCTGCTTGCTGTGGAGCGTGTTTATTTCTTGCTCTGTTTCTTCTCGCTTTTGCGCTCGGCGCATGCCTTGATGGGTGCAGACATTGGCGAGTTATAACTTCGGGCGTAGTATTCGGTAAGCTGCTTTTCAAGACGCTTTACGATTTTGGCGTATGCCGGGTCGTTGGCGAGGTTTTTGGTTTCGAGCGGATCGATTTCGTAGTCGAAGAGTTCACAGGCTATAACTTTAGATTTGTCGAAGGGTATATAAGTTTTGAAGCCTTTGGTCCATTGTACGAGCCGGTAGCGTTTGTCGCGTATGGCATAGCCCATTATATCGTTTTCAAGATATTCGGCTTTGCCTTCGAGATCGGTATCGGAACTGATGGTGTAGTCTTCCGTTGTCGTGCGGCTGTATTGACTCATTATATAATCCTTCACTTTTGCTTTAGGATTTTTGAGCACCGGAACGAGGCTTACGCCGTCGAGCTGCTGGGGGTGAGGAGTGCCGGTGAGTTCGGCGAGAGTTGGAAAAACATCGAGAAATTCGACCATTGCGTCGGATTTTACACCTTTTTTCATACCCGGAGCCGCTATCATCAGAGGCACGTGGGTAGCCTGCTCGAAATTTGTCATCTTGTTCCATAGGCCGTGGTCGCCGAGGTGATAACCGTGATCGCCATAGAGAACGACTATGGTGTTGTCTGAAAGTTTGTTTTCTTCCAGTGCATCAAGGATCTTGCCTATCTGGGCATCTGTATACGACACGCATGCATAATAGGCATGGAGGAGCCGCTTCTGAGTCTCTGTGTCGAGATGTTTGGTATCCACATAGCTCTCGAACGGCGGAATGTCGGAATATCCTTTTACTTCAAGCGAATTGTGATATGCATATTCGCAACCGTCTGACGCCATGTCCTGATATTTGGCTACGGGCATAGCCTCGCGTTCGTACATATCCCAGTATTTCTTTGGTGCGCAGAAAGGAAGATGCGGTTTCTTGAATCCGACGGCCAGGAAGAAGGGCTTGTCGCCTTTTTTGAGTTTTTTGAGGGTCTTTACGGCTTCTTCCGCGATTACTCCGTCGATGTAGCCGTTGTCGGGCACATCGGCACACTCGGTGGCGACGCGTCCGTTCGCAAGGGCATATGTGGCTCCCTGTGTCTTGACGTATGGCAGGCTCCAGGACTTGGGATCGTCCTTGACAGTCTTGTCTTTAAGCGGATGGTAGACTTTGCCGACGCCTACGGTCTCATAGCCGTTGTTTTTGAGAGCCTCGGGCATACTTACGATATCGGGATTGTTCTTTCGGAACGAGCCCATGAGCCACCATACGCCCGTGTGGTCGGGATTGAGGCCAGTCAGAATGCTTGAGCGTGTGGGGCCGCTCAGCGCGATCTGGCAGTATGCGTTGTTGAATGTGGTACCCATCGCTGCGAGACGGTCCATGTTTGGGGTATGAGCGAGGGTATCGCCGTAGGCCGACAGCCACGGTTTCATGTCATCGACGGATATGAAGATGATATTGGGCCTGTTGTCGGCCTTTGGTGCGGTTGCGGCATTGGCCGTAACCGCGGCGGGAGCAAGAGCAAGGGCGTTGACACCGAACAATAAAAAATTCAACTTTTTGCCTGGTCTCATGGTAGTGTTCAGATATTTTTTGTAGTTTTGCACAAAGTTACGCTTTTTATTCGAAACGAAAGCGAAAATCACACAATATCTACCATGGCGAAACCATTTCTTTTCGTAGCGACCTTTCTTCTCTATACTGTTTCGGGTCTTTCGGCACAGACTCTTGATACAGATGCTCTCCGTGCCTATCATCCGTCGACCGTGCGCGAGGTTTTCGATGTGAGCCGTCATGTGAAACTTGACGCGGCCCAACAGCAGAAACTCGCAAGTGCTTTCGAGCGAGAGGATTCAGCGTTTGTAGCCCGGGTGGAGGCCGACGGAGGCATTCTGAGTGTCAGAGGCAGTCGTGAACTTCAGAAGATGCATGAGAGGGCGATCGCAGATGTGCTCGACATCGATCAGCTTGAACAGTATTACCGCGGGGTTTTCGACAAAGAGGCCGATGCCGAGGGAAACGCCATTGCCAACCGCCTTCAGAAAAAATATGACCTGACGGATCAGAACTGGAAATTCATCCGTATAGCATTCTATAAGATAGGTCTCGAATCACGTGTGATCAACAAGCTTTTGGCCGATCAGCCTGCGAAAGCCCGAAAAAAGATCGAGGCACTGCGCACAGAAATGCTCGCCAGCATAGAGGCCAAAGGAGGAATACGTGTGAATCCCGAAGGCACGACCGTGACCGTGGTCAAGCCTTTCGATCCCAACGCGCTCCATAAGGAATGAGTCAGCCTGCCGCACCGTTTTCGAGGCCGCTCTATGTGATGACGAAAGCGGCCGGCAGCCTGTGCAATCTCCGCTGCAGCTATTGTTATTACCTTGAAAAATCCGGCCTTTATTCCGATAGGGTCGGAGAGGGCGTACCGCGACAATTCATGAGCGATGCCATGCTCGAAGAATTCATACGCCAGTATATCGAGGCTCAGACAATGCCTTCGGTGATGTTTACATGGCACGGAGGCGAATCGCTGATGCGCACACAGGCTTTCTATCGGCGTGTACTCGATATCCAGCGCAGATATGCGCGCCGAGGGGTGCGGATCGATAATTGTATACAGACCAACGGCACCCTGCTTACCGACGAGTGGTGCCGTTTTTTCAAAGACAACGGCTGGCTCGTGGGGCTGTCGATCGACGGCCCTCGCGAATTTCACGACCGCTACCGCCTGACACCGGATGGCCGTGGATCGTTCGACGATGTGATGCGCGGCGTGGAGCTTCTCAACAGGCATGGGGTGGAATGGAACGCCATGGCGGTTGTAAACGACTATAATGCCGGCCATCCTCTTGAGTTCTATAATTTCTTTAAGGAGATAGACTGTCGTTTTTTGCAGTTTACTCCCGTGGTGGAACGGCTGACTCTTCATGGCCTTGCGTCGCTTCGTGATAGTGCGGATGCGAATCTTGCGCCCTTCTCTGTCGGGCCGCAGGCTTGGGGTGATTTTCTATGTGCCGTATTCGACGAATGGGTATGCCGTGATGTCGGACAGATGTTCGTGCAGCTCTTCGATGCAACTCTGGCCAATACTGTCGGAGTGGAGCCGGGCGTCTGCTCAATGGCGCGCACTTGCGGCCACGCGGCAGTCATAGAGCATAACGGCGATCTTTATTCCTGCGACCATTTTGTATTTCCGGAGTATAAACTCGGCAATATCCGCCGCAGGACTATATTCGACATGATGAACAGTCCCGCCCAGCTCAAGTTTGGCCAGGATAAGCGCGATACCTTGCCGGGGCAGTGTCGCCGTTGCCGCTGGCTGCGTCTGTGCAACGGCGAGTGTCCCAAAAACCGCTTTGCCGTAACCGCCGATGGCGAACCCGGACTCAACTATCTCTGCGAGGGGTATCGCCGTTTTTTTGAGCATACCGCTCCCGCTATGGCTTTCATGCAGGGTGAGCTGATGGCGAATCGCTCTCCGGCCAATGTCATGAAGCTCTACCGATGAGGCAGACTACACTTTGTGGCGTGTGTTATATGATAAAATGAGGCAGCCGGTTTATCCGGCAACCTCATTTTATTTTGTGTGAGAATAAACGGACTGGTTATTCGTCAGCGTTCTTTTCTGCGTATTCGCGGAGGAGTTTTTCCTGAACATCGGAAGGAACAAGCTCGTACGACGAGAACTTCATCGTGAACGAGGATCGTCCGCCGGTGATGGAGCTGAGAGCCGTAGAATAGCTCGACATTTCTTTGAGGGGCACGCGGGCCGAAATTTTTTCGAAACCGTTTTCGCTGCTCATACCCATGATGATTGCACGTCGGCCCTGAAGATCGCTCATCACGTCGCCCATCACATCGCCTGGCACAAGAACCTCGACATCATAGACAGGTTCGAGCACCTTCGGATTGGCTTCGCGGAATGCATGGCTGAAAGCGTTGCGGCCGGCGAGGCGGAATGAGATTTCATTCGAGTCTACGGGGTGCATTTTGCCGTCGTAGATGCATACACGCACGTCGCGGGCATATGAGCCGGTGAGAGGACCCTGTTCCATACGGTCCATGAGACCTTTTACGATAGCCGGTATGAAGCGGGCGTCGATTGCGCCGCCTACTATACAGTTGCATACAACGAGCTTGCCGCCCCAGGCAAGAGGTATCTCCTGGGTGTCGCGCACGTTCATCTTGAATTCCTGATTGCCGAATTTGAAGCTGTCAGGTGCCGGCATGCCTTCGGTATAAGGCTCTACGATGAGGTGGACTTCGCCGAACTGACCGGCGCCGCCGCTCTGTTTCTTGTGGCGGTAGTCGGCGCGGGCGGCCTTGGTGATGGTTTCGCGATATGGTATCTTGGGTTCGTCGAAGACGATGGGAAGCTTGTCGTTGTTTTCCACACGCCATTTGAGGGTGCGCAGATGGAATTCGCCCTGGCCCGACAGAATGGTCTGCTTGAGTTCCTTGGACTGTTCTACGACCCAGGTGGGATCTTCCTCGTGCATACGGGTGAGGATTGCACTGAGTTTTTCGGCGTCGCTTTCGGTTACGGGGCGTATGGCACGCTGATATTTGGGCGCTGGATATTTGATGAAGTCGAATGCGATCTCGCAGCCCTTCTCGTCGAGAGTATTACCGGTGCGCACATCTTTCATTTTGACGGTAGCGCCGATATCGCCGGCCATGAGTTCGTCGACAGGAGTCTTGATCTGGCCTGATACGCAGAATATCTGTGCGAGACGTTCTTTGCCGCCGCGGGTCACGTTTTCGAGGTCGGCGCCTGCTTTGAGGGTACCGCTCATCACCTTGAAGTAGCTGACTTCGCCGATATGAGGCTCTACAGTGGTCTTGAATACGAATACACTCAGCGGGCCGTCGGCATCGGGTTTCACTTCATTGCCTTCGGTGTCTACCGGAGCGGGCATATCGTCGACGAAAGGCACCACGTTGCCGAGGAATTCCATCATGCGGCGTACGCCCATGTCCTTGCCTGCGCTGACGCAGAAGAGGGGATATATGGAGTTGTCGATAAGACCCTTGCGGATACCCATACGGAGCTCGTCTTCGGTCAGGTGTTCTTCTTCGAAGAATTTCTCCATGAGGCTTTCGTCGTTTTCGGCGGCTGCTTCGACAAGAGCCTTGTGCATTTCGAGAGCACGCGGCATCTCGCTTTCTGGAATTTCCTCGATGGTTGGCGTTCCGCCTTCGGGTCCCCATGAATATTTCTTCATAAGAAGGACATCGATCATGGCGTTGAAGCCAGGACCGCATGCCAGAGGATATTGTACGGGAACGACTTTCGGGCCGAAGATTTCGCGCATTTGTTCGAGCACGTTCTCATAGTCGGCTTTTTCACCGTCGAGCTGGTTGAGTGCGAAAATGATGGGTTTTTTGAGAGAGGAGGCCGTGCGGAAGATATTCTGTGTGCCTACTTCGACACCATACTGTGCGTTGACCACGATAAGGCCGGTGTCGGTGACGTTGAGGGCGGTGATAGCGCTGCCCACGAAGTCGTCGGCGCCCGGGCAGTCGACCACATTGAGTTTCTTGCCGAGGAATTCGGCATAGAACACCGTCGAGAATACCGAATAGCCATATTCTTTTTCTACGGGGAAATAGTCGGATACGGTATTTTTTGCTTCTACTGTGCCGCGGCGTTTTATAACTCCACACTCGAAGAGCATAGCTTCAGCGAGTGTGGTTTTACCCGAGCCTTTGCTTCCGAGCAAGGCTATGTTTTTGATTTCTTTGGTTTTGTAAGTCTTCATGCTATCAGTGTAGTTTTCTGTATAGGTGAATGGATGGCCTCGGGACAAGCCCTCGGCATATTTTTCGACCGCAATTTATGAATATTTTTTTTACCGCAAGTATTTCCGCGATATGTTACACAACATAAAAAATCTTTCAGTCATCGAATTTGCCGTTACATAAGAGTGATGCCGGCTGCCCTGCAGCGCTCGATATGTTCGGCAGGCCAGATGGATGCCTGTACTTCGCCTATATGTGCTTTCTGAAGCAGGAACATGCATAGACGGCTCTGGCCGATGCCGCCACCGATGGAGTAGGGGAGTTCTCCGTCGAGCAGCCGGCGGTGGAAGTCGAGTGCGGCACGTTCGGGACAGCCACGCTCTTCGAGCTGTCGGCGCAGGGAGTCGGGGCTGACACGGATGCCCATCGACGAGAGTTCGACAGAGCGTCCGAGTACGGAATCCCATACGATGATATCGCCGTTCAGGCCATGGTAGCCTTCTTCATTCGGAGTTATCCAGTCGTCGTAGTCGGGGGCGCGGCCGTCGTGCGGTTTGCCGTCGCTCAGGAGTGCGCCGATACCAATAAGGAAAACGGCACCGTATTCTTTAGCGGCCATAGATTCCCGCTGCGAGGCATCAAGGCCGGGATATCGCCGCAGCAATTCCTCGCTGTGTATAAATGTAATTTTTTCAGGCAGCCGCGGAGTGATGTGCGGAAATTTTTCGAAGACAAGATGTTCGGTCGCACGAATGGCCTCATATATTTTCTCTACGGTCTGCCGCAGGTAGGCCAGGCTACGGTCCTGTTCCCGGATGGTTTTCTCCCAGTCCCATTGGTCGACATATAATGAATGAAGATTGTCAAGATCCTCATCGGCGCGGATTGCGTTCATGTCGGTATAAATTCCGTAGCCCGGGGCTATGTCGTAGGTCATTAGTTTATACCGTTTCCATTTTGCGAGAGAATGCACCACCTCTGCCTTGCGGTCGCCGAGAGCCTTGACTGGGAACGATACGGCACGCTCGGTGCCGTTCAGGTCGTCGTTGAATCCTGTGCCTGACAGCACGAACAGTGGCGCTGTCACTCTGCGCAGACCAAGACTCGCGGCAAGTGCCTTCTGAAAAGAATCCTTGATCATCTTTATAGCGACCTCCGTTGTTTCCGGGAGCAGCTTCTGTTTGTATTTTTGCGGTATTATGAGAGCCATAATTTATTGTAATATTCATTTTGCTTGCAATATTACGCATAAAAGCCCGCTTATGCAAGCATTTTGCGAATGGAATTGATATTTGTGATGTCGTTTGCATATTCATTGTGGCGCGGGGCCGATGCCGGCGTTTCTTTATATCGGAAAAAAAACGTAACTTTGCAGTCCGTTTGCAAGTTAATTATGGCCAAAGACAACAATATAGACACCATCGATATGGGTTTCCAGAAGATAGAGATTGATCTGACCCGTTTCGATAAAGAACCCGACAGCGAGAATCTTCCTATTCTCCCTACCCGCAACCTGGTGTTATTTCCCAATCTGACAGTTTCATTCGAACTCGGACGCGACAGTGCGCTTGCTCTTGCCCGCTATGCTGAGAAAGAATGTATGCCGGTCGGCATTGTATGTCAGGTAAATTCTGAGGAAGAAACTCCTGCAGTCACTACCGGGCTGTTCAAATATGGCACCTATGCCGATGTGCTCAGTGTGTTCGAGCGTCCCGACGGCGCGCATTCGGCGCTTGTACGTGCGCGTGGCAAGTTCCGTATCATGGGGCGCGGCTCGAATCCCGGAGCATGGCTGACTGCGCGAGTCAAGCCTGTCGCCGATAACAACGATAAATCGGAAGAACTCGCTCTCGTCTGCGAGCAGATCAAGTCTGTCGCTCTCGAGGCGTTCACCATAAACGATCCGACAAACCTCACGCCGGCGGTAAGGCAGATTGACGACAATGCCACACTCGTAAATTTCCTGTGCACCAATCTGCCATTCGATCCCAAGGCTAAAAACGAGCTGCTTGCCAAATCGAAGATTCTCGACCGTGCCATGGGGCTTCTTATGGAGGTGAATACTTTTGCCGACCATATGAAGATGACCGAAAATATAATGAAGCGCGCGCGCCGCAATATGGAGGAAAATCAGAAAAACGCGTTTCTCCAGCAGCAGATGGAGGCTATACGCGAAACTCTGTATGGCGACGAGGCTGACGAGGCCGACGAGCTTCTTTCCAAGGCAGAGGCAAGCCATATGCCCGAAAAAGTGCTCGCACTTTTCCGCCGTGAAATAGAAAAGCTTCGCCGATATAATCCTACGACGCCCGATTATTCCGTGCTTTACAGCTATCTCGAGACTCTTGTGGCTCTTCCCTGGGGTATATATACGGCGTCTGCACCATCTCTGGCTGAGGCCGAGGAAGTGCTTGAGAACGATCACTACGGACTCGAGAAAGTCAAGGAGCGTATCGTGGAGCAGCTTGCGCTTCTCATGCATAATCCCGACGGCAAATCGCCCATCATATGTCTTGTAGGTCCTCCCGGAGTCGGCAAGACATCGATAGGCAAGTCGGTGGCGCGTGCTCTCGGGCGTAAATACGAGCGTGTGTCCTTCGGCGGCCTGCACGACGAAGCCGAGATCCGCGGACATCGCCGTACATATATCGGCGCCATGCCCGGCCGCATTATCGATGCCGTGAAGCGTGCGGGATGCTCCGATCCGGTGCTCGTGCTTGATGAGATCGACAAGATAGGACATGACTATAAGGGTGATCCGGGTGCGGCACTCCTCGAAGTGCTCGATCCTGAGCAGAACTGCCATTTCCACGACAACTATGTCGATGTGGATTTCGATCTTTCAAAAGTTCTTTTCATTGCCACGGCCAATACTCTTTCCACTGTCAGCCGCCCTCTGCTCGACCGCATGGAGATAATCGATATAAGCGGTTATCTGCTTGAGGAAAAAGTTGAGATCGCACGGCGCCATCTTCTGCCGCGCATACGGCGTACGATGGCTCTCACCGAGGCCGAGCTTCAGATAAGCGATGCGGCTATCGCGGAGATTGTGCGCCGGTATACAGCCGAAAGCGGTGTGCGTCTGCTTGAGAAAAAACTTTCGTCGGTAGCCCGCAAAGCTGTTCTTGCCAAGATGAAAGGAGAGGAATTCCCGGCCGTCGTAGAGCCAGAACACCTTTATAATTTGCTTGGACTCGCTCCTTTTCAACCGGAAAATTACGAAGGCAACGACATTCCCGGCGTTGTCACCGGTCTTGCCTGGACCGAGGTCGGAGGTGCGATCCTCATGGCCGAAGCCTCGCTTTCTAAAGCCAAGGAAGGAGGCCGGCTGACTCTGACCGGTCATCTCGGCGATGTGATGAAAGAATCTGCCGGCATTGCGTTCCAGTGGGTGAAAGCCCATGCCGACAAACTTGGCATAAATATGGCCGATATCGACAGTCAGGCTCTTCACGTGCATTTCCCCGAAGGGGCCGTGCCCAAAGACGGCCCTTCGGCGGGTATAACCATAGCCACGGCCATCGTCTCGGCATTCACCGGGCGCCATGTCGCTCCGCGTCTGGCAATGACAGGCGAGATAACACTCCGCGGGCGTGTGCTGCCGGTAGGGGGCATACGCGAAAAAATGCTCGCGGCCAAACGTGCCGGAATTACCGATATCATACTTTCGAAAGATAACCGCCGCGATATCGACGATATGCCCGAACGTTATACCGACGGCCTGACATTCCATTATGCCGACACCGTCGACGACGTTTTGGAAAAAGCCCTCCTATGACCAATCCCACATGACATAATACAGAAAAACGCTTCCGCATAACGGAAGCGTTTTTTGTAAAGGGCCACACCAAAGGATGCGATGAAACTCCGAAAAGACAGGTTTTGAGTGCTCGCCGCCCTTTGTAATCCTCCGGCTCTAAGGCTTCCTCGCCCGAGAGCGAGAATCGAGGCCCGCCATCGGTCGGCTAAGCTTGTCTCGGTATTTCAGTTATAATTGACGAGTTTCCCAATCAACTTTGATGTGGTATGCTGTTGTACCAGTCAGGCTCTCTTGCCTTTGCTTTTATAACGCAAAGATAAGACAAAGGTTTTATCCGCGCAAATTTTTCAGGCAACTTCTTGAGGCCATGAAATGCACTTTTTCTATTATGTCTTGACGCTTTGCCATTTAGGAATATGCCTTGAAAATCGATTTTGAGGGTTCGGTTCTTTTTTGTATGTTTGCATTATCGAATGCGCTATGAAATATAGAAGCACCAAAGGCGTTGCCGGCGCCGTATCACTCGCAGAGGCGGTCGAGAGCTGTGTCGCTCCCGACGGAGGTCTGTATATGCCGGCTGCTATTCCCACATTGCCACGGGCATACCTTAATAATATAGGCGAGATGAGTCTTCGCGACATAGCATATGTCGTGGCCATCTCTTTTTTCGGCGACGATTTGCCTGCTGCCGAACTCAAGAAGATCGTTGATGAGGCATTCGCTTTCGATGCTCCTCTCGTCGAGGTGGAGCCCGGCATGCATGTGCTCGAGCTTTTTCATGGGCCGACTCTGACAGTGAAGGACTACGGAGCCAGATTCATGGCCAGACTGATGAAGCGCCTGCTCACTCCCGGGCATAAACGCAACGTCATTGTCGCCACTACTGGCAATACGGGTGCGGCTGTAGCCAACAGCTTCCATAATATGGAGGGCGTGAATGTGTTCGTGCTTTATCCACGCGGACGCCTTTCGCGTATGGCTATCTCGCAGTTCACGGCCCTCGGAGGAAATATACACCCTGTAGAGGTGGCCGGAAGCATTGAGGATTGCAAGCTCATGATGCAGCAGGCAATATCCGATCCCGCTCTGGCAGACTGCCGTCTCACAGGCGCCAATTCCATAAATGTGGCGCGTCTGCTTCCTTTGGCGAGTCTCGCGCTGTATGCCTATGGGCGTCTTGTGGCTGAAGATGTACCTGCCGCCGACCGGGCGTTTTATTCGACTCCGTGCGGTAATCTCAGTAATCTTGTCGGTACAGTAATCGCTAAAAAAATGGGACTGCCGACATCCGGCATTGTACCCGCTTTCAATATCAACTCTGTGTTCGGAGAGCTTCTCGACGGAGTTTTTCCGGGAACTACCGCAGCGCCGGTGCCTACCTTTTCTCCGGCCATGGATATGGGCTATCCTTCGGGCTGGCCGCGTCTCGAAGCTATCTATGACGGACATCTCGAGGCTGCCCGATGTGATATAATGCGCACCAAGGCCGTTTCTGACGAAGAAATAGCCGATACTGTCAACGCTCTGAGAATCAAAGGCTATACTATCGACACCCATGGAGCAGTGGCTTATGCCGCGGCGCGCCGTGTAGGCTCCGACGCTCCAAAAGTGATATTCGCCACGGGGCATCCTGCCAAGCAGCTCGATATCATGACACATATCACAGGCGCGGCGGTCGAACTACCTGTGCAGCTCACTCGTTTTATGTCTGTGAAGAGGCACCCGTCGAAAATAGCTCCGACCCTTCCCGCTCTCCGCAAACTGATACTTACCTATAACTAACATAAATTTGAAATCATGGCTACAAAACGCGATCTTAAAAAGTATATCCGCAATACATGCGGCTCTCTTGCCGGCGAAATCCTTCTTGCCCGCGCCGCATTCCCTGTGATCGACCGCAAGACTGTCCACGATATCATCAACGACATAGCTGTGCTTCAGAGCGCGTCGCTTGCAAAAGTATCTGTCGTCTTCGACAAAAAAGAAAGAGACTTCGCCGATCCCGCTCAGTACCGTAAGGCCCGCTCCGAATACTATGCGAAAGCTTATGGCAGCCTTGTATGTGATTTCGACGATGCCGTGCTCGAAATAGTCAAAAAGATGAATGCCGCACTTCCTTCCGAAGTCCGCGAGGCCATCAAAGAAGCGGCCGCTGAATGAATATCTGCGCGAAAATACTGAAACTCTTCGGATGGTCGGTTGCCGTGAAGGTTCCCGACTATCCGAAGTGTATCATCTGCGTGGCACCCCATACAAGCAATTGGGATTTCATCATCGGCAAGCTTGCCTATGCTTCTGTCGGACGCAAGACCGGTTTCCTGATGAAAGAAAGCTGGTTTTTCTGGCCTCTGGGCTGTTTTTTCCGTGCTATAGGAGGCATTCCGGTTCCGCGGGGACGTAAATCGTCGCGGCCGCTTACCGAAGTGCTTGTGGAGCGATTCAACAGTTCACAGCGCCTGGTTCTCGCCATCACGCCTGAAGGAACACGCAGCCGGACGAGCGAATGGCACACAGGCTTTCTGCGTATAGCCATGCAGGCTCACATACCGGTCGTGCTGGCTGTCATAGATTTCAGTATGAAAAAAGCCATGATAGAGCGTTCGTTCGAACCGTCCGGCGATATAAATGCCGATATGGCCGCCATAAAGGCGTATTACCGGCCTTTCAAAGGAAAATATCCCGAAAAATTCTGTGCTGAATGAATACGAATCTCCGAGTGGCGACACTCCCTCTGGCAATTGAATGGGCTGATAAAGAGGCTAATATCGCTGCTGTCTGCAAAGCGCTCGAAAAGCTTCCGGAAGGAACGGATCTGGTTGTGCTGCCCGAGTTATTTTCTACGGGCTATTCCGATGACCCCGATGTGTTGCAGGCGCTTGCCGAACGCAATACAGGGATTACCATAGACAAGATCAAAGAGTGGTCTGCGGCTACGGGAGCTGCCTTCGCTGGCAGCTATCTTGCATCCACGCATCCGAAAATCTATAATCGCGGTTTTTTTATAGAACCCTCCGGCGAAGAGACATTCTATGACAAGCGACACTTGTTCTCGCTAAGCAAGGAGCCTCAGTTGTTCGCGCCGGGCATAGAGCGGCCTCCTGTTGTCCGTTTCCGCGGCTGGAATATCTCGCTTATCGTATGCTACGATCTCCGGTTCCCGGTATGGTGCCGTTGCCGCAATAGTGAGTATGATCTCTTGCTTGTAGTGGCGAACTGGCCTAAAGCGCGCGCATATGCCTGGGAGCATCTCCTGATTGCCCGTGCCATAGAAAATCAGTGCTGTGTCGTAGGCGCTAACCGCGGAGGCCGCGATGTCTTCGGCGAATACGATGGCATGAGTTATATTTTCGACGGGCGTGGCATGGCGATAGGTGTAATGCCGACCGATTGTCCTTTTATAGTCGCTGATCTTGACGGCAACCGCCAGGAGAGTTATCGCCGTAATTTCCCTATACAGAACGACGCCGACGATTTTCTTATAAAATAATCATCTTATGCCGGAGGCGGCGCCTCCATCGCATAAGATGATCATATTGAATCCGGTATTCAGAGCTTTTTCACCCAATCGAGAATAAGTTCCTGGACCATTGGCTTATATGCGAAATTGTCGTTAAAGCCCCAGCCGTGACCTCCGCTCGGGAATACATGGAATCCGGCCTTGATTCCATTGGCTTTGAGCGCCTGATAGTAGAGGGCGCCGTTTTCGGGAGCTACACCGTTGTCATCGTCGGAGTAAAAAATCAGGGCCGGCGGAGTTTTGGTGTTTACTCTCAGTTCGTTTGAATATTCCCGCAGGGTATGCCAGTCGCGTGCCCGTGCTCCGAGGAGATTGTGCATTGAGTCGTGATGGGTATATCGGCTGTCGGATGTCACCACGGGGTAGAAGAGAATAGTAAAATCGGGATGCGACAATGAGTCGGCCTCATGTGTCGATACTGTCGTGGCGAGATGGCCTCCTGCCGACGAACCCATTATGCCGGTTTTGGCCGAACCGAGGGCGCGCAGCCGGCGTACGGCCTCGCGGGCATCCGATTCAGGTACTTCCGGATGACCGTTCGGCAGACGATAACGCACCACACCTGCCGTTATGCCGTTTTCCGCATACCATCTGCCTATGTCATGGCCTTCGTGGCCTATGGCAAGACCGGCATAGGCTCCGCCCGGCAGTATGGCCACGGCGATACCGGTGTCATTTTTCTTGTCGGGAAGATAGATGGTCATTTCGGCAGTCCGGTCATCAGGCCTGCCGTTGTCGTTGGGATTGCCGTCGGGCCATAGATTCACTGTTTCAGGTTCGGCGGCGCAGGCTGTAAGTACTGTCAGTGCCGACAGAATACCTAAAAATCGGTTTTTCATTGTTTTCTGTATTTATAAAGCAGGAAAAGGGCTATATAGACGAGGAGTGCCGAGACGAGAGCCATGTGCCAGCTGTAAAGGGTCGGCTCATCGGTGAGGGTTATTCCGTCGCGTACCTGTTTCCAGGCAACGATGACAAACATCATATTGTTGAGTGTATGGGCCAGTACGGGTGCCCAGAGGCTTCCTGTCCACACAAGCAGATAGCCGAAGTAAGCTCCGAGCAGTACTCGGGGTACGAATCCATAGAACTGAAAATGCATTGCGCTGAAGACAATTGCTACGATCCATATCGCCACGTGCCGGTTCACTCCGCCGGTCGTGAGCAATCTCTGGAAGCATCCTCGAAAAAGCAGTTCTTCTGAAAAACCGGCCGCAAAACCTATTATGAGCAGATTGACGGCGAGTGCGCCTACCGACGGGTTGTCCAGGAGCATGCACATCGTTCTGAAATTTGCATCTTCCAGTTCGCGGGCCGCCTGTCCGAAACTTTCGAGCCATGCAGGTAGTGCTATATGATAGTTCCAGTAGATTATGTCTTCCTGGATAGGTATCGATACGAAAAGCATGGCTAAGATCAGCCCGACAGCCAGAGGCGACACTCCTTTCGGCACACAGAGCAGTTCGGCCGATTTGCGTGTGACGATAAGGGAAGTGGCGACAGCGGGGATGATAAAAGCGAAGACGTCCTGCACTACGGCTCCTATGCGCAGGGCGGCTGGAATGTTGTCAGCCAGTATCTTGGTCAGAAAACCTACGGCCAATGCCGTTATCGCATAGCAGACTATGAATATGAAGAGCAACAGCAGAAGTCGTTGTCCGAGAGACAGCACAAGGTCGCTTCTTTTCATGATATTTTAGTATAAAAAGGTTCTACAATAGATATATAGTGCGATGTCGGTATTCCGTCGCGGCCGCGCATTATTATGGTTTCTTCGGATACAGTGCCGTCGGTGGGCGAAAAATCGAAAAGAGCTCTGACCGGCTGACGGCCTTCGCGGGCAACTACTCTGGCGAGTCGCCTGAGTTTCAATCCGGCGAGTTCGGCCTGGAATATCGTGTCGTCGGTTCGTTCGGCGGGAAGAATCAACCCGAGATGTCCCGACTTGACGAGATGTGAGCGTGCGAATGAGAGCAGTGTCGTGATTGTGAGTGTTGATTCATGGCGTGCCGTCGCACGCCGTGAGTCAGGCGCGAGAAGTCCGGTGGTGAAAAACGGAGGATTTGAGAGAATGATATCGGCTGACTCCGAGGGGTGGAAATCGGCGAAATCGAGGTTCTCTATCACAAGTCGTCGGGCCCAGGGCGAAGTGCCGAAATTGTGTCGGGAAGCCTCGGCGGCACCATTATCTATCTCAATCCCCTTGATTGCAGCCCCGGGCATGCATTGGGCCGCCATGAGGGAGAGGAGTCCTGAACCGGCTCCTATATCGAGTACCGAACGGGCGTCGCTGTGACATGGCAGAAACCATGCTCCGAAGGTTACGCTGTCGGAACATATTTTCATGCCGCAGTCGCGGTCGTCGATATCGAATTGTCTGAAATGAAAAACACCCATAGCTATTCCACCGCTTCCGGAACCGCAATATTATGTTTATCGAAAATAGCCTTTGCGCGTCTCACGAAGGTCTCGGCTTTGGCTTTCCAGGATGGATCATCCACTTTTCCGGCTTCGATGACTTTGAAGTTGTTTTTCGGCGAATTGCCCGGCACTGTGAACAGCAGTCTGTAGTCGGCCTCGCTGACGCTTATTTTTTTGTCATCTCCCCGTTTTAGCCTTACCCTGGCCAAGGCCCCTCCGCGAGTGTCGGGTGTCTTCATGTTCGACACGAAATTGCCGAGCGAATAGACTAAAAACACATTCTTCTCGGGATAATATCGGTTCGGTCTCAGCTCCATTGGTTGTATCACATGCGGGTGAGACCCGATTATCATGTCAACGCCAAGCGCTTCGAGGAAATCGGCTGTGCGCTGCTGGCTTTTGTTGGGCAAAAGCACGTATTCGTCTCCCCAGTGTATGCACACCGCGATAGCTTCGGCTCCGGCAGCCCGTGCGGAGTCTACATCGGCTTTAATGCGGTCGCGGTCGATATAATCCACGACTACGCCTTGAGTCGGATTGATTCCGTTTGTTCCGTAGGTATAGTTGAGGAAGCCTATTTTGATATTATTGACCTCCACGATCAGCGGTAGAGCAGTCTCCCGGGCTCTGTCATCGGCATATGTGCCGAGATGTCTTACTCCGAGAGAGTCGAGATTGGCTATGGTGTTTCGCAGACCCTTGGCGCCACGGTCGAGGGTATGGTTGTTGGCTGTCAGAAAGAGGTCGAAGCCTGCATTCTTGAGCGCGTTTGCAAATTCGACGGGAGCGTTGAAACAGGGATAGCCGCTGTATGGTGGCCGTGAGACAGGTGTCTCAAGATTGACCACAGCAAGATCGGCCATAGCCACGCATGGCGGCAATGACGCGAAGTAGCTGCTGTAATCGTAGGTGTTTTTACCGGAACGGGCGGCATCAAGCTGGGCGCTGTGCTGCATGGCATCGCCCACAAAGACGAGTTCGGCCTCGTCGTAGCCGAAAATCAGCGATAGGATCGAAACGTACAACGGCAGTAATGCCGCTACGGCCCCTGTCATTTCCTTGCGTCGGCTCTTTCGGCGGCGAGCAGGGTGTTCTTCATGAGCATGCAGATGGTCATGGGGCCTACACCGCCCGGAACCGGGGTGATGAAGCTGCATTTGGGTGCGACAGTGTCGAATTCGACATCGCCGCAGAGGCGGAAGCCGCTTTTGCGCGAGGCATCGGGGACGCGTGTCGTACCGACGTCAATCACAGTCGCTCCGTCGGCCACCATGTCGGCGGTCACAAAGCCTGGACGCCCGAGAGCCGCTACGAGAATATCGGCCTGACGTGTCACGGAGGCAAGGTCGGGTGTGGCGCTGTGGCATACGGTGACAGTAGCATTGGCGCGTTCGCCTTTCTGCATGAGCATGGCGGCGAGTGGTTTGCCGACAATATTGCTGCGGCCTATCACCACTACGCGCTTGCCGGAAGTGGCTATGCCGTTGCGTGTCAGAAGTTCTACGATACCTGCCGGAGTGGCCGAATGGAAACATGGAAGACCGAGCGACTGACGGCCGACATTTACGGGGTGGAAACCGTCGACATCTTTCTCGGGATTGATGGCTTCGATCACGGCGTTTTCGTCGATATGCTTCGGCAGGGGCAGCTGTACGATGAAACCGTCGATTTCCGGGTCTTTATTGAGTTTGTCGACGGCAGCCAGAAGTTCTTCTTGAGGAAGTGGTGCCTCGGGTGTGCTTTCGAAACGAATGAGTGAAGACTGGAAGCCACACTCGGCGCACGCCTTGATTTTGTGTGCCACGTATGTTTCGCTGCCGCCGTCGTGGCCTACGAGTATGGCGGCGAGGTGAGGGCGTCGTTTGCCTTCTGCAACCCGTTTCTCTACTGCTGCGGCTATTTCCTGTTTGATTTCTGCGGCCGCTTTCTTACCGTCGATAAGCTCCATGTTGTGAATTCAAGCAATAATTAGAGGGTGTTTAATAATACTTGACTTATTTGCGTCGCTGCATGGCCTTGGCCTGGCGTATGTTGCGCATCATGGCGGCGGGATTAGAACCCATTGTGCTCACCTGATGCATCATCTTGCGTATCTGGTCGAACTGTTTGAGAAGACGGTTCACGTCCTGTACGCTCGAACCTGAGCCCTTGGCTATACGCTGCACGCGTGTGCCGCGGATTACTTCGGGATGCTCGCGTTCGTAGGGGGTCATGGACATGATGATGGCCTCGATACCCTTGAAGGCGTCGTTGTCGATGTCGACGTCCTTGATGGCTTTTCCCACCCCCGGGATCATGGCGGCCAGATCCTTGAGGTTGCCCATCTTCTTTATCTGGTTGATCTGCTTGAGGAAGTCGTTGAATGTGAACTGATTCTTACGCAGTTTTTTCGCAAGTTCCTCGGCTTCTTTCTCGTCGTACTGCTGCTGTGCCTTCTCTACAAGCGACACGATATCGCCCATGCCGAGAATACGGTCGGCCATACGGGCGGGATAGAACACGTCGATGCCGTCGAGGCGTTCGCCTGTGCCGACGAATTTGATAGGTTTCTCGACGACCGAACGGATAGAGAGCGCTGCACCGCCGCGTGTATCGCCGTCGAGTTTGGTGAGTACGACGCCGTCGAAGTCGAGGCGTTCGTTGAAGGTCTTGGCCGTGTTCACGGCGTCCTGACCGGTCATGGCGTCGACTACGAAGAGGATTTCGCCGGGATTGACAGCCTTTTTGATAGATTCGATCTCGTCCATCATCTGTTCGTCGACGGCAAGACGGCCGGCGGTATCGATGATTACGAGGTCGTAGGCATGGTTGCGGGCGTAATCGACACCACGCTTTGCGATTCCGACGGGGTCTTTTACACCGTCTTCGGTATATACATCAACGCCAATAGACTCTGCGAGCACCTTGAGCTGATCGATGGCCGCGGGACGGTAGACGTCGCCGGCTACCAGAAGAGGTCTCATGTGTTTCTCTTCCTTGAGCTTTTTGGCAAGCTTCCCGGTGAAGGTGGTCTTACCGGAACCCTGCAGGCCCGACATGAGAATGATCGATGGTTTGCCGGTGAGTTTCAGGGGCACGGGTTCGCCGCCCATGAGAGAGGCAAGCTCGTCGTGCACGATCTTCACCATGAGTTCGCCCGGCTTGATGGCGTTTATCACGTTCTGGCCGAGAGCCTTCTGCTTTACGGTGTCGGTAAAGGTCTTGGCGACCTTGTAGTTGACGTCGGCATCGATGAGCGCGCGGCGCACATCCTTAAGGGTTTCGGCAACGTTGATTTCGGTAATTCGGCCTTGGCCTTTGAGCAGTTTGAAGCTCCTTTCGAGGCGATCGCTGAGTTTTTCGAACATGATGATTACAGGCGGTTTGTAGCAGTGTCGGGGAATATTACTTTTGGCGTGAACGTACGGGCTTCGTCGGGAGTCATGGTGGCGTATGCCATTATTATGACAATGTCGCCGGGCTGCACCATGCGTGCGGCCGCGCCGTTGAGGCAGATCGTGCCTTTGCCGCGCTCTCCGGGAATTGTATATGTGTCGAGACGAGCACCGTTGTTGTTGTTCACTATATAGACGCGTTCGCCGGGCAGAATGCCGGCGGCGTCGAGGAGATCTTCGTCGATTGTGATGCTTCCGATATAATCGAGGCGGGCCTCGGTGACGGTAACACGATGGATTTTCGACTTCAGAACTTGTATAAACATGTCGTTTAGTATCTTATGTTGTCAATAAGGCGTACGTTGCCGCAGTAGACTGTGGCACAGCCGGCGGCGCCAAGTTCGCCTGCTTCGGCCCATTCCCTGATGGGCTGCATGGTTTTGGCGTCTACTATCTGGAAATATTCGGTGCGAAGACCATCGATGGCATCGATAGCTGCCGTAGTGGCTTTTTCTACTTCTACCGGATTGAGTCCCTGGTTCTTGAGCTCGATGCTCTGCGTGAGAAGATAGTGGATTTTAGGAGCGACTTCGCGGTCGGCTGCCGTGAGACGTACGTTGCGCGAACTGAGCGCCAGACCGTCGGCTTCGCGGACAATGGGGCAGGGCACAATCTCGAGGTCGAAGCCTTCGA
>CAJKRG010000056.1 GCA_905202215.1 uncultured Porphyromonadaceae bacterium
TAGTCTGTTTAGACAATAAAAAGAGACTGCCCAAACTTGTTAGACAGTCTCTTTCTTTGAGATAAAATTCTGAAGATTATTCTGCCACTTCCTCCATGCCTTCGGGGTTGAGGAGCACCACGCGATAGTTATTCTGCTTGAGAAGGTCGGTCATGAAAGCCTTGACATCGGCAAGAGTTATCGAGTTGTAGGTTTCGATAGTGTTAACGAAGGTCTGCACACCGTTAATCTGAGTAGCGGCAATGCTTCCGGCCCAGTCGCTGTTTTCCTTGAGGTCTTCGCCGGCCTGCTTCACACAGTATTCAATTACGGGCTTGAGTTCATCTTCGGTCACATTCTCTTTCATTGACTCGATGATATTGTAGATTTCCTCAAGAACCTGATCGCGCATTTCGGGCTTCATCGGGAATGCGATCTGGAATGTCACGTTGCTGAGTCCCGAACGAGACAAAGCTCCGTTGGCACCGAGAGAATATGTAGCGCCCATTTCCTCGCGGATCTTGTTGAGAAGACGCTTCGAGATAATTTGTGCGGAAACCGAAGCGAGAGCCTTGTTTTTGGCGGTATAAGGCATTGTGCCGCCAAAACCAATGAAAGCATATGTCTGCGGAGTCTGCATCTTGGTAGAGAATACATCTGTTCCACTGCCGGTGACAAGTTCAAAATCGGCATTTGCAGCTATCTCTTTCGACAGTTTCTTTGCATCGGCGGGGAGAGTTGCGATATATTGTTCCATCAGAGGAACGAATGTGGCGGGGTCGACAGCGCCTACGAATACAAATGTATAATCGGCGGCGTTCGAGAGCATTTCGCGCACAATCTTCACGATAGCCTCGCGGTCGGCTGCCTTGATGTCGTCGACAGTAAGCATATGTTTGGCCGGAGCCTTGAAGAGAGTATTGAGAAGATTTTTCTGGAACTGGAATTCCGGAGTAGCCTCCTGATTGGCCAGAATACCGGCGACGGCACCACGGGTAGCGTCGAATTCCTTCTCATCGAGGTTAAGACCGGTGAAATAACCGTAGATAAGTTCCATGAGCGTGGGGAGATCTTTCACTGTAGTGCGGCCCTCGACATTACGTGTATAGTTGTCGAAGCTGAAAGAGACACCGGCCTGCTTGCCCTGGGTATATTTCTGGATATCCGAATTGGTATAGGCGTTGATACCGTACTCCATCGGGAGATTAGTCATGTAGCGGATGCTTGCGGCAAGATTCTGGTCGAGAGTCGAGCCGGCCTTTCCTTTAGCTATCGCGCTCATCACGATCTCATTGGCCTTGAAGTCTGTGGTTTTCACGATAACCTTCACGCCGTTCGACAGAGTATATTCGGTAGCACCCCATTCGGGGAGTTCTGCTGTTTTCTTCACCTTGCCGGGAGCGGGGAGAGCCGGAATGAGAGGATCGGTACGCATTTCGTCCTTATAGCCTTCAAGTTCCTCGTCCTCTACGCTCTCAAAGGCATTGGAGAACTGCTCTTCGGTCGGCAGAGCGAATCCCTCTTTCTCAGGAAGGAGAGCCAGAAGCACGCGGTTGTCGTCGATCACTATCTGTGGCAGATACTGGTTGATCATCTCGACGCCGATGAGATTCACGAAACTGTCGTACTGCTCTTTGGCATAAGCGATGCCGGGAGCGGGAATATTGTCGATGAAGAACTTGACATATTCCTGAGAATAGCTTTCGTTCTTACGGTCGTTGCGCTCCTCGTATGCCTTCTCGATGCGCGACATGAATTCCGCACGGGCACGCTCATACTCGCCGATAGTGAAACCCGTGCGGGCGGCACGGAGAAGCTCGCGGTATGCCTGGGTGAAAGCAGGAACGACGTCATTGTCTTTTGCCACGATCTCCATCGAAAGCGCGCCCTTGGTCTTGGCCAGGAAGAAATCGCCCACTTCGACCGATGCCGACGAATATTCGCAGGCAGGATCCTTTGCGAGATCCGAAAGACGGATATTGAGCATCTGGCAGATGACAGATGTGATATAGTTCATCTGATAGTAAAGAGGCGTGTTGCGGTATGCGCGGGGCAGACGTGCATTATCGTTCTTGAACATCAGCAGCATGACGGCAGCCGACATTTCGGTGTCCTGTCCGATAGCATAGATAGTGCCGGGGGTGTCGTCCACTTCGAGATATACGCGCTCCTTGGCATTTTCGGGCATTTTGATGGAAGAGAACATCTCTTTGATCTTTCCCTCTATATAGTCGGGATCGATGTCGCCCACAACGATGAGAGCCTGCTGGTCGGGACGGTACCATGTATGATAGTAATCGACGAGGGCCTTGGGTTCGAAATTGTCGACAACATCCATGATGCCGATCGGCAGACGGTGACCATACTTGCTGTCGGGATAGACTGTCGGAAGAGCCTGCTCGATGATACGCATTGAACCCTTCATGGCCTGACGCCATTCCTCGTGGATCACACCTCGCTCGGCATCGATTTCGACCGGATCGAGAGTGAGTGCGCACGACCAGTCGTGAAGAATGAGAAGACAGCTGTCCTGAACGGAAGTGCGCGCAACGGGAACATTCGAGATATTGTAGACAGTCTCGTCCACTCCGGTATAGGCATTGAGGTTATATCCGAACTTTACACCGATAGATTCAAGCCAATTGATAAGATTCTTACCGGGAAAATTCTCGGTTCCGTTGAAGCACATGTGCTCGAGGAAGTGAGCCAGACCGCGCTGATTATCCTCTTCAAGGATAGAGCCGACTTTCTGGGCGATATAGAAGTCTGCCTGACCTTTTGGATTGTCGTTGTGACGGATAAAATAGGTAAGACCATTCTCGAGTGTTCCGGTCCGCAGGGCCGAATCCATCGGAAGAGGAGGCAGCTGGCCGGGGGCCTGCGCTACCGCTGTGTTTGCGGAGCCGAAGAATACCGCAGCAGCGGCAATGACTCCTAATAGAAACTTTTTCATTATATAATTGAATGTGATTGTTTCAATCTCTCTGCCTGCCGTTTTTTCATGAACAGTGCAGATAGTGGTTTCTTTGTTTTGCTAAATATGACGTAAAAATAGACGATTGCTTACTTTTAAAATGTTAATTAATATTAAATAAAGATCAATACTCATTCTATCACGCTTGCAGACATCTGATTAGCAAAACATCCACACAAAACCGATGTGAAAAGCCCCGTGAAACGTCGGCAAGACAGCTTCACGGAGCATTTCTTATTGGTTTTAACTGAGATTTTATCGCATGGCGATCCGTGTGGAATTCCCGTCGACAGTGACAATGTAGACACCGGCAGGAAGACCGTCCATAGGCATCCGGCGGCCTGCGAGATCGTGCACTACGGCGCTGTCGTAGTCACCGGAAATGATTATGCGGCCGCCCTCAGCGACTATACGCACGTCGCTGCCGCCAAGAGGCACATCGTCGATACCGCTCATGTTGTCGGTGGTATAGACGGCGAAACAGTGCGGGGGCACCGACACGGTCAGATTCCGGCTCTTGACGGAAATCTGCGGTTCAAAACCCGGGGAGGCCCAGTGCAGACGCAGACGATCGACGCTTAGCGACGGTATATATATTTTCACATCGATGGGATCGCCCTCAGTCGCCGGATTGATAAACGCGAGGATATATTTCTCGCCGTTGTCGATACGTATAGAGCTTTGTGTTGTGAACGTTTTCGAGAATACGGGCGCGAATCTCGCATCGGGACCGAAAAGTTCGGGATAGTCACGGCGCAACTGTATCATGGCCGTATACGTCTCCATAAGATAGTGGCGGTCGGGATCGTCGAGCCAGTTCCAGTCCACTATCTTCGGATCGGTATTGTTGCCGCCTTTGTCATTCTTGGTATTCTGGCTGTTGCCGAGTTCGCCGAACTGCCATACCATCTTCGGGCCTGGAGTGAGCAGCATCTGCACAGCCAGCGAGCCGAGGCGACGGTAGCTGTCGAGACTCTCGCCCTGTACTGCGGCGACTCCATAGGCGGCGTTCTTGTAAGCCATGCGCTGTTCGTCGTGGCTTTCGGCATACGACACCGTAGAGAATGCCGGCCGGTTTCCGTAAGCTGTCGAAAGGAAGTTCATGAGATCGCAATCGGTGGAATAGCCCATCGTGAACTGGCACGACGATTTATTGAGGTTGGCCCATTGTATCTCGCCGTCCTCACCCATGGCGATTTCCTCCTTGTCGCCGGCAAGATTCTCGTTGATATGGATACCGTCGGGTTTCACGGAGGTAATGACGCCGTGCAGGCGCTTCATACGGTCGATACGGCTCTGATTGTACTGGTCGGTGCCTCCGGCAGCCTTGTAGCTGTCGTTGTCGCCGAGCCCTTTCACGAGGTCGAAGCGATAACCGTCGACATTGTATGCCGTCATCCAGTATTTTATGGCATCGGTCCACTGCTGCTGCACAAGAGCATTGCCCTGATTCCAGTCGTTGAGCACACTGTATTCATGCGGCGCAGTCTGGTTGTAGAACGGATTGGAGGCGGCCGGATACATCATATACCAGGGATGAAGGCCGTCGCTCTGGTTGAATACAATGTCGAGAATCACGGCGATTCCCTGACGGTGACACTCGTCGATAAAGTCCTTGTAGTCGGTCGGCGAGCCATATGCCTTGTCGGGAGCCATATAGAAATTGGTGTTGTAGCCCCACGAATTATTGCCGTTGAACTCCATGATAGGCATCAGCTCAACCGCATTGAAGCCCATTGCCTTGATATATGGAATCTTCTCGATGGCTTTGCGGACAGTGCCGTTGCCCTCGGCCACACCGTTGCTGCCGGTAAAGTCTCGGAAGAGCATTTCGTATATTATCAGATTCTTGTGGTCGGGAATCTCGAAGGCGGCGAAATCATAGTTGTCCATATCGCCCCGATATACGGCGAGCATTACGCCCGTCACCTTGTCGACAGGATATTTAGGCATGTCGGGCCATACCGACGGATCGATGTAGCTGTCGTTATAACAGTCGAGAATAAGGTGTGCGTATGGATCGGCCACACGGTAGCGGCCGTCGACAACATAGTAATAAGGGTACCACTGGTCATCGGCAAGACCCGCCACGGTAATCCAGAAATAGGAGTTGCCCTGATAGTCGTAGCGTTTCATCTGGTTGCGCTCATAGTAGGCATAATCATCCCACGACGGCACAAGCATTACCGAGCTCTTGCCCGGAGCGGCAAGACAGAATGTGACAGTACCGTCGGCATTCTTCACCGCTCCCATCTTAGGCACGCCGCCGGGATAAGGCTCCTGCTCCGACTGGCCCGGATAGGCCACATTGATGGTCTGGATGCGTGTCTCGCCGCCCGACACAGCCCTGGCCGTAACTTCGTAATCGCCCGAAGCCGTAAAGGTATAGTCGGCCGTCAGAGTCGTGACTCCTTTGGCTGAAGAAATGGTATTCCCGGCTACTGCTATGCTGAGATCAGCCTCGCGGGTCGAATTGACTTTAAAGCGAATAGTAGTGGCACCCGAAAGAATCGTATTTTCGGGATCGCTGGTAAATTCGATCTGAAATCCGGAGGCAAGCACGGGTATCCGGATATCGGACCCGTCGGATGTCTTGCCTTCTTTCTTGCCGTCGGCAGTACGGAATACCACTACAATCTCCTTCACGGTCTCGGAAGCGTCGGTGATGCCGAAATATGTGCGGATATCGCCTACTGTCAGGGCATATGTGTTGACCGATACCTTTGTGAGGCGGTTTTTGTCGGTATTGGCAGTCTGACTGTTGCCCGATTCGGGCCACGGAGTCACAACATAACGCCAGTCGCCGGGGCCGGAACTTTTCGAAGTGATCACGCCTATGTGTGCATAGACATCAAAACCGGCGGCGAGGTTGGCCAGCCCCATGTTGCCGAGGGGCGAGTCGGCATGATAGGTCAGCACGACATCAGAACTCGCTTCCTGCAAGGGCGAGGGAGAGGTCGTGACAATCTGTGCTCCGGCGGGCGCGAAAGCGAGCAGAAGCATAGCGACGAACGCAAGGTAAAAGTTTTTCATCGAAAGATAAAACGCTGTACGTAAGTATTATAAATCACTATTGGCATAATATTGCCTGTTCTCGGTTACAAAAATAACAAATTCAGACCAATTGTAGAACACTGTAGCGACATGAATTGTTATAAAAGCATAAAAATGCAAACTACTTAACTTCTTTATGATATGAAATCCGTCAATCTCGAAAAATTCGGGCAGACCCGCTGGTGGTGGGCCGTGCTCGCTATCGGTATCCTGCTGGTAATCGCAGGCTTCGCTTATTGGTTCTGGCCCGAAATGGGTTTCGCTGTCGCAGCTCAGATCTTCGGATGGCTCCTTATTCTCGCCGGCGTCGTTCAGTTGTGTGTGGCGGCAGGCCCCAATCACCCCAAAGGCTGGGGCTGGTGGATCGCCGGAGGCGTGATCGATATGTTCATAGGCTTCATGCTCGTGCGTAGCGTCATCCTTTCTGAAATGGTGTTGCCCTATTTTCTGGCTATAATTTTCATCTTCTGGGGTCTGGAGGCATTTGTAAGTGCCGGAGCCGGACGCCGCGCCCGCTATTGGTGGCTCGGTATCATCAACGGCATTCTGCTCTGCCTCATCGGCTTTTTCTTTATCGAAGCCGGCTGGGTAAGCGACATGATGATGGTTTCCTTCCTCACCTCAATCGCCTTCATCTACTGGGGATGCACAATCGCCCTTGCCTCATATGAAATGAAACCGCGCGGATAATCGCGCCCCCCTACTTCACACAACCCGGAATCAAGGCACAATACCGGCGCCACTGATTCCGGGTTTCGTATATGATAAATCATAAAAATGCTTAAAAGAAGGCCATTAACACTGGCTCCGGACACAAATTCCCGTCATTATGCCATATCTTTGTTAAACTTTGGCGTAAAAGTGCCGTCAAATTATTGAACGCGCGCGACAGAATGCAAAAAAGAGACTGCCGGCGCACAAAACCAGACTGACAAACGTTATAACACCATAAAGTTACAAAGATGAAAAAGGTCACCCGAATTTTCTCCGTCCTGATAGCGTTGACGTGGCTTGCAGCTTCGTCGCCTGCCGCTTTTGCCCAGGATTACGACGATGATCTGTACTACTCTCCCTCCAAAGCAAAAAAAGAGGAGGCCAAACGCAAGAAAGAAGCCGCTGCCCGCCGGCAGCAGACAGACGTACAATATCAATACACACAACCGGCCGAATACGCCGGTTCGGATTCTTACACCGTATCAAGCTCACGGCCCCTCAATGTAGATGTCGACACCTACAACCGCCGCGGCTCATACACGGCGTCGGGACAGAAGTCTACCTCAGGCGAACTCGGCTCGACCGACTTCGCGAATACCCGCCGTATCGAACGATTCCACAACAGCGAAGTCGTGACCGAGACCGGCGACACCGCACTAATGCAATACTACTACTCGCAACCGGAGGCTCAGCCTATAAATGTATATGTGGTCAACAACATCGACCCATGGAGCAACTGGGCCTATCGCCCGGCATGGCGCTGGCGTTTCGGAAATCCCTACTGGAGCATCGGCTGGGGATATGATCCCTGGTACGATTGGGCATGGGGCTACGACCCGTTCTGGGGGCCTTCGTGGGGATGGAACTGGGGATGGTCGTGGGGCTATCCGTCATGGGGCTGGGGGCCCGGATACTGGGGACCCGGATGGGGCCCTGGCTACTGGGGTCCGTCATATGGCGGCAGCTGGGGTTACAACCGACCCGGAGCCAATCGGCCGCATGCGCCCTCCTATGGCAACGGAATGGCCGGCAACAGGCCGCATTCGCCAGCTTACGGCAATGTACGGCCCGGCGGTTCCAACCGTCCCGGCAATATGGGCCGTCCCTCCTACGGCACCGGACATAATTATCCCTCGCAGGGTGTACGGCCCTCTCAGGGTGGCAACAGCAACGGCAACTATGCTCCCTCCAACAACAGCCGCCGCGGACGCAACAACAATAACAACGGCGTAAACCGCCAGAACAGCAACAACTACAACAATAACAACTATAATTCCAACCGCAACAACTACAACAGCGGCAGCTCGTTCTCCCGTCCCGGTAACTCCGGTTTCGGTGGCGGAGGATTCGGAGGCGGCAGCCGTGGCGGCGGTGGCGGCGGTTCGCGCGGACGCGGACGCTAAGACACTTCTCCTCTCGTTCCCTCTATCTCTCCTCTTGCTTCTAAAAAACGTATTCGACTATGAAACAGACTCTATTAACTGCCCTCGGCCTCGCGCTCCTGCTTCCGGCAGGAGCCGCAGCCCAGAGCGCCATCGATGCCTACAACATCACTCCCACTCAGCTGCGCGGAACAGCACGCTTCGTGTCGATGGGCGGCGCATTCACCTCGCTCGGCGGCGACCTATCGTCGATGACCCAGAACCCCGCCGGCATCGGCCTCTACCGTAAAAGCGATGTCGGTCTGACGTTCGACGTAAGCATACGTAACTACAAGACCGACACCGATCAGGGATCGTACAAGGACAGTCAGACAAAGGCTTTCTTCGACAATTTCGGCTATGTGGGCGTAATCGGTCTCAACGGCGCGATGAACACTCTCTCGTGGGGCGTGAGCTACAACCGCCTGAACGCTTTCGACCGTCGTTTCAGCGGATATAACATGCCGACCGAGACGTCGCTCTCCAACTATATCGCCTCCTACACCCAGGGGGTGAACTCGACAGAAATGCTGTTCGACAAAGACAAGAACTATAATCCTTACCTTGACTCGAACAACGACTGGCTTTCCATACTTGCCTATAACTCGATGGTGATAAACAACACCGGGTCGAATACCGAATACGCCGGCCTTTATCAGAACGGAACTATCGGCGACGCCATGTACGACGTGCGCGAGACCGGTCATACCGACGAATACAACATCGACTTTGCCGGAAACTTCAACGACGTTGTATTCTGGGGCCTCGGCGTCGGAATCATCGACATGGAGTATACCCGCCAGACCAACTACAGCGAAAGCATGAGCGGCGCCCTTGTCTACAACGAGCAGACCGACGCTCTCACCACCGGCAACGCCGGTTTCGGCCTCTACAACATCAAGCGCACCACAGGAACCGGCGCGAATATCAAATTCGGTCTTATCGTGCGCCCGATCGAAGCCCTGCGCCTCGGTTTCGCAATCCATACCCCCACATGGCTGCACCTCACCAACCAGGGTTACGGCGAAATGACCGGGCGATTCACTCCCGACGGTTCGCAGACACCAAACGAGACATCTGAATACACTGACGACTTCGACTACGACTGGCGCCTCAACTCGCCCTGGCGCTTCATGATCGGAGCCTCGACAGTCATCGGAAGCAAAGCTATCCTCAGTGTCGACTACGAGCGTGTGGCATATGCCGACATGAAGATGAAATACCAGCAATACGGTACATGGGGCAACAACTTTGTCGAGGACAAACAGGGCAACGATGACATCAAATCGTACTACAAGGCCTCCAACATCGTCCGTGTCGGTGCCGAATACCGCATTACTCCCTCGTTCAGCGTCCGTGCGGGCTACAACTACCAGACATCAAACATGCGCGACGCCGCAGCCGACAACCGCACCGAAATCTACACCGCCGGCACCGATCCCAGCTACTCCTTCGACAAGGATACCCAGAACATCTGCCTCGGCCTCGGCTACCGCTACAAAGGCTGGTATATCGACCTCGCCTATCAGCACACCAACATCAAGAGCACATTCCACGCCTACACTCCGTTCGCAGGTCTGAAGACTCCGCAGGCCGACCGCTCCGACAACTACAACAATATCGTCCTCTCCACCGGATTCCGCTTCTGACCGAAGCAAATCATTCCGTCTGATTACAGGAGCGCGCCCCTCGGAGGCACACTTCTAACGCCGAATTATCACCCCATGCGTTCGCGCATGGGGTATTTTATTTTTGTGTCTGCACCAAACGCGCGCCTCGTAGAGGCGCTGCTGTGTGAATAGCCGCCCGGATATTCAACCGCTGACCGCGGTAGGGTTTTCTTTTTTGCGAACCGTCATATTCCGGTAAAATTCAAATAAATTTGGTGTTGCTCTCGACTTATTCGTAATTTTGCGTAAAATTATGGAAATGACCGACCCGCGAAATATATCTATCGAGGAATACGACTATCCTCTGCCCGACGAGCGAATCGCCCGCCACCCCCTTGCCGAACGCGATGCCTGCAAACTGCTTTACTACCGACCCGGGCTGACGCCTGAAGACCATATATTCTCGGAGCTACCATCGCTGCTGGCGCCCGGAACAATGCTGATTTACAATAATACACGCGTGATCAACGCGCGCCTGCGATTTACCAAGGACACAGGAGCCGCAATCGAGATATTCTGCCTCGAGCCTGACGAACCGGCCGACTACGCGCAGTCGTTCGCCTCGACGGCCTCATGTTCGTGGAATTGCCTGATCGGCAACTCGAAGAAGTGGAAAGAAGGCGTGCTTACAATGCCTCTCGAGGTTAAAGGCACCAAATTCGACCTCCACGCCATCCGGACAAGTACCCCGGGCACACCGGGCCAGACCGTCCGATTCGAATGGGATGCGCCGACGGTCTCTTTTTCCGAGATAATATCGGCTGCGGGAGAAATACCCATTCCGCCTTATCTCAACCGGCGTTCCGAAAGCTCCGACACGACCGACTATCAGACTGTCTACAGCCATATCGAAGGCTCCGTGGCCGCACCGACGGCCGGCCTCCATTTCACGCCCGCTCTGCTCGGACGCCTCGACAACGCCGGAATAGAGCGCCGCGAGGTGACACTTCATGTCGGCGCAGGAACATTCCGGCCCGTATCGGCCGAGCGAATCGGCGACCACGACATGCACAGCGAGTTCATAGCCGTAGACCGCGACTTCATTGCCGATCTTGCCGAGGCCATCGAGGCATGCCGCCCGATAGCCGCCGTCGGCACGACATCGGTACGCACCCTCGAAAGTCTGTATCATATCGGTGTGCTGATAAGCGCCGGAAAATGGACCGGCGAACTTCCCCAGTGGACGCCATACGAACCGGGACTTCCCGCACCTGAAGCGTCTGAAGCACTGAGGGCAGTGGTGAGGTATCTCGACGCCGCGGGCGAAAGTGTACTTCTCGCCCATACACGTATAATAATAGCACCGGGATATACATACCGCATAGTCGGAACAATGGTGACGAACTTCCACCAGCCGGCATCGACGCTCCTCCTGCTCGTATCGGCTTTCATCGGTCCGGAATGGCGACAGGTCTACGACCACGCCCTTGCAGGCGCTTACCGGTTTCTCAGCTACGGGGATGCGTGTCTTTTCACACGCCGTGTTTGAGTGTAGGACAAACCCGAAACGTATATATTCACAAACGAAAAGTAACCTAACATTATCATATCATGGTAAATTTCTCTTTGGAGGGTAAAGTGGCCCTCGTCACAGGTGGTGTCTACGGCATCGGATTCGCTATCGCAAAGGCTCTTCACGAAGCCGGCGCAAAAATAGTATATAACTGCAACACACAGGCCTCGATGGATCTCGGCATAGCCAACTATAAGGAGGCCGGAATCGAGGCCAAAGGATATCTCTGCGACGTCACCGACGAAGAAGCCGTCAAGGCTATGGTAGCCGACATCGAGAATACGGTCGGCACTATCGATATTCTTGTGAACAACGCCGGTATTATCAAACGCATTCCCATGACCGACATGGCCGTGGAGGATTTCCGCAAGGTGGTCGACATCGACCTCGTCGCTCCCTTTATCTGCGCCAAGGCCGTTATCCCCGGCATGATTAAGAAAGGACACGGCAAAATCATCAATATCTGTTCTATGATGAGCGAACTCGGCCGCGAGACCGTATCGGCCTATGCAGCCGCAAAGGGCGGCCTAAAAATGCTCACACGCAACATCTGCTCGGAATACGGCGAAGCCAACATTCAGTGCAACGGCATTGGCCCGGGCTATATAGCCACAGCCCAGACGGCCCCCCTGCGCGAACGCCAGCCCGACGGCAGCCGTCACCCCTTCGATCAGTTCATAGTCTCCAAAACACCTGCAGGCCGCTGGGGCACCCCCGAAGACCTCATGGGTCCGGCCGTCTTCCTGGCCTCCTCGGCTTCCGACTTCGTAAACGGCCACATCCTCTACGTCGACGGCGGCATCCTCGCCTACATCGGCAAGCAACCCTCCTGATTTTAGCCCTGAGGAGCGAGGGGCGAGGTACGAAGTTACTGTTTGAGAGATTTCATCATTCCGGTAATCATTTTTGCGATCTCGTCCATTAATGGCTCCAAACGCTCGAAATCACTTCTTTTGATATAGTCAAGGTCGCAAGCCAGTATAAGCTGGCTTGCAACTTCAAGGAGAGAACCATAAGCGATGCTATAGAAATGTAGCTTTTCCTTGGCAAAAAAGCGGCCTGCACCTTCCGCAATATTAGAACTGACAGAGATAACAGCTCTTTGAATCTGATTGCACAATCCGTATTTTTCTTCTATAGGAAATTTCGAAGTAAGCTCATATATTTCTTTGACCAGGACTCTGGCCTTTTGCCATACGCTCAGTTTCTCAAATATAAACATAGCCTAAATATTAAGGTTGACAAATATACGCAAATTTATTAAATAATAGACGATTGTACATATTGCGGAAACACTATTATCCTCGTACCCCGTACCTCGTACCTCGCCCCTAACCTAAAAAAATTGGAACAAGTATTTTCTTATATCATAAGCTTGGGTGCAGCCGTAATGATGCCAGTCATTTTCACCATCTTAGGTGTGTGCATCGGCATAAAACTCGGCGATGCCCTCAAGGCCGGCCTTAAGGTGGGCGTCGGCTTCGTCGGACTCTCGATTGTCACGGCACTGCTCACCTCGGCCCTCGGCCCGGCCCTCAACGCCGTCGTCGATATCTACGACCTCCAGCTTCATGTTTTCGACATGGGCTGGCCTGCCGCTGCCGCCGTTGCATACAATACCGCCGTCGGAGCGCTAATCATTCCGGTCTGTTTAGGTGTCAACATCCTCATGCTGATAACCAAGACCACCCGCACAGTCAACATCGATCTCTGGAACTACTGGCACTTCGCCTTTATCGGCGCTGTGATATACTTCGCCTCCGGTTCGCTCGCCTGGGGCTTCTTCGGCGCCATTGTCTGCTACATCATCACTCTGATACTCGCCGACATGACCGCCAAGAAATTCCAGCGATACTATAAGGACATGGACGGCATTTCGATTCCGCAGCCCTTCTGCGCAGGATTCGTGCCTTTCGCCTGGGCCATAAACAAGGGCCTCGACAAAATACCCGGCGTCGACAGACTCGAGATCGACGCCGAGGGCATGAAGAAGAAATTCGGTCTTCTGGGCGAACCTCTCTTCCTCGGGGTGATAGTAGGCGTCGGCATCGGCTGCCTCACCTGCACGAGCTGGGCCGAGATCGTCGATAAAATTCCCTATATCCTCGGCCTCGGCATAAAGATGGGCGCCGTCATGGAACTCATTCCCCGCGTGACCGTACTCTTCATCGAAGGCCTCAAACCCATCAGCGACGCCACCCGAAGCCTCATCGCCCGCAAGTTCAAGGGCGCCGAAGGCCTCAACATCGGCATGAGTCCGGCCCTCGTCATCGGCAACCCGACGACACTGGTGGTATCGCTGCTGCTCATTCCCGTGACCCTGCTTCTGGCCGTGATCATGCCTGGCAACCAGTTCCTGCCACTGGCTTCGCTCGCGGGCATGTTCTATGTCTTTCCCCTCGTATTGCCCTTCACCAAAGGCAATGTGTTCAAGACCTTCGTCATCGGACTTGTCGTGATGGCCCTCGGCCTCTACCTTGTGACAAATCTGGCCCCGTGGTTCACACTCGCGGCCAAAGACGTCTATGCCGTCACCGGCGATGGCGCGGTAGCTATTCCCGAAGGTTTCGCCGGAGGCAGCCTCGACTTTGCATCAAGCCCTCTCGCATGGGTGATTTTCCAGTGTGTGCACGGTCTCAAATGGATCGGCACAGCAATACTCGTAGTCGGCACCATGGCCATGATGTGGTGGAACCGTGTCCACATCATCCGCAACCAACGCGCCATGGTCGGCGCCAAATCAACCGAAATACAATCTGAAGAATGAAAAAAACAGTCCTCGCGGCCATAGCTCTCGCCGCAACAATGGCCGTATCGGCCCAGACCGAATATAAAATGCTCCGCGCCTGCCATCCCGACGACGTGAAGCGCTACGACACCGAACAGCTCCGCTCACATTTCATGATGCCCAAGGTGATGGAAGAAAACAAAATCAACCTCACCTACAGCATGTACGACCGCCTGATCTACGGCGGTGTAGTGCCTGTCGGCAAGACCGTTGTCCTCGAGACCATAGATCCGCTTAAGGCCGAATACTTCCTCGAACGCCGCGAACTCGGCGTGATCAATACCGGCGGCGACGGAATAGTGACAGTCGACGGCAAGGACTACGAGCTTCACTTCAAAGATGCCCTCTATGTAGGCCGCGGCAACAAGAACGTCACTTTCCGCAGCAAGGACAACGCAAACCCGGCCCGCTTCTACATCAACTCAACCCCCGCACACAAGGCATACAAGACGCAGCTCATCACAATCGACGGCCGCAAAGGCTCCATCAAGGCAAACCGCATGCATGCAGGCTCGCTCGAAGAGAGCAACGACCGTTATATCAATCAACTTATAACCAACAATGTGCTTGAAGAAGGCCCCTGCCAGCTGCAGATGGGTCTCACAGAACTTATGCCCGGATCTGTATGGAACACAATGCCCGCCCATACTCACGACCGCCGCGTCGAGGCATATTTCTACTTCAATGTTCCCGAAGGCAACGCCATATGCCATCTCATGGGCGAGCCCCAGGAAAACCGCCTCATATGGCTTCACAACGAACAGGCCGTGATGTCGCCCGAATGGAGCATCCACGCTGCCGCAGGAACGTCGAACTACATGTTCATCTGGGGCATGGGCGGCGAAAACCTCGACTACGGCGATATGGACAAAGTGACATATCTCGAAATGAAATAAACCCGGCAAAAATTTTTGCCGGTAAGTGAAAAGGGTGAAAGGTGAAGAGGGAATTAACTACCACTTTCACCTTTCCCTCTTCATCTTTCACCCCATATAATTATGGACGATTTCAAAGAAGTATCTGAAAACTACACTCTCCCCGAAGCTATCCGGGAAGCCCAGCGCTGCCTGCACTGCAAAGTACCCCAGTGCAAGAAAGGCTGCCCGATAAGCAACGACATCCCCGAGTGGATTGCCGAACTCGCCAAAGGCAACTTTGGCAACGCCCTCAAGATCATTCACAACCGAAGCAATCTTCCCGCCGTATGCGGACGTGTCTGCGCCCATGAGCGCCAGTGCGAAGGCAACTGTGTGCTCGGCAAAAAAGGCGCTCACATCAATATAGGCAAGCTCGAACGCTTCGTGGCCGATTTCGACACTGATGCAGGCCTGTCGCACGAAGCAATTCCCGAGAAATCGCGCGGACGCGTCGCCGTCATCGGCAGCGGACCCGCAGGACTTACTATCGCGGGCGATCTCGCACGGCAGGGCTTTGCCGTCGAGATTTTCGAGATGGAGCCGGAGCCGGGCGGCGTCCTGATGTTCGGCATTCCCGAATATCGTCTCCCGAAGGACGTCGTGCGTCATGAGATCGAAAAAATAGAACGCCTCGGTGTCATATTCCATCTCGGCACCACTATCGGCAAATTCTACACCATCGACAATCTCTTCGAGCGCGGATTCGACGCTATTTTCATGGGAACCGGCACCGGCCGTCCGAAAAAACTCGATATTCCAGGCATAGACCATTCCGGCGTACGACAGGCCATCTGGTTCCTGCGGCGCGTCAGCCTCTATCAGAACGGCAATATCGACCGCCGCGAAGTCATAGTCGGCGACGGCGACAAGGTATTCGTCGTCGGCTGCGGCAACACAGCCATCGACGCCGCCCGTACAGCCATACGCATGGGGTCGGCACAGGTCACTGTGGTCTATCACCGAACCATCAACGAGATGAAAGCCCTACGCTCGGAATACGACGATGCCGTAGCCGAAGGAGTACGCTTCCTCTGGAACTCATCTATAGTCGAAATCGAAGGCGCCGAGACCAACCGCCTGAGCCATATCACCATCGAAAGCGAGGGCCGACGCTCGACCGTGCCTGCCGACCGCGTGATTCTGGCTGTCGGCAGTTCGCCCGCGGCAAGAATCGTATCGACGACAGAAGGCATCGAAGTCGATGACCGCGGCTATGTCCTCACTCGTGAAAATCCCTACGGCATGACAAGCCGCAAAGGTGTGTTCGCAGGCGGAGACGTCACCAACCGTCCGGCCACCGTCGTCCATGCAATGCAGGACGCCAAACTCGTGGCCGAAGGCATAGCCCGTTACGTCGATGCCGTAAAACTAATGGAATCAATAAATCTAACAAATATAAAATGAGCAAGATAATCACTCTCGGAGAAATCATGCTCCGTCTCTCTCCCGAAGGCAACAAACGCTTCGTACAGGTCGACAACTTCGATGTAATATGGGGCGGCGGAGAAGCCAATGTCGCCGTAAGCTGCGCAAACTACGGTCACCACGCATGCTTCGTTTCCAAACTTCCGACCCATGAGATCGGTCAGGCTGCCGTAAACGCTTTGCGCCGCTACGGCGTCGACACTTCCGCAATCGCCCGCGGCGGAAACCGCGTCGGCATATATTACTGCGAGACAGGCGCGTCAATGCGCCCCTCGAAAGTAATCTATGACCGTGCAGGAAGCGCAATCGCCGAAGCCGATCCCGAAGACTTCGATTTCGACGCCATAATGGAAGGCGCCGACTGGTTCCACTGGAGCGGTATCACACCGGCCATTTCCGACAAAGCGGCAGAGCTGACACGTCTGGCCTGCGAGGCTGCGAAACGCCACGGCGTCACCGTGAGCGTCGACCTTAACTTCCGCAAGAAACTCTGGACCAGCGAGAAGGCTCAGTCTGTCATGCGTCCCCTTATGAAATATGTGGATGTATGCATCGGCAACGAGGAAGATGCCGAACTCTGCCTCGGCTTCAAGCCCGACAGCGATGTCGAAGGCGGTAATACCGATGCAGAAGGCTACAAAGGCATTTTCGAGGCAATGGCACGGGAATTCGGTTTCAAATATGTCGTATCGACCCTCCGCGAATCGTATTCGGCCACACACAACGGCTGGAAAGCAATGATATATAACGGCAGCGACTTCTATGTAAGCAAGCGCTACGACATCGACCCGATCATCGACCGCGTAGGCGGTGGCGACAGCTTCTCGGGTGGTCTGATACACGGACTCCTCACCATGGACAATCAGGCCGACGCCCTCGAGTTCGCAGTAGCCGCCTCGGCCCTCAAGCACACCATCAACGGCGACTTCAACCTCGTCACCGCAGCCGAGGTCGAGGCCCTTGCCGGAGGTAATGCCAACGGCCGCGTACAACGCTAAATTATGAATGATGAATGATGGGATAACAACTCATAATTCATCATTCATAATCCATAACTAAGAAAATCATAATTCATCATCCATAATTCATAATTTGAAAATCGTGGCACGATTTGACAAACAGGCCGTAATGGCCAAAATTGGGGCTACCGGCATGGTGCCCGTCTTTTACCACAAAGACCTCGAGACCGCCAAAAAGGTCGTGAAGGCATGCTACGACGGTGGCGTGCGGGCTTTCGAATTCACCAATCGCGGCGACTTCGCCCATGAGATATTCGGCGAGCTCGTCAAATATGCTGCCGTCGAATGTCCAGATCTTGCCCTCGGAGTCGGTTCGGTCGTAGATCCCGCAACTGCGGCACTATATATACAACTCGGCGCATGTTTTGTCGTAGGGCCCCTCTTTAACCCCGAAATATCGCGTATCTGCAACCGCCGTCTCGTGCCATATACACCCGGTTGCGGCACCATTTCCGAAGTAGGAGCCGCACAGGAAACAGGTTGCGATCTATGCAAAGTCTTCCCGGGCGACGTCCTCGGGCCCAAATTCGTCAAAGGCCTCCTCGCACCTATGCCTTGGAGCAAGCTCATGGTCACCGGTGGGGTCGAGCCTACACGCGAAAACATCGAATCATGGATCAAAGCCGGTGTATTCTGCGTCGGAATGGGTTCGAAACTCTTCCCCAAAGACCGTGTGGCGGCGGCCGACTGGCAGTATATCACCGACAAATGCCGTGAAGCCCTCGGCTACGTAGCTGAAGCCCGCACGAAATAAACCCATAAGTACTATTTTTCGACTCTATGCCCGGTCTCCCCAGACCGGGTATTTTTTTTGAAAAAAGTGCGAAACTCATTGAGTGACACACAAAATTTCATCGTATATAAAATGTAAACCCATAAAAACACATTTACATGAAAAAACTCTACTCACTTGCGCTCGGCCTCCTCGCAGTCCTCAGCGCAAACGCTCAGGTTTCAGTCGGCTCAGCCAACTACGCAACCCTTGCTGAAGCTGTTGCTGCTGCCGAAGCCGGCGCCACTATCACAATAAACTCCGATGTGACTATCAACGATCGCATTTCATTTGCAAACGATGTTATAGTTGAAGGTGCCAACCCCGACGTAAAGATCATCGCAAATAAAGTTCCCAAATCCATGCTGCTGATCAATGCTACCGTAACATTCAAAAACCTTATATACGACGGCAACAATATTGCAGCCAATGCAGCGGCATTCGAGTGCTCAAACAACAAGCGACTTACTCTCGAAAATTTCAAATTCGAGAATGTAAACCAGACAGGCAACCGCACAATCACTGTAAAAGGCTATACCACTCTCAACAACGTATCCTTTGAAAACTGCACATATGCAGAAAACATATATCCCGTTCTTGTCGGAAACAATGACCGACTCACTGTTACAGGTACTGGCAATTACAATGTCTATATCGAAAACAGCTATCGTATGAATGCCTCGGACTTCAACGGTAAAATAAATATCTTCCTTCAGAATTACGCTGCCGGTCGTCTTGTTGTAGCCGGAGGTAATCTGGATAATTTCACACTTGGCAATGCTCCCGAGGGTTACAGTCTCGTCAATAACAACGGCAATCTTGTGCTCGATTTCGCGAAAAATGTTGTCACCAACGAAACTACAGGCGATTCATACACCTCGTTCGCAGCAGCATATGAGGCAGCCAATCCTAATGACGTTCTTGTGCTTCTGGAAGACCTGACTCTCAATGCCCGCCAGGATATCAACAAAGCTATTACACTCAAGGGCCTGAATTCCGACATAAAGATTGTTCGTAATTTTGGCAACAATATCCTTTTCAACCCCCTGTCGGGGGGCCATCTCACTCTTGAGAATCTTGTTATTGATTCCAATAACAAAGCCAACAACAAAAGCGAGTTCGAAGCCGGCAACGCCAACATCACCATGATTGATGTCAAAATCATCAATAGTGTGACAACTCAGTCGCTTGTTTGGGTTAAAGATAACCGTACGCTTACCCTCAACAATGTGACAGTCGAAAACTGCACCGGTCAGATCGGTCTCGCAGCCAAGGCCCATCTGGTTTTAAACGGCGATAACATTCTCAATCCCATAGTTCCCAGCGCTGCCACAAGCACTATTGCAGTCGCAACAGATGGTATACTAACAAATTCCCAGCCTATCGACATCATAATCAACTATACCCCTGAAGCCGACGCTTTGCTAGTATCGAACTGCACTGATACATCCAAATTTAATATAAGTACTACTGACTGGCATCTCGAAACAAAAGACGGCAATCTGGTATTTGCAGTTGGCGACACTACCGGTATCGACGGTATCGTGGCTGAGGAGAATGCTCCGGTTGAGTATTATAACCTTCAGGGCATACGTGTTGAAAATCCCGCAAACGGTATCTTTATCCGTCGTCAGGGCAACAAAACTACCAAGGTAGCCCTCTGATCATAGAGCAAACATAATCAGCAGAAAAGGGAGAGCCTCGCCGGGCCCTCCCTTTTTAGTATGGCAAGCTTGCTCGCCTGAATATATTTCTCGGCAACACTTTCCAACATCAGGAATATACCATCTATCGACTGTCTACTGACCACGAGGCCGTTTAAAGCCGAAATCAAGGCTGTAGCAAGTGCAATATACATCTGCTATCTTTACCGCTTCTCCGTCGATAATACGAGCCTTTAAACAATCAATAGGCTATGCCTGTACAGATGCAAAATCCACATAGCCGCACCACATTTAGCAGAGCAACAACGCATCCTCGCTTCTCCGTAATATGGAAGATGTGTCATAATACATTGTATTGCTTTAAATATGGACACGTCACTATGACTTGGTGAAGTATATAAAAGAAGAAGCCCGGAGGGCCGTTGGGCCTTCCGGGCTTCGATAGGGGGCGGTTACCTACTTTTCCACTTTCGCAG
>CAJKRG010000057.1 GCA_905202215.1 uncultured Porphyromonadaceae bacterium
ACGATGGTCGGTTCCTTCTGAAGGAAGGTAGAAGTCAACATGAAGAAAGTAAGCAAAAGAACAGTCACGTCGCTCATCGCGGTCATGTCGATGAGTGTACTTTTCTTTTTGATTTTTACTTTTCCCATATTTACCTGTTTTAGTGGGTTTTAGTTGACTATTAAACGGATAAATGAGGGATTAGTGTGTAGCGGCAAATGTCTGCACGATAGAGAAACCGATTTCGTCGATAGCGTAGGTAAGGTTATCGATTTTGTTGGTGTAGTAGTTATAGAAGATAACGGCGAATGCGCCGGTTGCGATACCGAAAGCGGTATTGATAAGAGCCTCCGAGATACCGGTCGAAAGTTCTGTCGAGTCAGGAGCACCGGACTGCGAAAGAGCCTGGAACGATTTGATCATACCCATTACAGTACCGAGAAGACCGACGAGAGTACCGAGGGTTGTCATGGTAGCAAGGATGGGGAGGTTCTGCTGGAGGGTAGGCATTTCGAGAGCGGTAGCCTCTTCAACCTGCTTCTGCAGAGTAGCGATTTTCTGTTCCTTGGAAAGAACGGTGTTCTTGTCCATTTCTTCATAGCGGATAAGAGCAGAGTCAACAACAGCAGCTACAGTACCTTTCTGCTTTGCGCAGAGAGCACGGGCGCCGGCGATATCACCTTTTTCAAGGCAAGTCTTGACAGAAGCGACGAATTTTGCAGTGTTACCCTTACCGGCAGCTGCGTTGAGAGCAATCCAGCGTTCAACAGCAAGAACGATAACGGTGAGGAAGAGGGTCTGGAGTACAGGTACGATGAAACCACCTTTGTAGATGGTGCCCCAGAGGTTCTGAGGATGACCGTCTTCGTCGAAGTGCATGTCGTTGCCGAACCAGAAGATGAAGAGGCAAACGGCGATGATAGCGCAGATTACGATGACCCATGCGGCATTTTTAATGCCGGGTGCGTTGCTTTTAGGCTTAGCCTGAGCTTTTGGCTTTTGAGCTTCCATAATTGTTTGAAATGTGTACTGAAAATAAATTAATGATATTAATTAAGATTAATTGTTTTTATGTATTAACGTTAAGCTTATTCGTTTTAGTATCTTATCTTTTAAAAGAGACTGTTAAAAGTCCCGGTATGGATAAAAGGTGTTTTATGTGGGACAAGCCCGTTAAACAATATCGCAAAGTTAAAAAGTAGTTCCCAACTTTCAAAATATTTGGGCGGCTTTTTTCCTTGGCGAGTATCTTATTAAACCTTTTTGGAGTCTCACGCGCGATTTTCTGTTAAAATATCCTATTTTAAGACATCTAAATTTTAAAAAATCTTGATTCCAGATAAAACCGGATCACATAACTGTTATAAAATTTATTCAGGGAGGCCGTTCAAAGCTGAATAGGTATGATGACGCTGCAGGAAATACTGCACCAAAATGCTCTTCCTGTAAGCATCAGGAGACTTAAGGAGGTTCTTTGACGGGTGGATGGTATATTTTTCACGCATTTTCACAAAATCGCGATGCGCCCTTACGACAGAGCCGGCATTCTTGAAATCAAACGACAGCATGAATTTCGCCCATGCAACGGTATCGAGGAGACGACGACGGATCAACGCCCGTCCACGATCGGAGTCCGGCAGATTCTTATACATCATCAGAAGGCTGTTTCTGAAATTGAGATAGGTCTTGAACGGATTCTGTGCCGGAAGAGATCCTCCTCCAAGATGGTAGACCCTCGCCTGAGGCACACACGACAGACGATAACCGGCCAGTCGCATACGCCAGCAGAGGTCTATTTCCTCCATATGAGCAAAAAAATCTTTGTCGAGACCACCGCATTGCAGATAGACTGAAGTACGGACCATCAGACATGCACCTGATGCCCAGTGTACTTCACAACGGGTATCGTACTGACCGTAATCAGCCTCGCACCTGTCAAAAATACGACCTCGGCAAAAAGGATAGCCATCACGATCAAGAAAACCTCCGCAAGCGCCGGCATATTCGAAACAGGTTCTGTCTTTATATGACAGAATCTTAGGCTGACATGCCGCATAGTCGCGATGGCTGCACATAAAACTATAGAGAATATCATCCCATCCATCGGCCGGTGCCACATCGGAATTGAGAAGCACTGAGTATTCATAGTCCGAACAGAGGGCAATAGCCTTGTTATAACCCTCGGCAAAACCGTAGTTTTTATCGAAACATATGATCTCGACTCTGTCTCCGAAAGCCGAACGCAGATAATCCACAGAATCATCTGTGCTTCCGTTATCTGCCACAATAATACGAGACACATCGGGATTGGAACTGGCAAGAACCTGCGGAAGGTATTCTTCCAGCAAAGCCCGGCCATTCCAGTTCAGTATAATTACAGCAACGGGAGGTCGCGATTGTGCTATTTGGGTAGTTTTACCGGTATTTTCCATCTTTTATGAGTCCAAAGCCAAATTGAAGGATTACGCATGATCGTATCCTGTAACATGGAGGCATAAGTCCGTGTGACATCACCATGCTCTGTATCAGAAACATCATCGGCAATCAAGCGCGTCACGATCCTGTAATGTCCCCGGGAATCCTTGTGCATATCCCAATACACCGCCGCCATCTTCATCTTTCTGGCCAACTCCTCTGTACCGGTGATAAAAGCCGTAGGACGACCCAGAAAAAAAAGTGGCAGAGTCGGATCTCCGTGGCTGGGCTTCTGATCGCTCATAAAGCCTGTAACAGTCACATAACCATCGCGACGAAATCCAATAAGACGCCGGAGAACAGTCGCCTTTGGCAACGACACCGAACCGAAACGGCTGCGAAGCCGCAACATAAGATTGTCGAAAGCATGGTTTTTAAGAGGACGATATACCTGACAGAATGCAGTCTTACCATCCGCGACATTAGCATGAAGCGTAACCGAAGGAGCCCATTCCCAATTGCCGCAGTGCGAGAAATAAACGACGATACTGCGACCTTCACCGATCAGACGGTCAAGAACTCCGGTATTCTCAAAAACCATACGCTGTTTAATCTCTTCATCCGAAATATGCAGCAATTTTAGTGTTTCAAAAATATAATCGGCAAAATTATGATAGAACTGCCGACAGATTTCAGTCCGTTCCTCCGCAGACTTGTCTGGAAAACATTTTTCAAGATTGTCCTCCACTACCCTCCTCCTATACCTTATAATATAAAACAGCAGGAAGAAAACCAGATCCGCGAATATATAAAGGACCTTAAGAGGCAAAAGAGCCAATGGTTTCAGAAGACAATACAACACTTTCTCCATAGTCAGTCGGCGAGTCGGGCCTTTATAGTTTCACCATCATCACAGAGAGTATCAAGAACCATATTGCGCACAGTATTGTCGTTCGCAGGATCTACATCAGCTTCAATCCGCAGATAGTTGTCGGTAAAACCACCCATAGGCATTCCTTTTTTCGGGTGCTCCAGAAGAACGGGACGTGTCGTACCGAGGAAATTCCGGGCAAACGCGGCATGCTTTTCGGCACTCAAAGCAGTCATCACTGCTACTCGGCGGTGTTTTTCAGCTTGTTCCACCACGCCCTCTATTTCAAGAGCCCGTGTACCGGGCCGTTCAGAATATGGAAAAACATGAACATGACTCACCGGAAGAGAATCGACAAAACTACGTGACTCTTCAAAAAGGGTGTCAGACTCGCCGCGGGCTCCGACGATAAAATCTATGCCGATGAAAGCATCGGGCAATACACGACGTACACGGTCGATTTTCGCGGCATACAGAGCCGTGTCGTATCGGCGACGCATCAAAGCAAGGACTTTATCTGAACCGCTCTGCAAAGGAATATGAAAATGAGGCATAAAGCTACGCGACGATGCTACGAAATCAATCACTTCATCAGTCAAAAGATTCGGCTCGATTGAAGATATGCGGTAACGTTCGATACCATCGACCTTATCGAGAGCCCGACAGAGATCCAGAAACGACTCGTCACGGCCTTTTCCGAAATCGCCGATATTGACACCGGTTATTACAATTTCCTTACCGCCCTCTTCTGCCGCCAGCGACGCCTGAGCAACGATATCGGCTATAGAACCTGAACGAGACCGCCCGCGAGCTTTGGGAATTGTACAATAGGTACACCAATAATCGCAACCGTCCTGCACTTTAAGAAAATACCGCGTACGGTCGCCGCGAGAACATGACGGCATGAAATCCCGGAGATCCTTCGCCTCCTTGAAATCAGGCTCGACAATAGTATCCATAGAAAAACTGTCCACATAATCTATAAGACGCAGCTTACTGTTGACACCTGCCACAAAAGCCACTCCAGGCAAAGCAGCAAGTTCGTCGGGCTTGAGCTGGGCATAACAGCCGGTGACCAGAATACGGGCTGCCGGATATCTGCGGTTCAAAGAACGGATAAACGAACGGCATTTGCGGTCGGCCTCGGCCGTCACGCTGCATGAGTTTATGACAATGAAGTCGGGAACGTCGCCCTTGGCTACCGTAGTTATACCGCGATTATTGAACAAGCGCTCGACAGAGGCCGTTTCAGCGAAATTAAGCTTGCAGCCGAATGTATGATATAAAGCCTTACAATTATGGCTCATATGAATTTATTATTTTAGAAATCGCTGCAGCATCATCCGGCGAAGTACAGGCCGAGACGGGCAGACAAAGCACTTCGTCAGCAATTTGAGTTGCACCCGGCAATGAAAGGGAAGCAAACTCACTGTAACATGGCTGCCGATGAACCGGTAGAGGATAATTTATATCCGTTCCGACACCGTTTTCAGCGAGATAAGACTTGAGACCGTCACGAACCGGCGACATAAGACAATACTGATGCCATACACACCTGTCAGGATCCGTCATCACCGGCTTCACGACATACGGATTGTCTATTTCCGAGTTGTAGACGGCAGCCAGTATTCTGCGCCGTTCATTCTCACGCTGCAGATATGGTAATTTCACATTAAGGACTGCTGCCTGGAGTGGATCAAGACGGCAATTATAGCCCTTGTAAATATTATGATAGCGGATATCCGACCCATAATTGGCCAAAGCCCACACTGTATTTTCCAATTCCGCATCAGAAGTGGATACAGCTCCGGCATCACCGAGCGCTCCGATATTTTTTGTAGGATAGAAGCTGAACGCAGCCGCATCACCGAGCGAACCGGTAGGGCACCCATTGTAAGCCGTCGCGCCTATGGCTTGCGCATTATCCTCGATCAGAAGCAGATTGTGCGCTTCTACAAACCGGACAAGATCATCATCGTAGCACGGTCTACCGTAGAGATGCACCGTAAGCACAGCTTTCACAGCCGGCGTATAGACTTCTTCCAACTTTCGTGTATCAAGATTGAGAGTGCTGGTCGAGGCATCTGCAAGCACTGGCACAAGACCGGCATCCGAAATTGCCAGGACAGAGGCTATATATGTATTGTCCGGAACAATTACGGCATCTCCGGGCCTAAGGCGCCCCATCTCAACATAGGCTCTGAATATCAGGCGCAGAGCATCCAGTCCGTTGCTTACCCCGACAGCATAACGGGAGCCCGCGATGTGGGCAAGCTGCGCCTCGAACCGGCTGACTTCGCTCCCGCCTATATACCGACCGGAGACGAGCACACGATCAATAGCAGCCCTGATTTCATCGAAATAAGGAGCATTTACAGTGCCGAGATCAAGAAATGGATATTTCAATCCTTGCATTGCTTGAGGCGTTTGAATTCTTCAAAATCGCGTATATAATCCTCTTCGCTGTACGGAAGAGATGTAAGGGATAGACACACCGAACCTGACGAGAAATTATCAAGCGTGCGCCAGTACCCCGGCGGAACATAGAGCCCCTGATACGGTCTGTTCAATGTGAAATTCCAGTACTTTTGCCCATCGAAAAGCACCACATTGAAACTTCCTCCGGCGGCTATGATCAACGATTGCGCCTTGATATGCGAATGCGAACCTCGCTCTTCGCCAGCCGGCACATCATAAATCCAGTAGGCACGCTGAATCTCGAAAGGCAGAAACGAATGGCCGTTCTGTACAAACGACAGATTGCCTCGCGGATCCTGTATACGAGGTAATTCTATGATATAAGGAATCTCATGATTTTCCATCGGCAAGACGCATTAGATATTTACCGTATTCTGTAGCCATAAGAGGTGCAGCAAGACATCTGAGTGTATCACCGTCTATAAATCCGCGGCGATATGCCACTTCCTCAGGCGAGGCGACAAGCAGTCCCTGACGTTTCTGTATGGCCTCGACAAATGCCGAAGCCTCCATAAGCGAATCAACCGTACCGGTATCGAGCCATGCAAAACCACGTCCGAAACATAGCACTTTGAGCAAATTCGCTTCAAGATAGTGCTCGTTTACCGATGTGATCTCAAGCTCGCCCCGTGCCGACGGACGTATATCCGCAGCCACATTGCAGATACCTGCCGGATAGAAATAGAGTCCGACAACAGCCTTGTCGCTTTTCGGCTCAGCCGGTTTTTCGACGATCTCGAGTGGCTTACCATCGGCATTAAGGGTTACAACGCCATACCGTTGGGGATCGGGGACTGTATAGGCAAATACAGTAGCGTAGCCGTTGAGGGCATTTTCGACGGCATTGTGCAGCATACCCGTAAAACCCTGTCCGTAAAAAATATTGTCGCCGAGCACAAGACATGCGGCATCATCCCCGATAAAATCACGACCTATGGTGAATGCCTGCGCCAAGCCATCAGGGCGTGGCTGTTCGGCATATTCAATATTGATACCGAATCGCGAGCCATCGCCAAGCAGACGCTTGAAATGCGGCAAATCGACAGGAGTACTTATAAGAAGTATCTCTCTTATTCCCGCCAGCATGAGTACGGTGAGGGGATAATATATCATCGGCTTATCGTAGACAGGTATAAGCTGCTTCGATACTCCTAACGTAACAGGATAAAGTCTTGAGCCCGAACCGCCGGCAAGAATAATTCCTTTCATCCTTTCAGCGGTTTGAATACATTTTTTCATAATAGGAGCGGTAATCGCCCTCGACAATCTCAGTCACCCAATCGCGATTATCGAGATACCAACGGACGGTTCTTTTCATGCCGTCTTCAAGTAGTACTTCCGGCTTCCAGCCAAGTTCTCGTATCGATTTGGAAGCATCCATAGCGTAACGTCGATCGTGGCCGGGGCGGTCGGAGACGTATGTCATCAAACTTGAGCCATCGATACCTTCGCTCTCGCGAACGAGGTCTATGAGCATATTGACCAGGTCGATATTGCGGGCCTCGTAATATCCGCCGAAGTTATATACCTCTCCGGCGCGTCCGTTCAAGGCTGCGGCAATGACGCCGCTACAATGGTCATCGACGTAAATCCAGTCGCGGACATTCAGGCCTTTTCCGTAGATAGGCAGAGAGCGACCCTCCATGATATTGTTTATCATCAGCGGAATCAGTTTTTCAGGGAACTGATAAGGGCCATAATTGTTACTGCAACGTGTAACGACCACCGGGAGGCCAAAAGTGCGGTGATATGCAAGAGCCATCATGTCGGCGGCGGCTTTGGAAGCCGAGTATGGCGACGAGGGCTTCAGGGGCGAACGCTCGCTGAAGGTTTCGCGGCCAAAAACACGTACCTCGCGCCCGATGAGAGCGTCGACGCCGTCGAGAATCTGCGGTTCGTCGAAATCCATATCGAGATCGCCATAGACCTCGTCGGTTCCAATCTGGACGAATTTACGGAGGTCTCCACCGTTTTTCACATATTGCCTGGCGCACTCAAGAAGATTCTGTGTGCCAAGTACGTTAGCCTCGACAAATGGCCTTGGATTGTCGACAGAACGATCTACGTGCGACTCGGCTGCAAAGTTAACAATGTATGCGGGGCGTATCCTCGCAAGGAGGCCGGCTACAAGCTGATCGTCGCCTATGTCTCCTTTTACAAACTCAATGGCGCCCGATCCAATTTCGGACTCCAGAGAGCGAATGTTGCCGGCATATGTCAAAGCGTCGAGCACCACTACCCTACCGAGTTTTTCGGCAAGCAGCATTTTGACGAAATTGACGCCGATAAATCCGGCGCCGCCCGTAACGAGCCAAGTAGCGGTATTATTCATTTTGAGATGGTGTCTGTTGGAGGTTAGCAAGCTGGTCGCGGGCCGTGGCGAGCATGCGTTCATATTTTTCACGGTGGACCAGAGCCAGACGGCGAGCCTGCAATGCCGCGGAATATGCCGCACACGATACGAGCTGTTTGCGCAGGGCCTGGGTCATTTTGACTTCTATCTTACCTTTCGATCCGAGGAGAGTACATTTTGAGGCGCCCCCGTGTGCTTCGAGCCATGCTCCGACACCTTCGAGGTCCTCAGGAGTGAATGACGCAATCTCAGAGCCCTCGACTTTAAGAATGCGCGAGGGGGCAATAGAGGCGGATTCGGTGCTTTCGCCGCCATCGGCAAACTGAATGGCACGCAGTCCGATGGACCGACCCTGAACGTTGGCCACGATATAAAAATGCCCGTCGTCCGACACACGTGGCTGAATACCGGTTGCCGTCATCACTTTGTCGGTGGCATCTTTAGGCAGATAGTAACCGTCGAGTCCCACATTACTGTCGACGTGTTTGAAACCACCCTCAATGTTCTGGACCCGGAGAGTCGCCTCGGCCAAAGCCTGGTCGCCGGCAGATATACTATCCATTGCGATTCCTTCCATGGCCTCCGCACGTACGGCAAGAGCCTCACGACGTATTTCAGTCTGTCCTCGGTAACGGCTGTTGATAGTATCGAGGAGCTCTATGGCTTTCACAAAATCGCGGCCCGCGACCGCGGAACGGCTTTCATCGAGAAGAGCGGCCGCGCCTTCGCGGTCGGCGTTTCCACATGCGGCAAGAGCAAGCATAAACGCTGCCGCACAAAGAGTCTTATTTATCGCGCTGAACATTTTTAACGCCTTTAATAGTTTCTATTTTCTTTATAAGCCGATTGAGAGCCGTCACATCGGAAATACCGACGACAAGCACACCGGCAAAAAGTCCGTCGTGCGAATCAATCGAAATGCTTCGCAAAGATACGGATTTTTCTTTATTGATGATAGATGTGATATTGGTTACAATCCCTATGTCATCTTTTCCAACAACCCTCAAAGAAGCGGGAAACTGGGTGCCACCCTGCCCGCTCCAGCGGGTACGGATAATTCGATAGCCATAGCGTTGCCTGATATGGGCCGCATTGGGACAGTCCTCCCTATGGATCTTGATGACACCCTCCGCAGAAATGAAACCAAACACAGGGTCGCCGTAAATCGGATTACAGCATTTGGCGAGACGGTAATTTATTCCCTTGATATCGTCGCCGATAACTACCACATCGGTACTTTTATCGGTTGTAACGGCCTCCTCGGTTGCGGGAGGAAGAACATATGTGCTTGCCGACACACGTTCACCGCCTTCATCTGCCTTCTGTTGCTTTTCGAGACAGGCAAGATAACACTCCACGACGTCGTTTACATCTATCTCCTCCGCGCCGACCGCGCTGTTGAAGGCAATCGCGTCGCGATAACCCATCTTGGCTATCGTACGCGACATCGTTGCTTCGTCCAGTTCTATCTTACGGTTGGCAAAACGGCGCTGAAGAAGCTCTTTACCGAGTTCTGCCGTGCGGTTTTCATTTTCCTTGAGTACTGCACGGATCTTCGACTTTGCTTTCGATGTAACGACAATCGACAACCAGTCGCGACTTGGTTCCTGACGCGGAGAAGTAAGAATTTCGACCGTATCGCCGCTTGCGAGACGATGGTTCAGTTTCCGGTTGCGCCCGTTGACCTTACCGCCAACACACTGCGTACCGACACGCGAATGTATATGAAACGCAAAATCGAGTACTGTAGCGCCCTGAGGTAATTTATATAGATCTCCTTTGGGAGTGAATACAAAAACTTCGTGTGAATAGACATCCATCTTGAAGTTTCTCATCAGCTCCATAGGCCCTGTCTCCGCAGCCTCGAGAATGTCGCGGACATTGTTCATCCATGCATCCAGACCGTTTTCACTTTTGATACCTTTGTACCGCCAGTGGGCTGCAAGACCTTTCTCGGCAATGATATCCATGCGATGTGTGCGTATCTGCACCTCCACCCAACGCTCTGACGGGCCGTAGACCGTAATGTGCAGACTCTCGTAGCCGTTGCTTTTTGGTATACTGATCCAGTCTTTCATTCGGCTCGGATTGGGCCTGTACATATCGGTCACGATCGAATATGCGAGCCAGCACTCGGCTTTCTCTCGCTCCGGAGGACAGTCGATGACAATACGTATAGCGAAAAGGTCGAATATATCCTCTATCGTATTATGCTGCTTCTTAAGCTTGTTCCATATGGAATAAATACTTTTTGTGCGGCCTTTTATCTCAAATTTCAAACCCTCGGCCTCAAGCTTGGCCTTAAGAGGAGCGATAAAATCGGCAATATACGCGTCGCGCCGCACTTTTGTCTCGTTAAGCTCATGGGCAATACGGCTATACATGTCGCGATTACTATATTTCAGCGACATATCCTCAAGCTCCGACTTTATGGCATAGAGACCGAGACGGTGGGCCAGCTGAGCATACAGATAGTTGGCCTCGTTAGCTGTCTCGCGCACGAGTTTTTCGGCCGGATGATGATTGATGGCCCGCATGAGAGTAAGACGGTCTACAATCATGATGATAATTACACGTATATCCTGCGCGAATGTGAGCAGAAGTTTACGGAAATTATCGCTCTCTACGGCAGCCGCCTTGCTATAGAGCGAGCCGACCTTTGCAAGACCGCGCACCATACGCGCGACATCGGCGCCCCACGATTTCTCGACCTTATCGTCGGTCAATGCACCGCTTCGGAAAAGCGGCGAGAGCAGAATGGCAAGCACCATGTTGCGGTCGGGATCGATACTCCGGCAAAGAGATATGGCCGTATCGACAGCTGCAATCAAAGAGTTAAAGCCAAAACGGTCGCGACCCGGCAATAATGCTGGATCGGAGTCGGCATAAGCCTTGCGGACGGTGCGGAAATCGCCGTCGTGGAGAGCATGGCCCAGACAACGTGCCAGATACAGGCATTTCCCGGGAAACAACGCCCGCTCTTCTTTGTTGAAAAACTCTTCCATCGTACTCTATATTGGAAACTACGACCCAAAATTACAAAAAAATGCGTATTTTTGCAGTCTGAATTCGAAAAAAGACACAATAATGATTACACAGGAACAATTAAAAGAGACTTTTGAGCGTATGCTTGCGCTGAGGAGGTATCTTTGACATCGACGGAAAGAAAATAGCTGTCGAAGAAGAACAACTCCGCACAATGGCCGATGGATTCTGGGAGAATGCCGAGGCCGCACAGAAGCAGATGAAAAAAATCAAGGATCTGCAGAAATGGATTGCCGACTACACCCAGCTCGAAGGCGCAGTCGACGAAGTCAAACTTGCGCTCGAATTCTTCAAGGAAGAACTCGTGAGCGAGGAAGAAGTGGATCAAGCCTACTCCAAGGCCGTGAAACTGCTCGAAGAACTTGAGCTGCGCAACATGCTTCGCGGCGAAGGCGACATCATGAGCGCGGTTCTGAAAATCAACTCCGGCGCCGGAGGAACAGAGAGTCAGGACTGGGCTTCAATGCTTATGCGAATGTATCTGCGCTGGGCTGAAAAAAACGGTTACAAAACATCGATCGCCAATCTTCTCGAAGGTGACGAAGCCGGCATCAAGAGCTGTACCATCAATGTAGAGGGCGATTTCGCTTACGGATTCCTAAAAAGCGAAAACGGAGTGCATCGTCTCGTACGCGTATCGCCTTATAACGCCCAGGGCAAACGCATGACATCTTTTGCCTCGGTTTTTGTGACACCTCTTGTCGACGATACCATCGAAATCAAAGTTGAACCCGCACTTCTGTCGTGGGATACTTTCCGATCGGGTGGTGCCGGCGGCCAGAACGTCAACAAGGTCGAATCGGGTGTACGTCTGCGATATCAGTTCACCGATCCATATACAGGAGAAAAAGAAGAGATCCTAATCGAGAACACCGAAACTCGCGACCAGCCTAAAAACAAGGAGAATGCACTTCGCCAACTCCGTTCAATACTTTATGCCAAAGAACTTGAGCATCGTATGGCCGAACAGGCAAAAATCGAAGCCGGCAAAAAGAAAATTGAATGGGGATCACAGATACGAAGCTACGTTTTCGATGACCGCCGTGTCAAGGATCATCGCACCAATTTCCAGACATCGGACGTTGGCGGCGTGATGGATGGCGATCTCGACGGATTCATCAAGGCATATCTGATGGAATTCTCTGAAAAAGAAGCAGAATAATGACTTCAGCCGACAAGGCATATATAAACACCAGAATACGCCTGATCGTCAATCCGATATCCGGCACCGTCTCGAAACTGCGCATGATACCCAACATAGCGCGGAAACTTGAGCGTGCCCGTATCGACTTCGAAATATGCTCCACCGAAGGCCCCGGCCACGCCACAGAACTGGCGGCCGAGGCCGCGCGGTGCGGCACATTCGACGGCGTGCTTGCCTGCGGTGGCGACGGCACGGTCAACGAGGCTGCCTGCGGTCTCGTCGGCACCGACGTACCGCTCGGAATCATTCCTGCCGGTTCGGGCAACGGCCTCGCTCGCCATCTCGGCATACCAGTCGACATCGACAGATCTCTCCGAGTGATCGCCGAACGCAATATAATAGATGCCGACTACGGCATTGCCAATTCCACACCGTTTTTCTGCACATTCGGTGTTGGATTCGATGCGGCGGTAAGCGAACGCTTCGCACGTCAAAAACGCCGCGGAGTCATGATGTATCTGAAAAGTGCAATCGACGAGTACATTAAATTCAATCCTGAAGAATATGTGATAGAGGCCGAAGGTCAGATTCTTACCGAACGGGCTTTCCTCGTAGTATGCTGCAACGCCTCGCAATATGGCAACAATGCCTTCATTGCTCCGGATGCTTCGGTAACAGACGGAATGCTCGATCTTGCCATTGTTCATGCCGGGAATCCATTCTCACATGCTCTTTTAGGTCTCGATCTCCTCACCGGATTCATAGGGAAGAATGCTCTTGTCGATATGATACGCGTAAAATCAGCATCCATTCACAGACATAAATCGGGTGGAACGCATATCGACGGAGATCCGCGTCCAATGCCGGCCGACATACATATCAGTTGCGTTCCGTCGTCCATAAAACTTTTCGCCCCGACCAGCAATACCAGATTCAAGCCTCTCTTAACGCCAATGAGCCTATTTTTCAGAGACTGCGGTCTCACGGTAGCACATCTGTGGCGCAATAATTAGTGTATCAGCCGCGTTAATAAGATATGAAAATCCGTCGGCTCATATTTCTGCTGCTTGGCATCTGCGCATTCGTACAGACTGCATTCACACGCGACTTCAATGACAAAATACTCAATCGCCCCTATGCCGACAACCGGCAGTGGCATCTTGGTTTTTCAGTCGGAGTGTTTGCATCTGATCTGCGCCTTACACACAATGGCTTCATTACCGAAACAGGAGAAGAATGGCGCTTAGACCAGCCAGATTATCAGCCGGGATTCTGCGTAAACGGTCTTTTCGATCTCAGACTGAACAATTATTTTTCCGTGCGAGTCTCGCCCGGAATGTATTTCGGAAGCCGCGACATACGCATGCTCGAGCTTAACAGCGGAAAGACTGAACGCCAGAATATCAAATCGACACTTGTCGTGCTTCCCGTAGAACTCAAATATGCCGCAATGCGATATCGCAATGCCAGGCCCTATCTTCTCGGAGGCATAATGCCCGCTTTTGACGTCGGCAAAAAACGAAACGACTTTCTAAAACTGAAATCGAGCGACTTCTTTCTGTCGGTCGGCTTCGGCTGCGACTTCTACCTTCCTTATTTCAAACTTAATCCGGAGATAAAATTCTGTTTCGGTCTCGGCGACATACTTGAGCACGATCGACCTGACCTCGTCGATGATCCGGACAGAATGAAATTCACACAGTCGCTTGCCAAAGCAACCTCAAAAATGATAGTCCTCACATTCTACTTCGAATAAAGCATGGGCAAAGTAATAATCACTCATCTTGTCGACGGCGATCCGCAGGGCATTCGCAGCGTCTTCATCAGCAACAAAGTATGCAACATGCTTGTAATACCGAGAGCTAATGTGCAGGACGCATTCGACAATCCCGACATCGACCTGCAGACTCCGGCCTTCTACATACTTCTGGGCAGTCCTTCTGAAATGGAGGTTTCAAAGCCTGAAGCGTATATCGGCCAGACCGACAACATGCGCCAGCGGCTTAAGGAACATTTCAAGAGCAAGGAAAAAGAGTTCTGGCAATTCGCCCTTGTTTTCATAGCAAAAGACGGAAGCATAAACAAGGCCGACGTTCAATATCTCGAAGCCAAGGGAATAGCGCTCGCCACAAAGGCCCGACGCTATTCTATGAAGCCGAACAAAGTCAAACCCGTATTGCCCAATCTGCCGCCCCATCAGAGAGACGCCGCTCAGGAATTTTTCGACGACATACTCTTTCTGACTTCATTCTACGGATGTGATATTTTCAGAATCACGGCCAAATCACCCTCCAAGGTCGAAGGTGCCGAGGTATTCTACTGCGGTGCCAAAGCCATTTACACAGCACGCGAAATCGTCGTACTCGAAGGAAGCGAAATTTCCGAAAAATCGACTCCTTCACTTAAGGACAAAGGACGTCGCGACAAACTCGTAGCACAATTGACCAAACGTAAAAACGGACATCTCACACTCACTCTAAACAAAGCATTTACAAGTGTAAGCGCAGCCGCCAAGTTCGTGAGCGGCTACAGCGTCAACGGCTGGGATGCCTGGAAGGATAAGGACGGGAATTCGCTCAACTCGCTTTTTAGAAAATCATAAGATACAATATATCAAAAGGAGGTCAGATTTAACAGATGTTAAATCTGACCTCCTTTGTCGTATCGGGGAACTTTAGCGACACGATTCCATACTAACTTAGCAAAAGAACTCCAAATGAAAGACGACACTACATATAACAGCCAGTTCACTGGCTTAATAAAGCGGAATGAAAGAATAATTTTCAGTACGTGCTTCTTCTATGCGAATGCGTCGGTGCCTTTCGACGATTTGCGCCAGGAAGCGCTGATTGCTCTATATCATGCATTTTCCTCTTTCAGAAACGAGAGCAAGGAATCGACGTGGGTGTACCGGGTATGTATAAACACCTGCGTGGTTTCGTTGAAGAAATTCACGCCACGAATATCATTCGCACCCATAGAGGCAATTCAGCAACTTGGCGCCGAGCTGACCGACAATGCTGAGTTCCGCGATAAAATAGAGTGGCTCTATGAAGCCATATCCAGGCTCAATCCGCTGGAAAAAGCGGTAATACTTATGTGGCTTGAGGGTATCAACTATGATGAAATAGCCGCTAATATAGGAATACCTCGCAATACGGTCGCCACCAAACTGCATCGAATCAAGAAAAAATTATCCAACTATAAATAATAACATTATGGAACTGGAGAATCTTAAAAAAACATGGGATGACATGGCCGAAAACATGGATGCTCTATCGGCGAAACTTACCGAGAACGCCAATATTGCCATATTGTCAAAAAAGAGCGATCTGCGCAGCCGAATGCTGAGACGAGCCTACGCGGGGTGCGCCGTAACGGCAATCTGTCTTATGGCAATGGCAAGTTATCCGCTCTGGGGCCAGGGAGGGTTACCGCTACTGTGGGTGGCCCTATTCAGTGTGGCTATTTCCGCCGGCCTTGTCGCTGAAGTTTATATTGCCGGCTGCATAAAACACCTTGACATATATAAATCTTCAAACGCGGAATTGACAAGCAGAGTGGCTCGAATCAAGAAATGCCGGCGTAATTTCGAAATCTGGGCCGATGGTGTTGTTGTGGCTTTTTTCATCTGGCTGTCGTTTGACGCAATAAATCTCCGGGATGCCCTTTTGTTCTGGACATTTGCGGTGACCGGCATTGTGCTCGGGTTCATCATCTATAAACGTGACATCGCCGATTTCGATGAAATTGCCAATTGGTGCAGATAAGAGGTAGAATCCGTGCTGCACGCAGGCACGCGGATTTTTCTATAAGATTTTTTATACAGCGTTTGCTTTTTTTGCGTAATTTTGCGGTAGAACTCACATAAAACCGCAATGACCCGAAAATACGACTATCTTGTCATCGGTTCCGGCATAGCCGGAATGAGCTTCGCCTTGAAAGTCGCCCGCGAGGGCGTGAAGGTGGCTCTTGTTTGCAAAACCACTCTCGACGAAGCCAATACAGCCCTCGCCCAAGGCGGCGTGGCCTCCGTTACCAATCTCGAAGTGGACGACTTCGACAAGCACATTCACGACACCATGGTTGCCGGCGACTGGCTTAGCGACCCCAAGGCCGTAGAGCTGGTTGTAAAAGGCGCACCCGAACAGATACGTCAGCTCATCGGGTGGGGCGTGGATTTCGACAAGAACAGCGACGGTAATTTCGACCTTCACAAAGAAGGCGGTCACAGTGAATTCCGCATTCTCCACCATGCCGACAACACCGGTTTCGAGATTCAGGAAAGCCTCATCGCGGCCGTGCGAGCCAATCCGCATATCGATATATTCGAGAACCATTTCGCCATCGAAATCATCACACAGCACCACCTCGGCAAGCGCGTGACCCGTCGCACCCCCGATATCACCTGCTATGGAGCTTATGTACTCGATATAGCCGAAGGCGCAGTCGACACATTCCTGTCTAAAATCACCGTTATGGCGACCGGTGGCTGCGGAGCTGTCTATCAGACCACGACCAATCCGCTTGTGGCCACCGGCGACGGCATTGCCATGGTCTACCGAGCTAAAGGCACAGTCTCCGACATGGAATTCATCCAGTTCCATCCCACCGCCCTCTTCCATCCAGGCGACCGCCCTTCATTTCTCATCACGGAGGCCATGCGCGGTTATGGCGCAGTGCTCCGCAATCTGCGAGGCGAAGAGTTCATGCACAAATACGACCCGCGCCTCAGCCTGGCTCCACGCGATATCGTGGCCCGCGCCATAGATTCCGAAATGAAACTATGGGGCGACGACCATGTGTATCTTGATGTGACACATAAAGACCCGGAAGAGACACGACGCCATTTCCCGAATATCTATAAGAAATGCCTTTCTCTTGGCATCGATATCACCAAAGACTACATACCGGTAGCTCCTGCCGCTCATTATCTTTGCGGAGGTATCAAAGTTGATCTCAACGGAGAATCGAGCATACGCCATCTCTATGCTCTCGGCGAATGCTCGTGCACGGGGCTGCATGGCGGAAACCGCCTGGCTTCCAATTCTCTTATCGAGGCAGTAGTATACGCCGATGCGGCAGCCCGTCACGCCTCTGTCGAGATGCCTGAAATCAGTCTTCGTTCCGATGTCCCAGCATGGAACGACGAAGGCACACGCCACAACGAAGAAATGGTACTTATCACCCAGAGTATACGAGAAGTCGGCCAGATCATGGGAACATATGTCGGCATCGTGCGCTCCAACCTTCGGCTTGACCGCGCATGGAACCGTCTCGACATTCTATATGAGGAAACCGAGAAACTTTTCAAATACTCCAAAGCCTCCCGCGAGATCTGCGAGCTACGCAATATAATCAACGTGGGCTATCTCATAATGCGTCAGGCAAAGGAACGTCGCGAATCGCGAGGACTCCATTACACCATCGACTATCCCCCGGTCAACCGTCAGAACGACTGTTCCGTAAACTCTTCAGGGCTGGCGCATGAGATTTAGCTAAAATTCAGTCAAAAATATGGGCGATTATGTGAAATAATCTTTCAGAGATTGCATATATTACTGAGAATAGCTAAATTAGTGATATGCAAATAGAAATTTTCAGCAAAGTAAAAGACCCGAGAGACTTGGGTAAGGTAAAACATGAACTTGAAGATGTGCTCCGAATGGCGCTCATCGGCGTATTGTGTGACTGTGAGGACTGTGACGACATATCGGATATGGTGACAGACCGGGAGGAAGAATTCAAAGCAGCAGGATTGCTGAAGCTTACCAACGGCGTGCCGTGCGGAGATACGATACTGCGCGTTGTCGAGGCAGTCAATCCCGTCCAGCTCCGGGCGAGTCTTGACTGCTGCCGCGGCCACATAATTGAATCCCTGTGCGGTCATCAGGTCATCATTGACGGAAAGAAACTTCGTGGAGAAAATCCAAAAAGTCAGGGATGTCAGGGATTGTATATCCTCAACGCATGGGTGTCCGAAACGGAAATCTGCGTAGCCGAAAAGGCGGTGGACGACAAGACCAACGAGCTTACGGCTCTTCCGTCGGTATTGTCCTCGTTATGGCTCTCGGGTTCTCTGGTTTCCATCGATGCCATGGGAACACACCGTAATATCGCGGAACAGATCTTACTTCAAGGAGGCGATTACCTTATGGCTCTCAAAGACAATCAGCCTATACTCAAGGACTTGACGGAAAGTATTTTTAGGAATGCCTCTCCGATGTCAGTGTATACAACCGAGGAAAAGGGACACGGAAGACTGGAAAAGAGGACCTGTTCGATTATGGATACGACACTGCTGGAGCAGGAGGGGATGTACGAGAAGTGGCCCGGGCTGAAACGCATCATAAAAATGGAGCGTGAGCGCACGGAGAAGGGATTCCGCTCGCGTGAGACAATCTACTATCTGAGCAGTGTGGAGAATGATGAGGCATCCTACTACGCTGAGCGTATACGTGCGCATTGGGGCATCGAGAACAAGCTGCACTGGCATCTCGATGTGACTTTTCGGGAAGATATGTGCCGTGTACGCGCCAAAAACGGTGCTGTCAATTTTTCCGCAATGCGCAAGTATGCGTTGGAAATGCTTAAAAAACAAGACGACAAACTCAGTCTTAAGCGAAGACGCAAGAAATGTGGCCGCAATATTGACTATCTACTCAAGGTTTTTAAGGATAGTTAAATCTCATGCGCCAGCCCTG
>CAJKRG010000058.1 GCA_905202215.1 uncultured Porphyromonadaceae bacterium
TGCTTACTTTCTTCATGTTGACTTCTACCTTCCTTCAGAAGGAACCGACCATCGTTTACACACCTTCTTCTGTTTCTGAAGAAAAGGTGCCTATGAACAATCTGGTCACCGTGCTCGTTTCCTCGGCCGACAAGTCGGGCAAACTGGACGATCCCTCGATTGCCGAAGGTAAACTCTTCATCTCGTTTACCGGCGACGCAGACTCGACTCTTTCCAGCGAAAAAATTCGCGGCATGATGCTCGACGAAGCGATCTCCATCTACAACGATCAGCACAAGAACAACCGCATCGCCCTTTCGGACCAGCAGAAAGCCGAGTTCCGCTCCACCAATATGATTGGTGTGCCTTTCTCGGAACTTCCTGAAGTCCTCTCGATGTCTATCACCGAGCGCGATAAATTCATGGGTGACATGACAAACCCGAAAGTGGGAATTCCTATCGACGATAACAAAAATCGCGACGGACGTCTCAACGACTTTCAGGTATGGCTCAAAGCCATCTATAATGTTGCCCAGCGCATCAACAACGAACAGGCTGAAAACCTTTCCGCTGAAGAACGCAGCCAGCTCTCGAACCTTTATACCGCACTTATGCGTAAGGGTCAGGGTATCGCTATCAAGGCTGACAAGGATACTCCTTTCACCACTGTTCAGATGGTGTTTGACAACCTCCAGACCATGAAGCTGAATAAGTTCAGTCTCATGACTGCCCTCAAATCTGAAGACGAACCCACCAATTAATCAGTAAAGACACAATGGCACAAATAGATACATCCGACAAGGGCGGCAAAAAGAAGAAAGGCGCCCAGAAAAAGATGTCGATCCATGTGGACTTTACCCCCATGGTGGACATGAACATGCTTCTGATTACCTTCTTCATGCTCTGTACTACGATGATTAAATCGCAGACTCTTCAGATCGTCCTTCCTACCAATGAGGATGTGAAGAAAGAGCAGCAGAGCCAGGCAAAGCAGTCTGAAGCGATCACCCTTATCCTTGACACCGAATATAACGGTGACAAGCCTGCAACCAACCCTGAGACGGGCAAAACCATTCATAATATCTACTATTATGAGGGTATGGCAGATACCTCATTCACGACAAACAAATATCTCCAGAAGGAGCAGTTTATCGGTAATGTGAATCACGAGACCCAGGGTATCCGTAAGATCCTTCGTGGAAAGAACCAGCAGGTTATGGATGAGTATATGAAGCTCAAAGAACAGTGGAAAAACAAGCAGATCTCTAAAGAAGAGTTTGACAAGCTGGCTAAGCAGAATGCTTCCGACTCTCTGAAGACCCGTCCTGTAGTTGTGATCAAACCCGGTCCCAACACCACTTACGAAGGTCTGATCAATGCCATCGACGAGATGAACATCAACCAGATCTCACGTTACAGCATCGAGCTTCCGACTCATACCGATACAGTGCTTCTCCGTCACTACGAGCAGGCTAACAACGAGACTATTATCCGCCCGACCGTTCGTACACGTGCAGCCCATATGACTGCCGCTCCTGCGGAAGGTGAATCTACTCCTAACCCTTAAATCGCTGAAAGAAAATGGCAAAAGATGTAGATCTTACCTCAAAAGAGTGGCGCGACATAGTATTCGAAGGTAAAAACAAGGAGTATGGCGCATATAAACTGCGCGAAACCTCCCCTGCGCGTCACACCAAAGCTGTTGTTTCGGTGCTCATCGCGGTTGCGATAATCCTTGTTCTTCTCATTCTTTCAATTTCCGGAGTCTTCGCTAAACCCGAAGACGATCAGGTGGCAGTCAGCACCGTTCAGGAAGTGACTACCTTTGATGCCGAAGAGGAAATCGAGGAAGAGGAAGAAGAGGTATTCGAGATTCCTCAGGAACCCGAAGAAATCGTAGCTCCCGAAGAAGTTGCCAACCAGCAGCAGGTAACCGACCTTCTTATCGTTGAAGACGAGAAGATCGAAGAAGACAAACAAGTGAAGAATCAGGACGAAGTTCTTGAGAATGAAGCTGCCGTAGGTTCTGTTGATATCACCGAAGGTACCAATGACCTTAACAAGATAATCGTTAAGGAACAGGTTATCGAACAGCCCAAGGTTGAAGAAGAGCAGCCTATGAACATAGCCATGGTTGAGCAGAAACCGCAGTTCCCCGGCGGTGAAGGCGAAATGTACAAGTGGCTTGGCGCGAATATCGTATATCCCCCGGCTGCCGCTGAAGAAGGCGTTTCCGGTCGTGTGGTAGTCGAATTCGTTGTAGGCAAAGACGGTTCTATCACCAATGTACGTGTGGTACGTCCTCGTCACCCCGCTCTTGACAAGGAGGCACTTCGAGTAGTGAAGGCAATGCCCAAGTGGATCCCCGGCCGTAACAACGGTCAGCCCGTTAAGGTAACCTATACACTCCCCGTAACCTTCAAACTCCAGTAGTATTCGCTTTTGAATTCCATACCCCTCCCTGAAAGCCCGGCGCGAAAGCCCCGGGCTTTTTTATACACTAATGGCACGATATGCAACGTTCATATGTTTTATTTGGGCTATCTTTGTCATATCAATAGTATCTAATAATCATGATAACAGACAGGATTGTCAAAAGATTTATGAGCTTCAGTGTCGCATTGGCGGTACCTCTCACAATATTCGCCCAGATATATAAGGATCCGAATGTCTCTGTCGAGAAACGCGTATCGGATTTGCTGTCACGTATGACTTTGGAAGAGAAAGTCTGGCAGTTGAATCAGGCCGGATTCGGGAATAACAGAAATATCAACAATACCGGTGAAAAGCTTAAGCATATACCGCCTCAGATAGGATCGCTGATATATACCGATGAGGACGTTGCCTTGCGCAATGCCATGCAGCGCAAGGCTATGGAAGAATCGCGTCTCGGCATTCCTATTCTTTTTGGCTATGATGTTATTCACGGTTATCGTACTGTATATCCTATCTCACTCGGGCAGGCTTGTTCCTGGAATACTGATCTGGCGAGAGAGGCTTCTGCGGTAGCTGCATACGAGGCGGAAGCCGGTGGTATCGACTGGACGTTTTCGCCGATGATAGATGTTGCCCGCGATCCCCGTTGGGGGCGTGTCTCCGAAGGTTATGGTGAGGACCCGTATGCAAACGCCCGTTTTGCTGTCGCTGCCGTTGAGGGATATCAGGGTAACGATCTTTCGGCCGACGGCAATATTGCGTCTTGTCTGAAACATTATATCGGTTATGGAGCTTCGACGGGCGGACGCGACTATTCCTGTACTGATATCTCTGACCAGGCGCTCTGGGACACGTATATGCCGCCATACAGGGCCGGTGTTGAAGCAGGTGCCGCTACAGTGATGAGTTCGTTCAACGATATCAACGGTGTACCGTCTACTGCCAACAGTTTTCTGCTGACCGATGTATTGAGGAATACACTTGGTTTCGGAGGTTTTGTTGTCTCCGACTGGAATGCTGTCGCGCAGCTTGTGGCGCAGGGCGTGGCGGCGGATCGTGCCGATGCCAATGCAAAAGCTTTCAATGCCGGAGTCGACATGGATATGGGAGATAATGTCTATGCCGAGAATATGGCTGCTTTAGTCCGTTCAGGCGTTGTGTCTATTGAGGCGATCGATAAATCCGTTGCACGTGTGCTTGAGCTTAAATTCCGCCTCGGCCTGTTCGATAATCCATATACACCCGAACTTCCGGCGTCGGAGACAATGTTGCTTCCTGAAAGCAGAATTGTGGCCCGTAAGCTTGCAGAGGAATCTATGGTGCTGTTGAAGAATAAAGACAATGTTCTTCCATTGGCAGCCAACGGAAGGATCGCTTTGATTGGCCCTTTGGCTGCCGACAGGGAACATCTGCTTGGTTCGTGGAGCGGTCATGGGCATCAGGAGGATGTTGTTTCGATTCTTGATGGGTTAAAATCACGTTTCGGTAATAGTGTCGGGTATATCGCCGGGTGTGACTTTGATGGCGATGACACGTCTATGTTCGGCGAAGCCGTGGCTTTGGCGAAAAAATCGGATGTTGTCGTGCTCTGTCTCGGTGAAAAAAGAGAGTGGAGCGGTGAGAATGCCTCGAGGGGATCTGTCATGCTTCCCGATATACAGAAGCGTCTTCTTAAGGAAATCTATGAAACAGGCAGGCCTGTTGTGCTTGTTTTGGGTAATGGCAGGCCTCTCGTGCTGACAGAAGAAGAACCGCTCTGTGCGGCGATACTGGAGATGTGGCAGCCCGGTGTGGAGGGCGGAAACGCTTTGGCCGCTATTCTTGCAGGTGATGTGGCTCCGTCTGGAAAACTTGCAATGACATTTCCCAGGCATGTTGGTCAGATTCCGGTTTTCTATTGTGAGCGACCGCGTGCGCGTCACGATCAGGGATTCTATCAAGACATGCCTACAGATCCTCTTTACGATTTCGCGTATGGTCTCGGCTATACCGAATTTGTCTACGGTGATATATCTGTCGCAAAGAATGGCGACGGTACATACAAGGCCTCTGTGCCCGTGACAAATGTCGGTTCCCGCGACGGTCTCGAAACGGTCCATTGGTTTGTATACGATCCTGTATCTTCTGTTTCGCGTCCTGTCAGAGAGCTTAGATTCTTCGAAAAAAAGAATATTAAGAAAGGTGAGACGATTGTGTATGAATTCGAGATCGATCCCGATAGAGATCTGGCTTTCGTGAACAGAAACGGAGAGAGTATTCTTGAGTCGGGCGAATATATAATTATGGTAAAGAACAAAAAAGCGACGATACTTTTATGATAAAAAGGAATTTATGCCTATTTTTGCAGATATGAACGGGCATAATTCTGATAGGATAAATAACAGAGAGAATGGTTCGACAGCCATTCTCTTTGTGCATGGAATTCTTGGGAACAGAGAATTTTTCAACTTTCTCATGCCATTTGTGCCCGCGGACTGGACAGTGGAAACCCTGCTTCTCGAAGGTCATGGCGGTACGCCTCTGGATTTTGCGAAGACGACCATGTCACGCTGGAAGAGTCAGGTGCACCGAACTGTCCTTGAATTGCGCAGACATCATCAAAAGATATTGATCGCAGCCCATTCGATGGGTACGTTATTTGCAATCCGTGAAGCTGTCGAGGGAAATGCCGATTCTGTTTTTTTATTGAATGCCCCGCTACGAATACGATTGACAAAGCGCTTGTTTGTGACCCCATGGAAGATTATGCGCAAGAAAATCGCTCCGGATGATGTGTGGACTCGCGCCGCTCGTGAGGCTTACGGGATAGAATATGATGCCAATCTGTTCCACTATTTAGGCTGGATACCAAGATATATTGAACTATTTGCCGAGATAAGGAGAGTTCGTAAAATATGTCCCGAAATGCACCGTCGCGCCGAGGTGTTTCTTTCTGTCCACGACGAGATGGTCTCTATCGTATCCCGACGATATTTCGAGGATAATCCCTATGTTTCCATTAATATATTGCCTTCGTCCGGGCACTATTATTATACTGAGGAGGACAGTGCTTATATAGTGACTGCTTTCTCGAATTTTATATCATTGTAAGAAGTGGACGCGTCTTTTGTTTATCGTGCGAGTTCTATGACTTCACAGTCGCGCATGTCTGAGCCGTCGATTGTGAGGAGCACGAGGGTCCTTACTTTGTGCCATCCCTGTTGACCTGCAGCTCCTGGATTGATATGAAGCAGTCCGAGTTCCTTGTCGTACATTACCTTTAGTATGTGCGAATGGCCGTCGACCATAAGTCGGACGCTTTCGTCGCGTAGCAGTCGTTTCATGCCGGGGCTCCATCGTCCCGGATAGCCTCCGATATGTGTCATCAGTACGCGTACTCCCTCGATATCGAAGGTCAGAAGCTCCGGGCAATTACGTCGCACACTTCCTGTGTCGATATTGCCGCAGACGGCTCGTACCGTGCAAATCTCTCGCAGACGCAGAATAATGTCATAGTCACCGACATCGCCAGCATGCCATATTTCGTCGCAATCGGCGAAGTATGTCGCAAATCGGTCGTCCCAATATCCGTGCGTGTCGCTGAGTATGCCTATCTTTTTCATATTATGAAGCTTTTTGTCAAAGATACGACATTACACCGGCGTTTGCAACAATGTCAAAGCTCTTTATTTTCCTCCTTTGCTTTTTTAACGGAACGTGTCACATAATCGGTAAGGTAGACCGTGAAGAGAGGAAAAATTATCATACCTGATACAGGCAGTACGACAGCGACAATCTTTCCAGCTACAGTGACAGGCGATATGTCGCAGCCGACAGTCGACATATTCATAGCCGACCACCACAATGCCGTCCAGTATGATTTTACTTCAGGATTGACTCCTGCCTCGCGTTGATAAAATATCAGCGAACAGAAATAGCCTACCAGAAGCATAATCGACAGATACGACATGAAAAGACTGGTGACGGCGTTTGACGACAGATAGCTGATCATTATCGACAATGCCAAAGCGCCGCGGGCCAGTGGAAGGAAACGGGCGAAGTACAGGGCATCATGATTCAGGACGATGTGCATCTGGTTGAGAATGTTGAGATAGGGAATGGAAAGGAGTAGAAAAATTATCCTGTGCCTGAAATATCGCCACTTATCGGTGGCATATCTTAATCCTATGAAAAAATCAGTTATGAATATGATGCATACCCAGAACTGAAATGTCATGTAGGCATGATTTTCAATAAAATTGACACGCTCAAACGTATCAATAGATATCCATACGATCAGCAGCACCGAGAGCACGAGTACCAAAGCATTCATTGTTCCCGATAGGATAGAGCGAAATTCGTTCTTAGGTTTTAGCGGCGGAACAGTTGCATTCATGAGATGAATTCCATTAATATATGTTAATATTCCAACGTTTCTGTGTCCGCTTTGTTCACTGCATTCTGCCTATCTGATAGGAGCTGTTGGTAAATGGCTGTTAAACCACTCCATATTTCTTTGAAGAGCATTTTTTATTCGATCCGCTCTTAGTTGAGCTGTCTGGGTCGGATCGTCGTTCCATCTTGCACAATCATTTTGCCATGCTTTGTCAAGAGGGAGCAATATATTGTCGGTATAATCGAATATCGCAGTCAGTTTGTCAGGATAACATTCGCGCCACACACATTCGACAGCATGACAAAAACTGTTATATTGAATCATTTCTCCGATCCAGTGAGGTCTGAAGCCGTAATGTGCCTTCATTTTGAAAGTATAGTCGGTTTTATGTCGGTTATAGCATACCAGATCCCAAATCGGACCGGCGAGCCATTTCGAATTATCGCCGGAATCTTTATGAAGGTAGAAACTGCCGTGAAAACCATCGGGATTATCCATCACCTCCTGCAATATGAAATATCGGGCCATGCTTTCGATATCAATATGATCTTCCCATATGGTTGAAGTTTTGTCAGACGAATAGATTGCTTTGGTGATAGTATTGAACTCGTCTGTGAGCCACTGAAGTTGTACACTCGATAAATTTTCGGGAGAGTGATAGCGCAATGTCAGATCCCATAGATTGTTTTCAGGTATAATGATCTGGCATTCATCGCGGTAGTTGTCAACTTCCACAAGCCATCCTCCGCTTATCAGATCGGGATCGGTTTCCTGATCCTTTTGTTCATATATATTCACGCGGTTTTTGTCTATGCGGATGGTTTCTGTTAAAAAATATAGTCCGATATAATCGCCGTTCAATACGACTTCTACCGGCCGGAAAGATGGTGTCCATCCGATATTCATCAGTTTTCCCAACTGTAATCCGGCGACTGTATTCTCTGACGGCTTCAAGAGAGCCCAATGTTTGTTTTCCGGCATCCCCATTATTGCAGTCTTTTCCCCCAGTTTGATTTTATACGGTTTTTTGGGGCTTTTCCATGACGAATGACCTCGTCCGCGTATCTGCATAGGCAATCTGTTTTCTGCGGAGCCCAATGGCTCAATACCTTCGATTCCCATTGCATCGAGATAATATGAGGAAGTGAGATATTCATCTTTTGATTCAACGGGCCTGTGGTGCTCTGTTTCGATATACATGACGGGTAATGTACCGGATATTGTTGCTGGGGCGAATGGTTCGACCGCATCAGGATTATCTTTGCAGGATATAAATGTCAATATCGACAGCAGACAGCAAATGGTTTTGATTAAATTCTGCATAGGAGTTATATTTCGGGAAATTTAAGAGAGCGTTTGAATTTAACTTTATGAAATCTTTAGAGGCCTTTCCGGGCTGTTTTAAGCTTTCATTCAGTCATTATGGAACCCATAATTCCTTCATTCAATCTCAAAACAGTCTCGGAAATCTTCTCTAAATCTTAACATAAGTCAATTTCAAACACTCTCTAAGCATTATTGATAGGGTGCGATACTGCAAATTTGGATTCGTCCTTTTTATAAATGAGTCGCGAGACATCGGAATACTGCATGGCATTGGCAAATATTTGGATATTTTCTGATATCGTATCCGAGCCGATGTGAGGGTCTCTTGATTTGATGAACTGATTTTTTTTGAGAATAAAAGAATTTAGGGGAATTATGGTTACCTTTGTTTTGTGGATATAGAGATCTATGGCAGCGTCATGGTATGGAAAAATAAAAAGCATTGGACTGGTATGACAGATTTCGATACACTTGAATAAAACTCTATAAAACAATGAAGAAAATCGCTTTGATCGCGCTTGTAGCTGTGTCCCTGACTGCAAATGCGGCACAAAAGACACCTGATCTGGAATTTACGGACGGCAGCGAGCTTACGCTCATCAATAAACTGATGGATACTCCGAGGCGATATGCCCGTGTGGATACGGCGAAATATGACGGTTTTACTGACTATCAGCGGAAATCGCTCGTACAGTATCCTGCCGGTCTCGCACTCGCTTTTGAAACAAACAGCGACTGTGTGTACTGCACGATAGGATATCAGAAGAAAAATTCAGCATATAATCAGCCCGATCTTGCTGCATCTGGTGTAGATCTCTATATCCGCGATAAGGACGGACAGTGGAAGTATGCGGGCAACAATACACCGCGCAAAAAGCCCGGAGAGCGGCTTGCACTGGTGTCGAATCTTGCTCCGGGCAATAAGGAGTGTATTCTTTATCTGCCGCTGATTTCGATTGTCGATTCTGTGTCTGTAGGAGTTGCACAGGGTTGCTATGTGCGTCCGATTGGCAATCCGTTTCGCCATCGGGTGGTGTTCTGGGGCTCGAGCTTCACGCACGGTGTGTCTTCCTCTCGTCCGGGAATGCCATATCCCATGCAGTTCGAACGTGCTACCGGCCTTCATACACCCGTACTCGGTGTCAGCGGAAACTCTAAACTGCAGCAGTCTTTTGCGCGCGTACTTGCCGATACGCCGGCCGATGCATTTGTGTTCGATGCTTTCTCCAATCCGACAGCAGAAGAAATCGAAGCTAATTTCGGGCCGTTTATGGCGACATTGCGAGCCAAACACCCTGTAACACCGGTGGTATTCATGCAGACCATATATCGCGAACATCGCAATTTCGATACTCAGTATGACGCTCGCGAGCGAGCTAAACAGGAAACTGCCAGAAGGGTAGTTTCCGAGGCGATGGATAACGATCCTAATCTCTATTTTATCGAGCCGAATGCGGGAGATAATCATGAGACCTCATGTGACGGAACTCATCCATCTGATTTCGGCTATTATATATGGATGCAGTCTATCCGGCAGCCGCTTCTCGATATTCTCGCACGCTACGGCATACGATGAATTGTAAATTAGAAGTGATGAGTCGGAAGTTGGCTTTAGCTACACAACTTCCGACTCATCATTTATAGACTCTTATAGTTTGACGCGGGTTTTGCGACCGTTATATTTGATTGTTTTGGCTGTTTTGTCATTGGCAGCGCTCCTGATAGTGAATGTTCTTTCCTTGAGCATGCCGGGGAAGGAACCTTTACGATCGGCAATCGTCAGAGTATGATGAGCTTCGTCCCAATAGAAGCGGATGGTAGAGTAGAGTCCCTTTTCATAGTTATAGTTGTCGCCTTCGTCTTCATAGAGGGTAAATTCGCCGTCAGCGCCTGGATAAACTATTATTTCGAGATTGTCCCATGGTTTTTCGGAAGCGTACTGTACGTCGGGTCCGAGAGGAAGAATGCTTCCGGCTTTAACGTAGAGAGGAATTGTGAAAATGTCGGACTGAATATTAATGCTATTTCCGCCTTCGAGACAATGGTTGGTGTGGAAGTCCCACCATTTTGTTCCTGCCGGAAGATATACATCAGCTTCTTTAGGAGCGCGGAAGTCGACGTTTTGTATGGTGTTTCCGCTGTTTGCCGATGTTCTGTTCCAACCTGAATTTTCGTCTTTGGTTGAAGTTTGTTCGGGAGTGTATTTGGCCTCGAGAATAGGCGCGGCAAGCAGTTGGCGACCGAACATGAATTCGTCGCCGCGATTATGTACGTTTTTATCGGCGGCAAAATCCATCATCAGAGCCCGCATGAAAGATGATCCGTTGTCTGATACATCCCATGATGTCGAATAAATATAAGGCAACAGACGGTATCGCAGTTTTATGGCTTCGGCGATGGCATCGTAGACAGGTTCTCCTTTCTCTCCGAATTGATATATTTCGCGGAAGGCATCGGTGCCGTGTGAGCGCATCATGGGTGTGAACAGGCCAAACTGGAGCCAACGGACATAAAGTTCCTGATAGAGGGGGGTGCGGGTGGCGGTGTTGTCAGCGTAAGTCTTGTTATAGTCGCCGCAGAAGAAGCCGCCGATGTCGGAGTTGACATGGGGATTTCCTGTCAGAGAAAAGTTGAGCGCAGCAGGTACCTGACGACGCAGATTGTCCCATGTCGAGGTAACGTCTCCTGTCCATACGTTGCAGCCATAGCGTTGCTGTCCTGTATATCCCGAACGTGTAAGGATAAATACTCGCTTGGTGGTGTCTGCATCGCGCTGATGATCATAGACGCCTCCGACGGTCATGAGAGGATAGGCGTTTCGTACTTTGCGGAAAGAGCCGAGATAGGTAGGGGTGTCGAAATCTTCCGGTTTGGGATCCACGTGGTCCGGTTCGGTCGAGTCCATCCACCACCCGTCAATTCCCATGGCATGGAGACGCGAGAGATTCTGCCAGTAGATATCGCGGGCTTCGGGAGAATATGCGTCGTAGACACGTACACCCGAAGGATAGTCTTTGCGGGGTGGCCAGATATGGCTGATTCCTGATTCCGGCCATGTGATGAAGTTGAAAAGAAGGCCGCGTTCGTCAAGCTGTCGGTAGGGTTTTGTCTGTGGACCGAATGATGACCATATCGATATTATCGCATGTGCATTGTTATCGTGTATTTCGTCGATCATTGCCTGAGGATTGTTGAATTCCGGATTCATGAATTCCATTGCGTTCCATAGGTAGTTGTCGCCCCAGTATTGCCAGTCCTGGATAATGCCGTCGAGAGGAACTCTGAGTTCACGATGACGGCGTACGACTTCGGTAATTTCCTGCTGGCTTTTATAGCGTTCACGACTTTGCCAGAAGCCATATGTCCACAATGGGAACATAGGCACCTTGCCTGTGAGATGGCGTATCTGCGATGTGACACCATCGGCATTTCCTCCGTACATAAAATAATAGTCTACACCTTGGCCGACTTCCGATTCGAAAAATGTAAGATCAGGGGTATCGGAGAACAGGGTAGGGGAATAGTTATCCCATATCATGCCCCAGCCTTTGACCGATTGTATGACGGGTATTCCGTCTTCTACATTGCCGGGCATAAGTACACGTGATTCGCCGCGCTGCGACAATCTGCCGTTTTCGAGGTTGCCGAGTCCGTAGATTGCCTCGTCGGGGTCGAGCCCGAAACCTTGTTTTACTTTCAGAGCAGGAGCACCGGCATCTTTCACCGGTATCAGTATGGCGTTGTCTTTTTCGGCAAGCAACTTTTTGCCTTCATTTGTGAAAAAACTGATCTCGCCGTTTGCCAGATTGAGAGAACTCCGTAGTCGGGAACTCGATATGTCGACTTTGTCGCCTGTTTTTTTTACGTTTAGCGACATTTTTTCAGGCGTTGCGATAACGGAGAGGCTGGGATCTGTATTAGCTTTGTTTATCGGTTTCTTGACGACGCGGACAGTCGAGGGCGTATAGTAATTTATTTCGATTTCAATGGAATCTATTTGGGCTTTTATTCCTCCCGGAGTTTTGTCCCAGGTAGCCGCTGAGGCATGTGGTATCGCCAAGGCTGTCAGTGCCAGAAGCGAAATGTGATGCAATTTCATTGTGGGTCGTTTGGATTTTGGATTAATGATTTGGTTATTTATGATGTCTTTCTTTGACAAAGGTAAGAAATAGGATTGTACCTTCAAAATCATCTGAAGGGGTGTTTTGGAGGATTTTTCGAAAAAAATGGAGTATTTCGGGAGTCCTTTACACCCTCAAAGGTATGGCAACAAAAAGAGCCAACTTATAAAAGCCGACTCAAAATAGTTATTTTTACCGCTGCCTTGGGATAAAAAAACTGAAAGTCATACGGAAGAATTGCACATGACCGCCGAAGAACGTCGGCTCAGATTCGAATCTGTTGCGCGGCGGTTAGGCGATGAAACAGTGCTTTAATTCCTTGATATGATAATTTATCTTGAGAAATTTTTTGAACTAAAATCCCAGGAGGAATCATCATCTATCGAGCCGGTATCAATTGTATTGTCCCGGGTATAGTAGTACGGTTGTGTATCGGTCTGACCGACAATGATATGTTTGGGATCGTCAGGCTCAGTCCGGGCCGACAGTTGTCTTGGCTCGGTCTCATCATTCTCAGAAAACTTGATTCTAATAGTCGTTGTGAAAGTCGTAGGTCTATCAACATCGTCTAATCCGGCTTTGAATGCGGCAAAAGAGACTAAGAGGAATATGATTCCCAGAACAATGATGATTATTGAAGAGATGTTTTCCATATCGAATTTCTTTTCGCAAATATAACAAATATTTCTATAATAGAAACAAATTATGGCGGCAAATAGCGCGATATCTGCGAGTTGCATGAAATAAAGACAGAAATTATTCGCTGCGCACAATACCAATGTAAGCACCGAATAATGCTATGGCGTTAGCTATGCGAAGATTGTGCGGCTCATCTACTAAGTGATAAAAGATAGCCGGGGCAATTAATTGAGTGTGAAATATGTTTAGGGGTAAGTGGGTGGAGTTATTGGTTTTAGCGGGATTCGTCGGCTTTGGTGAATTTGTCGAAGGCTTCGATGGATTGGAGCTCTGCAGGCAGTTCGCGACCGATCATTTGGCATAGGTTGGACGCTGCGGCGATTTTGCCGCTGACAGCGGCTTTATTTTCATTGCGACCCTGCATTATTATTAAGTAAGTTTTTTCGATAATCGTTTTATATAGGTCATCTGTGGTGCCTTTGAGAATGGCGATACGTGCAGTATCGGCATTAAGGGTTTCGAAATCGCAGAAGTGGGATTTAAGCTTTCTTACGTCAGAACTCATTTCAAAAAACTTAATGACGATTACGATTTCTAAGATGACAGTCGCGATGGTGATGATGAAAAATAATGCCATGTTTCTGAGTTTATTTGGTTCGTAGGAGGGTTATTTCTCGAAGACGCGCGAATCGGCGACTTTGAATGTCAGAGTGGCTATGTAGTCGGTTTCTTCGTAATAGACATGTATCGGAGATTCGGGCCAGGCGAGTGCGCGTTGGTCTGTGTCAAATAGGTCGAGATGGAATTCTTCGCCATATTGTTTGGTGAGTTCTCGGCACATTGTTTTTATATCAGATTCCGATGGTATTATTAATGTTTCAAATGTAACTTCGTTGAGACCGTCGTATGCATCAAATTTGCATGTGATTTGTGCCCAGAAAATGCCTGCAACTTTAAATCCGGCGCCAGGCTTTATGGTGTATATCTTAAATTTGTTTTCTTTGTCAGTCACAACGCAGCCCTGCTCTTCGAGTGATTTCACTACTTCTTTTGGGGTTGAGCCGAAATATAATCCGCAGACTTCTTCGCGATGTTTATTGCCGGAGCATGCCGCCATTACAATTAGAAGAGAAGCGATGATGTTGATGGTCTGTTTCATTTTTTATTTAGGTTTTGCGAGGTTGTTTTTATAGTTCTAATCCTATACCGCCAGTAATGCAGGAGCGTGTTATGCCGATGTTGAATATGGCTCGTTTATAGTTTAATACTATGATTCCTCCATAATCAAAGCGGGAGATGTTGCGGAGTGTGTGGTATTTGTTGGATATGCCGTTGCTTCCTGCGGTCCAATTGTTGCCATCGGTTATGCCCTGGCTTATATGGGCGTAGCCTACTATCGGTATCAGACGTAATTGCTTGATAATGGGGATCTGATAGCCAAAATGACACAAAAAAGATGACTTGTCGTTCCACTTGTCAACACGGACATCATTATTATGTATAGGGGAGAACCCCATTATATCAATATAGAATCCCTTTATAGTGAGGGAGCCTCCGACCGCTCCATAGGATATCGGATCATTATAGCCGACATATGAGCCTATAAAAGATATATTCCAGGCATTGTTCACTTCGGAAAATGGTAGCCCCGCCCGGCAATAGAGAGATAGGAACGTAAATAAGATTAATGTCAATGTCTTTTTCATGGTTTAGAAGGATTTCATTGTGCCCATGACGCGGTAGACAAGGGCTATTTTGTTGATTGGTATTTCTTGTTCGTCGTATTATTTATTTGTAGGAATAAGGAGTTTGTAGTTATCTTTTGCGCTTCTGCAGTGGCGTTAGATGGCGCACATCACATTTGTGGCGGTGTTCAACTACAAATATAAAAATATAATTTCGATTCTTCAAATAAATAATAGCAGACTAAGATGGGCTTAACAATTAAGAAACAAAGTCGAAATTCTCGTCGAGCCCAATTTGTACCGCAAATCGAAGCATACGTTGCAATAGATTTCTATGAATGCAAAAAATAAAGAGAGCCAACTTTTTAAAGTTGGCTCTCTTGAGTATCCCCGTGGGGAGTCGAACCCCAATCGTCGGAACCGGAATCCGATATTCTATCCATTGAACTACGGAGACGAGTTGTTTATTTCATTTGCAAAGGTAGGCATTATTTTTGGCAGATGCAAAACTTTTTTGGCTGTACTTGTACAACCAAAAGTGCTGTTTTAGCAGTTAATTCTTTAATATCCTCTAAATCCAGTCTCGCCAATTGTCGCACGTGGTTTTATTGGGCAAAAGAATTTAGGGAGGAATCCTTTTTGTCAGAATATGATAAGATCATCAATACTGCGTTTAGGAACACATTGCCGATCAGAATCATCGCGGTAATATTTGAAATCGCCGTCCGGTCCCATCGGTACTATACATACCTCTTCGGCCTGATATCCCAATGCGAGTACATACCGAGGGCGATAGCGTTTTTCAAGTTTCAGAATCTCGGACATTCGCGGGGCGTTAAATGCCTTTATGATACACCCTGATATCCCCAGAGCCGTTGCCCCGAGTGTTATAGCCTGTAGCTGGAGTCCATCGTCACAAAGGCAATCCTGACACAGTTCTGTATCAAGGCACTGCACCAGATAAGCTGTCGGTCGTTGGCCAGGTTCTGGACCAGGCCAATCTTTATAGTATCCGGCCCATGCCAGAGTATCGAAAACATCGGAGCATTCATTTTCATTGGTCACGATGCGATAGCGTAAAGGTTGTAGGTTGCGTCCAGAGGCACAATAACGTGCTAATTCGACGAGATGTTTGAGAGTACCCTCGTCAATGCGGCGAGATTCGTCAAAACGCCTTACGCTGCGGTCGCGCTTCAGCAATGTGAGTAAATTATTGAAGTCTAAATCAGGAACCATGGTGCAGAGATATTTTTCTATTTTAAAGACAAAGATAGCGAAAATTTTGTACTTTTGTGAATATCAACTTACACTATGGAGAATAAAGATTTTGATACCGTATGGACGGATATGATTTCAGGTCGCGTTTACGACGCGGCATGTCCGGAACTGATAGAGATGCTCAAGCAGACCCGTCGGGCTCTTTGGAAGTTTAATAATCTTGATCCGGAAGATATTGAAAGCCAGCATGAAATATTGAAAAGTCTTCTTGGTCGGTATGGGAAGGATTTTCATTTCAACCAACCGTTTAGATGTGATTACGGGCGCAATATATCTATTGGAGACAGATTTTTTGCCAATTTTAATCTCACAATCCTCGATGAAGCTCCTGTGACGATAGGAAATGATGTCTTTATCGGTCCGAATGTGGGTATATATACAGCCTGTCATCCTCTTGATGCCGGTGAACGGCGTACTCGCCGTGAGTGGGCTGAACCGGTGTCTATCGGCAACGACGTGTGGATCGGAGGAAATGCTGTAATTTTGCCCGGTGTAACTATAGGGGATCGAGTTGTGATAGGAGCGGGCGCAGTTGTAAGCAGAAATATTCAGGCAGATTGTATTGCGGTCGGTAATCCGGCACACGTTATAAAGAAATTATGATATTAGGTAAATATTTTTCGCCGATGGGTCCTTTGACAATAGCTGTTGAAGGTGAGTTTATCGTTGGATTGTGGTTCGATGATCAGAAATATTTTGGATCAAAAATAAAAGCGGGAGCTTGTTTTGGCGAGCATCCGCTTTTAAATAAAGCTTATGAGTGGCTTGAGGTCTATTTTTCTGGTCGTAGACCGGAATTTATGTTGCCACTATATCCGGCAGAGACTGATAATTTGCTTCGGGTTCGAAATGCCATGCTTGCCATACCCTATGGCGAGGTTGTCAGTTACTCCGAACTCGCCGAAAAAGCCGGAATGCCACGTGCGGTGAGGGCTGTGGCAGGTATGGTGTCTCGAAATCCTATTATACTCGTAGTGCCGTGCCATCGTATAATTGGCAAGAACGGATCTTTAACCGGATATGCAGCCGGGCTTGATCGGAAAAAGATGTTGCTTGAATTGGAAGGTCAGTCGTCGTAGCGGACAAATTGTGCTTCTTTGTCGAATTTTATATCGACACCATTGGAAAGCTCGACATCGTAACCGTTGCGATTTTTCTCTATGCCGACAATTCTTTGCCCGGCATGCTTGGACGAGACATAATTCTTCACGCCCTGCGGAACGATAGAGGAGGGTACACTTTTTGAAGCATTCACTTCGATATCTTTCCAGTTGCCATGACGATCGAATGATATCTCGCTGCCGTCATTGAGTGTGACGTCATATTCGGATACCCGGCCGAAATCCTTTTCGATTTTCACTACGCTTACTTTGGCCTTGAAATTATTTGCTATCACGGTCTGGGCAGATTGTGGCAGAACAGAGGCGTAGTGGGCGTATGTATCACTTGCCGCTGCTGTGGCTCCGAATCCGAGAGCCACAATAAGAGCTAAAACAAATTTTTTCATGATCATATTGAATTTTAATATTGCAGGACATCAAAATCGATCCCTTTGTCTTCTAAAACAACTTCTTGGTAATATTGTTTATAAAATCCTGTGAATAAAAATGATAAGGAGTGGACGTGTAGTTGTTTGTATAAATTAATTGTTTTTTAACATAAAAAATACGGCAAAAAATTTGCACAATTCAAAAAAAGCCCCTACCTTTGCACTGCTTTTAAGGAAAAGCCGATTCGCTAGCTCAGCTGGTAGAGCACAACACTTTTAATGTTGGGGTCCTGGGT
>CAJKRG010000059.1 GCA_905202215.1 uncultured Porphyromonadaceae bacterium
CTTCAGATTTTGTGTATAAAAAAAGAGACTGCCTAACTTTGGTTGTTAGACAGTCCCTTTCATATGTTTGTTTATTTGCCCGACAGAGGTGGAAATCCGCTCAACTGACTGCGGGAATTAAGGATAATGGCCGAATAACTTAAAGCGACTAAAAACAGGCCATGCGCGGAGATCAGTCCGCAGAAGCCTCCGAGTCCGAACCATATGCAGCAGAAATAGACCGAAATGAGGTATGGCGCATATTTCAGTTTTCGTATCATCATATAGATGACCACAAGGAAAATAATATGCACGATCAGTCCGAACCAGCCTGTCGATATATATATCTGCACCGGTATTACCTCGACGAGAGCCGCGACCTCTTCGCTGAATTCGATATCGGAGTAGTATTCGTTGTCTATCACATATTTTTTTACCGTGTTTTTCTCAGGGTGCAGGAACCCAAGGCCGGTCCATTGGCGCCCTTCCTCATTTACCAGTTCGACTTTCGGAAGAATCTGAGCCATACGGCCAGAGGCAAATTCGGCAATGTCTTCGTCGTCGGAGGCATCCATGAGATCGAAAAACTGATCGACCGACGATTTTATGCGAAGCTGGCTCTGGATGATATCACCGTTTTTCTTTTCAGGAAGAAATCCGTCGATAAAATAGAGGCTGACAAGGGAAACAAGACCCACAGATATGGCGAGCAACAGCTTGCGCAGTCCAAAGCGGAAGAAAATATAGGCGGCGACAAATCCTGAGAGAACCGAAAATGTCTGACTGGCAAATAACGCAAGTATGATGACACACCATTGCCAGAAATGAAGCTTATAGTAGCGTGCTACGGGATATAGGAGGAGTACCATCGGGAAGAGCCCTGGCGGATACTTACGGAAAGGCGCGAAAGACAGCGGAGACATCAGCGGATCGAAAAAGGTTGACTGACGTGAGGCCGCCGTGCAAGGCACGAGTATATTGCCGGAGAATATGAATGCGTCAATTATATAGAAGATACAGATTATAAAGACATAAGGGAACAGGCTGTTCCAGAACTCGGTCATCACAAACTGCCGGCGTGAGAAAACAACAATCGGGATTATGAAAAAGATAAAGGCAAGATAGTTTCGCCAGGTATAGAGCTGCACCGACATGGACTCGAGTGAAAACCATGCGATGCAAAGCAATGCGATACCGTATACGGCTACTACGGTAATTGTTCTTTTTACAATCGGAGGTTTTAAATAGATGAAAAATAGTACGAGACATGTGATGACGCATATGTCGTACGTTTTTACGGGAAGAGTATTTTCCTGAGTCAGGCCATAGTTGCCGAGGAACAGCAGACACATGATCACAAAGTCATAAGGACTGTTCCTGTATGCTTTGAACATCATTGCCACGACAACGATAAGTGCCGGATAGAACGACAGTCCCGTGAGGGCCATTGAAAGCAGGAACACGAGCGGCGTAAACCAGCTCCGTCGCGTAATCACAGGAATGACACGCGACGAAGCCGACTTACGGCAAGAGAGTTTCTCGGCAGAGAGAGCAAGCTTAGTTTCCGTAGCCGTATTCTTTGCGGGATTTTGAACCGTTAATTACGATAGAGAGCTTTTTGAGGCGTTTCTGCTCGTATATCTCGTTGAGCTCATTGAATGCCGATGCCTTTGTCCGGTTGAGGCGACAGACGAAGATAGTTGCGTCTGCCACACGGTCGAGCGTGAAGGTGTCGCTAACAAGGCCCAGAGGTGCTGTATCGACAATGATATAGTCGTACTGTCCGCGGAGTTCGGCAAACAGAGCATCGACTTTTTCGGAGGCGAGCAATTCCGCAGGATTGGGGGGGACGGGGCCGGCTACTATGGTGTCGAGATTGTCGATTCCAGGCACTTTTTCAATTATCTGTCCTATGCTTATCGACGATGACGACAGATACTGGGTGATGCCGAATTTAGGCGAAATACCAAGATATTGCGCCAGCATGGGCTTGCGGATATCCATGCCTACAAGCAGCACTTTTTTACCGAGAGCTGCAAGAGCGGCCGCCATATTTATGGATATGAAGCTCTTGCCTTCGCCAGGAGCCGATGAGGTGAGGAGAACGACCTTGTCGGAAGAGTTATTGAGCACGAAGAGCAGATTCGAGCGAAGCATTCTGAAGAGTTCGGCTGCAGAAGATTTGTTGCCGTTGACAGCGACGATTTTGTTGCCTGAATTATCCTCGCACATCTCTCCGAGAAGAGGAATATCGGTAGCCTTCTCGACATCGCTGCGGCTTTCGATCTCGTTGGTGACAAGACGGCGCAGGAACAGCAATACAGGAGGTATTATCAGTGAGAAGAAGAATGCGAGAAGCAGAATCACCTTGTTGCTCATGCCTAACGATTCGCTGAGGGTGAAGGCAGAGTCTACTATCGTGCCTTTTGGGAATGAATTGGCAAGTGCGATCGACACCTCTTCCTTGCGCTGAAGTAAAAACAGATAGAGGCTCTGCTTAAGTTGTTGCTGACGCTGAAGATTGAGGAATTCACGCTCGCTGACAGGTGCCGCTCCGAGTTTGGCGGCGGTTTTTTCCATGTTGCGCTCTACGTCGCGGATACGGAGGTCGACGTTTTCAAGCGTTTTTGCGAAAGATGCCTTGATGTTGTCGCGCAGTGCGTCGATTTTTTCATCAAGAAGCTTCAATGCGGCGTTATCGGATCGGGCGCTTGTAAGGAGTGCCTGTCGTTGGAGTAAAAGAGTGTTGTAGGCGTCGAGACCGCCAGGAATACCTTCTGAATTGGACGCTACAGGCACAAGACTGTATGCATTGGCAGGATCGGAAATAAATTCGCTCGCCATCTGAATGATTTCCTGTTGGGTACGCAGTCGCAGGAGCGTGTTTTCGAATTCGGCCTGTTTCTGGAACTGTTTGCCGGCCTCGAGTCCGACATCGATGATGCCCCGTTTCTGCTTATAGTTCTGGATTTCGGTCTCGATATCGTTGAGGTCTTTAGTAAGAATGATGAGTCGTCCGTCGATGAACTGAGATGTCAGATCGTTTTTCTCATTCTTCTGGATTATAGTGCGTTTATTGTACAGTTCAATTATTTTATCGAGTATGTTTTTACCATATTGGGGATAGGGCGTGTTGATACCCATCTGGACGACATTACTCCGTTTGGATGCAATTTCGCTCGCGACATCGGTGTCGAGTTCTTCGGCAGCACTGTCATAGCCCTGAACGACAATCGTTTCCTTGAAATCCTTGTCGGGAATGAAATGATCGGTCTTTGCGAATGTAAAAGTGCCTAAATCAGACTCGAGAGTATAAGGCAGTTCTATTTTTTCAGCTTTGACAAAAACTTTTTTTCTGGCTTTGCCCTCGATGTCGATCTTTCCGTCTTTTTTTACTTTCAGTTTGAAAGTTATGCCGACAGAAAGTGTGTCGAGCATACCGGCGGTTGGGATCACCTCGATTGGATAGTCATCATAGGCGAAGACAGTGTTCATGAACCCTTTGCGGACATAGTATTTGGTGCCTAAAGACAGATCTTTGGCAACATCCTTATAGAGGGAATGTGACGAAATGATAAAAATTTCATCGTAGACAAAGCCGTTATTGCCGAACAGACTGCCAAGTCCCGACATTCCCATAGCCATGGAAGACGGATTGTTACTTTCCTCTTCCTGATTGATTAGCACATTCGCACGGACGGCATATACAGGTTTGTGAATCTTGCAATAGACGAATGCAATGCCGACACACACGACAAAAGAAATGAGAAACAGCCACCACTTGTTTATGTACTGGCGTATGAGTCCGGAAATGTCAATGAAGTCTGATTTATTGGAAGCCATCAGCTTGTGAACTTGGTTAGGTTATTTAACGACGAGGGCAATCACTAATGAAGCGACTACAGATGTGGCGCTGACAATAGTCGATATGACCGACAGTTTAAAGGAGTTGTTGGTATTATACCGTGAGTTGGATTGTTTTATCTGGTTTGGAGAAACGTAGATATAGTCGTTCTGTTTGAGATAGAAATAAGGCGAGTTAAGTGTTTCCGCTTTGTTGAGGTCGAGATGTGCATATGTACGTTTTCCATCTTCCTCACGTATTACAAGAACGTTCGAACGCTCGCCATATTCAGTGAGATCTCCGGCCTGTACGAGAGCGTCGAGGACTGTCATACGCTGGCTTGATAAGGGAATGCGGGAGGGGAGTTTGACTTCGCCGCCAACAGAGACGGTGAAGTTCAGAATGCGGACATCTACAATCGGATCTTTCACGTCTTTGGAAATTTCTTTTGTGAGATAGTCCGAAAGTTGTTCGGTGGTCATACCCGCTACATGAATCTTTCCTATTACGGGGAAAGTAATATCTCCCTGACTGTCTACTATATATGTCTGAAATCGCGGAGAAGATGTAGTGGCCAGAAGATCTGTGGATGCCGGATTTATAAGAGGCATCTGATAGAGCGCTGTTGCCTCGGGGTTGATGGAACTTACAGTGATCGAGAGTTCGTCGTCAGGACGGATTGTAGGGAGGTATTGGAGAGTGTCGAGTATGCCGGTCTTGATGTCCTTGATGTCTACAAAGTATGGAAGTTCATTTTTTGCGGAAGAGCATGAGGCTAAGGCAATAATAGCGGCAAAAAGGATAGGAAAATATCGTAGTTTCATAATAATGCAGTTAGCGGGTGTTTAAATAACGTAAAAAACACATTAAATATTGCCTCTGCCGAATTCACTATGCAGCCTTTCGAAGCGCTCTCTGACAGAGGATCCGAATTTATCCATTGATTTCCGGACCCGTTCTATATCTTTTTTACTGCCGTCCCCTCCTTTTGAATAGAAGCAATCGGCATAACAGATCAGTCGTTCGAGGCAACTTTCAGGCATATAGCTGCGACCTTTGGGGAGCGGAAGGCCTGCATTCTCAATTTCGTCGGGAGTCAGGCCGGCTCCGGTATGCCGTTCGGCCACCAGAGCCAGAGTTTCGGGTGCGCCGCACTCCCGTAGCATATCGGCCCCAATGGCGCCATGGCAAAGGTAAGGCGCTTCGCCCAGGCAGTCGATACCGGGTGCATTCGTTCTGATTATACCGATGTCGTGGAGCATTGCTGCCGCTTCTATCTCATCTCTGTCAAGATCAAGACCAAGATTGTCGGCGATCCGTAGGGCAAGGGCCGAAACAGACGCGCTATGAGACAACAAAATCCCGCGGACTTTTCTGTCTGCGGGATATGTGCTGTCTATTATTGTCCTCCAGTCGCAGGATTTCATTCCACTATCGTATTCCAGCCATAGGTGTCGGGGGCTTCTCCGAGCCGGATGGCGTTGAGGGCGTTATAGAGTTTTGTTGTCACCGGTCCGGGTTTTCCGTCTTTCGACAGAATGTATTTCTTTCCGGTGTCGATATCGTCGATTTCGCCTATGGGAGAACATACGGCGGCAGTACCGCAAGCGGCGGCCTCGCTGCAGTCAGCGAGCTCCTCGACCGTTATATGACGCTGTTCAACCTCGATTCCCATGTCATGAGCAAGAGTCATAAGACTCATGTTTGTGATAGACGGGAGGATGGAATCGGATTTCGGAGTTATATATTTTCCGTCCTTGATGGCATAGAAGTTGGCCGGGCCGCATTCGTCGAGATATTTTTTCTCCTTGGGATCCAGATAGAGGACTGCCGAGTAGCCCATTTCATGTGCCTTGTGACCCGCACCTAAAGATGCCGCATAGTTTCCGCCGATTTTCCAACGGCCCGTACCCTGAGGGGCTACGCGGTCGAAGTCGCGCATGATGCATATGTTGGTGTTCTTGAAGCCGCCCTTGAAATAAGGCCCGACTGGAGTCACCATTACTATGAACAGGAATTCGTCGGCTTCCTTGACACCGATACGCGGTGTAAGACCGATCTCGAGAGGCCTGATATATAGCGATGCACCGCTACCGTATGGCGGTATGAACCGTTCATTCAGTTTTACGACTTTGATACACATCTCCTTGAAAATCTCCACAGGAACAGGTTCCATGAGAATGCCCTTTGCAGATTCGATGAGACGCTTGGCGTTTTCTTCAAGACGAAAAATTCTGATTTTGCCGTCGGCACCTCTGAAAGCCTTGAGTCCTTCGAAAAGTTCCTGACCATAGTGAAGCGAAGTGGCGGCCATATGGATATTTATTGTATCGGATTGGGAGACTTCAATAGGACCCCACTTCCCGTCGCGGAATTCACAGCGTACGTTGTAATCAGTCGGGAAATATCCGAAAGGCAGATTTGCCCAGTCAATTTGCATGTCCATCAAAAAAACGTGTTTTTAGGGGTTAGCGTATGCAAAGGTAATCATTAATTCCAATTTCAGGTTCTTTTTTGAGACGTGAAATGGGAAAATGTTTAGTAAAAAAGTGAAAAATACATTTTATACGCCAAGGGCCGGGGAAAGTGCCCCCCCCGGCCCTTGGCGAAAGATGCGGTATGTTTCAGTTCACACGGAAGCGGTCGGTTCCGTCGGCAAAATAAGCCACTATCTGACGGGCAGCGGCGACACCTGCATTCATATTGGCCTCTGCGGTCTGCGCTCCGGATTTTTTAGGAGTGAAGAATACGCGATTGCCGAAACGGGCCTGTAATTCATCGGCATTTTTAGGCTTGACATCTGCGAAATACTTGAGGTCGGGACGCTCTTCCAGTATTTCTGCAAGCTGTGCCTCGTCGATCACCTCTTTGCGGGCTGTGTTGATCAGAACGGCACCTTTCGGGAGCTTACCGATGAGTTCCTTACCGATAGAGCCTACGGTCTCGGGGGTTGCCGGTATGTGAATCGACAGAATATCGCTTTGCGAATAGAGATCGGAGAGCGATTCGGCAACACCCACGCCATTTTCGGCCATTACCTCTACGGGACAGTAAGGGTCTATGGCCTTGACTTCCATTCCGAATCCTTTGGCAATGGATGCGACATGTCTGCTCACCTGTCCGAATGCCTGGAGACCGAGCCGTTTTCCGGAAATCTCAAAGCCGGTCGTGCCGTCATATTTGTTTCGTGCAGCCATAATGGCCATGCCGATAACCAGCTCGGCTACGGCGTTCGAGTTCTGACCGGGAGTATTTTCCACAACAACCCCGGAGGCTGTAGCTGCCTTGAGATCGATATTGTCGTATCCGGCGCCTGCACGAACGACTATCTTCAGTTTCGGCGCAGCGGCAAAAAGAGCTTCGTCAACAATATCGCTCCTCACTATGAGAGCATCGGCCTCGCCGGCTGCAGCACGAAGTTGTTCGGGTGAAGTATATTTTTCCAGGAGAGACAATTCGTGTCCGGCATCTTCGATGACGGACTGCATGCTCTCGACAGCTTTCTTCGAGAAAGGCTTTTCTGTAGCTATAAGGATTTTCATATCCACTATTGACTATTTATGGGTGGATTCGAAATCGTGCATGGCCTCAACGAGAACTTTCACGCTTTCGATGGGCAGTGCGTTGTACAGCGATGCACGGAAGCCGCCGACCGAACGATGGCCTTTAATGCCGACAATGCCGCGCTGAGAGCAGAATTCAACGAAGTCAGCTTCGAGATTCTTATATTCGGGTGTCATTACAAAGCATACATTCATGATCGAGCGGTCGGCCGGATCGGTCACGGTACCTTCGAACATCTTCGAAGAGTCGATCGCGTCGTAGAGGTATGCGGCTTTTTCGAGATCGCGCCGTTCGAGTTCACTGATGCCTCCGAGTTGTTTATAATAGCGGAGAGTCTGGAGCGCGGAGAAGATAGGAAGAACAGGTGGTGTGTTGAACATCGAACCTTTCTTTATATGGGTGCGATAGTCGAGCATTGTCGGGATCGGACGGTCAACCTTGCCGAGAGCGTCTTCGCGCACTATGACAAGAGTCACGCCTGCGGGCGCGAGGTTTTTCTGAGCGCCGGCATAGATGGCGTCGTAGTTGGAGAAATCGATCTTGCGCGAGAATATATCGGAACTCATATCAGCCACCATACGGCAGGGAACGACGGGATCTTTGCGGATTTCAGTGCCGTAGATGGTGTTGTTCGATGTGTAGTGGAAATAGTCGGCATCGGCAGGTACTTCGAAGCCTTTGGGAATGAATGTATAGCCGGCTTCTTTGGAAGAGGCCACAACGTCGACTTCACCGAAAAGACGAGCTTCTTTTATCGCATTTGACGCCCATGTGCCGGTATCGATGTAAGCGGCTTTCTTTGCAAGGAGATTGAAGGGGATCATGCAGAACTGCATGGAGGCACCGCCTCCGAGCCACAGCACATGGAATCCTTCGGGTATTTCGAGAAGTTCTTTTACCAGAGCGCTTGCTTCGTCGATCACCGCCTGAAACTGTTTGCTGCGGTGCGACACTTCCAGAATGGAGAGGCCCATATCCGCGAAGTTGATTATTGCGTCGGCTGTATTGCGAATAGTATATTCGCTCAGAATCGACGGTCCGGCATAGAAGTTGTGTTTCTTCATAAATTTAATAATAATTATTGACGAGTTCTTTGCGCAAATATAAGGAATGATTTCCAAATGGCAAAAACAATCGCGTCCTATTTGGCAAAGCACCGAAACAGGACGCGACCGATATGCTTCAATTCAGAACAATATTGAGAGTCCGGGAGTCGTTGCCGGGATAAAAGGCCCGTGCGAACTGCTTGAGGAACGCGATTGTCTCAGGTTTCGGAGACGAGACTCCAGGCAGAGTGCGGCGTATTGCCGGACGAGGACGATAGGCGTTGAAGCGAACGCCGTGATTGGATAGAGTAAAACTTTTATCCATAGGCAGGAACGGTATTAGGTTTGTCTTTATAACGTCGGAATACGTGTGTTTATTGTATATCGCATGGACGGAGAATTTGACGGTAAACTTCGAAATTACCTTTTTATTGCTTCAAAATGGTTAAATAAAGCAAAGGTGCCGGCAAAAATGTTGTCATATTGCCGGAATAATGTTATTTTTGCAGCAACAAATATGATCAACCCATAAAACCAATCTGCCTATAGACCGACTTCTACTCTAATCAAAACAGGAATAGAAAATGCAGAATTACACGATGCTTACCGACGAGCAGTTGGTGGCAGCTTATGCAAGGGGCGAGAACAATGCGTTCGACGTCCTGCTCTCCAGGCATAAGACCAAGCTGTTTAACTATATACTCCAGATTGTTCGCGACCGGGATCTGGCCGACGACATCTTTCAGGAAACATTTGTAAAAGTAATAATAACTATCAGGCAAGGGCGTTACCGCGATTTCGGAAAATTCTCGGCATGGCTGTCGAGGATTGCCAGAAACCTTGCCATAGATTCCTTCAGAGCTGAAAAAAGCGAGGCCGAAATTTCGGCTGATACTTCAGACTATGACATTCTCAACCGCCGCGAACTCTCGGAAGACACCATAGAAGATGCAATAATCGATCTACAGATCGAAAGTGATGTGCGATCCTTGATCGACGAGCTCCCCGAATCGCAGAAAGAAGTTCTGACGATGAGATACTACAAGGATATGTCGTTTAAAGAAATCGCCGAGCAGACAGGTGTCAGCATTAATACCTCGCTGGGTCGTATGCGCTATGCCATACTCAATCTCCGCCGCATAGCCAAGGAACGTTCCATTATCCTTACCCGCTGAAGTCTATTTGACGCGGTCGGGATTCTTTGCTATGAATTCCTTCCAGGAGGAAGCTCCCTTAGGCACACTGGGTCGAGAAGATTCATAGAAATGACAGAGAGCCGCACCCAGGGCATCCGTAGCATCGAGTCGGGTCTCAAGTGACTCGGACGAAATATCAAGGATACGGCGCAACATTTCTTTTACCTGCTCTTTCGAGGCCGCACCGCTACCGGTGATGGCCTGTTTTATCTTGCGCGGTTCGTATTCTGTAATAGGTACCTCTTTAGAGAGTGCGGCCGCCATAGCCACACCCTGCGCTCTTCCGAGCTTGAGCATAGACTGTACGTTTTTGCCGAAAAACGGAGCTTCGATGGCCATCTCGTCGGGACAATATTGTTCCACGAGCATGCTGACGCGCTCATATATGCGTCCGAGTCTCAGATAATGATCGCCGAGCTTGTGAAGGTCGATAACTCCCATTGCTATAAGGAACGGCTTTTTGGCTTTAATACCGAGAATGCCATAACCCATTATATTAGTACCGGGGTCGATACCTATTATGATGCGATCTGATTCTCTGACTTTACTCTCCATTTTTCTCAGCATCGTAGATGACATCGAGCGCCGTACAGTATACGTGGAGCGCCTGTTGCAGATCGCGGTTCATGCCGCTGAAAATGGCGGGCATGATTTCGTCGGAAAAACGACGGCAGATTTCGTCGGATGGCGCTCTGAACTGAATAGCGTAATTTACTGTTGACTGACCGTTGAGGCCATTTGTCTCTCTGGGTGCGCGAATTTTAGTCAGCAAACCGTTGTACATGCCGCAATCGTAAGCGGCAGGCATATAGGTTTCCTTTACGAAGTCGACAAGTTTTTTTTCGAATGGTTCGTCGATGCAAAATGTGGTATTGTGTAATATCATAGTTTCCTTTTTAATGCTCTGATAGTGAATGCGACATGCCTTGCCAACGTAGGAAAGAATCCGTAGTAGAAACTCATGATTCTGAATCGTTCGGCAAGAGATTTGAATCGGTTTCGTGTTGTAGCACCTTCATTCAGATAGTCAATAAGCACAATATCGATCAGTCCGATGTTTTTACGCGAGTGCTGGAGGCATCTGACGCACCAGTCGTAGTCGGATGACAGCCTGTATTTCAAATTATATTTGCCGGTTATGCGTCTGAGTGCGACAAATGCCTGGTGGCACACGAGCATGCCCTGAGAGAAACTGTGCAACGTAAGTTTTTCCGGGGCGGACAGATGTCTGGGGCCGATACGGCGTCCTTCATTGTCTACAATATCGGTCTGCCCGTAGACAATACCAGGCATATCGTTGTCTGCGATAGTCTTTGCAATGACCGCAAGAGTATCGGCGGAATGGAATTTGTCGCCTGCATTCAGAAAAATCAGATATTTTCCGGTTGTATTGGCCAGACCCTTGTTCATGGCATCATATATGCCGTTGTCCCGTTCGCTTATCAAAGCGCGTTTTGGATTTTCATGAGCGGAGATTATCTGAATGGTATTGTCTGAAGAGGCTCCGTCGACTATCAGATGCTCATAATCACCGAAAGACTGACTGTCGACACTCTCAAGAGTTCTTCCGACAGTCGCTTCGGCGTTATAAGTGATGGTTATTATCGAAAATAGTGGTTCCATGTGTTACAGGCCCGGAGCTTTACATTTGTTTACGATTTCGTCAAGTTTGGCCGGTGCGCCTTCGGTACCTTCCTTGACCCGAAGAGTGACACCGATACGTCGCGACGGAAGATTCTCGGCAAGACAGTCGTTTACGGCTGGTAGGGCGCCTGAATCGGCGATTTCCCACATTACCGTATGGTCAGTGACGGAATCATGTATTCGTCTTGGAGTGGTGTTCAGATGAAAATTATCCATCTGGGCTATAGATATTCCTCGGCGCCACAGCGAGTTTCCGCTGTCGGCCACAACGCATATCAAAGCATCGTCCTTCGAAGCGAGAGCCGCAAACATCGGTTTTTCAGCCGAATGATAATCCAGAGCGATATTTTCGCCTTTTTCATATATTTCGGAAAGCGGAATTCTGGATGCTTTTTCTCCCCTGAATGCAAGAATCAGATAGCCGTCGGCCAGTTCGTGAGGTATTACAAGGGCGAGATTGCAATCATCTTCGCCGGTTTCTTTGTATAAATCGTTAGTGGAGTAGAGGAGTTTGCCGTTTTCGACGAAATACAGGTATCCTTTGGGTTGCGCATATCCGTTTTCCCAGCTGTGAAGCTGATTCGGCCGCCATCGCGAAGTCTCGATAACGGGTGTGGCCGGAATCTGCGCTGCTACTTGCGGAGTCTGTTTTTCGTTAGAGGAGACTTTGGGCAGAGACTGTGCTGCTCCGTTTTTGGAATTCGGTTCTGTATCAAGCGATAACAGATGGGCTCTTTCGGCGAGCAATTCGGCGCGTTCCTTAGTGAAATCCTCAATATCCTTGCCATGGTATTCACGTGTGGACTGACCGCTCTGGCGGACAAACAGACGGTTGTTGAGGAATACCGGTTCAAGAGATTCTCCGATAGAGATAAGAATAACTTCCTTTTCGGCTTCATCATCGGCTTCTACAGTTATTTTGCGGGCTATGGTTGAGCCGAATGTGACATCGATAAGATTTTCGAGAAAAACACAAAGATTGTCGACATTATTAATTTTGAACTGGTACGGACCTGCGACCGCACGATGGCGCTCGTAATATCTGAAGTCATCGTGAAGCCCGACTTCGTATCCGTCATTGTTTACTCCGAGGTACAGACGGCCACCGGTGGCGTTGAGCATGCCGGCGATACGGCTGAGGATATGGAACTGTTGTTCGGACGGATTTTCTTTGATTTCCTCGCCCGGGCCACCTGCAAGATATACCAGCGAGGTTTTGAATTCGAGATATTTTGATTCCGAACCATAATACTTGCCTCTCTTAGTCTCGTTGTTTACATTGAGCTTTTCCATGATTTTACCTCTGATGGTAGAGGAAATCGAACTGTCGCCGCTGTCGGAAGCCTGTACGAGATTGTATGAAAGAACCATAGAGGCAATACTGCCCTCCAGTTCATTGGCGGCGGAGTTGCAGTTTGCATATAGTTCTTCATTGCGCTCGGTTCGACCGAGCCAGGAAACAAGTTCGAGACGCCGGAATATCATGGACAGTAACGGATCGCCCGAGGTAGCGGAGCGGAGATTCTCGAGTTCGTCGGCATCTATACGGTTGTTTTTGGCAAAATATTGGTGCAGCGTAAGAAGGGAGGCGTGTGTGCCCAGACGTTCGGCAAGTTTAGTATCTCCTATAGTCAGAGCAAGCAGACGTGCGAATCTCAGGTAGTCGTAAGCCTGCGTCAGATCAGACTCGGCAATGGCTTTGAAGCGCAGGATTTCCACAATCTCGCGAATGTCATCAGGATGAAGAATTTCGTCGATGTCGCGCATTAACTCCTCTTCCGGGCGTGATACAGCTGTCTCGTCCGAATTACTGATACGAAGCTCTGTCATTATATTGACAAAAGCCATCGATTTATCGAATTTATCGGCCGGATCATATGTAATCTCGAGGGCATAGGCGCGTATATTGCCTTGCTTGCCTTTCTGGTTTATGCGACAACGCACGATATCGCCGATTGAAAGAGGGAGTGACGGATCTTTCTCAACGAACAGACCGAACCCATCAAGAGCTATCGCGCTGTAATCGCGTTCGTTGATGCCAGTTATGACAGTGAGATAGTCTGTCTCGAAATCGATTCTGTCTTCGAGCATACGGTCAACTTCGTCGCGCAGGGAGAATATGTACGAACCATCGTACTTTATGCCTGTGATTGTGGCGAGAAAGCCGAATTGTGAGCCGTCTGCCGCTTTATATGACTTTTCCGAGGGCTGTTTGAGATTATACCCCACAATCATATCGCGCCTGAGCGTGCCTGTACCATCAAGAAATTCAGTATCCTCTATATGGCAGTTGAATGTAGGATTGCTCGTGAAATAATCGTCGACCGAATCGATTACGATATAAACTTCGTCGCCGATCTCGGCCCTGCGTCTGGGCCTCTCTTCTTCTTCGTTGCGAATGCAGGCGATTTTTTGTTCGAAAAGTCCTGTCTCGATATTCTGCCACCATGTATGGTGTTCTGATAATTTCCTGAGTCTGGATCCTGATATGCCGGGGATTCCGTTGAGATATATCTGAGGTCTCAGCCATGTCATCAAGCCGTCGGGAATAACACGCTCCGTGACGTCTTCGCCAGTCCGGCCGAGAGAAATACCATCGGCTGAGATCGAAATGTCGACCGTTCCGTTGCTGTATCTGTGCGATCCTGAAATCCGTGAAAGCATATCCGCCGAAGGCAGTATCGTCGCCTTTGTCATCATCATCATCGGCTCTTTGAGCTGCTCGTAGTCGAGATGCATGTAAGGAACGGAGTCAAGTAATGAAAGGAACGATTTGGAAAGCAGTGCTTCGGTATTAAGAGGTCTGAGCAACGAGATATACCTGAAAAACAATGAATATGTTTTGCTCAGATCGGTGCCCGGTTCTGACAGAAGCAACTCCAGCGCCATGGCTATGATTATCGTCTCGATATTGGTCTTTTGCTCGCGGTTGCCTGCCTGTGGGAAAAAGTCGATTTCCTTGCGTGCCTGAGCGACGTAGATACGGAACTGTTCTACAAAAGCACTCCTGAACGGTTCGCGTTTCCAGTTTTCCAGATCGCGGCTGAATATGCTTTCGAATATACGGCTGAGATAATATCCGACTTTGTCAGGCTGTAGCCTGAATATCAGCATCAGAATGGCGAACTGCTTGGAGGGATGATACAGATAACCTGATTTGCTGAGTTTGTCGAACAGTTTTTCGACAAACTCGTCCTGACATTCACTGAGCACAAGCTCTATCATCCGATCGAAAGGCTGCAGAGCCTCGACAACTTTCGTAAGCCTATCCTGGAGCGCTATTCTTTCTTCGGGAGAGACTGCATTGAGGAAATTCGAGCCTTCAAGCAGGAACAATATTATTTCCCTCATATAATTTATGAGAGCACGGTAAAATACCCCGTGCCGGCTTATGGAGGCAAACCTGAACCATTCCGAGAGATGGCTGAGAATCGCATGGCTTGCAGAAAGAACCCATCGCGGCTGTTTCGCATCGATTTCATCGCAAACCGCTTTTAACTCCGGCAAAGAAAATATGTGCCGGTTGACAAAACGGCACATTATTCCAGGCATTTCCACAGCATCGAAGAGGAAGCCCGGCGAGAAAAATGGCATTTTCGCACCCTCGTCGACTCGCGCCATAACGAAATAACGAGGTGTAAGTTTAGTAAATTTACAACGTACTCTCTGGCCCTTTACGAGCAGGCCTTCGCTTTCGTTGAGCCTGAAAAAAATACCGTTGCGGTCTCGGAGCATGAAAGGCTCTTCGGACGGAACTGCCGGAACAGATATAACCTCACACTCAAAAGACTCATTGTTTTCGTATTTAGACTTATACAATTCATATACATAAGGGCCTATCACATGTGTCAGGACAGGAGAACCATCATCTGCAAAACTTTTTACCCTGCAACATAGGGTCGATGGAACAGTATAATTTTCATGTTTCTGAAACGGCAATTTGTTCAGACGGTATATTGAAGGTCCGGTCGGGGTTTCTACTCTAAGATTAAAAAAATCATCCTGCGGACTATCTGGTGGAGCTACGGGAAAGTCATAGCTCTGATCTATGATATAATTCATGAGTGTAATTTATGTAACGTACGACAAATGTACAAAAAAGAATGAGACTTGCAAAAAAGGATGTGAAAAATGGCGATATTCGCATTGCTTCACAAAAAAAATTACTAACTTTGCGCTTGCAAAAAGCGTATCCGGCTTTTTTAATTAAAATGTGACTGACGACAACGCGTAAAACTCATATATACTATATATTATGGTTAATTATAAAGAACTCGGCCTTGTAAACACCCGCGAGATGTTCAAGAAGGCCATCGCTGGCGGATATGCCATCCCCGCGTTCAACTTCAACAACATGGAGCAGCTCCAGGCTATCATCAAGGCTGCCGCTGAAGAAAAATCTCCCGTTATCCTTCAGGTTTCCAAGGGTGCCCGCAACTACGCCAATGCCACACTTCTTCGCTATATGGCTGAAGGTGCCGTTGAATATGCAAAGGAACTCGGATGGGCCAATCCTCAGATCGTGCTTCACCTCGACCATGGCGACAGCTTCGAACTCTGCAAGAGCTGTATCGACAGTGGCTTCTCGAGCGTGATGATCGATGGTTCTCATCTTCCTTACGAGGAAAATGTAGCCCTCACCAAAAAAGTGGTTGACTATGCACATCAGTTCGATGTAACTGTAGAAGGTGAGCTCGGCGTTCTCGCCGGTGTTGAAGACGAAGTTTCTTCCGATCACCACACCTATACCGACCCCGAGGAAGTAATCGATTTCGCCACCCGTACCGGTTGCGATTCACTCGCAATCTCGATCGGCACCAGCCACGGCGCATATAAGTTCACTCCCGCACAGTGCACACGCAACGCTGAAGGCAAGCTCGTTCCCCCGCCTCTGGCATTCGACGTTCTCGATGCCGTTATGGAAAAACTTCCCGGTTTCCCCATCGTACTCCATGGTTCTTCGTCAGTTCCCCAGGAAGAAGTCGATACTATCAACATGTTCGGCGGTAAACTTCCTGACGCAATCGGTATTCCCGAAGAGCAACTCCGCAAGGCCGCCAAGAGCGCAGTCTGCAAGATCAACATCGACTCCGACAGCCGTCTCGCCATGACAGCTGCCGTACGTCGCGTATTCGCAGAAAAGCCTGCCGAATTCGATCCCCGCAAGTACCTCGGCCCGGCCCGTGACAACATGGAAAAACTCTACCGTCACAAAATCGTCAATGTGCTCGGTAGCGCCGGCAAAGCTGAATAATTCCCATCTCCGATATAACAAAAGCTGTGACCCCTGGAATGGTGTCACGGCTTTTTTATGTTATTATGTACGCGCGCATACGCGCATGAAAAACTTTTGCTGTTTCAAAAAAAATGAGTACCTTTGTGTGATAATATGGCGTGAAAGGCGCAGCTACGGATGTCGCTGTTTCTACGCTTTTCAAAAACGCTTAACTTACATCTTTTTATCGCATGTTGGAAGAAGACCGCATCTTTAAAATCAATATCGAAAGCGAAATGAAGACGGCATACATCGACTATTCGATGTCGGTGATTGTGTCG
>CAJKRG010000060.1 GCA_905202215.1 uncultured Porphyromonadaceae bacterium
TCTTCCCCGAGATCAACATCGACAACATCAACAAGCTGATGGGTATGAACATCACTTTCGTGACTTCCGCCGAAACCGACGAAGAAGGCTACGCCCTCCTCAAGCACTTCGGTCTTCCCTTCAAAAACGAAAAAAAATAATACCTGATTATGGCTAAAGAATCAATGAAAGCCCGCGAGGTGAAGCGCGCACGTCTGGTGGCTAAATACGCCGAACGCCGCGCCGCCCTCAAGAAAATCATCAACGCCGCTTTCGACGGCGACGATGAAAAGCGTCAGGCTGCATACGAGGCTGCCCAGGAGCTTCAGAAACTCCCCAAGAACTCGTCCTATATCCGCAAGCACAACCGCTGCTCGATCACCGGCCGTCCCAAAGGATATATGCGTCAGTTCGGCATCTCGCGTATCCAGTTCCGCGAAATGGCTTCCCAAGGTCTCATCCCCGGCGTAAAGAAAGCAAGCTGGTAAGCTCTCCCCGGCAAGCTCCCCTCCGTAAAGAAAAGCCGGCGATGTTCCGGATCGGCCCGCGGCCGCAATCAGACATCGCCTTGAGAGCAATTAAATATTGTTGGGCAATCAGGCCCAATCAATTTAAACAAATCCAAACCAATGACTGATCCCATAGCAGATTATCTCACAAGATTGAGGAATGCGATCAAAGCCAACCACCGTGTGGTTGAAGTTCCCGCCTCAAACTTGAAAAAGGAAATCACCAAAATCCTGTTCGAACAGGGCTATATTCTTAACTACAAGTTTATAGAAGGTGAAAACAACGCACAGGGCACCATCAAGATCGCTCTGAAATACGACCCCGTCGACCGCGTCAACGCCATCAAGGGCCTCAAGCGTGTATCGCGTCCGGGTCTCCGTCAGTACACCGGCTACAAAGACATGCCCCGTGTGCTCAACGGTCTCGGTATCGCTATCCTCAGCACCTCGCGCGGTGTCATGACAAACAAGAAAGCCTCCGACCTCAAGATCGGCGGCGAAGTCCTCTGCTACGTATATTAATCAACCTAAAGCAACGAAACTATGTCAAGAATAGGTAAAGCTCCCATCGCAATCCCCGCAGGAGTCACTGTGACGGTTGATCCCAAGACAAACGTAGTGACCGTCAAAGGCAAATACGGCGAACTCCAGCAGGCCGTCAACCCCGACCTCACCGTAACCGTAGAGGACAACCACGTGCACATCACCCGTCCGAGCGACGACCGCGAGCACCGCGCACAGCACGGTCTCTACCGCGCTCTGATCCACAACATGGTCGAGGGCGTGCACCAACTGTACCGCAAAGAAATGGAACTCGTGGGCGTCGGCTACCGCGCCACAGCGACCGGCCAGGTTCTCGAACTCGCCCTCGGTTACTCCCACGCCATATATATCAAGCTTCCCGAGGAAATCAAGGTAGAAGCAAAGACCGAGCGTAACAAAAACCCGCTCATCATTCTCGAAAGCCGCGACAAGCAGCTTCTGGGTCAGGTGTGCGCCAAGATCCGCTCAATGCGCAAGCCCGAACCTTACAAGGGCAAGGGTATCAAGTTCGTCGGCGAAGTAATACGTCGCAAGTCCGGTAAGAAGGCCGGTGCCAAATAACATTAACCGCAGACTATCATGATTTCCAAGATTGACAGACGAAATAAAATCAAAGCCCGCATCCGCGGCAAAATCTCCGGTACCGCCGAGCGTCCCCGCATGACCGTGTTCCGCTCCAACAAGCAGATCTACGTTCAGCTCATCGACGACCTCGCAGGCCGTACCCTCGTTGCCGCTTCGTCGCGCGGCATCGACCAGAAAGCAACCAAATGCGAAATCGCCGCCCTCGTAGGCGCCGCCGTAGCAGCCAAAGCCCTCGAGGCAGGTATCACCGAAGTGGTTTTCGACCGCAACGGCTATCTCTTCCACGGACGCGTTAAATCTCTCGCTGATGCCGCTCGCGGCGCCGGCCTCAAATTCTAAAGTAACTATGGCAAAAAGAAACAATAGAGTCAAGTCGACCGGCGACCTCGAACTCAAAGACCGCCTCGTAGCCATCAACCGCGTCACCAAGGTGACCAAGGGCGGACGCACCTTCACCTTCGCCGCCATCGTAGTGGTAGGCAACGAAGACGGCGTCGTAGGCTGGGGTCTCGGCAAAGCAAACGAAGTGCAGGCCGCCATCGCCAAGGGCGTTGAGGCCGCTAAGAAGAATCTTATCCGCGTACCCGTCCACAAAGGCACCATTCCCCACGAACAGGTGGCCAAATTCGGCGGCAGCCGCATCATCCTCAAGCCCGCATCGCACGGTACCGGCGTAAAGGCCGGCGGCGCCATGCGTGCCGTGCTCGAGAGCGTGGGTATCACCGACGTCCTTGCAAAGAGCAAGGGTTCGTCCAACCCCCACAACCTGGTGAAGGCAACCATCGCGGCGCTCGACGAAATGCGTTCGCCCGCCCAGGTGGCCCAGAACCGCGGTATATCTGTAGAACAAGTCTTCAAAGGCTGATAAAAACCACAGACCCAGCAATGGCACAGATTAAAATCAAACAGATCAAGAGCCGTATCAACTGCCCGGCAGTGCAGAAGCGCACTCTCGATGCGCTCGGCCTTAAGAAAATGAACCACACTGTGGTGAAAGAAGACACCCCCTCGGTGATGGGAATGGTAAACAAAGTACGCCACTTAGTTGAAGTGACCAACGCCTAATACTTTCAAACAATGGATTTAAGCAATATACAACCCGCACCCGGCTCCGTCAAGCGGAGCACCCGTATCGGCCGTGGCCCAGGCTCCGGCAAAGGCGGAACATCAACCCGCGGCCACAAAGGCGCGAAATCGCGTTCCGGCTATAGCCGCAAGATCGGTTTCGAAGGCGGCCAGATGCCTCTCCAGCGCCGTCTGCCCAAGTTCGGCTTCAAGAACATCAACCGCGTCGAATACAAGGCCATCAACCTCGATACACTCGCTCAGCTCGCCGAAAGCCGCAAGCTTCAGAAGATCGGTATCGAGGAGCTTCGCGAAGCCGGCTTCGTACGTCGCAGCCAGCTTGTGAAAATTCTTGCCGGCGGCGCCATCAACACCGCCCTCACCGTAGAAGCCAACGCATTCTCCGAAGCTGCCAAAGCGGCCATCGAAGCCGCCGGAGGCACTGCTAACAAAATTTAATCATGAGATTCATCGACACGCTCAAAAATATCTGGACCATTCAGGAGCTGCGCCAGAGAATCCTCATAACACTCCTTCTGGTACTCATCTACCGTCTTGGATGCTATGTGGTTCTCCCCGGCATCTCGCCGTCCGACATCGACGCCCTTGCCAACTTTACCAACAAGAGCGGTCTGATGCAGCTTCTGGACATGTTCTCAGGCGGCGCCTTCTCCCAGGCGTCGATATTCGCGCTGGGTATCATGCCGTATATCACGGCATCGATCGTTATCCAGCTCTGCGGCATGATTCTCCCCTCGTTCCAGAAAATGCAGCGCGAAGGCGAGAGCGGCCGTCAGAAGCTCAACCAGTATACCCGTCTGCTCACCGTCCTGATCCTTGTCCTCCAGGCTCCCGCCTATCTGGTGAACCTTCAGGTGCAGGTCAACGGTGCGTCGAACGGCACCACACTGGCATTCGGCTTCTGGACCATTGTCTATCTCACCATCATCCTTGCTGCCGGCTCGATGTTTATCATGTGGCTCGGCGAACGCATCACCGACCGCGGTATCGGCAACGGTATCTCGTTCATCATCCTTGTGGGTATCATAGCCCGACTCCCGGGAGCGCTTTACTATGAGTTCCACAGCCGCCTCCCGGGCGACGGCGCAGGCCAGGGTGGTCTGGTGATGTTCATCGTTGAAATTGTGCTATTGTTCGCTGTCACCGTAGGTGCGGTGCTGCTGGTACAGGGTACCCGTAAAGTCCCCGTACAGTATGCCAAGCGTATTGTCGGCAACCGCCAGTACGGCGGCGCCCGCCAGTACATACCTCTGAAGGTCAACGCCGCCGGCGTCATGCCTATCATCTTCGCCCAGGCAATCATGTTCATTCCTATGACACTTGCCGGATTCCGCGGAGGCGACAACGGTTTTGTGCAGGCTTTCACCGACATCAACGGTTTCTGGTATAACGCCGTCTTCTTCATACTCATCGTCGCGTTCACCTACTTCTACACCGCCATCACCGTGCGTCCCACCCAGATGGCCGAAGACCTCAAGCGTAACAACGGCTTCATACCCGGTGTCAAGCCCGGCAAGAAGACCGCCGAGTATCTCGACGCCATCATGAGCCGCATCACTCTTCCCGGTTCGATCTTCCTCGGTATCGTGGCCATCCTTCCGGCTTTTGCCCGCTTCTTCGGCATCAGCCAGAACTTCGCCCAGTTCTTCGGCGGCACATCGCTGCTGATCATGGTCGGCGTAGTGCTCGATACCCTCCAGCAGGTTGAATCGCACCTGATGATGCATCATTATGACGGCCTGATGAAAGAAGGCAAGATCAAAGGTCGTACCACAGGACAGGCATATTGATGCTCCAATCATTTTAAACTCCAGCATTAAATGATTTACCTCAAGACACCGGAAGAAATCGAGACGATGCGCTCGTCGGCTCTGCTGATATCGCAGACCCTCGGCGAGATCGCACGTAATATCGCACCCGGAGTCACCACACGCAAGCTCGACACCATTGCCCGGGAGTTTATCCTGGACAATGGCGGCAAGCCTGCCTGCCTCGGATACGAAGGATTCCCCGCCACCCTCTGCATAGAGGTCAACGAAACGGTCGTGCACGGGTTTCCGTCTGACCGCATTCTTCTCGACGGCGACATAGTCGGCGTCGACAACGTAGTCGAAAAAGACGGTTTCATGGCCGACATGTGCTTTACCTTCCCCGTAGGCACCGTCAGCCCCGAGAAAATGGCTTTGCTGCGCACTACCTACGAATCGCTTTATGTCGGTATCGAGGCCGCCCGCCCCGGTGCCCGCATAGGCGATATCTCCAATGCCATCCAGACCTACTGCGAACGCCGCGGTTACTCTATGGTGCGCGAGATGTGCGGTCACGGCATAGGCCGCAAGATGCACGAGGCTCCCGAAGTGCCCAACTACGGACGCCGCGGCATCGGTCCCCGCCTCGTCGACGGCATGGTGATCTGCATAGAGCCCATGGTCAACATGGGCAGCCGCAATATCGTGATCGAAAGCGACGGCTGGCAGTGCCGCACCCGCGACCGCAAGCCATCGGCCCATTTCGAACACACCGTGGCCATCATCGACGGCCGCACCGAGGTGCTCACCACCTTCGACTATATTCCATCCGAGATCATGGACAAATTCATTTAAGCACCAAAATCCTATATGGCAAAACAATCAGCAATCGAACAGGACGGCACAATCGTCGAGGCGCTTTCGAACGCCATGTTCCGTGTCGAACTTGAAAACGGGCACGAAATCACCGCCCATATTTCCGGGAAAATGCGCATGCATTACATCAAGATCCTTCCCGGCGACAAGGTGCGCGTGGAGATGTCGCCCTACGACCTCTCGAAAGGCCGGATTGCTTTCCGCTATAAATAAACTGAAAAAAACACAGATATGAAAGTAAGAGCAAGCGTCAAAAAACGCACTCCGGACAGCAAGATCGTTCGCCGAAAAGGACGTCTCTACGTCATCAACAAGAAAAACCCCAAGTACAAACAGCGTCAAGGATAAGTAATATGGCAGTTAGAATCGTGGGAGTTGACCTCCCCCAGAACAAAAGAGGTGAAATCGCCTTGACTTACATCTTCGGCATCGGTCGCAGCGCTGCTAAAAGCATCCTCAACAAAGCCGGTATCGACGTAAACATCAAAGTGAAAGACTGGACCGATGACCAGGCCGCCAAAGTGCGTGAAGTCATCGGCGCCGACTACAAGGTAGAAGGCGATCTCCGCAGCGAAATCCAGCTCAACATCAAGCGTCTCATGGATATCGGCTGCTACCGCGGCATCCGTCACCGCAACGGTCTCCCCGTTCGCGGCCAGTCGACCAAGAACAACGCCCGTACCCGCAAGGGCCGCAAGAAAACCGTTGCAAACAAGAAGAAAGCTACTAAATAATAGAACCACATGGCAAAGAAAACAGTCGCAGCTAAGAAACGCAACGTCAAAGTCGGCGCAGAAGGCCAGCTTCACGTTCATTCTTCGTTCAACAATATCATCGTCTGCCTTGCCAACAGCGAGGGTCAGGTCATCTCCTGGTCGTCGGCCGGCAAGATGGGCTTCCGCGGCAGCAAAAAGAATACTCCTTATGCCGCACAGATGGCCGCACAGGACTGCGCCAAGGTCGCCTATGATCTCGGCCTGCGCAAGGTGAAGGCATATCTCAAAGGTCCGGGCAACGGCCGCGAATCCGCAGTGCGCACCATCCATGGCGCCGGCATCGCCGTTACCGAAATCATCGACGTCACCCCGCTGCCCCACAACGGCTGCCGTCCTCCCAAGAGAAGAAGAGTTTAAATCAGTTCATACGGCCGGTTTTCCGCCCGCAAGCGGAAACCGCGCCATGCTCTGCTTTCTATTTCAGTAACAATACTCTCTAACAATACTTCAAAACACTCGTCTGTCCCGTACGATACCGACCACGGGCCTGCCATGGGTCCCTCGGGAGCCCGGGCAAAGCAAACAGCAAGGGTGCGTCCAAGGCGAATAGACCATATTTCAAATCACCTCTCTATGGTCGCGGCTGCGCCGACGGCGGCACAAGGCTTTCCCCGCGAGCCCCACCACCCGACAGACGACAAACTGATTTCAAACAATGGCAAGATACACAGGTCCCAAGACCAAAATAGCCCGCAAATTCGGCGAACCCATCTTCGGCGAAGACAAGGTTCTCGCCCGTCGCAACTTCCCCCCGGGCCAGCACGGCCAGAACAAGCGCCGTAAAACATCGGAGTACGGTGTTCAGCTCCGCGAAAAGCAGAAGGCCAAATATACCTACGGTCTGCTCGAACGTCAGTTCCGCAACCTCTTCGAGGAGGCTTCGCGTCTCAAAGGTATCACCGGCGAGATTCTGCTCCAGCTTCTCGAGTCGCGTCTCGACAACGTGGTTTACCGTCTGGGCATAGCTCCCACCCGTGCGGCCGCCCGTCAGATCGTGCTCCACAAGCATATCACCGTCAATGGCGAAGTAGTCAACATACCCTCGTTCAAAGTAAACCCCGGCGATGTCGTAGGTGTTCGCGAACGCAGCAAATCGCTCGAAGTTATCGCCGACTGCCTCGCAGGCTTCAACCACAGCAAGTATCCCTGGATTGAATGGGACGAAGCTTCCAAGAGCGGCAAATTCCTCCATGTGCCCGCACGCGAAGATATCCCCGAAAACATCAAGGAACAGCTCATCGTCGAGCTCTACTCCAAATAATAAAACCTGATCCATGGCCATATTAGCATTCCAGAAACCTGAAGAGGTGATTATGGTGGAAGCTTCCAACTTCTACGGTAAGTTCGAATTCAAGCCTTTGGAACCCGGCTATGGCATCACCGTCGGAAACGCCCTCCGTCGCGTGCTCCTTTCCTCACTGGAAGGTTTCGCGATTTCGTCGATCAAGATCGACGGCGTGAAAAACGAATTCGATGCCGTACCCGGCGTGAAGGAAGATGTGACCAACATCATCCTCAACCTCAAGCAGGTCGACCTCAAACAGAAGGTGGAAGACACCGAGTTTGAGCGCGTCACCATCACCGTTTCAGGCAAAGAAGTGTTCACAGCCGGCGACATAGCCAAGCAGCTCACGGGATTCGAGGTAATGAACCCCGACTTGGTTATCTGTCATTTGGATCCCGAGGCAAGCTTCACCATCGTACTCACCATCAACAAGGGCCGCGGCTGGGTTCCCGCCGAGGAAAACGTGACTCCGCAGGACGATATCAACACTATCGCCATCGACTCGATCTACACCCCGATCAAAAACGTGAAGTACACGGTGGAAAACTACCGCGTGGACCAGAAGACCGACTACGACAAACTTACCCTCGAGATCAGCACCAACGGCTCCATTCTGCCCAAGGATGCTGTCAAGGAAGCCGCCAAGATCCTCATCTACCACTTCATGCTTTTCTCCGACGAGAAAATCACCCTCGAGACATCCGAGCCCGATCCCGGAGAGGAATTCGACGAAGAAGTGCTCCACATGCGCCAGCTTCTCAAATCGAAGCTTGTCGACATGCAGCTTTCGGTTCGCGCCCTCAACTGCCTCAAGAGCGCCGAAGTGGAAACCCTCGCCGAACTCGTGGTCTTCAACAAAACAGATCTGCTCAAGTTCCGCAACTTCGGCAAAAAGTCTCTCGTCGAACTCGAAAGCCTTCTTACGAGCCTGAACCTTTCTTTCGGCATGGACATCTCCAAGTACAAACTCGATAAAGACTAATCACCCCGATGCGACACAATAAAAAATTCAATCATCTCGGCCGCAAGAAAGCACACCGCGACTCCCTGCTGGCCAACATGACGGTATCGCTGATCCTCCACAAGCGCATCCACACCACTCTGGCAAAGGCTAAAGCCCTCCGCATCTACGCCGAGCCTCTGATCAACCGCGCCAAGGAAGACAACACCTCCAACCGTCGTCTCGTCTTCAGCTATCTCCAGAGCAAGGAAGCCGTCAAAGAACTTTTCGGCCCCATCTCCGAGAAAATCGCCAACCGTCCCGGTGGCTACACCCGTATCCTCAAGACCGGTTTCCGTCTGGGCGACAACGCCAAGACCTGCTTCATCGAGCTTGTAGACTACAACGAAGCCATGCTTAAGGAGACCAAGGAAGCCAAAGCCAAGACCCGCCGCAGCCGCCGCAAGTCAGCCGCTCCCGCTGCTGAAGCAGCAGAAAATCCTGTTGAAGAAGCCGCAAAGGAAAATCCCGAACTTCCCGCAGCCGAATAATCACCGGCCGCCAAAATATCTGAAAGCGCCGCACCCTCTATGGGCCGCGGCGTTTTTTCTTTGATTGTGCTTTCTTTTTTTACGTGATCTCCGAGAAAACTGCTGAAAAACATTATCTGCCGAATGGACGGAAAACTAAAAATTCGCTATCTTTGCAGTTTGAAAGACATTACTATAAAAACTTATGAATAACGTAGCCCGCTTACTTGCTGAAAAACTGCTTAAAATCAGCGCGCTGAAACTTCAGCCGGCCAATCCTTTCATCTGGGCTTCCGGCTGGAATTCTCCGATCTATACCGACAACCGCCGCACATTGTCGTATCCCGACGTGCGCACCTTCATCAAGCTCGAACTGGCGCGTATCGTCATGGAGTGCTATCCCGAGGCAGATGCCGTGGCCGGTGTAGCCACAGGTGCGATCGCCCAAGGTGCTCTTGTGGCCGACGAGCTGAATCTTCCTTATGTATATGTGCGCTCGACTCCTAAAGACCACGGTCTGGAAAATCTTATCGAAGGCGATCTCCGTCCCGGCCAGAAAGTGGTGGTGATAGAGGATCTCGTGTCAACCGGCAAGAGTTCGCTCAAGGCTGTCGAGGCTATCCGCGCGGCCGGATGCGAGGTGGTAGGCATGCTTGCCCTCTTTACATACGGCTTCCCCGTGGCCGAGGAGAATTTCGCACAGGCAGGCGTGAAGCTCATCACTCTGAGCAACTACAACGCCATGCTCGAAGTCGCGCTCGAAACGAAATATATCACTGAGGAAGATCTGGAAACCCTGCATCGCTGGCGTACTGATCCCGCCAACTGGGTTCCCGAACGGTAAAGTAAATTGTGGATTATGAAAGATGAATCATGAATCATGAATATGGATTAGTGTCCATCGATGAGATTCATGGTTTCGAATTCATAATTCATCATTCCAGACAAAATGGCAAAATATACATCAAAACCGACTGTTGTAGAACGGCCGGCCGCTGATCTGGCCGCTAAATTCGCCGATTTCCGCGAACTACAGCATAAACTCGACGAACTGCCCGCTGACCAGCGTGCACGTATCGGCGAAGTGTCGTTTTCAGACGACACCATCACCATTACTACTCCGCAGGTCGGCGAAATAGCTCTCAAGGCCGTCGAGCGTACACCCGAGCGCGTTGTCCTTGCTGCAGAGAAATCGCCGGTGCCCATGAAACTTGAAATCACGTTCAAGCCTGTGAGCGCGGACTCTACCGAAATCCAGGGAGCGATAGATGTCGAGATCCCGATGATGCTCAAGCCTCTTATCGGCCCGACCCTGCAACGCGCTGCCGATCAGTTCGGCGATTTATTCGCAAATCTCGCCTGATCCATGCGTCCCATTCTCTCCCTTATCACTGCAATCATCAGTGCGGCCCTGTTTTGTGGCTGCGACAGTCTTGACGACGACCGGATTCCTCCGGCCGCCGTCAATATTTCATTTCCTACCGTAGCCGAGTGGAACATCTATGGGGTCGCCTCGGCACTCGACCATCGCAGTTTCATACCCGAAAAACATCTGCCGAAGGGGTTTTATTATACAGCCTCGACCTATTGCGGTTTCGGAGGTGTTCTTCTTGTGGGCGACGTGATGGGCAATCCGATGGCCTATGATCTGGCATGCCCGGTGGAATGCCGTTCGGGTGTTCGTGTCGCTATCAATGGGGAAACCAATCTTGCGGAGTGCCCGCAGTGCCACAGTACCTATGATGTCTTTTCGCTGATGGGACATCCGACTTCGGGCGAGGCCGCTGAGAAAGGCTACGGTCTGCGCCGCTACCGTGTGAGTCCGGGACGCGGCACGGTCTATATGCAGGTGAGCAATTGAGTGATCCGACCGACGGGGTGACGGACCGAGGGGGATTCAACAATCCGCAGGCGACGGTTGTTTTTGAAAATAATTCGATAGCGAAATATCATGAAACGGCATTATACGGCTCTTTGGTTGCTTCTGCTGGTGGCATTCGCACTTTTCGCGGCTGCTTCGGCTGTCGATATGCCCGAAATCGCCGGACATAAGTTTAAATCGTCGGAGATCGTGCCGTCGTTGCTCGCGGCAGAAGATGATGAGAGTGCCGTCGCAACGCCCGATACCGTGGCGGTTGAGACAGAGGCCGGGCAGGCGTTTCCGGTGCCGTGTGATACGGTGCCCAAGACTATCCTTTTTATCGGCGACTCGATGCTCGAAGGGCTCGGCCCGCGTCTTGCCGCCTATGCCGAAAAAAACGGCCATACACTCTATAGTGTCATCTGGTACAGCTCTACCTCCGAGGTCTGGGGCCGTTCCGGCAAACTCCGTCATTATATTGACACACTCGCTCCGGACTACGTATTCGTATGTCTGGGGGCCAACGAACTGTTTGTGCCGGATATCACGGAAAAACGCAGGGGATATGTGCGTCATATCCTTGCCGATATCGACGCAATTCCCTTCGTATGGATAGGGCCTCCCAACTGGAAGCCCGACACGGGTATCAACGATCTCATTGCGGCCGAAACTCCCGAAGGCGCTTTCTTCCTTAGCGACGGCATGCACTTCGTGCGCGGCAAGGATGGCGCGCACCCTACCCGCGAATCGGCCGCAGAGTGGATGGACAGTGTGGCGCGCTGGATGCCGGCTCACTGCCTGCACCCTATCCGCATGGATAAGCCAGAGAAGGAGAGCGGGCGGCCCAAACGTACATTCGTCCATCAGCCGTCAGAAAAATGACCGATATCCTGCATAACATAGGCCGATTCCTGAGCTATGATCCGTCGGCTCCGATGCTGTTCTCGTCGGGCACTTTCTGGGCGCTGTTTCTGGTGTTCATGCCTCTCTACGGGTTCCTGCGGCGCCGTCTGTGGCAGATGGTGGTCTTTGTAGTCGCGTTCAGTTTCTTTTTCTATTATAAGAGCAGCGGTTGTTTCGTGCTCATGCTTGCGGCCACCTCGCTGGTCGACTGGTGGCTTTCGCGGCTCATGAGCGCGCCCGGACGCAGCCTGCCTTTCCGGCGCTGGTGCGTGGCGTTATCGCTCACATTGTCGCTGGGCATACTGGCATATTTCAAATATGCCAATTTCTTCTTATGGAATATCAATGCCATGGTCGGAGGCAATTTCCAGCCTCTCGAACTCGTGCTGCCTGTCGGCATATCGTTCTATACATTCCAGTCGGTGAGCTATATCATCGATGTTTATAAAGGCCGGGTGAGTCCTACGGCGACATGGCTCGAATATGCCTTTTTCCTGTCGTTTTTTCCGGCCCTTGTGGCGGGGCCTATCGTGCGCGCCGACTATTTTCTGCCCCAGATACGCGAGAACCGGCACGCCACACGAACGGAGGTCTATACAGGTTTGTGGCTCATTATTCTCGGAGTGGTCAAAAAAGCCGTCATCGCCGACTATATCGCGCAGTATAACGATCTTATCTTCCAGACTCCGGGAGGATATTCGGGTTTCGAGACGCTGATGGGTATCATAGGGTATACCATGCAGATATACTGCGATTTCTCGGGATATTCCGATATGGCCATCGGCATAGCGCTCATCATGGGTTTCAGGCTCGCCAAGAATTTCAACTTCCCCTACAAGGCGCGGAATCTCACCGATTTCTGGCGCCGCTGGCACATTTCGCTCTCGACGTGGCTCCGCGATTATATCTACATTCCTCTGGGCGGCAACCGCAAGGGGACGGCCCGGACATATGTCAACAACTTCGCGACCATGCTTATCGGAGGACTATGGCACGGGGCGGCATGGAAGTTCGTGTTCTGGGGTGCGATGCACGGTGCCGGTCTCGCCGTGCACAAGGCGAGCAAGCCGTGGCTGGGGCGTATCGGCGATTCATGGCCGGTAAAGGCGGCGTCGTGGCTGCTGACAATGACCGTAGTGGCATTGCTGTGGGTATTCTTCCGCGCCGACTCCTGGGCCGACTCCTGGACTGTGATCAACAGCGTTTTCCACAATTTTTCACTTGACTATATTCCGGCTTTTGCAGCGGCGCGCACCCTCTGGCTTATACTGATGATTGTGATTGTCGTTGCCCACTGTCTGCCGACCCGCTTCTGGGACTCGGCCCTGGCGTGGTTCGTGCGCAGTGCGTGGCTTGTAAAGCTGCTCATCTTTATAGTTGTCGTACAGCTCGTACTCGAACTACGCTCCGAATCCGTCACGCCATTCATCTACTTCCAGTTCTGACCAGGAAAATTTTGCCGATTATCGTTAAATGTCTATCTTTGCGATAAACTATATTATTTCATAGTTTATGAGCTGTTTTTATGGATAAACTATACAATAATACTATTTATTCAATGTCCGATGCCGAGATCGTCCGGGCGCTTGGCCTGCGATTTCGGCAGTATAGGCTGCGCATGGCTCTTACTCAGCGCGATGTCTCGCAACGGACCGGTCTTTCACTGGCCACTATCCATAAATTCGAGACCGGGAGTGCCGCCAATATCTCGCTGACAGCACTTCTTGCACTGATGCGATGCACCGATATGCTCGAAGCCGTCGAAGATATATTCCCGGCCTTGCCTCCGTCGCCTTATCTCGACATGCGGGGCGGCAAGCTCAAACAACGTGTGAAACCCTCAAAGAGCAAGCCATGAGACACAGCGTGAAAGTATATCTATGGGGTGCGGAGCTTGGAACACTCACCTCCGATAACAAGACTAACCGTTCTTTTTTCTATTTCAATATTAATCTCCCCGAAAAAGTAAAAGCGGCATTTGCCGTAGGCTTTACGACCGATATGCTTGCCGGACGGATTCCTGTATATGGCGAAGACCGTCCACCTTTCAATGGCGTGCCTCCGTTTATTTCCGACTCTTTGCCGGATTCATGGGGCAATGAACTTTTCGAGCAGTGGAGAACGGCCAATCATATATCTAACCGTGAGATAAGCGTTTGCGACCGACTCGCTTTCATTGGTGTGCGAGGCATGGGAGCACTTGAGTTTCAGCCGCAGGAAGCGATCCGGCTTAAAAATGACCATGTCGATATGGCGGCTATTGCAGCTCTTGCCGAAAGGATATTGCTTGAAAGAGAGGATGCTGTGATTTCACCCGAAGAAGAAATGACTATGAAGTCATTGATTGCGGTAGGGTCTTCCGTGGGTGGCCGACAGGCAAAGGCTGTGATTGCGATAAACCGCACAGATAAATCCGTGCGTTCGGGCCAGATTTCCGGTTTGACCGATCATGATTATTGTATAGTGAAATTTGATATTCCCGGCCGCGATACCGCCAGAATCGAATATCTGTACTATCGTATGGCTACTGCCTGTGGCATAGATATGATGCCAAGCCGTCTTATGGCGGTCGAGAGCAGTGTGCACTTTCAGACAAACCGTTTCGACAGAGATTCGGCCGGGAACAAACTGCATGTACAGACCCTCGCCGCGATGTCGCCGGCGGCAGATTCCTATGAGGCTCTTTTCGATCTTTGTCGCAAACTCAAGTTGCCATATACCGCCTTCGAACAGCTGTTTCTGCGTCTCGTCTTCAATATTCTCGCCAACAATACCGACGATCATCATAAGAATTTCTCGTTTATAATGACACCGGATGGCCAGTGGAGTCTGGCGCCTGCGTATGATATGACTTTTATTTTTGATCATGGCGGTTGGCGGGGAAATACCGAACATTGTCTGTCGGTTGGAGGATATAGACGCAATATCAGCCGGGAAACAGTGCTTTCTTTTGCAGAGATCAATGGAATCAAAGATGCCGCATTTCTGATAGATAAAGTTGCAGCCGTAATGATGGTCTTCAGAAATCTGGCCGAAGAAGATTCTGTAGATCCCGAATGGATTGCGCGGATGTCCGATGCCATAGATCAGAATCTTGAGTACTGGGGTTATCTTCCGGCTGTTTCCGAAGCGGAATTTATTACCGGCGATGGTCATAAGGTTTCCGGCGCCAGAATAGAGATGGCGTACAGAAGCGGGAATTTTCACCTTTTGGCAGATATCGACGGGCGAGCCGCCAAATTTGTTATCAATAAATCGTGTCCCGAATATAATACTCTTCTGCGCAGAGGCATCCGATGTATCGATACAGATACAATGAAAGCTATGGTGTCGCACTACCTCATCAAGAAGATGTAAACTGCCACTTTCGCGTCATTCAGATTGAATTCTTAAGTCTACGATTATTATTAGAGGACAATAACGATGTCAAATAATAGTTGTATTTTTGTAGCCGAATAATACTGATTTAAATATTGAATAAATCTCAAAATACATTTAATATAAGATAAATACCCGCACAAAAAGTGCAGACATATTAACGAAAGCATTGACTGTTATTTGCGTTCGTCTGAATAGCGTCGGAAACTAATCAGATTGGGATAAGAACAAAAAATAATAGTTATAATCTGTTGTCGGATTACCTGCCTATCCTTATAAGGAGTCAATGCCTAAGCCTCAATGGCATAGGTTTCTCTTATAAGGATAGAGAGGTCTCATTCCGACGCAGCCTCGACGAACGCATAAGAAGGCCTATGCTTTTTTATACGGTATTGTAAATGATAAGTTGATGCTATAATCCAATTTATCATGAATACAATTCTTGTCGGAGATGCAAAATCACGATCTTGCATTGATTATAGAAAGCTCCAATCCATTACCATTGATTTTATGAGATTCCCAATGGCGATTATGGTGGTATTCATTCACATGACTCCATCGGTCACCAATATAGAGGATGCTGATTACCCTATTTTATCATGTAGCGGAATATTCAATTTAGCAGGAATTATTTTTTCACATGTCCTATCCCATATTGCTGTTCCGGTCTTCTTCCTGATTTCAGGGTTCCTTTTCTTTGCGAATTTTCACAAATGGTCTTTTATCGGCTACAAATCAAAAATCCAAAGTCGAACGAGAACCTTACTTCTTCCGTATATCTTATGGAACGCCGTGCCTTTTCTTTTGGCAATCTTAGTAATGATATTGGGATCTATGATTAAAGACTGGCCAATCGAAAACATATTCTCAACTATTAAATATAATAGCTGGCATATATTTTATGATACTTATGAATGGGGAACCACAAGGGTTAATTGGCTTGGATATAATTTAAGAATGACAGGACCATACGATTTGCCCTTATGGTTTCTGCGTGATTTAATTGTAGTCATAGCCTTTACGCCTGTTATATATTACATGGTGCGTAAATTTAAATTCTATTTTTTAGTTTTTCTTTTTGTTGCATATATTTCGCGAATATGGATATTGGTGCCAGGTTTCAGTATTACATCTTGTTTCTTTTTTTCCGCAGGGGCGTATTTGGCACTTAATGAAATTAATATTATCAAGTTCGTTCACAAATATAGTGTACTGATCATTCCAACTTTTCTGGTTCTCTTTTGCTTTGCTGTTTATTATGATGGCACAAATACTTTGACAGGTCAAAATATTTATCCACTATTTATTTGCTTTGGAGTACTTTTTGCTTTTTATCTTGCTTCCGTGTGCGTATTAAAATTCAAAATCAAACCGAATAAGTTTTTGGTTTCGAATTGTTTCTTTATCTATGCCTTTCACTGTGTGAATTTGCCGGTTATAGGCACTGTCCTCGCGGCTTCAAATACCTTCGTCTGTAGACTTGTCCCATTTGAGGACAAATTTGGAGAACTATTAAGTTATATTACTACTGGTGCGATAAAATCGCGTTAGTTTAGAAATCATCAAATAAAGAGA
>CAJKRG010000061.1 GCA_905202215.1 uncultured Porphyromonadaceae bacterium
TGGGATTATAAGTATATGGCATTTCTTGTATACATTTGATTTAGATGGTGTTGATATAGATATCACGTGATAAATTTTAACAAATAAATAGGTATTGAAACTTAAAAAGGTGTTAATCTATTATGGAATTGAAAACCAACAAATAAACCATCTGTAAATTCGTGCTGTTTATGAAACACTTTCCAGGCCTTGTGACTATTGGTTATTTACTGATTTTTTGTTGTATCGGTTTAATCGGTTATGCCTATTATTATGAATGGATAAAATTAGATACATTAGAACAACAAAATAGGGAAACTAATAAAATGCAAGAAGATATCATTGATTTCAACATAGCTTTTTCTGAATTCTCTCTTGCTGGAGAAGGATTATTTAAATGGGGAGAAACAGATCGGAGTGAATATATTCAAAAACATAAATCTTTAGACAGTGTATTGCATTATTTCAATACAACTTATCCTACTATACAAATTGACAGCTTAAGAAGATTACTTAAGGATAAAGTCAATGGATTATTGAAGATCTCTCAGATTCTTGAGATTCAACAAAAAGCTAATGATGAAATTGTTAGAGATATTCCGTATATAAGATTGCTAAGCACACAGGAAGCATCAAAAAAGCCGAAACGAAAAGGGTTTCTAGGCCTTTTCGGGAAAAAAGAAGAGATTCAGCCAGAAGCAGCTACATTAAGGTTGCAAAAACAACATATAAACACAGTATCTCAGCATACAAATCGTACACGTCGATTGCAAGAATTGACAGATAGCCTTATTGAACGGAACAGGAAGTTGAATGCACAACTCAATTTGATCATGCAGCAACTTGACAACAGAGCTCGTAAGAATATTCGCGACTGCGAAAACAATATCACTTTTATGCGCCACCAATCGTATCAACAGATTGGTGGGCTTTCTTTAGCATTAATTGTTTTACTAATTCTTTCTTATTTAATTATATTACGTGATATCCGATATCAGAAACGTGTGAAGAAACAACTTGAAGAAAGTATAAGACAAAACGAACTGTTGCTTGAAATGCGCAAGAAGATAATACTTACCATATCCCATGATATACGCGGACCGCTTAACGTAATAAGCGGTAGTGCCGAACTTGCTATCTCTACCCGAGATAAAAAGAAACGCGACAGTTATTTAAATAATGCAAGGGATCTTTGCCGTCATGTGGTTCACCTGCTCAACAATTTGCTGGATGTCTATCGGCTTAACGAAGCAAAGGAGATCCCTAACAACGTTCCGTTCAGATTAAATATTATGCTTGATAGAATTGCTATTGGTGCGGCACAGATAATCAATGACAAGGGACTGCTGTTCAAGCACGATTACAAAAATGTCAACGTTACAGTTATTGGGGATGAGGACAAGATAGAACAGATTGCCGACAATTTGCTTTCGAATGCCGTAAAGTTCACACAATCTGGTTCAGTGGGAATCGTTGCTTTGTACGAAGATTGTAGATTGGTAATGGATATCAATGATACGGGCATTGGGATGTCTGAAGAAACTGTAAAACGTATTTTCAAACCATTTGAGCGTGCAGACAACGTGGATCATGTCGAAGGATTCGGACTGGGCCTTTCCATTACCAAAGGATTGGTAGCCATGCTCGGCGGTACGATTGATGTAATGAGCACGGTGGGTAAAGGCACAACTTTCCATATAACCATTCCACTTGAGTTGACGAATAATATGGAATCTACCGATACTCTGGAGACAAAACCAGCCAGTGTCTTGCGTCTACCGCATAATGTAATCGTCATTGATGACGATCCACTCCAATGTGATATCATAAGAGATGCTTGAGCGCAATGCGGTTTCATGCACTGTATGTGCCACAGCTTCAGATGTTGTAAAAGCAATGCGCAAACTTGATTACGACATACTGCTCACAGACATAAATATGCCCGGTACCAATGGGGTTGAACTACTTGAATTGTTGCGTAAGTCCAATATCGGTAATTCAAAGAAAATCCCTGTGGTGGCTATGACAGCCAGAGACGATGACGAGAGTCGACCGCTAATTCAACGAGGGTTCTCTGGTTGTATTTTCAAACCATTCTCCATGCAAGAATTGCTTGAACGAATATCAATAATAATGGCAAAACCGCTGCCGTTAAGTGAGAGTCGGATAGCTTTTGCACCCCTGATTTTCAATGTAACCGACAAATCTATAATCCTACAAAGTCTTGCGGAATCAATAATCGACGACATTGAGGAACTGAAAAGGAACTTGGAGAAGAATGATTTGAATGGTATTTCGTCTGTGATTCACAGAATTATGCCGGTTTGGGAAATGCTTGGAATTCAAAACCGGCTGTATCCATTAAGAAATGCAGTCAAAACTCGAAATGTTACTGCGACTGATATTAAATATCTTGTGACAAATGTCATTTCTGCAATGGAAAATCTGATTGAGAATATAACCGAAGAACTGGAAAAAATTAAGGATGAAGAGCAGGATACTAATAGTTGAAGACAATGTAACCCTTTCGCAGATGCAGAAGGACTGGCTTACACGAGAGGGATATGATGTTACAACTGCAATTGATGCAGTCGTGGCACGTAAGCATATACGCAAGATAGATTTCGACCTGATACTTTCTGACGTACGCCTTCCCGAAGGTGATGGTCTGTAACTGCTTGCATGGCTTAAGAAAGAGAAACCAGGTATTCCAGTTGTTATTATGACGGAATATGCCTCATACACTGATGCCGTTAAAGCTATTAAGATGGGGGCGAAAGATTATCTTCCCAAGCCGGTACACAGTGAGAGACTTTTCGAAATAGTCAAAGAGCTGGTACATCCTGTTGTAACTATTCAGCATTCACTTGAACGGCTTTTCAGGCGCAACAGTGCGAAAGCACGTGAGGCATTACATTTGGCAGAACTTGTGGCTCCAGCCGACATATCAGTCTTGATTATCGGAGCCAACGGTACCGGCAAAGAGTCCATCGCGTGTACCATTCATTTCAATAGTCACAGGAAAAACGAGCCGTTTGTCGCAGTGAATTGCGGTGCTATCCCTCCGGAATTGACAGCATCCATGTTTTTCGGCCATATCAAGGGGGCTTTCACTGGAGCGGATTCAGACCGGAAAGGGTATTTTGACGCGGCGAAAGGCGGTACGCTGTTCCTTGATGAGATAGGTACGCTTCCTTATAACACGCAGTCATCATTATTGAGGGTATTACAGGAGAATACTTATATGCCAGTCGGAGGAAATAGCGAGCGACGGGCCGATGTCCGTATAGTTGCAGCAACCAACGAGGATATGGAAAAAGCTATAGTCGACGGGCGTTTCCGCGAGGATCTCTATCACCGGATTTGCGAGTTCGAAATACTCCAGCCATCTTTAGCAGAATGTCCCGAAGATATTCTACCGTTGGCCGAATTCTTTCGCAAGAAATTTTCGGATGAACTCCATAAGAACACATCCGGATTCAGTACAGATGCAGAGCGGCTTATGCTGGGGCATTCATGGAGCGGCAACATCCGCGAGCTTCAGAATCGGGTACGTCGGGCCGTTCTCATCTCAAAAACTCCGTTTATCGCAGCCTCGGACTTGAATATAAAAGCATTCTCAAATGACAATGCTGTAAAGGACAATTGCAATTTGCGTCCAATCAAAGATGACGAAGCCGAAAAGCGACTGATAATCCGTACTTTGGAATCATGTAACGGCAACAAGACCAAAGCGGCAAAAATGCTGAACATCAATCCAACGACATTATATCGCAAAATGAATAAATACGGTATAACGTAACATTTATGCCCTGACAGACAGCCATTCTTGCTGATTTTTTTGTAACTTTGGGGCGTGAAATAGAAAAATACTGGTAGGTGTATTCCGATATGCCTACTTTTACATACATAAGTTCGCAAGAGTCTCAGACAGAAATCTGGTAAATTGAAGTAAAGAGCACTGTTGCGTAATGCTTATGCTATGCCTTGTCATAGCGTGGTGTTACGTTTCTCTTTACTGGCTTACCAGAGCCACTGTCTGAAAGCGTATTCACCGCGCTTTTCTTTTGCTGCACAATAGAAAATGAAACGACATGGCAACGGTACGCATCATAACGGCAATGACAATCGACGGTTTCCTCCCAGATGCCGGCAGTCTTTTGATGTGTTGGTTGATGACTGATGCCAAAGGTTTTCGTTACTGGCTCAAACGAGGTACTTACATTCTTGAAGCGGATTATCCGATTCTTGACCTTGTGTGTGACAAGGACAGCACTGACAGATCCTGTATATACACCGCCAAAGTATCGGATTTGAACGGGATTGAACTTATGGCCAGACTGTTCCGTTACAACATCATAGACGAACTGGTAATCCATATCCTGCCCGAAATTGCGGAAACAGGGACCAGGATATTTCAAAACTGTGGACGGTCAGGGTGGATATTATGCAAATCGACCCGTTTTAAAAACGGTATCTGCCGCAATATCTACCGGCGCAAAGTGCGATAGACCATTGCATTCCTCCAGAAAGTATTGCAAAATGCAAGACCTCTGATTCCCATTATTTTACAGTTTAATGTTTTTATTTCACTGATATTCTGATGAATACCGGTGCCTTGTCATGTCTTTTGGCGCCTATGGCACGGCATTAGCCAATATCTGTAGTATAACCGATTGCGCAAAACGGTGCAAACAGACCATTCAGTTTCACTAAAAATAACCAGTTATGCTACATCACGAAACAGTGCACAGGATGTTTTCAGCACTTATGGAACGCTTTGAGAAATTAGAGCGTGCATTCGAGCGTATGAACCGTCTCAAGGATTGTCTGGACGGAGATACATTGCTCGACAATTACGACCTGTGCCGGCTGCTCGGTGTCACCAAACGCACCCTTGCGAGATACCGTCAGAAAAAACTCATCCGCTACTACATGATAGACGGGCGCACATACTACAAGGCATCCGAGATACAGGAATTCCTCCAGATAAAAGGGAAGTCGCTACCAGCTATGAGCAGCTAAAACATACTGTAAAATTTGGAATCTGTAAAATTATGGAAATAATAAGCATGGACATCAGAACCTTCGACACCCTGTTCTCCAGAATCAGAGAAATCGAGGAAACATCTGAATTGTTGAGCCGGAAGCATGAAGACATCGGTCTTAAAAAATGGCTCGACAACGAGGATGTATGCAACATCCTCGGAATATCAAAACGTACGTTGCAGACTTACCGCGACAAGGGCATCCTGCCGTTCAGCCGCATAAGGAATAAGCTTTTCTACCGGCCCGAAGATATCGAGAACCTTCTCCAGTCATCGTATCACCCCAACACATCAAACTTATGAGCCATTATTTTATCGACAAAAACGACCCGCGTATCGCAGACCTGCTACGCCGCCTCGGAAATATCGGGCAATCCCTCGGACAACTGAAATCGGTCGCGCGTCCCATGTTCAAGGGTGATAGGTTTCTCACAGACGAGGAGCTGTCGCGTCTGCTGAAAGTGAGCCGACGCACTTTACAGGAATACCGTACCGGGCGTCTTATCCCTTACTACATAGTACAGGGAAAGGCCCTGTACCGGGAATCCGAAATACAGGGTCTTCTTGAAAAGGCGCACCGTAAATGCATGGAAGAACAGAAGTGGCTATAAAAGCCTCGGGTTCTACAATATGCGCCACTATCATGTCCAGACGGGAACGGTCTGCGATTACAGACCGTTTCTCGTCTTGTTCCTGAAATTGTATTTCCTTCTCTTTTCTATTTCCTCATCCATGCTTTCGTCAATCAGGGAGATTTCAGAACCGAGAGCCTGCATACGCAGACGCTTCATGTCCTCATCTACCTTGCGGTCAGTCACATGGGCGTATATCTGAGTTGTGGTAATACTCTTGTGTCCCATCATGCGGCTGACAGTCTCAATGGGCACACCCATAGGCAGCGTAATATGAGTTCCGAAATTATGCCTCGCCTTGTGAAAGGTTAGATAGAAACCGTATTTCTCGCCTAACTGTCGGGTAAGCTTTATCAAGTGGTGTCTGCAATACAGGTTGAAGATTTTGCCGTTCTTCCTCTCATTCCTGTATTTCTCCATGATTCGCATAGGGATATCAAGCAGGCGTATTGCCGAGCGGCTTCCTGTTTTTTGCCTGTTGACATGTATCCACCATGTGCCGTCAGGAGCCTGTGATATGTCAGCCTCCGACAAGCGTTTAAGATCCGCATATGCAAGCCCTGTAAAGGTGGAGAAGATGAACCAATCGCGTACCCTCTGAAGATTCGGGGCGTCAATCTGCTTTTCCATGAGCAGTTTCAGGTCCTCAAACTTCATATGACGGCTCTTGCGCCGTGGCAAGGGGGGATGCAGCCTTGCATAAGGGTCACGGAGGAGCGTTCCCTGACTGACGGCACGCATCGTCATTTTCTTAAGGCGGTAAAGATGCTCGTGTACCGATTTCGGCTTAAGCCCACGGTCTGAACAAAGGAACATCTCGAAATCATCATAAAAAGATTTATCAAGAGAGCGGAGCGGAACATCCTCCATATCCCGCTTCCTGGACACAAATGCAGACAAGTGACGGTAGGAGTTGAGATAACTCTTGTATGATTCCTTTGTGCGGTCAACGCCCACACGTTTGTGAAACTCCTCGTTATGCTCCCGGAAAAGAGCCAACAAAGTCGACGGCTTACGACCGATACCCTTCATGGCGTTTTTCACAAGTTCGGCCGTTACGAATCCGAGGCTGCGCTTTATTTCCTCATAATGTTCGGTTATCTGCGCTGTCAACGAGTCTATGGCGCGGTTCACGGTGACGGCATTGGCACTGCGCCCATCGGCACGACCTTTTTCTGGATTCCAGATATCTGGATTCACAGACACTTTCGTGCCTATCTGCTCCCATTCGGCATCTATGCTGACTTTACAGAGTAGCTGACACGTCCCGTCCTTACGGACTTTTGTCCGGTTGATATAGAAGAGTACGGCAAATGTACTGCGCCGTCTTGGTATACTGTTGTCTTTATCTTTTTTCATAATAATGCGGATTGAGAATTGTTAAATTGATACAGTGAAGCGTGACGCTATCCGGCTGTCAAGATTCTGTGTGTCGGTACTAATTTTGTCATCAGTCACTTTCGCGTAAATCTGCGTCGTGGTAATCCGGTTATGGCCCAGCATCCGGCTGACGGTTTCCAACGGTACTCCATGCGCCAGGGTGATTTCGGTAGCGTAAGTATGGCGGCCGCAATGATAGACTAGTCTGCGTTCAATACCACAGATTTTGGCAATCCTTTTTAGATACGCGTTTAAGGTGGAATTGCAATACATCGGAAGCAGTTTGCCTTCGGGTGCCATACCACGGTATTTCTCGATTATCCTCAGCGGCAACTCAAGCAATGGTATCTCATATTCCATCTTCGTCTTTTTGCGCGAGGATTTGATCCATACGATACCGTCCTCTGCCATTTCAAGATTATCTTCCGTCAAAAGACATATGTCGCCGTAGGGAATACCGGTATAGCATGAGAACAGGAACAGGTCGCGGACATGGTACAGTAGGCTGTCATGGAGTGGGGTTGTCATCAGCCGGTAAAGTTCTTCCGACGTAAGGAACTTCTGCTCACGCCGAGGCTTCTCCGCCTCGTATCCTGCAAACGGATTAGCGGTGATGATGCCGTCTGTGATTGCCTCCGATACTATCATTTTCAGCCGTGTTGTATGGAACCCCACAGTCGCGATGGCAAGCCGTCGCTTTGTTCTCAGATAGACATCATATTTGTCTATAAATGAACGATCGATTGCCGTAAACGGGATGTCCGATAGCTTGTATTCCTTCTCCAAAAATTCCGTCAGACACCTGTATGTGTAGCGGTAGGACTTAAGTGTGGCATGTGCCCGGTTGACTCCCACACGTTTCGCGAAGGTCTCAATGAACGTGCTGAAATACCCCATCAGCGTTTCTTGCCCAAATGCCATCCCCTGTATCAGGCACTTTACATCGTCAGCGGTTACATTCATACGAACAGAAGACAGCTCCTGATACAAGGAAAGGCAACCGGCTCTGATTTCGTCAAGCTGACGGTTGATTTCACGCGAGGCAGAGCTCTTGCCGGTTGCACGGCCGAGCATCCACGCCTTCGGCGATGCCGAGAGCTTCGCACTGAAGGCTGCCTCTGAGTATCTGCCGACATTTATGCGTCCCATCACCGGGCATAGGCCGTCTTCCGACATCTCGCTCTTTTTAAGGTAGAACGAAACCTTTAATCCGCTCTGTTTCATAGCTCTATTCTTTGTTTGCAAAATTAACTGATATAGAATTATTTGCAGATAAGCAAAATACGGCGGAACCACGAATAGGAATCACAGACGCCATCCAGGAGCCTATATTTCTTCATATTGCGAAGAAATATTGCTAAATTTGCAGTCGCAAGAATACCCGACAAACAAGTTCTGCGGCATTAAACAGAGATAATAATCCAGCGGTAAATCACTCTTTAGGACTGGGCTTCCAGCCAGAAAAAAGGCAACGGATAAGTAGCGATTCATTCGCTTAACCCTTCCAAAAACCGAATTTCTCGTCAAAAGCACCACTAAGACGAACAACGCCGATCTCTCCTAGCTCTCAACACATTGCTTTATTCCCCGATCTATGCCGTAATCTCGCGAATTCTTCGTATATTTGTCGGGATAAATATAATATGAAGACTTTTTGCAGAAAGTGTTTCCTGAGTAAGAAAAGAGTTTCCGAAATCATAATTTTCATGAAGTCGGTGACAGTACATGCTTGTGATGATAGCAAGCGATGCCGTAAGGCTGAATTCCGGGGCTATATATGGGAAAATAGTTTTATGGTGTGGCGCAATCTCAGTTATAAAAATTCATTTAATGCTGTTGCGAAAGTATGGCTTAAAGAAACGGCGCATGGCACAGAAGTTGATTTAGAAATCGGTATGAATGTAGTTGTTTTCATATTTATGTGTCTTTGGTGTGCCGGAGTATTATTTTTTTGTATTGAAATGACTGTTTATCTTGCCTCCGGTCAAGGAGGGAAATGTATATGGATTCCTGTCGGCATTCTTCTGTTTTTCTTTTTTATCGCATATCTTTTCTTGAGGTTTGGATTTTATAAGTCTATGATGGAATTGAAGAAAAGAATGTTTGACATTTTTGAAGTATAGAAGTCGTTTGGTTATAGTTAGAAACTACAAGATCTAAGGTCGTTCGATCCATACCATGCTTCTGTCGCCTATTATGTAAAAATAAAAACAGAGACTGTTGGGCGGCAGTCTCTGCTTTTGTATGATAGGATTGGGAATCAGAAGTGGCTGAGATGTTTTGTTTCGCCGGGTTTGAGTGTGAGTGCGCTTGTCTTGCCGTTGGCAAGAAGTGTGGCGGAGCCGCCTTTAGGCGCCCGGATCTCGGCCGTTGTGACTTTGCCGTCTTTCCATTCGAAAGATATCTCCATGCCGGTGCGGGTGCGTATTCCGCTGACTTTTCCTGTCGGCCATGCCGCGGGAAGTGCTGGCAGCAGGGTGATGGTATCGGGAGTCGATTGCACGAGCATTTCGGTGATTCCCGCACTGCCTCCGAAATTGCCGTCGATCTGGAAGGGCGAGTGTGCGTCCAGCAGATTGGGATACGTGCCTCCGCCGCGTCTGCGGTCGGGCCCGCGGTAATTGTCGGGTGAAACATAGCGCAGCAGGCGTCGCAACATGGCATAGGCGCCTTCGCTGTCGGCGAGTCTGGCAAGGAGGTTGACACGCCATCCGGCGCTCCATCCGGTGGTTTCTTTACCTTTTATCTCAAGGGTCCTGGCAGCGGCTTTCGCAATCGACGGTGTGTGCTCGTTTGAAACCAGATGACCGGGATAGAGGCCGAAGAGATGTGACTGGTGACGGTGCTGTGGATCGCAGTCGGGGAAATTGTGCGACCATTCCTTGAGACTGCCGTCGTGGTTTATGGCATAAGGCTGAAGGCGCGGGAGCACGCTGTCTATTTCGGCGATAAGCTCGCTGTCTATGCCGAGGGTGGCGGCCGCATCGCGTGTGTCGACAAGGCATTCGCGTATTATGGCAATATCGGCGGTGGTGCCTATGCTTGTATCGCAGGCTTTGCCTCCGGTCCAGAGAAAGTTGTTCTCGGGTGATGTCGACGGCCATGTTGTCAGGACGCCGTCGCGTTCGTCGAGCCAAGCGAGAGCGAATTCGGCCGCGCCTTTGAGTGTCGGATATCTCCGTGCGAGAGCTTTCCTGTCGCGGGTGAAGAGATAGTTTTCCCATATGTGCGTGGCGAGCCATGCGCCTCCCATGTTCCAGTTGGCCCATTGGGGCTGACCGTGGCCGAGTCCGACGGGAGTTGTCATCGCCCAGATGTCGGTGTTGTGCCCCAGACACCATCCACGATCTACGGCCCAGTGGTTATGGGCGGTCACAGCGCCGTTGCCCGGCAGATTGTCGATATAATCGAGAAGAACTTCGTGCAGTTCGGTGAGATTACCGGTCTCGGCGCCCCAATAGTTTTCCTGAAGGTTGATGTTGGTTGTATAGTTGCTGCTCCAGGGTGGAGTGAGGCTTTCGTTCCACAGGCCCTGAAGATTGGCCGGAACGGCATGTGTACGCGAGCTTGAGATGAGAAGATAGCGTCCGTACTGGAAGTAGAGTTCTTCCAGATCGGGATTTGTCTGAGCGGAGTCGGTATACAGTTTCAGTTGCCGGTCGGTTGTAAGCGCCTTGATCGATGGCGCTGTTGCGCCGAGATCGAGGCTGACTCGGCCGAAGAGGGCGCTGTGATCCTCGCGGGCGTCGCGGGCTATGGCTGCAATGCCTTTACCGGCGGCTCTGTCGATCCGTGTCCTTGCAAGTGCGCGGTAGTCGCGTCCTTGTTTCACCGGATCGCGGTCGTATCCGTTGAAACTGGTCACGTTGGTGATCAGCAGTGTGGCTTCTTTACAATTACTTATGGTCAGGCTGTCGCCCGAGGCGTTGACGCTTCCGTCGGGAGCAATCACTTTCAGTATCGTACGGAAATGGATGCCGCGGTCCGGGTCGTATTCGAGGCCGCCGTCGCCTTTCACATAACTCGGATAAGACATATAGGCGCAATACCCGTCCATATATATTTCATCGCCCGCGGCCGTGATTTTCACCGGCAACTGAGATTCGAGTTTCAGTGAAGCCGAAAGGCCATTTCTGTCCGCAAGGTTTACTACGATGACGGAGTCGGGCGCCGAAGCAAAAACGCTCTGGGTGCGGTTGCCGTTGTCTACACCGGCAACCGCCGTGGTAAGATCGAGATCGCGGCTATAGGCGCTGGCTGTTTTCTCATTGGCATATCTTATCAGAAGATTGCCGAGCGGCTGATAGTTCTGTGTGTAATGTCCCTGAATGAAGTGCTGTAGCGAATCAGCGGCGGCATAATCGCCACGGTCGAGCGCTTCGCGGATTGCGGCTATTTTTTCAGCCGCTCCATCGGTCCTGACGTTCTTTTCAGGTTCACCCGTCCAGAGGGTAATGTCGTTGAGCGATATGCGTTCGAGACCGGTGCGTCCGTATACGAGAGCACCGAGATTTCCATTGCCTACGGGGAGCGCTTCTTCGAAAAATTCGGCGGGGCGATCGTATCTGAGCTTGAGATCGCCGGCATAGGCATGTGATGACAGAAGCGCAAAAGCGCACATGGCAAGCCATGCGCGCTTCTGTGTGATCGGTTTTAGGTTCATTATTTATTATGTTATTAAACGACCTCTTATTTAGCGTAGAGCAGGTAGGAGGCGAGGGGAGCTGCCTGACCTTCGATGGTACCGTTCTTGACTTTAAAGACGGAGCCATGCACGGCATCGGTATATTCGCCGTCCGGGAGAGTGGTGGCCATTTTGATTTTGGCTTTCTTATCGCTGAAATTGACCAGAGCCACACCTTTCCCGTCGCGGTCTACCTGTGCGACATTGGCCTTGGCATCGATACTTACATTTTCACCGTAAGGAGCCATTACATGGCGGAATTTGTTTACGGCCACAACCTCAGGGCTGAAGAATTCGTCGTTGCCGCGGTTGCCGATACGGTTGGTGCCCCAGTAGTTCTCGCGGGTGCTTCCTTCGGGACGGCTGAAGAAGAGCGGCCGGCCGCCTTCGCGTGCGGTGAGGAAAGTCCAGGCGGCACGTATCTGGTCATCGGTCAGACCGGCTGATTCGTGCTGGTTGCAGTATGTGTCGTGGCTTTCCACCCAGGTGACAATGCGGTCGCCGCCGGCCGGATTGCGCCAGTCGACAAGGCCGCCTTCAACATTGCCGAGGCCTTTTTCGAGTGCTTCGCGCAGGGCGTGGCCGTAGTTGCTTGCCGTAACGTCGACATATTCGGCATATTCGGCTTCTTTCACATTTTTGTCCTGAAGTACTTCGCCGTAGATATAAAGGCTGTCGGGCATGAGGAGCGAAAGGCCTTTCACGCCCTCGCGTCCTGTGGCTATGTCCCAGAAATTATTTCGTTCAGCTTTGGGATCGAGCGGATCGGACGGCAGGCCGATATGCTTCGCCGTGTCGTAGCGGAAACCGCGGGCGCCAAGGTTGATGAGGTCGTTTACATACTGAAGATAATAATATTGAAAATCGGGATTTTCGGTGTTTACGTCGGGAAGTCCGCCCATCTCGCCGGTTGTGCATTCGAGGCGGTCGTTCCACTGCGTGATTGGTTTGAATCCGTTGGCATGGAAAAGGTTCTCATGTCCGCCTACAGCCGCATCAAGGGAAGGGAGTACGGCAGTATGATCTACGGCAGTGTGGTTTGGAAGGACGTCTACGAGCACGCGTACTCCATATTTATATGCGCTGTCGCACATGGCTTTGAAATCGTCGCGGTCGCCGAGCATGTAGTTGCCTATCTGCCAGTCGGTCGGCTGGTAGTAGTAATACCATTTGCCTTTAACGCTGTCGCCGGGCTGCGAATAGAGGGCCATTCCGCCATTTTCGCCTACGAAGCAGCGCTGCACGGGCGAGGTCTGCACGTAGTCGTAGCCGGCGTCGGCAATACGTTTCATATTGTCGGCAATGGTGTCGAGACTCCACGACCATGCGTGGAGAATGACTTCGCCTTTGTTGTGGGCCGGGCGGCCGGCATTGATTGCAGAAGGAGTGAACGTTGCTGCGCCAAGGAGTAACAGAATCGGTAGTTTGGTCATGGTTGTAGTAAGTATGAATATATGTTGGTTGTTTTTATGTCGTGGATTAAGGCCGGAAGCCGAAGCCTCCTGTTTCAAAATGTAAAGATAGCTAAAATTCCCTCATAGGACAAAAAACATGCTGAAACTTATGTTAAATTAACACCTGTCTTATATCTTGCTTATTATTAATGGTACCGGGCGAATCCGGTAATCCGCAGATTTTTTGAAAAAAATATATGCTGTTTTTTGCAGGAATTGGAAAAAGCAGTAATTTTGCGGCGTATTTCTAAGGCAATGGAACACGTCGAATACAGAAGTGCTTCGAGGTTCGATTTCAAGACCTCCGTACCGGCCAAGCCTCATCGCAAGATGATCGGTTTCGAGTCGGAATCTAAGCGCCTCACTACCTCGCACGCACCCCTTGCCGCCCCCGCCGCCCGATTGAGCCTCCTGCCCGACCGGGTTTTTTATTTTGGAATAAACTATCCCTTACAATAACTGATATATGTCTACCTCACTTCGATTCAAAATGGTGGAAGAGGCATTCGACCGCAAGGCCGTTGCCGTAGAAACACCTGACGCACGCCCCGAAGCGTACTATGGAGAGCTGGTCTTCAACCGTAAAAAAATGTTTGAATACCTGCCCCTCGATGTCTACAATGCCCTGATTGATGCCATCGAGAATAAAAAGCCGCTTGGACGCGAACTTGCCGACAGCATTGCCGACGGTATGCGTCGCTGGGCTATCGACAACGGTGCGCGCCATTACACCCACTGGTTCCATCCCCTCACCGACGGAACGGCCGAGAAACACGACTCCTTTATCGAGCATAACGGCAAGGGCGGAGTAGTGGAGGAGTTCTCCGGCAAACTTCTTGTGCAGCAGGAGCCTGATGCGTCGAGTTTCCCCAACGGCGGTATCCGCAATACTTTCGAGGCCCGCGGTTATTCTGCCTGGGATATCTCGTCGCCTGCATTCATTCTCGACAAGACTCTGTGCATCCCGACGATCTTCATTTCGTATACGGGGGAGAGCCTTGACTACAAGACGCCGCTGCTGCGCGCTCTCAACAGTGTCGATAAGGCCGCCACTGCCGTAGCCCGCTATTTCGATCCGGAAGTGAACCATGTAGTGTCCTATCTCGGGTGGGAGCAGGAGTATTTTCTGGTCGACGAAAGTCTTTACAGCGCCCGTCCCGACCTGATGCTCACGGGCCGCACGCTCATGGGTCACGAAAGTGCGAAGAACCAGCAGCTTGAAGATCATTATTTCGGTGCTATCCCGTCGCGGGTCGAGGCGTTCATGCTAGATCTCGAACTGCGCTGTCACCGTCTGGGTATTCCTCTGAAAACACGTCACAACGAGGTGGCGCCCAATCAGTTCGAATGCGCTCCGATCTATGAGGAGACCAATCTTGCCAATGACCATAATCTCCTTCTTATGTCGGTGATGTCGGAAGTGGCCCGCAAACATAATTTCCGTGTCCTGCTGCATGAAAAGCCATTTGCCGGTGTAAACGGCTCGGGCAAGCACAATAACTGGAGCCTCGGTACCGACCGTGGCGCCCAGCTCTTCGCACCCGGCAAGACACCACGCGACAATTTCCAGTTCATTACATTTGTGGTCAATGTGATGGCTGCCGTGCACAAGCACAACGCCCTCCTCAAGGCTTCTATCATGTCGGCTACCAACGCCCACCGTCTCGGCGCCAACGAAGCACCTCCCGCCATCATTTCTATCTTCACCGGCAGCCAGCTTTCGCAGGCTCTCGATGCGATTCTTGCGAGCGACAGCGCCGATTTTTCGGTTCTGAAGGGTAAGGCAGGGTATTCTACCGGTCTGTCTCAGATTCCGGAGATTCTGATAGACAACACCGACCGCAACCGCACGTCGCCATTCGCATTCACGGGCAACCGCTTCGAATTCCGTGCCGTAGGTTCGTCGGCCAACTGTGCATCCGCTATGATTGCGCTTAATGCCGCCGTGGCCGATCAGCTCGCCGATTTCCATGCCAAAGTCGAGAAACGCCGTGCCGAAGGCGCCGAACTTGACGACGCTATCCTGGCCGAGGTCAAGATACTTATCGAACAGTCGAAAGCCATACATTTCGACGGCAACGGATATAGCGACGAATGGAAGGAGGAAGCCGCACGCCGCGGTCTTGACTGCGAGACATCGGCCCCCAAAATTTTTGACGCCTATCTTTCGCCCGAATCGGTAGCCATGTTCGGCCGTACCGGTGTCTTTACCGAAGTGGAACTTGAGGCTCGCAACGAAGTGAAGTGGGAAATGTTCACCAAGAAGATCCAGATCGAGGCCCGTGTGCTTGGCGATCTGGCGCTCAACCACATCATCCCCGTGGCTACCCGCTACCAGAGCATGCTCATAGATAATGCCTGCAAGCTCAAGGATCTTTTCGGCGACTCGGCCGCGGCTCTCAGCGAGGGCAATCTCGAGGTGATCGAGAAAATAGCGCGTCATATAGCCAAGATCCGCGCCGCTGTGCATGCCATGGTCGACGCCCGCAAAAAAGCCAACACTATCATCGACGAGCGTCACAAGGCCATCGCCTATCATGACACCGTACTGCCGCAGATGGAGAAGATCCGTTACAGTATAGACAAACTCGAACTCCTCGTAGATAATGAAATGTGGCCTCTGCCAAAATACCGCGAGCTGCTCTTTATCCGATAAATGGAACCACTTAAACATGAATGCGGAGTCGCGATGATACGCCTCCGCAAACCCCTGTCTTTCTATAAGGAGAAATACGGCACCTATGCCTACGGGCTGGACCGCCTGTATCTCCTTATGGAGAAACAGCATAACCGGGGTCAGGAGGCCGCCGGCATAGGCGTGGTGAAACTGGCTACACCTCCGGGATACGACTATGTGTTCCGCGAACGTGCGCTCGGTGCCGGCGCTATCGACGAGATATTCGCTACTGTCGGCAAAACAATCGATAAAAATCTGAACGAAAAGGATGCCGATGAAGTAGCGGCATTCGAGCCTTTCGTAGGCGACGTATACATGGGTCATCTGCGTTACAGCACTACCGGGCGCAGCGGCCTCCAGTATACCCATCCTTTTCTGCGGCGCAACAACTGGCGTTCGCGTGCCCTCATGCTATGCGGAAATTTCAATATGACCAATGTCGACGAGATTTTCGAAAGCATTGTGGCCACCGGGCAGCATCCGCGCATATACAGTGATACCGTGCTGCTTCTTGAGCAGATCGGCAATGCGCTCGATAAGGAAAACCACCGGCTCTATCGTCTTTATCGGGACGAATATCGCGATCCGGAGCTTGCGTCACACATAGAGGCGGGTATTGATCTC
>CAJKRG010000062.1 GCA_905202215.1 uncultured Porphyromonadaceae bacterium
CAGTTGGTAGAGCATCAGCTTCCCAAGCTGAGGGTCGCGGGTTCGAGCCCCGTTTGTCGCTCTCCACACAAAACGCAAGCCGCAGAGACCACCCTGCGGCTTGTTGTATTATAACGGCAGTATATCAAAGCCCGTCAGCCCAAACAGCCGCGTAGCGGCACATATGCTGCGGAGCAGCCCTGACAATAATAGGCCCGCGCAAGCGCACCGTAGGTGCGCGCAGCACGGGTATAAAGATCACGCTAAAAAAAAGAAAAGCTGCGTAGCTGCGAAATATCACCGAGATTATTTCGCAACTCCGCAGCTCCTTATATTTTCGTCCGGGCAGGAAGCGTCATCCCTACTGTAGGGCCATGTGAATACACTGCCGCCCGGTCCGCATTCCCCATGAGACTGCAGATATATCCCGGAGCAGATGCCGCCTTCGATTTCTACTATGACGACGGAGACGGCTACGACTTCGAGAACGGACGCTTCACCCGTTGTCTCATCCGCTGGTCCGAGAAAGACCGCCTCCTGACAATTGAAAAAGGCCACGCCTTCCGCCCCTGCGACTTCATCGTCACTACCCCCGCCGGCGACCGCACCCTCCGCTACACCGGCACACCCCTCACAGTCGCCCTCTGATCCCACCCCTAACACTCATCGCAACTCTTTTCCGGGCCCATCTGTTTATATATCAGAAAGAATTGCTATCTTTGCGATTGTAATACAACAATCTATGAAGTTAATAGAACTGAATCTGCAACGAATCTTTGACCTTTGCAAAAAGCATAGGGTCAAGTCATTGTCGGTTTTCGGTTCTATTCTCACCGATAAATTCAACGACAACAGCGATGTAGACCTGCTTGTCGATTTCGAACCTATCGACCATGATAAGTTCGACTACGTCAGCAATTATTTCGGACTGCGGGATGCATTGGAACTATTGTTTAACCGTAAAGTCGACCTCATTGAGGAGAAAGGATTACGAAACAAATATTTCATAGCCAGTGTAAACCGCACAAAGCAACTTATCTATGGCTAATGAAGATGTATTGGCATATCTGCAAGACATATTAGACGCAATCAACGATATGCAAAGTTGCTTTGTGGACTTTCCTCACAGATTCGATATATTTGAGAAAGATATAATGCGCAGATGTGTAGTCGAACGAAAAGTCGAAATCATGGGCGAAGCCATAAACAGAATTAGAAAAACCGATTCATCTGTGATAATTCCCAATGCAAGGGCTATTATTGACACTCGCAACCGAATCATACATGCTTATGACAATGTACAGGCTGATTTCCTATGGAGTCTGGTGATTCGCCATATACCTGAACTAAAAAAAGACATTGAACGAATAATGGCAGAATACGAAAAAGGCCTGCAATCATAAAACTATTTGCTCGCTATATACAACAAGCCGCAGAGACCATCCCTGCGGCTTGTTGTATTATAATGGTGTATATCAAAGGTGGAGAACGATAAACACACATAGCACACCGCCATATCATAAAGCCCAAACAGCTGCGTAGCTGCGAAATATCGGGTAAATTATTTCGCAGCTCCGCAGCTCTTTATCTTTGATGGCGGCTTCGGAAACCTGTCAGCCCGTCAGCTCATTCGGATTCGAAGCGGTCGCCGGCAAGCTTGAGATTATTGTCGCGCACGAACTTCAGTATTTCAGCGCGTACCGGCGTATCGTCGATATCGGTTTCGATGCGCTTGAGAGCATTGAAGACCGATGTAGAGCACTGATAGATATGCCGGTAAGCCTTGGCGATATCGTCGATCTGCGCGTCGGTGAAACCGCCGTGCTTCTGCATCACGATAGAGTTCACACCGTAGTAGGTCACAGGATTGTGCGCCATGATAGTATAAGGAGGCACATTCGAGCTGATACGTGTGCCGCCCTTGATCAGCACGAACTTACCCAGACGCGATTTCTCGTGGATCACCACGCCGCTCGACAGAATCGAGCCGCTGTCGATATGCACATCGCCCGCTATGGTCACGCTGTTGCCCACCACACAGTTGTCTTCGATGCGGGTGTCATGCCCCACATGGCTGTCGGCGAACACATAGCACCCCGAACCGATCGAAGTGCCCCCCTGCGAGTATATGCCGCGGTTGACTATCACATGCTCGCGGATTATGGTATTGTCGCCGATGAAGCAGTACGACGGATTTCCCTTCCAGCGGAAATCCTGAGGCTCGGCGCCGACAATGGCGCCCTGGAACACGCGCACCCTCTTGCCGAGGGTCGTGCCCCGTATCACACTGGCATAAGGCATTATCTCGCAGCCGTCGCCTATCACGACGTCGGCGTCTACGAACGCGAAAGGATGGATGGTCACGTCATTGCCTATCTTGGCCTTGGGATCGACGTGGGCTAATGGACTTATCATGGTAAATGAATTTTATAAGGTGATTAATGGCAAATTTAAAAAAAGAATTTCAATATAAACAAATATCACCGCCCATTTTCCCAAATTATTTCCAAAATTGCCATAAAAACCCTCTGCCAGAATTTGCAAATCTAAAAATATTTCTCTAAATTTGCGTTGATATAGAAATAAAATGAGTGTCCTGCTGGATAACAGGCCTCAAATTAGACTCAGGGAAAAAGTCGGCTGTGAAGTCGGCTTTTTCTTTCGCTCGGCCTAAGCATACGAATGAAGACCCGATAGAAAGTAGTTGGCTCCGAAATAGGTGAACACGACCGACAGAACCGCCGACAGAAGATACCAATGCAGCACCTTAGGGCGCCGGAAGGCTCCGAGCGCACGCGAGCTCCAGTGTACAGGCACCGAATATATCACCAGCATTACCAGCGCGCATGTCTCCTTCGGATCCCAGCCCCAGTAACGCCCCCACGACTGGTTGGCCCATACCGCGCCGACAAATATGCCCGCTGCAAGCAGAAACACCGACGGCACGAGTATAATGCGGTTGAGCCGGCACAGATAGGCGGCGGTCGCCGTGTTCCGTACCGTCAGCCCTATTCCGGAAAGGATTGCCATAAGCAGAAAAAAAACATACGAGGTCATCACAAGCATCACGTGGACCGACAGCAGCGGACTGGTCAGTACAGGCATAAGCAGCCCTATTCGCGGCGTCCTTCCACCCATGGCGGCGACGAACATTGTCATCGCCGCTACGGTCAGAAATGCGCCTCTCACCATCGGCCGTCTCACGGCCACGGCGCAGACCAGTGCGAAAAGACTCATGAAAAGCATCAGCTCCGGCCCGTTCGACAGAGGCATATGCCCTCCTATCCACCCCGACAGCCCCGCCATCGATGCCACATATATCAGCATGCACCATACCGCCACAGCGGTAATTATTCTTGTCACTCGCCGGCCGCGGCGCCCTTTTATGCCCCGGTAGAGACAGAACGCACCTGCAAGCAAGGCTATCATGCCGGGGAGAAAAAGACCAGGACAGCGGTTATAGAACAGTTCGGCACGCATTCTTGCCTCCGACGGCAGATTGGCCGCGCCGCCATACTTCAGCTGTCCGGCCCTGAGCTGCCCTATGGCATGATCGGCCTCGATATTTAGGCCCTGGAGCAGAAGCGACTTTATGCCGGGCATCCCCGTCTGCATGAATTTCCATTGCTCGAGGCTCATCTTCGACGGACGGCGCCCCGCCAGCGACAGCCATTCGACATAGCCCCCCGCGGTCTGGTAAGGATAGATCCTGAATGCCTCGCCCGTGCCGAGCCACTGCACAAGAGCCTCGCGCTCGGCCCTGTCTTTCTCTTTCCCGGCCTTATCCCGCCGGTTCCTGTAGTCTCGCTCCCAGGCATCGAAATAGAACAGCCAGCCCGAAAGCACCTGCTCGGGAGTCAGCCCGCGGTACGAATCCGACCCGTATAGCTTTTTCGTCACGTCATAAGCCATCGTCTGGAGCGGACACACGCGGTCGTTCCAGTATACATATACCTTACCCAGACTGGCCGCGAGAGGGCGCTGCATCACCGGCGGCTCAACAGCCGGTGCCGCCCCGGCATCCGGTGCCGCGAGAAGCAGCAGGACGGCCGCCGTCTTCCGGCCGCCGCGAAAAAGGCTCCGCCACGCCGTATTGCGCTGGAAACAGAACCCCGCCATACCCGCCAGAAGCAGCGCGTAGCCGCAATAGGTGATACCCGTACCCCACGGATCGTAGCTCACCGACATCGTACTCGAATCCGGACTTATGCCCGACTGATAGAACCGCCAGCCGTCGGCCTGCCCCACCTTGTTCATCGACACGGTCACAGTTTTGCCGTCGATCACGAGGCGGCTCCGGAAATCCATCGGTGTCGTAGTGCCCGAATAGAAGACTATGTCGGCCGATTCGAGCGATACGGAAAAGGGAAGCCGCCCCTCGCCCGGCCCCGAGGTCTTCACGAATTCACCGACCGCCGGCTCACCTGCCCGAAGGGTCAGTTCGCCCTGGATGCCGCAGTAATGAGTGACAATTGCCCCGGCCAGTATGATGGCCAAGGCAATATGTATCAGAAGAGTGAAACGCCTCATACCGTGAATCATATGGCGTCCACAAAGCGTATCACGGCGTCGCGGTCGGCTTTCGGAAGCTTTCGGAATTGTTCTATGCTGTACCGCGCATCGCTTTCGGGCGAATAGCCGTGCCACATGATCGCTTCGAGGGTCGTGCGGGCGCGGCAGTCGTGCAGACGGTCGGCGGTAGCGCTTCCGGTCACCTTGCGGTGCAGTCCGCGGCCCCACAGAGGTGTCGTACGGCACCAGCCCCCGCGGATATCATTGGCCATAAGAAGCTTGTGCTGCACCATGTCGGTATACGGCCATATCTTCTGATAGGGGAAGCGGGGCAGCTCGTCGCCGGCGAAAAAGCGGTTCGGATCAACGATATTGTCGGGCCCCGTGGTCCAGCTCGGACGGTGGCAGTAATCACAGCCTATCTGCCCGAACAGCTCACGCCCTCTCACAACATCGGGATCGTCGATGTCGCGCACCGCCGGAACCGCAAGACCGCGATGCCACACCATAAGGTCGGTATATTCGTCGTCGCTCATCTCTACGTCGAGATTCTTGTCGGTGAGATAGGCGGTGATACGCTCCTCCAGGCTTCCTTCCCAGTAGGAACGGTGCCGCCGGTCGGGATCGATGCGGGCAACATAGCTGTCGAATCCGGCCTGTACCTCAGGATCCTTGGCCGAATACTTCACATAGGTTCCCGCAGCGTCCAGATAGTGGTATCTGCGGTCGGATCGCGTCACATTGGTGATGTTCCATATGGCGTTGGCGCCGGCGGCATCCTGGAGCGGACCGCGGGAGAGCGCATAGGTGAAGCGGCGCACATACTTGGTGCCGTCGCCCTGAAGGCTGTTGGCATACATCGAGTTCCAGTTGCCCTGGCTGAAGAAAGCCGGATTCAGTCCGTTGGGAAGCAGACCCTCGTCCTCTTCCTTGCGGTATTGCGCCAGGATATCGGCCTCCGGAATGGCATCTATCAGCCCTGTTCCGTAGATTCCTATGGTCGATTCGAGCTTCACGGCATAGTCGCAGGGCAGCTCGTAGCCCTGGTTTACCACATATATGGCCTCGCGGGGCATAGTCACCTCCGGATATTGCAGGCTGTACTGTTCGCCGTCGTCAAAGCGGTTGTTCCACCCGTCGGTCGCCTCAAGCCATTTCACTCGGATCATGGATTCGTCAAGCGGAGCCTTGAACGGCGCCACGGCATGACTCTGGGGCATGCCGGCAAGCCACGACACATATCCTTCGGTCGCCGGATCATACACCACCAAAAGGCACCCGTTGCCGATTTCATTTGTGTTGAAGCTTCCTTCCGGCACACGTGTGCCGTGCCCGTAATTGGGATGGCAGTGAACACACGAGGTACGTATATACACAGGTCCCAGACCCGAGCGCACTCCGCTCTGATTGGCCATGAACGGCTTTTCGAACAGCGCCTCGCCGTTCTTGAACGACTGGTAGAAGCCTTGCAGCTCCACCGCGGGTGCGGGCTGTTCGAAGGCGTTGCTTGTACTGAGCAGGGTGGTGCCCAGCTCGCCTCCCGCATAGAACCACTCCGGCAGTTTTTTCTCCTCCGGCACAGGCTCGTTCTTGATCTCGTCGTCCGAGCACGACGTCAGCAGTACGATACCGCACATCAGGGCGGCACCAAGATAAATGGACGTTGTTTTCATCGGGTTAACGTGACTGCATTGGCATTCTCCAGAGCCTCGACAAGAGTATCGCCCGCGGCCTTCATGGCGGCTTCGGCGAGGGCGCCGGCAGCGTTTTTGGCAAACGGTTCGGGTATGACCTCGATGGCGGCTATAGCCTGCTCTATGGCCTCTCGCACAGCGCGGTCGGCTTCGGGATTGACCGACTTCACATAGTCGCTCACCGAGGCATCGCCCTGTCGGCTGCCGAGATATGCGTTGCGGATCGAGCGTATATTGTCGGCGAAGTCTTCGATCGAGTTGAGGGAATAGGGTGATTCGATATAGTTCTTGTCTTCCTGCGACGAGCCGATGTGCGGGCGTCCGATCTTGGTGTTGCCCACCTCGTCGGCGATGTCGATACAGCCCTGTATGATTTCCTCGGCCGCCTCCTGATAGGTCTTGAAACGCGACCCGGCCTGCCCTGCCGTGGCCATCTCACGGCCGTAGTTCTCGCCGTAGTCCAGTTCGGCCTCTTCCAGAATAGCCTGTTTTTCCTTCGACAGATTGTCAGTGCCGGCCCAGCATGCCTCAAGGCATACGCACTGGGCGCACAGATCATCGGCCACTGCCACAAGATATTCGAGTTCTTCGGGCGTATAGCCGGTATTGTGCACCATCGAGGTATTTTTATCGGCGCTCAGCTCGAAAAGCATATATTCGACAGCATGGAAGCCTATCAGGCCGTAGCCGCCGTTGTTCTCCAGCGACCATTTGTTGCCGTTGCGTATCTGCACCAGAAGATTGTCCATAGCCGCCTTGTCGAGCGGCCACGAGTCGATATGAGGGTCTATATTGTGGTTGGCGGCGGGGCCGAACAGGAAGGCCTCCGACAGTTCCCAGTTCTTGCGTGCGGCCTTCCACGCCTCGCCGGCAGCCTTGATGTCGGACGCGGCGAGCGTGCCGGCCGAATGCTTTTCCTGCATCGTATGACACAGTTCGCGCATGCTTACCGCCGCATCTGCCATTGCCGAGTAGGTAGGCAGAACGGTGTGGTCCACATAGTCGATGGTCGCGGCCTTGAGTGCCTGCTCTTTTGCCGAAAGCTCGCCGGAGCCGTTGTTTTCTCCGCTGTCGGAGCAGCTTGCCGCCATAAGAGCGGCAAATCCGAATAGAATGAATTTGGAAATTTTCATATTATGTGATAATGAAGTTGTTTATTTGAACCACCCTACATAGGCTATTCCTATATTGACGGCAGGCTCGTTGTTATATCTTTTGTCGAGGAAAGCATAGGTATAGTCGCCTTTGACTATTATCTGGGGTATAGGCATCCAGTTGACGCCCGCCGAGATCTTGCTGCGCCTGCACCACTGCAGCGATGTGCCGCTCTCCATCTTCGCCATCGAGTCGTAATAATCATAGCGCCCGAAAACATAGAATTTCTGACCGCTTGCATTCATCTTCGGAATGGCCGAGAATATATTGTAACCGGCCTCCACTCCGGCGGCCACAGCATCCGAGGCTACCTCCTGACGCTTCGAGGTCGAATTTTTCGACATCGATATGTTGAACTTGCTGATGTGGGCCGCATCGCTCAGATGACCCCAGTCGAAATTGCCGCGGGCCAGCACGCCGTGTCCTTCATATCTGAAATCGAAGGTCCCTATCGTCACTGTGCCCCGCACTCCGTCGTTTTTCTCCGACGAGGTCGGATAGAGCGTGTTTCTGAACGAATTACCCGCATAAAAGCTCACGCCCAGGCGCAGCCCCTTGATACTGTAGTTGTCAACCCTGCCCGCGAAAGCATAGTTGTTGGCTATCTTGAACTCGAAAGGCGACGCCGACCCGTCGTGTATCCAGCTCTGGTTTCCGAAACGCTCCGAGTCAAGACCCGGCAGAAACATCGCCATATACGACCACGCGCCGGCCCGGCCCGACAGGGACACCGATACCTCATGCCAGGTACACGGAAAGATGGTATTCTCCCCCTCGGGGCGGTATACCACGAAGAACTGGTTCGGCTCGTGACGGGCGTTCGTGGCGCCGACAGGCACAACCTGCATGCCCGCACGCAGCCTGAGCTGGGGTAGAAATTCCTTCTGTATATAGAACTGCTCCAGAGCGACCTCGCCGCCACGCTCGATCTCGCTCTCATATTCGCCGGCTTCCTCCGTCTCGATCTCGATGGCCGACTCTGTGCCTCCGTGCTCGAATTCTATCTCCGACGAAAACGACCATCCCTTGCCGAAATCGTAGCCCAGATAGATCACCACATGCGGAAGATCGAAACGCCCGTGGCTCCCTTTGTATTTGCCCGGTTCCGAATATCTCAGATAATTGTCGCTGTAGAAATTACGCGAAAAAGCCACCTCGCCGTAGCCGCCTACATGCAGACGGTCCCATGCCGATACCTTTTTCACCGCATTTGCCATTGCAAGACTGTCGGCCCTGGTAAAGACCGCGGGACTGTCATATCCCGCCGCAGACTGCGGAAACGCGCTTGTCGCACAACCCAGAACAGCGACGCCGCAAGTCAGAAACTCTCTTAAATTCATATGCGTGATAATTTTTCCGCAAAATTACCGGCCCTTAAAAAAGCCTGCAATACTCAAAAATATGTAAAAAATACTCTCCCCCTTTTCAGGTATGTCCCGTCTACCAGCGGCGTGGAGACGGGAGGATTCCGGCGGCTGAGAGACGGCGCGAGGAGCCGACGAAAAGACCGATGGCACGGCTCATCAGTATATCGTCGTGGAAGCCGCGGCGTGCGCCGTAGGCGCCTCCGGGACAGTGTTCGTAGGTGGCGAGTTCGTTGCAGGCATCGTTGTCGCGTTCTATGTAGGCCCGCTCGCGCACAAGACCCTGAAGGTTGATTATGAGCATCGCCTTGGTCGAGCGGTTGGTGTGGAAGCCTATGCGCGTGCTGCGTTCGCCTGTCACCGTGTCGAAACTCTCGCGGCGGTAGAGATTGCCGTAGCACCGCGCAAGGCGGTTCACGATAAACTCGGCCGAGTCCTCCATAAGAGCGTCGCGGCTCTCGAGGGTGTTGCTTTCCACAACAAGAAGCGCCAGATTGTAGTATCGCGCCAGATCGGCGAGAATGCGCACGAGGCAGTCGTGCGGCACGTGTCCGCGCCACTGCGCCGCCACTTCGGGCACTCCTCCCTCCGGAAAGGCGAGCACCGAGGCCACCGACCAGTCGCTCGCGGACCGTGTGCCGCCGATATCGGCCGCCACGACATAGCGCATCTTTTCTGCCGGCGCGCGCCAGATCTTCAGGCACCCCGACGGATCGGCCACGGGCTTGCCACCGCACAGCTCACCCCTGAATGACGGCGCCTCGCACCCGTCGCGCAGGGCCTCGATGTCGGCCGGGTCGAACACACCGGCGCCCGTGGTCACGAAAGCCTCGCTGTCGTCGGCAGGATACTCGGCCTGCATCTGTTGGTCGGTGGCATACTCGGCACGCTTGCGGCGCCGCCAGTAGAGGCGGTCGAGCGTCAGGCCAGTCTCCCACAGGCGCATCTCACCGGGGCTCAGCGACGCGGCGAAAGCGGCCGCGTCGGGCGGCTCCAGACGGTATATGTCGATCTCGAACCACGGCACGAACACCGCATGCTTGTCGCCCTCTCCCGAACGGCAGCGCAGCCATTCGGAATGAAAATAGTTGCCGACGCCGTTGGCCGTCGACTCCACCGCCACAAGCGAATACGGCACCAGCGCCACACCGCCGCACACGGCGCGGATCACATCGTCGGGCTGCCGCGAGGGCGTGTCGGCCCAGTAGGCCATCTCGCTCAGATGCGCCATGGCGTAGTCGCCTCCGCGCACGCTGTCGGGGCGTTCGGCCGAAGCAAGCGTCACCACACAGTCGCGACCCGCTATCATGCGCATGTTCTGGCTTCCCTCATAGGCCTTGAAGCACGGCTCGGAGTCGCCTTCCCACAGTTCGGGCGGATAGAACTCCAGCAGACGGCTGTACATGCCGCGTATCGACGCCGACGTGTCTTTCAGATGGGCGCAGATGAGCGAATACCAGCTGCGGCGGTGACAGCACTGTATCCACGCCATATACATCTGCACGAGTGTGGAGCCGCCCCACTGACGCGCCTTCAGCAGTATGATGCGGATAGGGCGCCCGGCCAGACGGTCGTCCTCGAGCACCGACAGCACGCGCCTCTGCGGCCTGTTGAGCACGAAAGGCACAGCCGTGCCGAGTGTCTTGTGCTTTATTTTCACACACTCCACGCACCAGTATTCGAAGTCGTGGCGGCAGCGCAGACGCCGCCAGCCGTCGGGATCGTGCATCACCCGGAGATATTCGGCATCGGCCGTCATGGACTCTGGCACAAGCGCCTTCGCCAGGCCCGGAACCGGGGTGGCACACATGCGCCGCACACCGTAGCAACCAATACCGCGCACCGGGTCGTAGGGAGGCGTCAGGCGCTTGCGCATGGCGTCGAGGGCAAGCATCACTTTCGCGTCCATGACAGCCTGAATATAAACGAACGTACCACAGTCGATGCGTCGGCCATGCCGGCGAGGCGCACCGCCACCGACCGGGCCGGAGCACCCGCCGTCCTGATCTCCATCGGACTCTTCACGGCGCCGTCAATCGTCCTTGACGAGAAAGGACGGCATGGTGTCCCGGCGCCGTCGCATGCGGCCACCTCAAGCGTAGCGGACAGCCCGGTGCTGCCGATGTCGGCGCACACCGAGTGCAGTCCGAAAGCCGCGCGGGAGGCAGGACTAAACGCATCGGCATATTCCACCGCCACGCTTCCCCCGGAGAGAGGCAATGAAATGCGATCGATGCCGCCCTGATGGGTGCAGTAATACTCGCCGCCGATCTCGACGGCACTGTCATAGGCCGGACAGGTGCGCGAATACATGCCGCTGCCGGTAAAAACATCGGCGCCGCCATGCGTCCTGACCGCCCACAGCTCTCCGTGGCGGCTGTCACACACAAGCATGCTGTAGTCGGCGGCAGGCGCGAGCGGGCGCACGGCCCCGCGGGCCGTCAGCACGACAGGTACGCGCCCCGCACTGTCGTCGACAAGGGTATAGACCTCCTCACGGGCCACGACAAGCGCCTCGCGGCGGCTGATGCCGCGGCTGTCGACCGTTCTGGCCGTGCATTGGCCCGACGCCGACACGGCAAAAGATATAATACCGCCTTCACAGCCCGCGAAAAAGCGGCTCCGACCGCGGTCCCAGGCCTGTTCGGCTCCCCTGACAGCGGCAAGGGCATGCACGGCCCCGGCGCCATGCCTCATCACACCGGTGACGCGCAGAGGATTGTCGGCCGGGGCCGTGGCTATGATGTCGGGGAAAGACTCGTCTGCGTTCGCTATGTCGATTACAGCGGCCGCCGATACCGTCTTCAGCTCCACAGGCGCCAGTCCGGGCGAAATATAGACGGCGCGACGGCCGCTTTCGTCGGGCGTGAGCTCGCAGTCGAAGCGCCGGGTCTCGCCTCCGGCCGACAGCAGTACGGTCATCGAACGCGCATCGGGCGCAGGATAGCTCAGCACGGCGCTGAGTGCCGTCGGACATCCGTCCGTACCCTCGACATAGCGCGAGACGCCGCGGCGCCCGTCGAAACGCACCGTCACCGTGGCATGCCAGGCGCTCCCGCCGGTCGCCGCGGCGAAGAGAGGAAGCGGATAGCCCGCATAGCGCATCACCCGCGGCGCTCCCCACGCCACGAGAACACCGTCGGAGGCGACCGAGGATGCGGCGAACACGTGCGGAGCCGCAAGGAGGGCTTCGGCGAAACCGGCACACGTCACCTTGCGCCGCAGGGCCGCCGAAAGAGCGCGCATAGCCTCGGCGGCATCCGCCTCGGGCGCATATGCCAGCGTGACAGTGCGCGCCGTGCCGCCGAACGGGGTGACGATGCGTCCGGCACAACTCTCTATCGTTTCCATACGGGCCACGGCCTTCATCAGCATCGCGCCTCCGGAGGCACCGTCCGGACGGCCATATGCTCCGGGAAGCCCGACGCGCACCTTGTAGCCGCCGGCATCGCGCACTGCGACGGCCATGCCACGCGCACCCTCCTGATAGGGATGGAACTGCGGCGACACCATCACCTCGACAGCGGCGACATCGGGGGCCGACACGGCGGGAAGACCCACTTCTATGCGCCAGGCCTTGAGCGCGACATCGTAGGAAGCGACGTTTCCGGCATCGTCGCAACCGATCTCGACCGTATCGGCGCACTGGCTCACCTCCGGCAGCGCGAGAAGTACCGCCGGAGACTCGAAAAGCAAATCGCCGCGGCGCCCGAGCAGACGGTAGCGGGCCAGAGCCGGCTGCACCATGCACCCCTGTGCGGCGGCCTTCGACACGGCATCGAGATATGCGGTCTCAAGATCGCCGACGAGGGCATTGCGGTCGGCGGCGGTGAGACGATGATCATCGGCATATGTCTTCGACAGTTTGCGCGACGCCACCGTCGACGAGGTCTGCGACACCTGCACGGCACGCAGCGTCACGGCCGGATATTCGTATCCGCACGCCTGGGCAACAGGCATATCGCCGTCGGCACTCACAAGCGCAGGCCCAGCGCCGGTCATCACCAGAGTCTCGTCGGCCGACACCGGCAGAGAGCAGACCGGTTCGCCCGGAAGAGCCGACAAGCCCATCGAGGGCAGAGACGACGCAGCCGAGTCATCGACAGTGCCAAGTACCTTCCCGGCTGCAACCACGAGCTTACGGCCAAGACGGCATACGGCCCGGCGCCCTTTGAGAGAGGCCAGTGTCGACGGAGGCATGGCCGCAAACAGTTCCATGCGACCGTCAATGCCTTTGCGCGGACGCATATTCACAATACGGCGCCCGGGCACAGCGGCCAGCGCCTCGATAAGTCGCGGAAAAAGAGTATGTTCCTTCATAACTTTGCACAATTAAATTCAACCGTACAAAGTTACGCCCGGGGCAATCTCATATGTCGTCTTAAATATCGGGACGCGCCGTTTTTACCTTTGGAATTATGAATTATGGATTATGAATTATGAGGGGCGCTTTTTTCCGCAGTATTCCCCATGATTATAAATTTAAGCGCGAAGCGCTTGTATAATCATACAGCGGTACGCGCTTGTAACCCCGGGAATATTGGTCACAGAAATATGGCAACCGCGGCAGCGGTTGGATAATGTTGCGGAGACGGAGGGCCGGATGGCACGGTTATTCAACCGCTGCCGCGGTTGGGTGTCGGACTGGGGCGCATTGTCCTGGGGTATGGTCGCCTTTCAGGCGCCCAAACCCCAGGCTGTGTGAATATTAAAGCGCTTCGCGCTTTTTCCTACAGTCTC
>CAJKRG010000063.1 GCA_905202215.1 uncultured Porphyromonadaceae bacterium
CTCTGTTGGCCGCTTAGATCGGACTGCACGACCTTTAATTTTACCGAATCATTGTTAATTAGGAATTCGGAATTAGAAGTTAGAAGTTGCCTTCTAAATAAACTTCTAACTTCTAATTCCTGACTTTTAACTCTTTTTGCTCTTGTCTTCAAGATACTTGCGGGCTTTGGCGGCCCATGCGGCATCACTGCATGTCGATTCATTCTCGAGAACCGACATCAGCTGCCACAGGCATACCGCGACCCCGAGCATATTGAGGGCGCTGTGACCGCCGGTGAGAAAACTTATAGCCGAACCGAGTGCCAGATCGGCACCGTGGGCCACGCACAGCCCACCATACACCCACACAAGATTACGCACGGCACGCCCGAAACGCCTCGAAGTCTCCCGCGTTCCCGGAAGAGGCTTCCCGGCCCTCCGCAACCGATACCGCAGCCTTATGCCCGAAACTACGTCGGCCATCACCATTACCGTACACAGCCCCGCCACAGGCAGGACAGGCTCCACGAAAGCCGCCGCGGCCCCACCGGCCGCCGTCACGGCGATTTTGATCTGAGAATTTTCCATAACATCGCAAAATTACTCCCGCCGGGAGCCCTTTGGTTGTTCTAAATGACATAGTCCGACATAAAATCAATGAAAAAAACATTAATTTTGCATCTCTAATCTGACTGATATGAACGTGATATTATACGACGAAGCTACCGTATGGGCCGATCTGCTGCCCATAACATTCACCCGTCCTGTGGGCGCCATCCGCGTCGGAATCGATACCATAGCCGAAAAATGGCAGGCATATCTGCCCGGCGAATACTCATGGAAAGTGGCCGAAGCCTATCTGGAAGAGCTTTTCCCGTGCACCGGCGAGAACGATCCCGACACGCTCTTCATAGCCGGAAATATTCTGCCCGACAAAGAAATGGCTGGGCGTGTGGCCTCGCTCGCCGCAGGACAGGCCCTTGTGGATGCCGGCAACCGCACGATAGCCCACCGCGGGAAAGAAATCACGGAGCGCATTAGCTATTCGGGCGAAATAACAGCCATATCGCAACTCTACGACATATTCATGCTCAACGGCGACGCGATCAAAGCCGACTTCAAGCGTATGACCGCAGGCCGTACCTCACAGCCCGTCCCGGCCTCAAACACCGTAATAGGCGACCCGTCGCTCATATTCATCGAAGAAGGCGCACACGTCGAAGGCGCATTTCTCAACACCACCAAGGGACCCATCTATGTGGGGCCCGATGCCGAAATCATGGAAGGCTCCATGCTCCGCGGCCCGATAGCCCTGTGCCGCCATGCGACGGTCAATATGGGTACAAAAATATATCCCGACACAACAGTCGGCCCCTTCTGCAAAGTCGGCGGCGAACTCAACAACGTGGTCTTCCTCGGCTATTCCAACAAGGCCCACGACGGTTTCCTCGGCAATGCCGTCATCGGCGAATGGTGCAACATAGGAGCTGGCGCCGTCGCTTCCAACCTTAAGAACGACTACACCAAGATACGCCTCTGGAACTATCCGACACAGCGCTTCGCCCGCACCTCGCTCCAGTTCTGCGGCCTCATGATGGGCGACCATTCTAAAGCCGGGATCAACACCATGTTCAACACGGCCACAGTACTCGGAGTCGGCGTCAACGTGCACGGCGCAGGCTTCCCGCGCAATTTCGTCGAGTCGTTCAGCGAAGGCTCCACCGCCGGCTTCACCCGTGTGCCCGAAAAGAAATTCTTCGATATCGCCGAGCGCATGATGGCGCGCCGCGGCAAAACACTCTCCGACGCCGAGCGCCGCATGCTCACCCACCTGATGGGCTTGTAACTCCCGCACTTTTTTGCTATCTTTGCGTTACTCTCACACAGAGACAATCACGCATACACAAACCATACGCAACAATGACCTACCCGATACAAGACATAGCACGCTACATCGGACTCACCTCCGTCATAAAAGGACTGTCGATAAGCCCGCTGAAGCTACAAAAATTATTGTACTATGTCCAGGCATGGTATATGGTTTTCTACGGCAGAGAAAACGTGCCTTTTTCAGACAAGCCACAGGCATGGGTAAACGGTCCGGTATATCCGGCCGTGTTCCATATGTATAAAAACAAAACAGCCAATATGTGCGACCATCTGAAAGCCTCGGATTTCTATGACGGCGCACCTGAAAAAGGCCTCGCGGAACTATGCGAAAAAATAAGACTCGATTACGAGCTTCTTGAATCGATTATTCTTCTTTACGGTTCAAAAACTCAGAACGACCTTATTTTCCTGACACATTCCGAAAAACCATGGGTCGAAATGCGGGAAGGACTAAGACCCTTCGACAGATCAGAAAGAGAACTGTCGCTGGATACGATGTACGAATATTACAAAGAACGGCACGAACACAATCTGGCAAAATGAAACTCACCGCAGTCGATCTGGAACATGAGGATTTCTTTACCATCAACCGACGTGATCCTCTGAAATATACTCTTACCAGAGAAGATGCATGCCTGTCACATTCCGTGCACGGGGTGATCAAATACGACTACATCGACTTAGGAAAGACACCCTACCATTTCCGCCAGGAATTCAAGCAGAACGAAATAAGCAAATATTTCGAACGCATGAATCTCCTGTCGACCACAACGATAGAGCAATTATCATCGAGAGCGCAAGAATTACACCTGCGTCGGTCGGATATAAAGGGCAATCTCAAAAAGACTGTGAGACAGATATATCCCGAAATGATCGAGTCAAATCCGATCATCTACCATATATCGCTTCATGATAAAGACGACAAGACAGTCGGAGACCGGGCCAAAGGGACACGCTGTCCGCGACTCTATTTCATGCTCGGCACAAACGGACATATATACATATTATTCTTCGATCCCTACCACGAACTCAATCCGATAACCGTACCCCATTCCTGAAATTACCATTAATCTCCTCTTCGGAAAAAATCATATCATGCTACCTGAAAAATATGTAATCACCATAGGGCGCACCTTCGGCAGCGGAGGGCGGGCTCTGGGCCGCGCCATAGCCGAGAAACTCGGCATAAGCTTCTACGACAAGATGCTTCTTGTCAAGGCCGCCGAAAAAGCAGGCTACAACCTCGAATACTTCGAGAAAAACGACGAGCGCGCCCCGAGCGTCATGGGAAGCGCAATGCCATTCTCGTTCGGCTTCTACCCCATGTCGTGGATAGGCAACCCCAGCGGCAACGGCTCCGACAGCACCTATACGGCCCAGTGCGACCTCATGCACGAGCTTGCGGCTTCGGAACCATGTGTCATCGTAGGACGCAGCGCCGACTATGTGCTCCGCGATCTGCCCGATGTGGTCAATATTTTCGTGCATGCCCCGGTCGATGAATGCGTGCGCCGCATTATCCAGCGCGGCGACGTCGCCCGCGAAAGCGATGCCCGCGCCCTGGCTGAGCGCACAAACAAGCTACGTGCCAACTTCTACAATTTTTATACCGACAAGCGCTGGGGCTATGCCGAAAGCTACGACCTATGCCTCAATTCCGCGGGCCAGTCGATCGACAGTCTCGCCGACTATGCAATCGAATTCATAAAACAACGACTCAAAAAGTGAAAAAGATACTACCGGCCATTTTCGCCATATGCATGGCATTTGGCGCCAAAGCGTTTACAACCGACACCATCGCCATCAACACCGCACTTCTCGAAGGCCCCGAAAAAGTGGTGGTCATCACCCCCGACGGCGATAAAAAAGCAAAATATCCGACCGTCTATCTGCTCAACGGCTTCACAGGCACCTACCGCGACTGGAGCACACGCACTCAGCCGCGTCTCGGCGAACTCGCCGACCAGTACGGCATGGTCATGGTAATGCCCGACGGTCGCGACAGCTGGTACTGGAACTCTCCCGTCAATCCCAAGCTTCAGATGGAAAGCTTCATCATCGACGAGCTTGTGCCATATATCGACTCGCACTATCCCACCCGGCCCGAAGCCACGCAGCGCGCCATTACCGGCCTCAGCATGGGCGGCCACGGCGCCCTCTGGCTCGCCATCAACCACCCCGATGTCTTCGGCAGCGCAGGCAGCATGAGCGGCGGCGTCGACGTGCGCCCCTTCGCGGGCAGCTGGCATACGACCAAGCTTCTCGGCGAAAGCTACAGCAAGAATCCCGGACTATGGGACAGCCATACCATAGCCGGAAACATACCCAAGATCAAAGATGCCGGAATCAACATAATATTCGACTGCGGCAAGGACGATTTCTTCGCCCAGGTAAACGACAAGCTCCATCAGGATCTGCTCGCGGCCAACATTCCGCACGACTATACCTCGCGTCCCGGCAACCACAGCCATAAATACTGGGCCAACTCGGTGCTCCACCATCTCCTTTTCTTCAACCAGGCTTTCAACAAGTGATACTCAGGGAGATCAGTCTTGTCAGCTTCAAGAACATAGCTTCGGCGGAACTACGGTTTTCGCCGAAAATCAACTGTTTCCTCGGCGATAACGGCATGGGAAAGAGCAATCTGCTCGATGCCCTCTACTTCATGAGTTTCTGCAAAAGCTTTACCGGAGCGGCAGACTCCATGCTCGTGCAGCGCGACAGCGGCTTCGCCATGCTGAAGGGCCGTTACCTGCGTCGCGGTCTCGACGAGGAAGTATCTGCGGCCGTACAGCCAGGGCGCCCGAAATCGTTCAAGCGCGGAGGCAAGGCATACCAGCGCCTCACCCAGCACATAGGCGCCTTTCCGCTGGTGCTTCTGTCGCCGGCCGACATGTCGCTTGTCGGAGGCGAGCCGACCGAACGGCGCCGTTTCATCGATCAGATCATATCGCAGCGCGACGCGCCTTATCTCGACGCCCTCGTGCGATACAACCATGCCCTGGAACAGCGCAACCGCCTGCTCAAACAGGAATGCGCCGACGGTTCGCTCTTCGATGCCCTCGAAGCCCAGCTCGAGATAGCGGGCGACTACATATCGGCGCGCCGCATTGAGAACATAGCGCGTCTCGAAGAGATTTTCCGGCCCTACTACCGCGCCATAGCCGAGTGCGACGAACAGCCCGGCCTCCGCTATACCGGCAAGGACTATTCGGCGGAAGGCGGTCTGGCCGAGCACCTCAGAGCGTCGCGGGCCCGCGACGCCATACTGCGCTACACCGCCTCCGGTCCGCACCGCGACGACATCGAGTTCACTCTCGACGGCATGCCGGTGCGCCGATCCGCCTCGCAGGGCCAGACCAAGACATTCACCTCCGCACTGCGCTTCGCCCAGTACGAACTCCTGCGCGAGAGCCTCGGCATAAAGCCCCTGCTGCTGCTCGACGACATATTCGACAAGCTCGACGCCGGCCGCGTGCGGCGCATTATGGCCATCGTCGGCGGCTCCGACTCGTTCGGCCAGATCTTCATCACCGACACCAACCGCAAGCACCTCGACGAAATCGTGGCCGACATTCCCGCCACGACCACCGAAGATCCCTACCGCCTGTGGCACGTCGAACACGGATGTTTCACCCCCATCGACACCACCCCCTGACATGAAGCGAGTTGAACCCATGCGCCTCGACGCCATCATAAAGCAGATGATCGACGCCACAGGGCTGCGCCCCGAGTACGAGCGGCGCGCCGTCGAATCACTGTGGCCCGATGTCGTGGGCAAGCATATAGCCTCATATACCGGACGTATCTACGTCAAAGACCGCACACTCAACGTGCAAATAATATCGGCGTCGCTCAAGGAAGAACTGTCATATCTCCGCGAACTCCTCGTGCGGCAGCTCAACGAGGCAGCCGGCGCCGACGTCATCTCATCCATACGATTCTTATGAACATTCCCGAACCCAAATTCGAATTCCGCCACCGCACCCCGGTCCAGATACGCTTCAACGACATCGACATGTTCGGCCATCTCAACAACTCGGTCTACCTCCAGTTCGCCGATCTGGCCAAAATGCGCTATTTCATGCAGTTCATGGACGGCAAATTCGATCCCATGCGCCTCGGCCTTGTCGTGGCCAACATAAACTGCGATTTCTACCACCCCGCCTACGTGCAGGAAAAACTCGAGGTTCTCACCCAGGTAGTTTCCATCGCCACCTCGTCGCTGGTGATGGAACAGCGCATAGTCAACGCCGACGGGCAGGTGAAATGCATCTGCATCACGATCATGGTAAGCTTCGATCCGCGCACGGCTACCTCTGTGCCTGTCACAGACCAGTGGCGCGCCGATCTGGCCGAATTCGAAGGAAGAGAACTATGAAATATACACCTCTGGAGCTTCCCGGCGTATGGCTTATCGAACCTGTACGCCACGGCGACGCCCGCGGATATTTCTGCGAGACTTTCCGCGCCGATACATTCGAGGCCGCCACAGGCATACGCGCCGCCTTCGTGCAGGACAACGAATCGGTATCGTCGCGCGGCGTAGTGCGCGGTCTCCACTATCAGGCGGGAGAGGCTGCCCAGGCTAAGCTTGTGCGTGTCACCGCCGGCGAGATCGTAGACGTGGCCGTCGACATGCGGCGCTCCTCGCCGACATTCGGGCGCCATATAGCGGTGCAGCTCTCCGCTGCAGACGGACGGCAGCTCTACATACCCCGCGGTTTCGCCCACGGTTTCGCCGTGCTTTCCGACACGGCCCAGTTCCAGTATAAGGTCGACAACTACTACTGCCCCGAGGCCGAGCGCTCGCTGCGCTTCGACGACCCGACGGTCGGTGTGGCGTGGCCCCTTGCGAAAGAAGACATGCTTCTCTCGCCCAAAGACCTCGCAGGACGCAATTTCGCCGACTGCGACTTTTTCGACTGATATGACTATAGCAATAATAATACTCTCAATAGCCCTGATAGCGGCAATCGCCGCCATTTTCGCCACAAGAAAGACCATCGAGACAAAGGCGGAGGAAATATCGCGCCTGTCGGCCGAGATTGCGCGTCTGTCGGCCGAAAACGGCCGTCTCACCGGCGAAAGCGCGGCATTCGCCGGAATACGCGGCGACCTCGAAGCCTCCGTGACACGCCTTCAGGGCCAGATTGACGATCTACGCCGCAGCGAAGCCGAGGCCGTGAGCGAGAAAGTGCGCCTTACAGAGCGCAACGAAGCTCTCCTGCGCGAAAACGAGCGCATACAGAAAGAGCAGGCGCGTATGGAGGCCGAACTCGAAGAACGCTTCCGCAACCTTGCCGCCAAAGTGCTCGTAAGCAACTCCGAGGCCCTGCGCGAGCAGAACCGCACCGGCCTCGCCGAGGTGCTGGCGCCCATGCGCGAAAATCTCGAGCAGTTCCGCACGGCATTCACCGAACGCTACGACAAGGAATCGGCCGAACGCTTCTCGCTCGGCGAGCGTGTGCGCGAACTCGTGCAGCTCAACCAGACCATCGGCCTGGAAACCCGCAAACTCTCCGACGCCCTGCGCGGAAACTCGAAGGTGCAGGGCGACTGGGGCGAAATGATTCTCGACAATATCCTCGAACGCAGCGGCTTCCGCCGTGGTTACGAATATATGGTGCAGGAAAGCGTGACCGATTCCGACGGACACCGCCTGCGCCCCGACGTCGTAATCAACTACACCGAAGGCCGCAAGCTCATCATCGACTCGAAAGTATCGATCCAGGACTATCTGCGCATGGTCAACGCCGAGTCCGACGACCAGCGCGACCGCTTCGCGCGTTCTCACCTCGCCTCGGTCAAGAAGCACATCGCCGAGCTGAAAGGCAAGTCGTATCAGGATGTCGTCGGCGACGAGCGGGTGGATTTCGTGCTCATGTTCATACCACACGAAGGAGCCTTCCTCGCCGCCATGAAACTCGACGAGAGTCTATGGCAGACAGCCTTCGACAGCCGCGTGCTCGTCATATCGCCTACGCACCTGATGTCGGTGATACGGCTCGTTGAGCAAGTCTGGCGCCACGACAAGCAGAACCGCAACGCCCTCGAGATCGCCCGTCAGGCCGGACTGATGCTCGATAAGTTCAACGGCTTCCTCGCCGACATGGAGCGTATCGAGAAATCGCTCGGAGCGGCCGGCGACGCCTGCCGCAACGCCTTCGCCAAACTCTCGACCGGTCCCGGCAACCTCATCGGCAAGGCGAAATCGCTCACATCGCTCGGAGCCAAGGCAAAAAAAGCGCTCCCCGAACGGTTTGTCCACGAAATCGATGCCGACACCGAAGCCGAAGAAAGCGAAAATACCGAAGAAAATGCCTAACTTTGCCGTCTGATTCAAGATTCAAATATGATACGATCATTCCAGTCCCTTTTCTCCTCAATGCCGCCGGTGGTGAAAAACCTCCTCATCATCAACGTGCTCATATGGCTCGTCATGGCCCTGGTACCGGCTGCCGACCATGCATTTACCAAATATCTGGCGCTCTACTACTTCACATCGCCCGGATTCTATCCCTTCCAGCTGTTCACCTACATGTTCCTGCACGGCGGTTTCACCCATCTGTTCTTCAACATGTTCGCACTCGTCATGTTCGGCATGACAATCGAGCGCGCAATGGGGTCGGCGCGCTTCCTGTTCTACTATATCTCGGTCGGCATAGGCGCCGCCCTGATCCAGATGGGAGTCTTCGCCATATACATATACCATCTCGAAAGTCTTTTCGACGCGGAGACCGTGCGCGAGATAATCACCCGCGGATGGGATCTGATACAGAACGGCTATAACTTCACCGACCCTGACGCAAGCAAACTCAACGCCTTTGTCAACACGCCTATGGTCGGAGCCTCAGGCGCCATCTACGGCGTTCTGCTCGCATTCGGATTCCTTTTCCCGAACGTGCCCATCTATATCTTCTTCATACCTGTGCCCATCAAGGCCAAATGGCTTGTGATAGGCTACTTCGTGATTGAACTCCTCTACGGTTTCGGCGGCCTTGCCGACGGCGTAGCCCACTTCGCCCATATCGGAGGCATGATATTCGGCTTCCTGCTGCTGCTCTACTGGAAGCGCAAGGGCGTGTTCAACAACCGCTGGTTCTTCTGATGGAAACGCCACAGGAAACACCATTCACAACCCCGAGACAACGCCCCGCGGCAAAAAGAACGGCTCCGGCCCGTAAAAAAAGCGCGGCCGGAGGAACGGGGAGAGTAAAAAAGAAAAAACGCAAACGCCGTTCGCCGTTCATGCGTCTCATGCGCGCGCTCATGCTCATACTGAGCATTGTGGCTGCCGTGGCGCTGTTCGGCACGGCCTATGCCGGCAATATATCGCCGCTCAAACACGGCGGTCTCTACGGTATCCTGCCGCTGTGCTTTCCTTTTGTGCTCTATTGCTCGGCCGCACTTCTGGTGCTTCAGATATGGTGGCACTGGCGCGGTGTGGTCATCATAGCCCTGGGGCTGCTTGCCAGTGCGGGACCGGTGCTTCAGGTATGTCCCCTCAATCTGAGCACACCAAAGGCACCGGAAGACAGCGACACGTTCAAGCTCATGACTTATAACGTGTTCCATCTCTACGAGCCGCGCGACAGCACTGATACTGTCCCCAACCGCATGCTCGACTATGTGATAGAGACCGATCCCGACATCGTATGCTTCCAGGAAGCAATCACTCTGAGCGCCCAGAAGCACTACTTCATTACCACCGAACAGGTACAGACCCTCCACTCGAGGTATCCCTATATCATCAAAAGCGCGGGACAGCAGATGATCATGTCGAAATATCCCGTGCAGCCTATCCATCTCACCCTTACTCCCGAGGAGTTCCAGAACGCCGAACTGGCCGCATACCGCATCAGTTTTCCCGGGGGCAGGCAGGCCACATTGTTCAATGTCCATCTGCAATCGCTCGGACTCAGGCAGGAAGACCGCGAACTTTACCGCAACCTCACCGACCTCCAGCGCGAGAATCTCGGCGCCATCAAAGAGCAGCTTATCAGCAAACTCTCGTTCGCCAATGTCGAGCGCGCCCGCCAGACCCAGGCTCTCCTGCGCCTTATCCGCCACTACGGCGGCCCGAACGTGCTGATATGCGGCGACTTCAATGACGTAGCCACCTGCTATGCCCTACGTACCCTCGAAGACGCCGGCTTCAGTTCGGCCTACGCACAGCTCGGCTTCGGCCCAATGATAACCTACAATTCGGGACGCTTCTACTTCTGCATAGACCATGTGCTCTACCGGGGCGCCTTTACCCCTCTCGACATCAAAAAAGGCAATCTGCGTGCCTCCGACCACTATCCCCTCACCGCCACCTTTGCATTAGGGAACTAAGAGGTTAGGAAACCAGGAGATTAGGAGGTTAGGAAATGAAAAGGTCCTTAAGGTCGTTAATGACTTTAAGGACCTTAAAAACTTTAAGGCACTCCTAACCGCCTAAATAAATGAGTGTGGCAAAAGGAGTATGATTGAAGAGGCGGTCGGCTTCGGCGGCCACTTCGGCACGCGTCAGAAGGCGCCGCTCGGTTATGGTTCGGTTGATGTCCTCGCCGTGATACTCGGCGAGGGCGAGGTTTGTAGCTTTCGACAGATAGTTGAGATTCGCGAAGCGGAATGTGGCCTCGAAGTTGTTGAGAGTGCGGCCGAATTCATGCTCGCTGATATTTGAAGCAATGGTGACACCGCGGGCTTCTTCAAGCATCATCTTGCGCGCCGTTTCGACGGCGCTGTCGCTGCTGTCGGCCAGACGTGCCGTGAGCAACAGCAGGCCCGCATGCTCGCTGCCTATGATGGAAGCATCGGCAGCCGCGAAAAGGCCCTCACGCTCGCCGTAGAGCAGGCGGCGTGTAAAACGCGAGGCCCGTCCGGCCGAAAGAATATCGGTTACGGTGTCGGCGGCATGATAGCGGCGTGTGCCGTAGCTGTCCATCGGAAAAGCCATGACGATCATAGGCTGAGGCACGGCGGCACGCACGGTCTCGACAATATTTTCCGTCGGAAAGCCCTCGTCGGGCAGATTGCGCGGAGCAACGTTGCGTCTCGGAATATCGCCGAACCAGCGCTCGGCCATCTCTACCGTCTCCTCGAAGCTGACGCGTCCGGCGACAGAGAGTATGGCGTTGTCGGGCGCATAGTGCGAGTAGAACCATCGCTCGACATCGGAGAGCGTCACCCGGGCTATATGGCCCGGCTCAAGTCCTATCGTAGGCCATGAATAGGGGTGTTTCTCTGCATAGGCAATGCGCCTCAGATGGTGAAAAAGGTCGCCGTAGGGCCGGTTGAGGCATGTCTGCTTGAACTCCTCGATAACCACTCCGCGCTGCACCTCGAGCGAGCGACGGCTGAAATCGAGGCTGAGCATGCGGTCGCTCTCGAGATGGAAGGCCGTCTCTATGTTCTGCGCCGGCAGAACGTCGTAGAAATTGGTGAAATCGCAGCTCGTCCACGCATTGCTCTTGCCTCCGGCCCCTTCGAGTTCGCCGTCGAACGACGGTATGTTGGCCGATCCCCCGAACATCAGATGTTCGAAAAGATGCGCCATGCCGGTAAGTGAGCGCGACTCGTCGCGGGAACCCACATCGTAGAGCACATCGACCGCGGCCATGGCCGTGGTCGGGTCATAAGAATGCACCACACGCAGGCCGTTGGCGAGCGTGTGGCGTCTTACAGGTATGTCTTTTTCGCTCATTATTCGCTGAGCACCTTCATCTTCAGTATGCGGATGTCGGTCTTGGGGCGGTCGGCTCCGTCGGTCTGGGCCTTCTCGATCTTGTCGACAGTATCCATGCCGTCGATGACCTCTCCGAAAACCGTGTAGGCGCCGTCGAGGTGGGGAGCGCCGCCGACGGTTGTATAGGCTTCTTTCATTTCGGCGGTCATGCCGGGTGCTGGGTGTGCGGCAACTTCGGCATCGCTCTGGGCGATGAGGGTATCCTGAAGGGCCTGGAGAGCGGCGCGGTCGCCGCGACGCTGCATTTCGATAATCTCGTCGCGGTGTGCCATGGCGAGTTTATTGAACACCTCCTGCATGCGTGTCTGCTGAATGCGCTGCTCCATGGCCGCAACCTGTGCGGTATCGAGCTTCTGGCCGGTGACGATATAGAACTGCGAGCCGCTCGACTGCTTCATGGGATTCACCTGATCGCCCTGACGGGCTGCGGCGAGAGCGCCGCGCTTGTGGAAGTGCTTCGGATAAACGATTTCGGCATCGATCTTATAGTCGGGGCCGCCGGCGCCGAGATGCTGGCCCGGTTTCGCGGTCTTTGAGTCGGGATCGCCAGCCTGAATCATGAATTCCTTGATAACACGGTGGAAAAGGGTGCTGTCGTAGTATCCTTCTTCGGCAAGTTTCAGGAAATTGTCGCGATGCTTGGGGGTGTCGCCGTAGAGAAGCACGGTGAAATTGCCAAGTGTAGTCTCCACCAGAACCTTGGCGGAAGCGGTGTCGGGAGTCTGTTGTGTCATTTCGATAGAATCATTAGGTGTTACGCCTGTGTCGGCGGTGCCTGAGGCTTTGCATGCACACATGACCGCAAGGGCGGCCAGCGGTGCAAGAAGATATGCTCGCATAGGAAGTCAGATAGTGGAAGTCGGGAAAAGCCGCTTGTATATGCGGCGGAAATTGTCGTCGGTGGTGCAGAGGGTCTTGGCATTGACTTCGTAGTCGCTGCCGTAGAGCCCCTGGAGCAGATCGGCCAGATATCTGTGCTCACGGTCTTTGTCGATGGTGGCCGCCACAAGACGGCGCACGGCCGGCCGGTAGCCTTCGGCATCGATGGCATTGAGATATCGGGCCGCGCTGGCCATGAACTGGCCCGTGAGATCGACGCGCTCCATATTGTCGATGATACGCTCGATGGACTCGGGATCGCACTCGCCTATATGGTTGGCCAGATATTCATAGCTCTGAAGCCCGTCGGGATCGCGCTTCAATGTCTTTATATCTTCTTCGGTCATTTGTCTGGTTGTTTGTTTGCGGCAAAGATAGCGCTTTTTTTTCTAACTACGGCATTTTCCCCTCTCATTAACCACTAACCCCTAACTACTAACCCCTAATCCAACAGATATTACGAAACGCACTCTTAGAGGGTGTTTCATAATATCTGTTAAATCACAGGTTGGTGTATTTTTGCT
>CAJKRG010000064.1 GCA_905202215.1 uncultured Porphyromonadaceae bacterium
CCGGCTCCGTTCCGTCTCAATCCTTACCCTGAGGTCGAAACCGCCGGCGGCATGGGAAACTGTAGCAACCAGTATGCAGATGGCTATATTTCTGATAAGTCCGTTCATAAAAGGCTTGAATTTGAATGAATGTGTTGCCGTTTTGGTAAAACTACGAATATAGTTTCAAAATAGCAAATACAAGCCTCGGAATTTGCATAAGTTTATGCGATTCACTCGTCTTATTTGCGGGTATTGTGGGTGAAGAGGGGGGTAGTGAATGGATAATCGGGCTTTTTTGTTTAATTTTGGAGCATAAAAGCATTAAACAAGTGTCGCAAGGTATGGAAAAGGGAATGTCGCAGCTTAACACAGCCGTCTTCGCATCGGGAGAGGGTACTAATGCCGAGAACATAATACGATATTTTCAGGGGGCACCGTATGGTGGCGGGGTGGCGCTTGTGGTGACGAACCGCGCCGATGCAGGGGTGATAGCCCGTGCCGGCAGGTATGGGGTGCCGGTAAAGGTTGTGACGAAAGAGGAGATCAACGATCCGGACGTTATGGTTCCGCTGCTTGACAGCTATGGAATAGAGGCGGTGGTTCTTGCCGGGTTCCTTCTCATGGTGCCGGCATATCTGATCGACCGCTACAGGGAGCGGATGGTCAATATCCATCCCTCGCTGCTTCCGGCATACGGAGGGAAGGGGATGTACGGGCGCAGGGTGCATGAGGCGGTGGTGGCCGCAGGGGAGCGGCGCACCGGCATTACCATACATCTTGTGAGTGACCGCTACGACGAGGGGCGCATATTGTTCCAGGCGTCGGTGGAGGTGGATCCGTGTGATACGGTGGCGGATGTGGACCGCAAGGTGCGCGCCCTGGAGATGCGCCATTTCCCCCGCGTGCTGCACCGCATTCTGTTCGGGGGCAGGATTGTGACAGAGAGGCTTCTGCTGCGTCCCTGGCGCGTGGAGGATGCTCCGGCGCTTTACCGGTATGCCTCTGATCCGGCAGTGGGGCCGATCGCAGGATGGCCTCCGCATGAGTCTGTGGAGCAGAGCCGCGCTGTGATACATGATGTGTTTTCGGCGCCTGAGACCTATGCCGTGGTGCCGGTGGAGACCGGTGAGCCGGCGGGATGCTGCGGACTGCTTTTCGGGGAGAACCGCAATTCCGCCCGGATGGGCGACAATGAGGCTGAGGCAGGATACTGGATCGGGACACCCTACTGGGGAAAAGGGCTTATACCCGAGGCCATGGAGGCGCTTCTGAAGCATGCTTTCGGCAGTCTCGGACTGTCGGCTGTATGGATCAGCTGCGATGTGGCCAACGTGCGGTCGCGGCGCGTGGCCGAAAAGTGCGGCTTCACGTACAGCCATACCGAACAGCAGCCCCATCCGCTGACCGGAGTCGCGACGGAAAACGTTTTTTATCGGTTGACAGGTATGGATTTCGCCGTCCGCCATCATGAGGGGTGAGATGTACCGGATCCCTGTGGCGCCGCAGGCCCGTCACCGGAAGTGGGGGCAGGGGCTTTCCCTGCTGTGGCGCCCGGTGTGGCGGCATCGTCGTTGAGGAAAAACGGGTAGGGCACACCGAAAACCGTATTGATGTTTTTCCCGGGGCTGAGGTAGCCGTCGACAATGGTATCGCGACCGGAAGGATTCTCAAAGGTATAGAGCATGAAGAATCGCAGCATTGCGGCAACGTGCTCGAAGACCGTGTCCTGAATGCCTTCGTAGGGGAACCAGCCCGATGTTGCCGTGAAGCAGTATATCTGCAGGGGTATGCCTGTGGCGGTCTGGGGGAGGGTGGATACGAAACAGTCGCTGGTGTGCGATATGTCGGGATTGGCGTCGAGCCACATCTTCATATACGCCCGGAAGAGACCCAGATTGGTGTCGATTGTTCCGTTGACAAGCCCCTCGGGATTGTCAACGTCATGTACATCGCCTGCGGCCTGCTGAGCGAGTTTTTTTGTGATATATTCGTCCATGAAAGGCACTTTGCGTATCATGTCGAGCATTTCGGGGGTCGCCGGAAGCACACTGTCGGCATCTATCATGAAACTGCGGCGTATTCGTCGCGTATGGCTCTGCTGCATGGTGCGGTAGTTAGTGAAGCCGGAGCTGATCAGGCTGTATGGAGGCAATGTGGTGGTCGTTTTGTCCCAGTTCAGTACCTTGACGGCTACGAGCGACACCTCCTGGACGGTTCCGTTGGCATTGGTGCCCGGCACGGCTATCCAGTCGCCGACATGGAGGCTGTCGTTCTCCGACAGCTGCACTCCGGCTACTACGCCGAGAATGTTGTCCTTGAAAATCAGCATCAGCACGGCTGAGAAAGCTCCCAGACCGGCAAGCAGCGAGGCCGGCGATTTGTCGAGCAGTATCGCCACTATAATGATGACTGCCACTATCCACACTATGATCTTCACGAGCTGCGCCAGGCCGTTGAGCGGCAGCTTGCGCTTGTTGGCACGGGCATCGATATGCTGCCACAAGGCATTCAGCAGAGCTGTCAGGGCCACTGTCATCACAAATACGATGTAGATGAAAGTGATCTTCGTCAGAATGCCCGAAAGACTGTTGTGGTTCGACAGCGTGAACTGTATGAGAATAAGAAATACAAGCGGCGGAATAATCCGGCACACCTTATGGAAAAACCGCTGGCGTGTCAGCGACTGATATGTGTCCGAATCCCAATGCCGTGCTATGGTCTGTACGGTTTTAAGCACGATCCACTGCACGATATAGCCCGCCACTATCGACAGGCCGAGCACCACGGCGGCATAGAGAAACGTGACTATCGTCGTATTGTTGTCCAGGCCGAATACGCCCAGAATCCAGTCGACGATATTCATGATGAAGCCGGCTATCGCCGCCGAAATGCCGTCGCGGTCGCCGATGAAATGGGTGATGTCAACGGGTGTCCGTATCGCGTCGGTTACTATATGATTGATCGGAAACATAATGCGGTAAAATCATATTTCGGATACCTTTTTGCCGGGGTATCGCATTCCGGCGGGCGCATTATCGCGATATTACGGTAGTGGGAAGAATATCGGGAACGGAGGCGGATGGAATAGCCTTGATCATCTCTCCTCCGGTGGTATAGAAGAGATCCATGTCGGGCTGACCTGCGGTTTCGACTTCGATCACGTAGAATTCGTCGGTGGTCTGCTTGTAGTAGCTTATGTCGTCGACTGTCCATGTGCCGTATTCTCCTTTGGCGAAAGCCGCATTCACGGCATTGTCGGGCACGAGGAAGAAATCTTTGCCGAAATCTTTCTCGGTCATGGCCCAGGCGGCGTTGGCATCGAACCATACGTCGTAGTCTACCATATTCTTTTTGAATTCGGCGACGCGATAAGCTCCTTCGGTCTCCCATTTCACGTCTTTGGCGTCGGGTTCAACCTTTTTCAGAGCATTCACAAAAGCCTCGGGTACATTGTTTATGCCGTTGTTGTCGTCATCGTCGCTGCATGCGGGGAGAGATACGGCCATCATGGCAATGGCGACGGCACCCGCAAAAAAAGCTTTGGTCTTTTTCATAGAATCGTAGTGTAAATTGTGAAATAACAACATGAAAACATCTCCGCCTCCGAAAATGTTCCCGCCATGATGCGGAAACGGCAGTTAATCGGGCTAATACTGTGGGTTGTAGACTTTAACAAACTTGTGTGTTAAATATGTTTAAAAATCAAAAAAATATTTGCAAAAGAAAATCGTGAAGCATACTTTTGTAAAAACCGAATTATCATGACCAAATTCTTTAAAATTATCTTTGTTTTTCTTGCTTCGATTTGCTTTTTAAGCATAGAGGATGCTTGTGCAGCCGAGAAAAAAGTGATTTATCATCGTTTTGAACAATCGTCAGTTTCAAATGGCTCAATGGCTAAGAGTGGGCCGATCATGCGGAAATCTCAAAGAATGAACAATCAAGCTGGCCGGATCAAAGTGTCGTATGAAGGCATTGTTCCTGCTGAACTTAAAACCGGTATTGAAGCTGCGGCTGACAGATGGTCGTCTGTTATTAGAAATGAGCAACTTATCCGTGTTGTTGTTCTGATGGATGATCTCCCGGCGAATTTGTGTGCCGCCGTAGAGGTTGGTTATGGTTATCTGGACAACGTGTATGTTTTATATCCGACAACATTACTTGCAGAATTAACCGGTCTTGAACAATCTGACGATGTTTGGCCTAATGCGATTATAGTTTTGAATTCCAATACTGATTGGGACACATCTTTTAGTCCCGCAGATGATATTACGGGTATAAATATATATTCATGCACTTTGCGGTCACTGGCTTTGGCATGTGGTTTCGGATCGAGTGTATTAACAAGCGACGGAGGTATTTCTTACGATTTTTATGACATGAATCCATCGATTTTTGATAATTTGATTTTATCAGAAGACCAAAGAATGGCTTCTCTACCTCGTTTGTCTAAAGAATTGAAAAATTTTGTCACACTTAAAAATATATATGCAATAAGTGTGAAGCCTGAGTATAAATTATACTCCCCAAATCCATTTGAGTCTGGGAAATCTCTGATTTATTATGATAATGTCAATAGCCTGATGCACTACGACTTTGGCATGGGCGATTGTATGTTCAATGTTGATCAGTATACTGTTGATGCGCTTAATGAAATTGGGTGGGGAATAAAGCGCGAAAATGCCAGACGTATAATATGTGATGACATTGGTGATAATGGATTGGGATCTGCTTATTCATCCCATGTTTTCAGACTTGAGGATAATTCATCAATAGGCTCTTACGAATGGTCTTTTATATTGTATGAACAGAATGGAGAAGAGCGCGTAATATCTACAGCTACATCTTCAGATTTTATGATTAAAGCGATAGAATCGCCTAATGAATTTAAGAAAAATTCAGAAGGAGATATAATAGGTCGTGTAAAATGTGATTATTCTATAGGTGGAAAACAAGAGAGTGCTTATTTTTCGGTGTTTCTTGAACTTCAGCCGGTAATTTTATCTGTTGAAAAACAAGAAATCCATCAGGCGGAGGACTACGAGGGTTACTATTTAACTTTCGATGTTTATTATCAGGGATCAGATACTATATATATTGATTTGGAAGAAGAATATAGTTCGTCATTAAGATCCCAGATTATATACTCACCCTATAAGGCAACAATAAAAACAGGTAATATTAATCCTTATAATTACGCGTGGGTTGATATTAAGGTATATAATAAATATGGGAGTGCAGTAGAGACAATAGAACTTGAACCCACAACAGAACTTTCGGCGGGGTTGGATTATGAGATCTCAAACGTGAAATATGATTATGCAGTTGAATTTATAAACGGTAAATACGACATATCAGGTGATTTCAGTTTTGACGTAAAAGTTAGCAATACGCCGCGCTTTATTGTTGCACATACGAATCCCTATAGTCATATAGAACACTTCTATAGTGTCCAGCATAATTTTACTGCCGATCCTGCAGGTGTCGTTGAGACGAAATTTGTTCATTCGTCAATTAAACCGGGTGTATTTTTTAGGTTGCGTATTCAAAGGAAAGATGGTTCATTCTTTTCTTCCCCTGAATTTTGTTCGACAGACTATATAAGGGAGGACGATAAGAATTTATATTTCAGTGGTGTCATGGACCAGGCTCTATCTTCAGATATTAAAATAGGCCTCGACCATTCAAGTCTTTATATATCCGGCTGCGTAGCGATGAAGGAAGTCAAGATCATGGATATGAATGGGAAGGAGGTAAAGGCTATTGAATTGGATGATTCAAACCGATGTGAGATTGATATTTCGGATATGGCCAGAGGGTTCTATATTATTAAGATAATAGATTCCAAAGACTATGAATGCAATAAAAAATTTATGTACTGATTATGAAAAAAATTATTCTATTCTGGATAATGCTATGTAGCATTTTATCTGTCTCATCACAAAACATCCAGGAATTTGACAATTTTGTAAGTGATGAACTTGTTGGAGGTCTATCAGATCTCAAGGTCATTCGCGAGATTAACGGTGGCACTATATTCAAAGTTCAATATAGTTCTGATTGTACCTATGAGATGCAGGGTGCTTTCGAATATGCATGTAAAATTGTAGAAGAATATCTACCTCCGTGTCTGCCTATTACGATTTCTGTGAAATGGGAAACGTTTCGAGGCATTACAGCTAAGAAGCAACTCTCCAAAATTAAAATTCTTGGATACGAAAATTTTACGGATGTAACATTTGGATCGACATCTTATATGCCGCATATCAAACATATCCTTCTAAAAGAGTATGAGACTCATGTTAATCATACATTTTATGATTCTATTCCTGACGTTGTCTTTTTGGATAATCCAAATAGGCCCGATATAACGATTTCATATAATGAAAATTTAAAATCGGAATTCTCATACAGTTTAGATACAGAATGTGGCGATAAATATGATTTCATCTCGTTAGCTATAAGAGACATCGTCAGAGGTTTAGGTTTTGTAAGTCATTATACATATAATCCGACAAAGAAAACATTGGCTTTTCCTTCAGAAAAATCTAATCCATTTGAAAATGTAATTTCGCAGGCTTTGGGGAAAAATATTTCGGATTCAGAAAGATTGGTCAGGGCTACACAGGGATCACTTCCTATACCTTTCGAATCGAACACATACTTGCCGCTTACATTATATGCACCGACAACTTATGAAAATGGAGTATCTCTAAATTACTTTATTCCAGATACAACTTATGTTATATCTAATGTCTTGTCATATAATTTTGGAAGGGGAACTATATGTCGAGATTTAAACGATAAATATGCAGAGGATGTCTTTAGGAGTTTCTTGGGCTGGAAAGAGGATTTTTTGGTTGGAACGTCTGGTACAACATCATCAGGAGCTGGTAACACGAGTATGTTGTTGCCATATAATGGAAGTATTCGATTTGATGATTATTTGGAAAAGAGCATTCAAAGAGAACCGCCCCGTCAAAATATAAATGTAAGTTATCAGAGTAATTCCGAATTTAATGAAATAGGGAATTATATAAATCAATTTCATTGCTATTATTGCCAGGACTTTTCGGATCAAAATAAGGAAGGAATTACGATATCTTTGTTGAAAAAAGATGGGAAATGGGATATTGTATATCACACAGGAGACAATTATCCGTATCAGGATTTTTCTTTTACTGACTGGGTTTTGTCATATACTGCAGCCGAATATGCTAGAACATGCGATGGTTTTTTAAGAGCACGGATAACATTCGCTAATCCGGGAAAGAATGGCCAACTATGTTTTACATCACGTTATTTTGTAGTTGATTATCTTCCGCAGACTGTTGAAATACAACTTGCTCAGGAAAATAAGAAATTGTCAAAAAGATTTTATAGTCCCGATTTGACACGTACAGTTCGAATTTATATGAAAAATATAGAAGGGTTGACTCGTGTCGTTGCCGAAAAGAAACGTGCTGGTTTCAGGTTACCTACTCGGATCGAAATTTCAGATTTTAAAAAAGGTTATTTTGATGTAGAAATAGATACGAATATTGATAATACTTTTACAGTTGTCGGATATAATGACAATGGATCAAGTCGCAGTATTCCGATAGAAATAGCCGCCGACTATGATCCTTCGACCCAATATATTTTGATTCAGAATAATAATACTTTGAGATTAGCACCTGTGGTGGATAATCCTGTCGAATTGAAGGAATATATTATTATTCCATTGGATCAAAATAAGGGAATACTTGTAAATAGAAAACCATTACCGCAAGTGATTGACATTAGTGAAAAATCAAGTGGATATTATCTTCTGAAATGTTACGATCAGGAAATGAATGAATATGATTTTAAATTTTTGAAGGAATAGAACTCAGTGTAATGCTGTTAAATTTCTTTATATAGTAAGGTTATACTCTCATTGTAATATATAGCGTATCTCAGTATTCCGATTGTCGGCTGTAACTTTAGAATAGTCGTATCGGAAACGGCAGCCTCCGCGGTTGGGCGGGGCTGCCGTTTCTATGTTTCGTAGTCAGATGATCAGCCTTTGTAGTGTTCCTTGACTGCTTTCTTGAATTCTTCGAATACGGGATAGAAGTCGGAGAAGATAGGGCTGTCGTCGGCACATTTCTTGAGCACGTGGTGAAGCAGACGGATGCCGATCACGAGTTCTTTGGCATGTTTGTCGGTGATATCGCCTTTGGCAGCGGTAATTTCAGCCAGTTTGCCGAGGTCGTGATGGCCGCCGAAGTTGAAATTCATCACCTCTTCGATTTTGCCGTCGACCACTTCGGTGATATTGAAGTGGTAAGAGCGTTTTTCTTTGTTGCAGTTACAATCCATAGTAGTTTTCGTTTTTTTGTTTTGCAAATTGAATAACGCGGCAATGGTCATAAGGTTGGGGCGCTTAACATATCTTTAGAAATTGGCCGTTTTTTTGTAAATTTGCGGGCATAAAGAAACAGTCAGCATATGCAGTCCATTACTCAAGATATAAGGTTTGTAGGAGCCGAAGACGACAATCTCGATCTGTTCGAAGGCCAGTATCCGATTCCCGGTGGAATTTCGTATAATTCATATTTTGTGGCGGACGACCGTGTGGCGGTTGTCGATGCCGTCGATGTGCGCCGTTGCGGCGACTGGCTTGCATCTGTAGCCTCGGCTGCGTGCGCCGCAGGGCGCGACCCGGGCTATCTGATCGTGCAGCATGTCGAGCCCGACCATTCGGGCAGTGTGCGCGCTTTTGTCGACCGCTATCCCGAGGCGACAGTCGTATGCACGGCCAAGGCCACGGCGATGCTCGCCAATTTTTTTGAGGATGTCGATTTCACATCACGCTGCCATATCGTGGCCGATGGCGACAGCCTATGCCTCGGTTCGCATACGCTCCGCTTCGTGACCGCCCCGATGGTGCACTGGCCGGAGGTGATGATGACTCTCGATGAGACCGACGGCGTACTTTTCTCGGCTGATGCCTTCGGATCTTTCGCCATGTCGGGCTCGGCCGACGCGTGGGATGCCGAGGCGCGCCGCTATTACACCAATATCGTGGGCCGTTTCGGGCCGAGCGTGCAGGCTGTGATGAAGAAGCTTGCCGGACGTTGCTTCGGCATCGTGGCGCCTCTCCACGGGCCTGTCCTTACCGGCAATCTGGCGCACTACTGGCAGCTATACGACAAATGGAGCCGCTATGAACCCGAAACGCGTGGTGTCCTCGTGGCCTATGCGTCGATATACGGCGGCACGGCCGAGGCCGCGCGCCGCATGGCTGCCGCTCTTGACGCACGGGGCGCCGGCGAGGTAGTGCTTCTGGATCTCTGCCGCCACGATGTGTCGTATGCCGTTGCCGAGGCTTTCCGTCTGAGCCACATGGTGCTGTGTTCCGTCACCTACGACGGAGGGCTCTTTCCGGCCATGCACAGCTTCCTCCATCATATCGAAAGCAAACATCTCTGCGGGCGCCGTGTGGGTCTGGTCGAAAACGGCTCGTGGGCTCCTCAGGCAGCCCGTCTCATGGCCGATGCGCTGTCGCGCATGAAGGATATGACCGTAGTCGCTCCTGTCCTCTCTATCCATAGCCGTCTTCATTGCGCCGATCTCCCCGTTCTAGGTGCTTTGGCCGACGAGCTTATGGCCGAAGACTGATACGGTAGAATATAATGAACCCGGGTAATTCACATCTGTCGGTGTGCGTTACCCGGGTTTCGTATGTTGTTGCCTTCCGCTTATCGCTTGGGCATGAATGTCACGGCCTGACCTCCGGCGGCTGCCATCTCTACGGTGAGAGTGTCGGCGGCAGTGACATCGCGCGAGCTTATCACCACCTTGGTGGCATCGGCCGGATCGTCGGCATAGACAGTGGCGGTGTATGTGCCGTCGCCGAGGAATGTCAGGGGCACGGTGAGTGTACGGGCATTGCTGTCGGTGCCGGCGCCGAGGTAGTAGTTGTCGCCGGCGCGGCGTACCACGGCTATGTATTTGCCGATTTCGCCCTGAAGGGCCTGCGACCAGTCGCAGTCGGCGTTGAAGTCGCGGAAGAACTGGAACGCGGGCTGTCCCTCATAGTTCTCTATGAGGTCTGCGGCCATCTGCAGAGGCGAGTAGATGATGACCCAGTTGGCAATCTGGCGGGCTACGGTGGTGTTGATTTTGCAGTAATCGTTGCGGCCATTCCACTCAATGCGGCCGGGGTCGGCCTTGGCGCGCTCATAGTTGATGTCGAAGATTCCGGGAGTATAGTCCATCGGACCGGAAAGCAGCCGCACGAAGGGCAGTGTACACAGATACTCGGGCGTGTTGCCTGCCGACCAGGCGTTCCACTCCATGCCTCGGGCTCCTTCGCGGGTCATCATGTTTGGCCATGTGCGGCGTATGCCTGTTTCCTTGATGGGCTCGTGGGCGTCGACCATAAGCTGGTATTTTGCGGCGGTCTCCACCACAAGCTGGTAGTGCTTCACGCCGTATTGGGAGTGGTGGTACTGTCCGCCGACATAGCCGCCGGCATATCCGGTCTTGAGGGTGTGTATGCCCAGCGATTTGTAGTAGGCGAAAGTGCTGTCCATGGCGGCCTCGTATTCGGGAATGTTGCCGCCTGTCTCGTTGTGTGCCCACAGTTCTATGCCCTTTGAGGCGGCATAGGCAGCGATGGAGTCGATGTCGAAGTCGGCATAGGCCTTGGCATAGTTGAAGTGCTGTTTGCCGCCCCAGGTGTCCCATCCTTCGTTCCAGCCCTCGAAGAGCACGCCCTGAAGGTTGTTTTCGGCGGCGAAGTCGATATATCTGATGGCGTTTTCAGTTGTGGCGCCGTGGCGCGGGCCCATGGTCCATGTCATGGTGCCAAGATGCATGCCCCACCATATGCCCACATACTTCTGAGGCTTGATCCACGATGTATCGGCGATTTTCGACGGTTCGTTGAGGTTGAGGATAAGGCCTGAGTTGATGAGGTCGCATGCCGATTTGCCCAGCTGTATGCTGCGCCAGGGTGTGGCGAAGGCCGAGGGCAGATAAGCCTTCACACAGTCAGGCAACGGGGCGAGATTTGCCTTGAGGGTGCGGCCCGCGGTACGCACGAGGGTCATTTCGGGATAATCGTAGAGAGCGGCTTCGTGGATGGAACCGAATATACCGGCTGAATCCACCTCGAAGGTAAAGGGCGTGTTGGCGTCGGTCACATCGTCGACGGCCACGTTGCGGTATTCCAGCTCGTAGGTGTCGAAATTGGCGGGTATGGCCCAGCTCATGGCGGAGCGTGCGAATGCGAATTCGGTGAGTTCGTCGCGGACAATCACGGAGTCGCCCGAGACAAGGTTCCATTCGTAGCGGAATGCCACGCCGTCGTCGAAGGCGCGTACACGCACCGTGTATTCGAGAGCCGCGTCGGTCAGTGTCACGGCTACTTCGTTGTAGTGGTTGCGTATTTCCTTGTTCTCGCCCCATGGCTGTGTCCATGTCTGGTCGAACGACGAATGTTTCACGGTCATTTTGGAGTCGGCGGCGGGTGTGAGGCCGTCGGCGTCGAATCCCAGGCGCGATGGCGCAATCAGGGTATCGCCGCCCACGGTCACGGCATAGCTCAGCGACGAGCCGTCGCGGCTCACGTCGACTTTGATAGTGCCGTCGGGCGAACTTACCGTCGGCGCTTCGGAGCATGCCGACAGCAGCGCGGCTGTGGCAAGCAGACTTAAAACCTTTTTCATATTGCAGAGATTAAAAAACACTGCGAAATTACATCCGGAGCTTAATTGGGGGTGTCTCCGTCTCTGCCAAAAATATACAAAAAAGAAATGGGGCCTTGGGCAGGCTCCATTTCGCTACGGATAATACCGGATATTTCATATTTCCACACTTTCGCCGGGCTTGTGGAGACAATGCATGGCCGTGCGGGCGCGTACGGCGTCGGGGAGGCGGTAGGCGGCGAAATCGCATGCCTGCTCGTAGCTGCCTTTGAAGTGCATGGGAAAAAAGTTGGCTACCTTGACTGCGGCGAGGAACTGTTCGGCCCCGGCGGCACAGTTGGCGCCCAGACGTGTGTTGACGGGGAAGAAGGCCACGTCGACGGCCGGACAGATCGATGCAATGCGGTCGGTGATGACCGTAAACGCCTCTTTCGCTTTCTGGATCTCGCGTTCGGTGCTTTCCTGATCCCAGTGCCAGTCGTTGAGATCGCCGGCATGGAATATGCGGTAGCCGTCGGGGCTTGTCACCAGATAGCTCACCCCGGCGTCGGTGCTTCCGAAAGCATGTACCGTCAGGTCGCCCGGCAGATCCTCGACCGTATCGCCTTCACTCATCCAGGCAATCGGCATGGTGTCGTGGATTTCGCGGGTCGGAATATCGTTTGAGAGAACATAGACGCGTCTGTGGCTCTGGCCGAGGTTGAATATATCGGTGTTGAAATGATCGCGGTGATTGTGCGTCACCAGAAATACCACGGGTTTGTCGGGTTTGTGCTCGAGGGCTTTTTTCACGTCGTGGGCCGGATCTGCCATATAGTCGAATACGAGAAATACATCGGGAAGTTCAACCAGAAAGCCCGAATTCTCAAGATAAGTGATTTTCGTTGTCATATCAGTATAAATTATTTCACTGATATAACACCGCTCCTATCCCCAAAGTTGTAGAAACCGCTCAGCTGCCCGTCCGCCGCGTAGCGGCAGATAAGCTGCGGAGCAGCGTTGACAATAATAGGCCCGCGCAAGCGCGCCTTTGGTGCGC
>CAJKRG010000065.1 GCA_905202215.1 uncultured Porphyromonadaceae bacterium
CCGTCGGCTTCGCGGACAATGGGGCAGGGCACAATCTCGAGGTCGAAGCCTTCGAGCTCGATCATGCGGCGGATAACGGCGATCTGCTGGAAATCTTTTTCGCCGAAATAGGCGCGTGTTGGCTGCGACCAAGCAAACAGTTTGCTGACAATCTGGGCCACTCCGTTGAAATGGCCGGGCCGCATGGGGCCTTCCATCACTTCGGCTACCGGGCCGAGATCGAATACGCGGGTGTCGGGTTCGGGATATATTTCCTCTACCGAAGGCATGAACACATAGTCTGTACCGCAACTTTCGAGAAGAGCCGCGTCGGCTTCCTCCGTGCGGGGATATGTCTGAAGGTCGGTTGCGTTGTTGAATTGTGTCGGATTCACGAAAACACTCACGATAACGATGTCGTTTTCGGTGCGTGCTCTGTCTACAAGCGATTTATGGCCTGCATGAAGAGCGCCCATAGTGGGCACGAGACCTATGGAACGCCCGGCGGCACGGTGTTGGCCGGCTACTTCGCTCAGGCGTGAGACGGTGCGGATTATTTCCATTTCTTTTTGTTGCGGCGCATTAAGCGCCTGTTTTCCGGCTGCAAAATTACAATTTTCCTTACAATCGCACAAATATTATTGGACGTGCGGTTTTATTACGGAGCCGGGGACGGCTTTTATGCTGTAGATATTGCTTACGGTGTCTTTGCTGAAGTCGAGAGTCACGATGCGTGTGCGTCGGGGCGAAACAACGCTGTCGGAGTAATGCACATGGTAGACATATCGGCGGGTACCATCCATGTCCGTAAAAATATCACCGTGGCCGGAGCCGTTTTCGCCGACAATCGACCGGTGTATTATAGGATTGGCAGGATTTTTGATCCACGGCCCGTAGGGACTGTCGGCAACGGCGTAACCTACAGCATAATCAGGGCTCATGAAGTGATTGGCCGAGTAGAAGAGATAGTATTTGCCGTCGAGTTTCACTACAGTCGGGCCCTCCATGATGGGAGCACTTTCGTAGGCACCGGTGTCCTCCCATGCCTGATCGTTCCGGAAACAGTTTTTGAGAGTTCCTTCCACGATATGACCGGTGGCGGGATCGAATTCAGCGACCCAGAGGAAATTGCCGTTGTCGAATCGGACATGGTAGAGATACCATTTTCCGTCATCATCTTTAAATAGGAATGAATCTATGTTTTTCTCACTGCCGTCGATAGGCTTGAGCTCGTTTTGAGAGAATCGGCCTTTTATGCTGTCGGCTTTGGCAAACGACGTCTGTTCGTCGGCGGTGTAAGTCAGCCAGTACTCCGAATCCTCTTTGATTATCTGCGGTGCCCAGAAACCTTTTGTGCCGAAGGCCGATTTTCCGCATTGCAATATCATCGAGTCGGGAGCGACGTGATGCCAGTTCTCCAGATCTGTCGATTCGAGCAGGGCGAATCCGAGAGGCTGGCCGCTGCGTGTGCCGGTAAGGTAATAAGTACCGTTTTCGGTATAGATGGTCGGATCGGCATAAAAAATTTCTGTTTTATCCGGGTCGATGGTCTGTCTGTCGGCTGAGCAGGCACAAAGTATGGCTGTCGCCGCAATAATGAATGAGCCTGCTTTGAGTGTATGTTTCATGTCGATATGTTAAATTTGTGGCAAAAATACATTAATTGCCGATACAAACCAAGCCGTTGCAACGCAAATTTTACAGGATGACAAGGCATTCGCAGGCAATAATGGAGACGCGGGTTCGTTGAAATAGTATGAACCAACGAGTGTTTTTTCGTTTTGTGGTGTCGGTGCTGCTCGCAGCACTTGCGTTGCCGTCTGTTGCGCAGACAGATGCGCAGCTGTCGCAGTATTTCGCCGCTCCGACACTTTATAATCCCGCCGCCGTAGGACAGACCGATTTCCTGCGTATCCGGGCTGGTGCCCGTCTGCAGTGGGTCGGTATCGACAATGCGCCGCAGAGTTTTCTTGCTGCGGGCGATATGCCGTTCAAAATAGGAACGAAGCGTATCGGTGTCGGCCTTATAATGAGTCAGGAAAGCGCCGGTCTGTACAAATCTCTCAGCATGGGAGCGCAGTTCGGCTACAAGATCAGAAAATTCGGCGGAGTATGGACCGTAGCTCTTCAGGGCGGTTTCTATGACCAGTCGTTCAAAGGCTCGGAAGTATTCATACCCGATGACGACGATTATCACGAAAGCAGCGACGATGCCATACCGACCAGCGATATTCACGGCACGGCATTCGATGCCGCCGCCGGTATATGGTATGAGCACAAGCTGTTTTACGCCGGTGTGTCGTGCACACATCTCACATCGCCGACTATAACACTTAATGCCGAGAATGCCGGAGGCGGTTCGGAAACTTCGGGCGACCGTAAGTTCCAGTATCAGGCCAAACGCACTTTATATTTTACGGCCGGAGGCAATATTCCGTTAAAAAATACGTTATTTGATATAATGCCGTCGGTATTGGTGAAAAGCGATTTCTCCTTTACCGCTGCCGAACTTAACGCACGTGTGCGCTACCGTAAATTCCTGTCGGCCGGCCTGGGCTACCGCTGGAATGATGCCGTGATAGTGACTCTCGGAGCCGAATTCAGGAATTTTTATATCGGCTATAGTTACGACTATGCCACCAGCGCTATCCACAATGCATCGTCAGGCAGCCACGAGTTGTTCGTGGGATACAGCATGAAACTCGACCTGTCGGACAAGAACCGACACCGCCACAAGAGTGTGCGGCTAATGTAAACCGAAGATTACTTGCAATATATATGAAGAAAGCAACCCGCATAATACTATCGATAAGCGCCGCGGCAGCACTTGCCTCATGCGCCACCGGAGGCCGTTCGTCGGCCGGCGGCGAGGTGACAGGCGTCGGTGGAGTGTCGTGGGCCGAGCCTACTCCCTACGGCATGGTGCTCGTTGACCGCGGTTCCATGAAGGTCGGGCCCGCCAAAGCCGACTCGCTGTGGAATCTCGAAGCCAGCGCACGCGGTATTTCTGTCGACGGTTTCTGGATGGACGAGACCGAGATCACAAACGGCAAATACAAGCAGTTTGTGCTTTGGGTGCGCGATTCCATTATCCGCGAACGTCTTGCCGATCCGGCTTACGGAGGTAACGAGGATTTCAAGATCGAGGAAGACCGCGAGGGCAATCCCGTAACTCCCCATCTGAACTGGAACAAGCCCATACCCTGGCGCAATCCCAACGAGGACGAGCTTAGAGCCATCGAGAGTGTATACCGCACCAACCCGATCACCGGAGTCCGTGAGCTTGATGACACTCAGCTCAACTACCGCTACGAGATATACAACCAGACCGAGGCCGTCAAACGCCGTAACCGTCTGGATCCGCGTCGCCGCGAATATAATACCGACCGTCCGGTTCCGACCGACCGTCCTATGATTTCGAAAGACACGGCATATATCAACGATGACGGAGAAATCGTACGCCGTACGATTTCTCGCCAGCTTACCGGCGACTATGATTTCGTGAATACATATATAGTTAATGTATATCCCGATACCACGGCATGGGTCAATGACTTCGAGAACGCCTACAACGAGCCTTACGTGCGCATGTATTTCGCTCACGGCGGTTATACCGACTACCCTGTGGTAGGCGTGAGCTGGGAGCAGGCCAACGCATTCGCCAACTGGCGTACCGACTATCTGCGCCGATCGCTCGGCAAGGAGGGTATATATGTCGAACCTTACCGTCTCCCGACAGAGGCCGAATGGGAATATGCCGCCCGTGCGGGTGTGAATGAAAATATGTATCCCTGGGACGGCGATCTCACCATGAGCGAGGACAAAGGCTGTTTCTACGCCAACTTCAAGCCTCAGGAGGGCAATTATGTGAAAGACGGCCATGTCATCACGTCGCGTGTAGGCACCTATGCTCCCAACGACTTCGGTCTCTATGATATGGCCGGTAATGTGAGCGAATGGACTTCTACGGCCTTTACCGAAAGTGTCGGTCGGCTTACCAACGATCTTAATCCCGAATACCGCTACGATGCCGCTCTCGAGGATCCGTACAAGATGAAACGCAAGATCATCCGCGGCGGATCGTGGAAGGACGTGGCTCACAATGTCCGCTCCGATCTCCGTATGTGGGAGTATCAGAACGAGCAGCGTTCATATATAGGTTTCCGCTGTGTCCGCACGCAGATCGGATTTGCCAAAGGGCAGAAACAGAACAAAAAATAGTACAACAGAGAGATGACTACGATCCAGACATATAAGAAGGGACTCAGCGCTTTCATCAGCAGCGAGAAAGGCCAGCGTTTCTTCAATTTCGCATATTCTATCGGCGCCGCCGTCGTTATCTGGGGCGCTCTTTTCAAGATTCTGCATCTTCCCGGAGGCAACCTGCTGCTTTCCCTCGGTATGGGAACGGAAGTGCTCATGTTCGTCCTTACGGCTTTTGACCGTCCGCCCCGCGAATATAAGTGGGAAGAGGTTTTCCCTGCTCTCAAGGGTGAGGAGGGTGCCGAAGTGCGCGGCGGTATCGCCGGCGCGGCTACACCGCACGGTCGCATGGCGGCCGACATGGCCGAATCGCTTTCGCTCGACGGCGAGCAGACGCGGTCGCTGTCGGACAGCATAGCCAAGATGGCCTCTGCCGCCGAACAGCTCGGAAAGATGGCCGATCTCGCCACTGCCACCCAGACTTATTTGAGCCAGATGGAAGCTATTGCCGCCGATATGCAGCAGCTTCATGCCACTACACAGGCTCTCAACAGTGTATCGTCGACTCTTCTGGAGTCATACCGGGCTATAACCGACAATTCAGCCAATATCGGCGACAGCACTCGCGGCTATGTGGATCAGATGCAGGCTCTGCACCGTAATATCGGTGGGCTGAATGCCATCTACGAACTTCAGCTGCGCAGCATTTCGTCGCAGATCGAGTCGATCGACCGCGTGAACCGTGGAGTCAAGGATATCCGCGACATGTATGAAAAAAGCTCGGCACAGAGTGCCCGCTATTGTGAGGAGACCGAGAAAATGGCCCGCTACATGCAGCAGCTCAACAGTATCTACGAAAAGATGATAAACGCCATGACCGTGAACATGTTCCGTCCGATGGGCGCTCCGGGAGCCGGTATCGACGGCATACCCGTCACCCCCGAACACGGTGTGCATGTGAATGGTGAGGTCGTAAAATAAGCTAAGCGCGATGGGAGCAAACAACACAAGGCTTTCGCCACGTCAGAAGATGATAAACCTTATGTATATCGTCCTGACGGCCATGCTCGCGCTCAATGTGTCGAGCGACGTTCTCGACGGCTTCACGCAAGTGCACGAGGGTCTCAACCGCTCGAATGCCAATGTCGGACAACGTAACAGTGCCATCTACGGTCAGCTTGAAAACCTTGCCGTGCAGAATCCTGACAAGGTTAGCGCATGGCTCGACAAGGCATCGCAGGTGCGGCGCAGTACAGAAGCCCTTTATAATTATGTTGATACCCTGAAACGTGAGATTGTGCGCAAGGCCGACGGTGCCGACGGCAATCCCGACAATATAGTGAACCGTGATGATCTTGAGTCGGCTGCCGTTGTAATGCTTGCGCCCGGCAATCCGCGCGGCACTATTCTCCGCGGGCGTATCGACGATTACCGCGAATTTGTCGAATCGTTTATCGCCGACACTCTCAAACGTGCAACTATCGCCGAAGCTCTTTCGACTGACGGTATTCTTAAGCGCGGTACCCTTACCTCCCAGTCGTGGGAAGAGGCCAAATTCGATCAACAGCCGGTTGTGGCTGCCGTAACCATTCTGTCCAAGCTTCAGAATGACATTCTCTATGCCGAGGGCGAAGTGCTTTCGTCGCTCCTCTCGCAGGTGGATGCCGGTGATGTCCGTGTCAACGAGCTGAACGCCTATGTAATGCCGCAGTCGCGTCTGGTGATGCGCGGCGGCAAATACTCGGCCAATATCGTTCTTGCGGCTGTCGACACAACACAGCGGCCCGAGATATTCATCGAGGGTAAGAAACTTGAGAACAGCAACGGCCTTTATGAAGTCAGCACTGCCTCGACAGGTACCTTCGACTATAAAGGCTGGCTCCTGGTTCCTCACGGCGATGGAACGAGCACCCGCCACGACTTCCAGTCGTCATACACGGTAATGGAACCTATGGCTACGGTGTCGGCCACCCTCATGAATGTGCTCTATGCAGGTATCGACAATCCTGTGAGTATATCGGTTCCCGGTGTCACCATGAGCGGCATATCGGCTTCCATGACCAACGGATCGCTCACGCGCAGCGGCGATTCGTGGATAGCACGCCCTGCGGCGCTTGGTTCGGATGCCGTCATAACTGTTACGGCGACTATGGACGGGCGTCCGGTAGAGGTCGGCACCACCCGTTTCCGTGTGCGTAAATTACCTGATCCGACCCCATTCATAGCCTTCAAGGATGCTTCGGGCAACACAGACCACTATCGCGGCGGAAAACCGTTCGCCAAGGCTCTTCTGATGTCGGCCCAGGGCCTCGAGGCCGCTATCGACGACGGCCTTCTCGACACTCCTTTCTCTGTCGAGAGTTTCGAGACGGTCTTTTTCGATTCGTCGGGCAACGCCATGCCCGAAGTCAGCGCCGGGGCCGCTTTTTCCCCGCGCCAGAAGCAGCAGATTCAGCGTCTCAGCCGCGGCAAGCGCTTCTTCATTTCGAGAATCCGGGCCAAAGGTCCCGACGGCATAACCCGCGACCTGTCGCCAATGGAAGTAATAATAGGATAATTATTGTCACTCATGAATATACCATACCGAATCAGCATATTTGCCGCCGCGCTTCTTTGTGCGTCCTCTGTTATGGCTCAGGACGAACAGGGTGTGGTGCGCAGGCGCACATCCGACCGCAACGCCCCCAAGCAGCAGGACGGCACGGTCGTGACCGAGAGAATGCAGAATTTCTACTCTGAAAGCCCGAACTCGGTAAGCGATGCCGACCGTCAGTGGATGCGTGTCATATACCGTGCCATAGATCTCGAAAAAGACAAGAACGCCGCGCTCTATTTCCCGGAGGAACCCGTGGCCGGTCAGGAAAATCTTTTCCGCATAATAATGCGTCTGCTGGCGTCGAACACAATTCCGGCTTATGAATATCTTGACGGCCGTGAGATCTTTACCGACGATTATCGTGTGAAAGTGCGCGATGTTCTCGAAAGATTCTACATTCCTTTTACCGATGCCAAAGGCTCGTCGGAGAAAAATCCGCGTTTTGTGATCGACGAGAACGACGTGCCGACCAATGAGGTGCTTTCCTACTATCTTGTCGAGCGCTGGGAGTATGATACGCGCAACAACCGTCTCCGTCCCACGGTCGAAGCAATATGCCCTGTGCTGCATCGCAGCGGCGATTTCGGGGGGGATGCGCTGAAGTATCCGATGTTCTGGATCAAATTTACCGACATACGTCCTTATCTTGCCGCCCAGACCATCTTTGTCGATGACGACAACAATCTGCCGACATGTACCTACGACGATTTCTTCACTCTCACGATGTACGACGGCGACATATACAAGACCCGCAATCTCAAGAACCGTTCGATGGCCCAGCTTTATCCCGATCCGGATAATCTCAAAAAGGCTCAGGACAGCATTCAGAACCGTCTCGACGAGTTTGAAAAGAAACTGTGGGTACCGTCGCGCGAAGAGGTGATAGCGGCACGCGAGGCTCGCGAAGCTCTCGAAGCCGGACAGAATCCAGATTCGGCTACTGTCAAGGCCACTTCCAAAACTTCGAATACACGGGCAACGCGCCGTTCGACCAAGCGTTCGTCGAAGGCTCCCAAAGTAAAGGAGTCCAAGCCCAAGTCTTCGTCGGGCGCCTCGAATGCCACACGATCCGTGCGTCGGCGCCGCTGACAACTCGAAAAGAACTAATTGTAAGGATTGACAGTTTATTAAACAACCGCTTGGTATAACTGTTGATCCTTTTTCTCGGAAAAGACTATGAACAAGTCGCTTCTGTCTCTCGCTTTCGGAACTTTCGCTCTGGGCATAGCGGAGTTCGGCATGATGGGGATTTTGAATGATGTGGCCGGAGACCTCGGCATAAGCGTGGTCGAAGCCGGACATCTTATTTCCGCATATTCTACCGGCGTTGCCGTCGGTGCGCCATTTCTTATCATACTGCGCCGACTGCCCCTGCGGCGCCTCATGCTGCTTCTTGCCGCTGTAATTGCAGTCGGCAACGCCATGGTGGCGCTGTCGCCGAATTTTACATGCCTTCTTATATCCCGTTTCATATCGGGTCTGCCGCATGGTGCTTTCTTCGGCGCAGGCGCAATTGTATGTTCTCGTCTTGCCGGTCAGGGCAAAGGAGCGTCGGCGGTAGCCGTGCTCGTCGGCGGCATGACCGTGGCCAATCTTGTCGGTGTGCCGGGTTTTACCTTCCTCTGCAATCTTGTGTCATGGCGGCTCCCCTTCGGCATTGTCTCGGTCTGTGGCGGTGTCGCTTTCGTTGCGATACGGCACTGGGTGCCGGTATTGGCGCCACTGCCCGATACAGGTGTGAAGGGACAGTTCCGTTTCCTGTCGCATCTTGCTCCATGGCTGATCTATGGCGGAGTTTTCTTCGGACAGGCGAGTGTTTACTGCTGGCTTAGCTATATAGCCCCTATTATGACAAAAGTGACCGGTTTCAGCAATGATGCCATGTCGCTGATCATGGTTGTGGTTGGTGCCGGCATGGTTTTCGGCAATATTGTGGCCGGAAAACTTGCTGACCGACATTCACCGGCGCTTGTCACCGGCATTCTGGCCTCCATGGTAGTTGTGCTGATGCCGCTCATATATTTTTTCGCATCCGATAAAGTGCCCTCGGTAGTGTTTGCGTTCATTGCGCCCGCTCTTCTTTTCGGTATCGGAGGCCCGCTTCAGTATATTATAGTCAAATTTGCCAAAGGAGGCGAAATGCTCGGAGGTGCCGGCATTCAGATTGCTTTCAATGTCTCGAATGCGGTGGCGGCCGTAATCGGAGGCATGGCTATACGTCATGGCTTCGGTCTGGCCTCCCCGGCTCTTGTCGGTGTGCCCTGTGCTGTCGTCGGTGCGGCCTCGCTGTTTATCCTTTATCATAAATATCATAGACAAGGCGCGTGAATCCTACTGTCATAATATCCGATATGGTCTGCAGGCACTGTGTGGCGGCTGTAGAAGGTGCGTTAGATCGTGCCGGTATACCGTATGAAGCGGTCGAGATCGGTAAAATCTATCTGAAAATGCCGCTGACGGCAGATGAAGCCGCTGTGCTCGATGCCGAGCTCGAGCCACTGGGCTTTCATAGGATCGACAGCGACGAAGAGGCCATAGTCGAGAATGCCAAACTGGCCGTGATGCATCATGTGCGCGATGAGTACGATTGTCGTCTCAAGCTTTCTGCCTGCATAGAAGCCCGGCTCGGCATGAGCTATGCCGCTGTCAGCCGCCTGTTCTCACAGCGTGAAGGCCGGACGATAGAAAAGTATCATCAGGCTCAGAAAGTGGAGCGTGTCAAGGAGTTGTTGCAGCAAGGGCATCGGTCGCTCGACGAAATAGCCGATATCGTCGGTTATTCCAGCGGAGCGCATCTCTCGCGCCGGTTCAAGGACATCACCGGCATGACGCCGACAGAATATGTAAGACTACAGCCCCCGCGGATTTCCCTCGACAAAATATGACATCACACCATTTTCGAGGGTTGCGGGAACGTCGATGAGGCGTTGATTCGCCGATCCGCGGAAGAGAAGGGTCGTATCGCGCTGAGACTCGATGAAGGGTCCGTCGACGAGCACATCGACATATCTCAGCAACTCGCGCATGGCTTCGGTGCCGTGGTCTGCGATTTCTTCGAATGTAAAACCTGTATAGCACCAGATATTATATCCTTCTCTCTTGATCTCACGGGCGAGAGGCAGTATGGCATCGGCCGAGTACATGGGGTCGCCTCCGGAGAATGTGACATCGAAATCGTTGTATCGTATTGTTTTCATCACCTCGTCGGTGGTCATTGGCGAACCTGCGGCGAAGTCCCATGTCTGCCGGTTGTGGCAGCCCGGACAGTGATGGTGGCAACCTGCGAAATATATGGAGGTGCGTAGCCCTGGGCCGTCTACCGAGGTGCCCTCGACGATGCGTACGATATTCATCGTTTTCATATCATTCAAGAAAAATAGGAGTTTAGACAATCTCTAAACTCCCTGATTTTGATCTAAAAAACAAAAGTATTATTCGTGAACCACGCGGTCGTTGAGTTCGGCGAGCTTGGCCTTGTTCCAACGGTCGGTCGTGCCCACGAGGTAACCGGTGATACGCTGCAGGCGGTCGATGGCATGGCTGCCGCAGTGGGGGCAGGATTCGAGTTCGGCTGATGCGTCCTCATAGCCGCAGTGCATGCAGCGGTTGCGGGTGTGGTTTACGGAGCAGTAGCCGATGTTGTTCTTGTCCATAAGGTCTACGATCGAAGCGATGGCGTCGGGATTATGAGTTGCGTCGCCGTCGATTTCCACGTAAAAGATATGACCGCCCCCGGTAAGGGCATGGTAGGGAGCCTCGATCTCAGCCTTGTGGCGGGGCGAGCAGTGGTAGTATACAGGCACGTGGTTGGAGTTGGTGTAGTAGATCTTGTCGGTCACACCGGGGATATCTCCGAATGTCTTGCGGTCTTTTGCTGTGAATTTGCCCGAGAGGCCTTCGGCGGGGGTGGCGAGTACCGAGAAGTTGTGCTGATAACGCTCGCTGAAGTCATTGACGCGGCTGCGCATATAGCTGACAATTTTCAGACCGAGCGCCTGAGCGTCGTCGCTTTCGCCGTGATGCTTGCCTGTGAGTGCGATAAGACATTCCGCCAGCCCGATGAATCCGATACCGAGAGTTCCCTGGTTGATAACGGGTTCGATAGTGTCCTCTGGGGCGAGGGCATCACCGCCGGTCCAGAGTTTGGACATCAGTAGTGGGAACTGTTTGGCAAGAGCTGTCTTCTGGAAATTGAAACGGTCGTTGAGCTGACGGGCGGTGATTTCGAGCACGTTGTCGAGTTTGCGGAAGAAGTTGTCGATGCGTTCGCTGCGGTCCTGGATCGGCATGCACTCTATTGCGAGGCGTACGAGATTGATAGTGGTGAACGAAAGATTGCCGCGGCCTACCGATGTCTTTTCGCCGAAACGGTTTTCGAACACACGGGTTCGGCATCCCATTGTCGCAACTTCGTAGAGATAGCGTTTGGGATCGTCGGCACGCCATTTTTCGTGATGATTGAAGGTGGCGTCGAGATTCACGAAGTTGGGGAAGAAACGGCGTGCGGTGACCTTGCAGGCAAGACGGTAGAGGTCATAGTTGGGGTCTTCGGGAAGATAGCTCACTCCGCGTTTCTTTTTCCATATCTGTATCGGGAAAATGGCCGTGGCTCCGTTTCCGACTCCCTCGTATGTGGAGTGGAGCAGTTCGCGGATAATGCAGCGTCCTTCGGCCGAAGTGTCTGTTCCGTAATTGATGGAGCTGAACACAACTTGATTGCCGCCGCGGCTATGGATAGTGTTCATATTATGTATGAACGCCTCCATGGCCTGATGTACGCGTGCCACCGTACGGTTCATGGCATGCTGTATCAGACGCTCGTCGCCCTGGAGATTGTCGAGGGGTTTGTTTAGATAATCGTCGAATTGCTGTCGCTTCATGTCGCTTAGATCGCGGCCTGTCAGTTTTTCGAGATTTTCTATTTCTTCGATAAAAGAACTGCGCACGAACGGTGCGAGATAGAAGTCGAATGCCGGGATTGCCTGGCCGCCGTGCATTTCGTTCTGAGCGGTTTCAAGCGATATGCAGGCTATGACGCTGGCTGTCTCGATACGTTTGGCCGGCCGCGATTCGCCGTGGCCGGCAATGAAACCGTAGTTGAGGATATTGTCGAGAGGATGCTGTACGCAAGTGAGGCTTTTGGTAGGGTAGTAGTCTTTGTCGTGAATATGGATATAGTTGTTGCGTACGGCATCGCGGGCTTCCGGTGTGAGGAGATAGTCGTCTACGAAGGGTTTTGTGGTTTCGCTCGCGAATTTCATCATCATTCCCGCGGGCGAGTCGGTATTCATGTTGGCATTCTCGCGGGTGAT
>CAJKRG010000066.1 GCA_905202215.1 uncultured Porphyromonadaceae bacterium
GTAAACAGTACAAGGAGAAGATAAGTGCTTACCGCGACTGGGATCAGCTTGATCAGGGTCAGCGTTATAAGCAAGCCTCCGGCAATGACCTTCGGAGACAGTGGTTCTTTCAGAATCAGAAAAGACAACAAAATTGTGAATACAACGCTAAGTTTATCAAATGGCACCACCTTGGATGCCTCTCCTATCTGAAGAGCCTTGAAATAAAACAGTCATGAAAGCCCCGTTGTAATCCCCGACAGAGCCAGGAATATCCATGTATTCGCTCCGATTGATTTAAAGGACTGCATTCTGCCGCTCGCCAGTACAAGCCCCCATGTGATTATGAGAACTATGTTTCCCTTCGTGCCACGCGGCAAATACTTTCGTCCTCGCTGTTTTCATATCATTGCAATTCAAGAATAGATATGTTTCATCGGCATTGATAGCCTGGTCTTTCCTGATCGCGTATTCACGTATGTATCTGGGCGTACACTACCCCGGCGACATATTAGGCGGATTTGTCATAGGCGCGATCCATGCCGCGTTCGGCCATGCAGTTTTGAAATTTACAGGTCTTATCAAACCGAGCGGTCAAAGCCGCGGTAACCGGAGTCAGTGCAGACCGCGGTATTCGGATGGCGTCATACCGGTATGTCGCCGGAAATATCGTCCGAGATAAGACGATGATTCAAAATTATACTCTTCGGCTATTTCCTTTACTGTCATCTCGGTCGAGGTCAGCAATGCTTTGATTTCCATAACAATCTGGCGGTCGATCAACTCTTTGGGCGAGACGGCAAAAATGCGCTGCGTGATGCAGGAAAGGTAATAAGGAGTGATACACAGTTTGTCAGCATAAAACTTCACATCATGATAACGCCGGCAGTTCTCGCTGAGCAAACGACAGAATCCGTCAAAAAGTTTCCGTGCCGAACTGATCGTTTTTATACCATGGTCCGTCAGCCGATGGCTCAGCACCGATTCCAGCCCAAGGAAAAAATTCTGCCACAAGTTGCGCAACATCTGATTCCGATATTTTCCTATGGTATTCACCTCGATCCAGTCCATCATCATCAGCCATATTTCCATATCCTTTTTTCTATCATCAGGAATTCTGAATACGGGGTATTCATAAAGCCAATCGAAAAAGGCACCACCTGAGGTATATGTCGTCTCATCGGTGAGAGCGACGGAGAGCTCGAAATATCGTGTCATGAATCCCGGACTTATCCTCTTCATAGAAAAAAGAGTATCCGAAAACACTATGATAATGTCACCTTTCCTGAAAGGCATAGTTCTGAAATTGCATTCGACCACCGAGCATCCCTCGGTACAATATAGTAATATACATCCTGAAGTTCGTAAAGGACGTCCGATAAAATCGGAAAAATCCGTTATATAAGACTTTTGATTCGGTTGCAGTTCCATCTATTTGGTATTTTGACTGCAAAAATACGAATATACAGCTTATCTCGCCCCTTGCAGTTTCGAAAAGTCTCCTTATTGTTTGTTTTTTGGTTGCATCCTTACGAATCGGCGGAATTAATTTTGCAGCCGAAAAAAAAGAAACCGATCAGTTATGAAAAAAACATATTTCTTTCCAAAGAACACATCATTGACGGGGATTGCAGCTTTAGCGCTCGTGTTACTGACAGGATGCAAGGACGAGCAGACTCAGATACCCGGTACCGAATATAATTCCATGACAATATCTTTGTCTGACGTGTCGACAGTCGAAAAATTTCCGGCTGCCATAAAAGGACGACAGGACATAGATATATACCCGCAGGTATCGGGCAAACTTACCTCCATACATATAAAGGAAGGACAGCGCGTGAAAAAAGGCCAGACGCTTTTCATAATCGATCGCGTACCTTACGAAGCCGCTTTGCAGACAGCCGAAGCAAATCTTTGTTCCGCCAAGGCATCGGTAGCCTCGGCCAAGCTTGACCGCGACGGGAAAAAAGAGCTGTTCGACGAAAAAGTGATATCCGCATTCGAACTACAGAAAGCCGAAAATGCTCTCCTGACAGCACAGGCAGTCCAGTCGCAAGCCGAAGCACAGGTCACAGACGCACGCAACAATCTGTCGTACACTGTCATCACAAGTCCATGCGATGGAGTGGCCGGAACCATTCCGTTCCGCGAAGGCTACCTTGTCGGGCCAAACCTGACATCTCCACTGACAACCATTTCCGACAACTCCGAAATGTATGTCTACTTCTCCATGCCTGAGAACAGAATCATAGATCTTATCCGCACATACGGTTCGGCCGAAAATATGCTTAAGGCCATGCCTGCGGTAGAACTTTATCTTAATGACGGTTCTTCCTACGGAACAGAAGGATATATCGAAAGTATAAGCGGTGTCCTCGACAAATCAACAGGTGCAGCGTCTGTCAGAGCTGTCTTCAGCAATCCTGCCGGACTTCTCCACAGCGGAGGCGCAGGCAACGTGGGACTGCTGAAAAACAAAGCAGCCGCAATACAGATACCACAATCGGCCACATATGAGATTCAGGACAAAATATATGTATTCCGTGTCACCGACGGGCACGCACATGCCGTAAGAATCACAGCCGACCCTATAAAGGAAAACAACAGCTACATTGTCCTTTCCGGCCTTGAGGCAGGCGACGTGATTGTCACCGAAGGCGTGGGTAATCTTCAGGACGGTGCCGAAATCAAATTGAAAAACAGCAGACAGTAAAGTATGACAGTAAAGACATTTATTGAACGGCCGGTTCTGTCGATAGTCATATCGGCAGGAATATTATTGCTGGGATTTATCGCCCTCATGAGGCTGCCTGTCGAACAATTTCCGAATATAGCACCTCCGACAGTGGAGGTGACTACATCATATCCGGGAGCAAACGCGGAGACGGTTGAGAAAAGTGTCATCGTGCCTCTTGAAGAGGCCATCAACGGTGTCGAAAACATGACATATATACATATATATCGTCGACATCATCGAACGCCGGTGATGCTTATCTCACCATTTATTTCAAACAGGGTACCGATCCGGACATGGCTGCCGTCAACGTACAGAACCGAGTATCGACAGCAGCGGGTCTGCTGCCTGCCGAAGTCACTAAAATAGGCGTAACGACCAACAAACAGCAGAAATCGATGCTGAAGGCAATAACGCTTTATAGCCCTGACGATAGCTACGACACACAGTTTCTCAACAACTATCTGTCGATCAATGTAATTCCAAGGCTCAAACGTATATCGGGGGTCGGAGCCGTCACCCTTCTCGGCTCCAACTACAGCATGCGTATCTGGCTCAAGCCCGACATAATGGGACAGTACGGACTCGTTCCGGCAGATATCACGGGGGCACTCGCCGCACAGAACATCGAGTCGGCGACGGGTTCGTTCGGAGAAAACCATGAGGGAGTCTTCCAGTATACGATGAAATACAAGGGGCGCCTATCGACTCCGGCAGAATTCGGCGATATAGTTATAAGATCTCTTCCTACCGGGGAAGTGCTTCGGCTCGGCGATGTAGCCGAAGTCGAACTTGGCGACGAAGCCTACAACTACCGTAGCCAGACAAACGGTCATCCGGGAGCATTGTTCATGGTATATCAGACCGCCGGATCGAATGCAACAGAAGTAATCAACGCGATAGACACCGAAATCGCAAGAATGGCGCCCGGTCTGCCAGCCGGCGTGGAATTCGGTGATGTCTTCTCGACCAAAGACTTTCTCGACGCATCAATGCACCAGGTAATAAAGACTCTTTTCGAAGCGTCCTTTCTGGTGGTTCTCATTGTGTTCGTATTCCTTCAGGATATAAAATCAGTCATAATTCCGGCAATCTCCATCATCGTTTCGCTTATCGGCACATTTATTGTCATGTATCTGATCGGATTCAGCATCAACCTGCTGACACTTTTCGCTCTGGTACTTGCTATCGGCATAGTTGTGGACGATGCGATAATTGTGGTGGAAGCCGTCGAAGCGAGATTTGACATCGGGTATAAATCCCCGTTCATGGCTACAAACGATGCAATGAAAAGCATCACTTCAGCCATTGTCACAACCACTCTGGTATTCATGGCCGTCTTTCTACCTGTATCCATGATGGGTGGAACATCGGGCACATTTTATACCCAGTTCGGCCTCACGATGGCAGCTGCGGTCGGCATTTCGGCCATCAACGCTCTTACCCTCTCCCCGGCCCTGTGCGCAATAATGCTGAAACCGCACAATAAAGGTCAACAGAATCCGGGCCTGACCGAAAGATACAGAACCGGCTTCAACGCCGCTTTCAATCACCTGACACAGCGATATGTCCGCGGAGTAATTTTCATCGTACGCCACAAACCGATAATGTGGATCGCCCTCGCCGCAGCGTCGGCGACTCTGGTTATTCTCATGAACACAACAAGAACCGGTCTTGTGCCCGACGAGGACACAGGCTCCATCATGGTGAACATCACGACTCCTCCGGGTTCATCGGTAGCCCGTACAAACGAGATAATGAAGAAAATCGAACAAGACATCGACAGCATACCCGAAATCGAATTCTACAGCGAGACTGTCGGCTATGGACTCATCGGCGGAGCCGGACCGTCAAGCGGCATGCTCATAGTCAAGCTACGCAACTGGAAAGACCGCAAAAATCCGGGCAGCGATGCACAAAGCGTTGTCGACAAAATAAACGCCATAGGCATGAAAATACCCGATGTCACCATTTTCGCATTCCTTCCCCCTCTTATCGATGGCTACGGCGTGAGCAGCGGCTTCGAAATCAATCTTCAGGACCAGGCCGGCGGACGTGCCGACTCTCTGTTTGCTGTCGGCCAGAGACTCGTTGCGGCGCTACAGAAATGTCCGGAAATATCTGCCGCCTATACGACATTCAACGTTGCTTTTCCCCAATATACAGTCGAAGTCGATCCGGTGAAATGCGAACGCGCCGGAATAACAGCCGATGCCGTGCTTGAAACCCTGTCGGGTTACTACAGCGGTGCCTATGTGTCCAATTTCAACCGCTTCTCGAAACTATACCGTGTCATGATCCAGGCATCACCGGAATATCGCGTAGATGTCGAATCGCTTGACCGTATAATGACGCGGACCGCCGACGGTATGGCGCCATTGAGCAACTTCGTGACAATTACAAAAGACTACGGCCCGGAATCCGTGAGCCGCTTCAATCTCTACAGCTCTATGGGAATCAACGGAGAGGCTGCCCCGGGCTATAGCTCGGGCGATGCAATCCGCGCAGTACGTGAAACCGCTGAAAAAGTGCTTCCGAAAGGCTATGGCTATGAATTCTCGGGCATATCGCGCGAAGAGAGCGAGACATCAGACAATACGTTATATATATTCCTCTTCTGCTTCGTATTTGTATACCTCATCCTTTGCGGTCTGTACGAAAGCTTCCTGCTGCCTTTCTCCGTGTTGCTTTCCGTACCCTTTGGTCTCATGGGCAGCTTCCTGTTCGCCAAAATCATGGGACTCGAGAACAACATATATCTCCAGACCGGTCTCATCATGCTTATCGGTCTCTTGGCCAAGACCGCCATTCTCGTCACAGGCTATGCCCTCGACAGGCGTAAAGCCGGCATGTCGCTGATGCAGTCGGCTGTCGAGGCTGCCAAAGCACGCTTCCGTCCGATATTGATGACAGTTCTTGCCATGATCTTCGGTCTTCTGCCACTCATGTTCTCGTCGGGAGCAGGAGCCAACGGCAACAGTTCTCTCGGTTCAGGTATCGTCGGTGGTCTTATTATCGGAGCTTTCGCACTGCTCTTCTTTGTACCGGCGATGTTCATAGTCTTCCAGTCCCTTCAGGAAAAAATTCATCCGGTTCAGTTCGGTATGGAAAAATTTCCGGATCTTGAGATCGAAGCCGAAATGGAAGAAATAAAGATTCAAAAAAAGAAAAAAGGAGAATGAAACATATAGTCCTATCACTTGCCGTGATGTTTTTCACCTGCGGATGCTCGGTCTACAAGTCATATAGCCGCCCTGACGATATAAAAACAGACAATCTGTTCGGCGACATCATACAGACCGATACCACGACCATCGCCTCCGTTCCATGGCAGCAATTTTTCAGAGACAGTCAGCTCCGCGCTCTGATCGACAGCGGTCTCACAAATAACTCCGATCTGAAAATCGCCTCATTACGCGTAGACCAGGCAGAAGCGACATTGTCAGCCGCACGCCTCGCATATCTTCCAGGGATATCGCTCAATCCTCAGGGAAACATCATCTGTCTTAACGGCGAAAAAGCCGCAAAAACATATTCTCTGGGACTGTCGGCCGATTGGGAGATCGACATAGCCGGTCGCATGACAAATGAAAAACGACGGGCCTTAGCCACTCTCCGCCAACAGGAAAACTATCGTCAGGCCGTATTGACCAGACTTGTATCAACTATCGCAAACACATATTTCAGCCTGCTGATGGCGGATGAACAGCTTTATATCTCCGAATTATCGCTTGGAGCATGGGACGAAATCATCCGTACGCTTGAAGTCCGCAAAAAAGTAGGTGAGACAAACGAGGCCGCCGTCGCACAGGCCAGAGCAAGCAGGCTCGAAGTAGAAAGTTCCATTCTGTCATTGTCGCTACAGATAAAGACTCTGGAAAACTCCATGTGCACATTGCTCGGCAGAGCACCAGGCCCCATCGACAGAGGCAAACTTGAGTCTCAGACATTTCCCGACAGCCTCTCTACTGGAATTCCGCTCCAGATGCTCGAAAACCGTCCGGATATAAAGGAAGCCGAATACGCACTGCAGGCAGCTTTTTACAACACCAATGCGGCCAAAGGCGCATTTTATCCATCACTGACTCTCGGAGGTACTTTCGGATGGACAAACAACACCGGAGCCGCCATCGTGAATCCTGGAAACTGGCTGCTTAATGCACTGGGATCGCTAACACAGCCTATTTTCAACAAGGGGCGCAATATCGCTAATTTAAAAATCACCAAGGCTCAGCAGGAAGAAGCCCTGATAAACTTCCGGCAGAAACTGCTCGAAGCCGGCGCGGAAGTGAACAATGCCCTCACACAATGGCAGAATGCCCAGCTGCGTCTTGACATCAGCCGCCGGCAGATAGAAGCTCTGGAAAACGCAGTCAGGAGCACACGGCTGCTGATGACACACAGCAGCGCCAGCAGTTATCTTGAAGTCCTCACAGCCCAACAATCGCTACTTTCGGCACGCCTTAGCGCGACGCAGGAGACATTCGACAAAATCCAGGGTGTGATAAAACTATATCACGCCCTCGGAGGCGGAAAAACAGACTCTTAAAGGCTCTTGAGAATCAGATTGTTCGCCCGGTCAACAACAGAAGTATCGAGACTGGCGAGATATATCCTTGTCGTAGTCTCGGAATCGTGCCCCATACCCTCGCTTATGACACTGAGGGGTATACCTTTCGCCTTGGCGGCCGAGGCCCAGCTATGCCGGGCGACATACATTGTCAGTCTGACATCGACACCAAGCATCAGAGCAATCTTTTTCAGGTTATGATTTATATTGTAACCGACATTACGATATGTACACCATTCGTTTGTTCCTGCCGTCCTGATGATAGGCAAGAGATAGACGCTCCGGTTCTCGGGATATTTGTCGCATATCGTCTGCATTTCCCGCGTCCATTCTATGACAAGCATCTGACCGGTCTTACGACGGCGATATACAACATAGCCGTTCTTGAGATCGGTCTTTTTAAGGTAAGCCATGTCGATAAAACTCATGCCTCTGAGATAGAAACTCATCAGAAACATATTGCGGGCAAAATCCAGCGTAGGATTGCAGGATAGATCCAAATTCTTGATTTTCTTTATCACCGACAGAGGCAAGGCCCGTTTCACGGTCTTGTCGATTCCGGTATAGACATGCCTGAATGGATTGCGGTCGTCGATTACATTGTCTTCGACAGCCCGGTTATAGACCGCCCTGAGGATACGGATATAGAATGATATAGTATTAGACACCAGCCCTCTCTTCCGGAGCCAAGCCTCGTAATCCTCCATTACTTCCGACGTAATACAATCGAGCATTAAGTCTTCGCCTTTGCGAAAATTCCTGAAACTATTGAGTGTGGCCCGATATGTCTCGGCTGTACGGATTTTACCGTTTCCCCTGAGTTTCACTATAATACTCTCCATGAATCTGAACAGGGAATATTCGCGGGTATAGCGGTTGAACTCATCGATAAGGTCGTCGGCAATATACGACAGGCCGTCGGCGTCGAGTTTGCGGTCGATTCTCATAAGACGTTCCACATCCCACCGGATGCGTTCTCTGACAGAAAGTATGAATGATTTACGCTCACTTTTCCGTGTCGTTGTAACCATCGAACGATTTTCGTCCCATTCGGACGGCAACACATGATATTCCGACAGAAACTGCCGCACCTTCCGGTCGTGTATGATCTGATAATAGATTGTCCCTTCCTGGCCGGAGATTGTCGAAGGACGGAATTTTACTTTAATCGAAGCCATTGCTTTTTTTGCCCAAAAGATACTTCAGTATATCGTGAAACGAAAGCTTTCCGCTTACATTTATGTCAGGCGCTACGGGAAATCCGGTCTCCGGAGCCTGCTGAACAATAGTCCGAGAGCATTGTTTTTATATATAAACGACAATAAAAACCTCTAAATAATTTCGTTATGTTTAAAACAGAATACAAATTCGGAGAAGTCCATGCCCTCGCGCCGCAGGTAACCGACGGCCCGGACAAAGTTCAGTTCAGACACATCTTCGAGAATGACAACGGAGGCGTATCTCTCCTCGCATTCAGGGCAAATCAGTCGCTCGCCGAACATCTCGCACCGGCAGAAGTGATGGTCTATGTACTTGAAGGCGAAGTCGAATTTACGATGATCGACCGTCCTCATACTTTAAAGGCCGGTGATTTCATGTTGATGGGAGAAGGCGTTCCCCACAGCGTTGTCGCCAAAGCCGACTCAAAAATAATGCTTGTAAAGGTAAAATCGTCAAAATAACAGATCTGTCATGGATACCCGGCCTGAAATGTTCTGCTATCAATGCCAGGAAACCGCCCGAGGCAAAGGCTGCGAAAAGATCGGCGTTTGTGGAAAACATTCCGAGACCTCTGCAAGAATGGATCTGCTGCTATACGCAGTAAGAGGTGTGGCAGCACTGAACCGCGCACTTCGGGAAAAAGGTCTCGCTTCACGCGAGGCAAGCCATGAAGTGATCGATGCTCTGTTCACAACCATTACCAACGCAAACTTCGACAATGCCTCTCTGGACGATTTTATCCGGCGTGCGTTCGAAATCAAGAAACGTCTTATACAGACAGCTACGGCACATGGCATCGCGCTGCCCGAGCTTCCTCAGATCGCTTTTTCCGCTACACCCGACGAGGCTGAGAAATATGAAAGCGTGACAGGAGTTCTCGCCGAAGCCAATGAAGACATCCGCGCTCTCAAACAACTCGCCATCTACGGCTGCAAAGGCATGGCGGCCTATGCCCGGCATGCGGCCAATCTCGGATACGAGGACGACGAAGTCTATGCCGTCATCGAAAATGCCATGGCAGAAACCGCCCGCGCAGATATCGGGACTGACGAGCTTCTGAAACTGGTGCTTTACGTCGGCGACGGCGGTGTTAAAGTCATGGATCTTCTGGATCGCGCCAATACGGGCACCTACGGCAATCCCGAAATCACAAAAGTCGACATCGGAGTCCGCAATCGCCCCGGAATCCTTATAAGCGGACACGATCTGAAAGATCTGGAGGAACTTCTTGAACAGAGCAAGGACAAAGGTGTGGATATATACACCCATTCGGAAATGCTACCCGGACAATATTATCCGGCATTCAAGAAATATCCTCATTTCGCAGGCAACTACGGCAATGCGTGGTGGAAACAGACCGACGAATTCGAAAAATTCAACGGAGTATTCCTGTTCACGTCCAATTGTATCGTGCCTCCGCGTAAAAACTGCACGTATCTCGACCGTGTCTATACCACGGGAGTAGTCGGTATGCCCGGCACCCACCACATCGAGACAGGCGCCGACGGACGAAAAGACTTTTCCGCACTTATAGCCCATGCCCAAAACTGCCCTCCACCGACCGAAATCGAGCATGGTGAAATCACAGGTGGTTTCGCACATCACCAGGTGATGGAGCTGGCTCCGAAAATCATCGATCTCATCAATCGCGGTAAGATACGCAAGTTTGTCGTCATGGCAGGATGCGACGGCCGCTTTCCCTCCCGGGCATACTACACGGAATTTGCAGAGGCACTCCCGCACGACTGCGTGATATTGACCGCAGGCTGCGCGAAATACCGCTACAACAAACTTCCGCTGGGCGATATCGAAGGTGTGCCACGCGTGCTCGACGCAGGCCAATGCAACGATTCCTATTCGCTGGTACGCATAGCTCTCGCACTTAAAGATGCCCTGAACGTCGAAAGCATCAATGATCTGCCGATTGTCTATAATATCGCATGGTACGAACAAAAGGCCGTAATAGTACTCCTGGCCCTATTGTCGCTGGGCGTACAGAATATACATACCGGCCCGACCCTTCCGGCATTCTTCACCCCGGATATATTGAAAGTACTTCAGGAAAAATTCAATATCGGCACGATATCAACCGTAGAAGAAGACATCGCAACACTTATCAACAACAAATAAATTTTCAGACTATGGACAAATATATATGCACAGTATGCGACTGGGTTTATGATCCCGCAACAGGCGATCCCGACAACGGCATCGCACCCGGAACAGCGTTTGCAGACCTGCCCGACGACTGGGTATGCCCAATCTGCGGTGTTGGCAAGGACCAGTTCGAACCGGTCGAATAAAACAATGCCTTACCATACATAAAAACATGCAGGGACGTGCCTCCGTACATCCCTGCATGTTTTTCACGTCTATTTCTGCCTCAGAGGGCCGTAAAAATATGATGCCGTAGCTCCGCCATCGACAAGAAAATCTGCACCGGTAATAAATGCGCCTCTCGACGACATAAGCAATTCCGCCACATTGGCGACCTCGTCGGCAGTGCCGGGTCGACCTGCGGGACATTTTGCAAACATATTTTTTATAAAATTCACTCTGAGACCTTTGAGGGCCGTACCGATATTGGTGCGAAGTTCCGGATTGGGAGAATATATGTCGATAAAGTTAATGCCCCGGTCTATGGCATAGTCAAAATCCTGCCTCACCTCTTCGGCAGTCTTGTGCATGAATCCCTCGTGGAAAAGTCGGTGCAGATTGACCCCTGTCGGCGGGAAAATGTGACCCTTTTCGTCGAAATAAGATTGACCCTCGGCGACGAAATAAAAATGACCCCTGTCGGAATACTC
>CAJKRG010000067.1 GCA_905202215.1 uncultured Porphyromonadaceae bacterium
CGGCGAACTTACCGCGGCCACCGGTCTGCTTCTTGAATACTTCGCGAAGCTCGACGGGCTGGGTGATGGCTTCCTTGTAGGTAACCTGGGGCTGACCCTGGTTGCATTCTACCTTGAATTCGCGCTTGAGGCGGTCGATGATGATGTCGAGGTGAAGCTCGCCCATACCGGAGATAACGGTCTGGCCGGTTTCCTCGTTGGTCTGCACGCGGAAGGTGGGGTCTTCTTCGGCAAGCTTCTGGAGGCCTACGCCGAGCTTGTCGAGGTCTTTCTGGGTCTTGGGCTCTACGGCGATACCGATCACGGGTTCGGGGAACTCCATGGCCTCGAGCACGATGGGTGCGTCTTCGGCGCAGAGGGTGTCGCCTGTGCGGATATCCTTGAAGCCTACGCCTGCGCCGATGTCACCGCAGCCGATCTTTTCCATCGGGTTCTGCTTGTTGGAGTGCATCTGGAACAGACGGCTCACGCGCTCCTTCTTGCCGGAGCGGGCGTTGAACACATAAGAACCGGCGTTGAGATCACCCGAGTAAACGCGGAAGAAGCACAGACGGCCTACATAGGGGTCGGTAGCGATCTTGAACGCAAGAGCGCACATGGGAGCGTCGCTCGAGGGTTCGCGGGTGAGGATTTCGTCGGGGTTGTCGATCGAACGGCCTTCGATGGCGCCGCTGTCGACAGGGCTGGGAAGATAAGAGCACACAGCGTCGAGAAGACACTGAACACCTTTGTTCTTGAACGACGAGCCGCAGATCATCGGCACGAGGTCCATCGAAAGGGTAGCCTTACGGAGGGCACGCTTGATTTCTTCCACGGTAATGGTCGAAGGATCGTCGAAGTACTTGGCCATGAGATCGTCGTCATATTCGGCGATTTTTTCGAGCATCTTGTCGCGCCACTGTTCGGCTTCTTCCTGAAGCGAGGCGGGAATTTCGTCCACTTCATAGTCGGCGCCCATGGTCTCGTCGTGCCAGAAGATGGCCTTCATCTGGATCAGGTCGACAACACCCTTGAATGTCTCTTCAGCACCGATAGGTATCTGGATAGGACAGGGGTTCGCGCCGAGTACGTCCTGAAGCTGGCGTACCACTTCGAAGAAGTTGGCACCCGAGCGGTCCATCTTGTTAACGTAGCCGATACGGGGCACGTTGTACTTGTCAGCCTGACGCCATACAGTCTCGCTCTGGGGCTCGACACCGCCTACGGCGCAGAAAGCGGCAACGGCACCGTCGAGCACACGGAGCGAACGCTCCACTTCGACTGTGAAGTCGACGTGTCCCGGGGTGTCGATCAGGTTGATTTTATATTTTTCGTCGTTATACTTCCAGAAAGTAGTGGTAGCGGCCGAGGTGATTGTAATGCCTCGTTCCTGCTCCTGCTCCATCCAGTCCATGGTGGCGGCACCGTCATGCACCTCACCGATCTTGTGCGTAAGGCCGGTATAGAAGAGGATACGCTCCGATGTGGTGGTTTTGCCGGCGTCGATGTGAGCCATGATGCCGATGTTGCGGGTATACTTAAGAAGTTCGTCGGATTTTGCCATTTTAGGAATATCTATTGGATTATCAACTAAAGAATAGGCTTAGAAACGGAAATGAGCGAAAGCACGGTTGGCCTCGGCCATCTTGTGCATGTCTTCTTTACGTTTGAAAGCACCGCCCTGCTGGTTGAAAGCGTCGACGATTTCGGCGGCCAGCTTGTCGGCCATCGTCTTGCCGCCACGTTTGCGGGCATAGAGAATTAGATTCTTCATTGATATCGATTCCTTGCGGTCGGCACGGATTTCGGTAGGCACCTGGAAGGTTGCACCGCCAACACGGCGGCTCTTTACTTCTACCTGCGGAGTGACGTTCTCGAGCGCTTTTTTCCAGATATCGAGTGCGCTGAGTTCTTCGTTGGGCAGTTTCGACTTCACAGTCTCAAGTGCGTTGTAGAAGATGGTGAAGGCGGTATTTTTCTTACCGTCGTACATAAGGTGGTTGACGAATTTCGTCACTCGCACGTCATTGAAAACGGGATCGGGGAGAATGATCCGTTTCTTAGGCTTTGACTTTCTCATTAGAGTTGTCTCGGTGTTGTTGTTTTTGATTGCTTGGTTGCTTGCTTCGTCATTCTTCAGCCATGGCGGCCTCTGCCGCGGGCTTACTCAACCAAAAGATTAGCTGCAAGAAATGCAAAAACGAGTTTAAAATAATTTGTTTAATCTCGCAGTGCGTTCAGATTCGCTTCACCCGCCTTTACAAAGGCAGATTACTTCTTGGCTGCACCGGCCTTGGGACGCTTGGCTCCGTATTTGGAACGACGCTGTGTGCGGTCCTTCACGCCTGCGGTATCGAGTGTGCCGCGAACGATGTGGTAGCGTACACCGGGGAGGTCCTTAACACGGCCGCCGCGAACGAGCACGATCGAGTGTTCCTGCAGGTTGTGGCCTTCGCCGGGAATGTAGGAGTTCACTTCCTTGCCATTGGTAAGACGGACACGGGCAACCTTGCGCATTGCCGAGTTAGGTTTCTTAGGAGTGGTGGTGTACACACGCACACATACGCCGCGACGCTGGGGGCACGAGTCGAGAGCGGGGCTCTTGCTCTTGTCTTCCAGACGGACACGTCCTTTGCGTACTAATTGCTGAATACTGGGCATCTTAGTTTGTTTGTGTTGTTACTTATAGTATTTCTTTGTTCGTTTTTCTCGTTTTTGTGCTGACCGCCCGCAGTTTCATTCGCAGGCACCGCACACCTACAACACCGCTCATTGTCTTATCCATCAGGATTTTAACAACGTAGCGACGCGTCTGCATGCTTTTCAACGCCGCAAAATTACTAATTATTTCGCTAAATACCAAACATTTTAGCTCTTTTCCATCAAAAAAAATCAGCGCAACGCACTTTGCAACGCACTTTCTCCGGAAAAGGGCGCCGTACGACGTCTTATCACCGGCCGTCGCTACCGTCCGGCCGGAAAACAGCGGCAGGACTCTGATGTGAAAGAACCGTTTCGGCAAGGAACTTTGCGAAAGCCTCCGCGTCGGCCGGCAGCGTGTCGATTCCGCCGAAGTTGGAATGCGTTCCCTCCGATATCGCGCCTGTCACCCAGTAGTTATCAATCGATTTTTCGAAAGTGTAGTAGCGTACGCCGTCGCCGTCGGGTACAAAAGCTACATAGCGGCACATCGGCACTTCCGTCGGCATGGGAAAAGTCCACACATACATCTCGCGGCCGCCAGCCTCGAGCTTGCTTACCTCGATATCGGCGGCGGAAAAAGGCGAGCGCAGACCGTTGCGGGCGCTTATCTCGTCGTTTACAGGCACCGGCGTGCCAAAAAGCCAGTCGGCATCGGCCGTCCGAGCCTGCTCGGCCACAGCCGGAAGCCAGCGGAAGAAATAATCATAGAGCCGTATCGGCTCAAGCGGAGTGCATATACGATGCTCAAGCTCCGCCGCCATTTCTTTCGACTCTTCGTCGATGCAGTCCGACTCCGTCATCTCGCGGCATACCGACAGCGCCCGGGCCGTATCTCCCTCGGTGTAGCACACATACGCGATATTATAGCGCACAAGGCCGTCACAGGGCCGTAGGCCGGAAGCCCGCTCCATATACCGAAGCGCATTCGCGGCATCGCCTTTTTCAAAGGCAATGCCTCCCATCAGATTGAGAAGCTCTACATTTTCAGGAAATCGCACCAGCCCCTTGTCTCCGAGCCATACCGCCGAAGTCAGAGCCGCAGAATCACCGGCCATATACATATCACGGACATAGTCGAAAACGGCGTTCGAGATTATATTCTTCGCCGAGTCGCCAAGCAATGCACCGCCGGTCCAGCGCCAGTGTTCGTCACCGCGGTCAAGCACCGCCCCGACCGTAGCGGCTACCGTATCCCAGCGGTCGAAAAACGATGCCGCACCAGCCTTGCCAAGACGGAAGTCAAGACGGTCGGGCCACGCGTCTATGCCGCGGCCTATCTCCGCTATGGCAAGATGATAGATGGAATCATCGCGCATCTCGCGCTCTGCCATCGAGCCGACTTTGTTGCCGGCAGAATCGGTGAGGATAAACGCGGCGCCGTCGGGCAGCGTGTCGTCCGACAGCTCCACCACCGAGCACCGCGCCCGGTTCAGAAGCAGATTGAAACGCGCCGGATACAGCTCCGCATCCGCGGGGTCCGACGCCTCCCATTGCCTCAGCACGCTGTCGGCCCGCTCAAGGCGCCCGGCGGCGATTGCATCGTTAAACATTGTCGGATAGTCTGTCGCAAAGGCCGCCACAGCAGCCGCAGCCAGAGCCAAAAACAGCAACTTCTTCATGGCATATTATTTTTTGCCAAAAATAAACTATTTCCACCACATTACCAAGACATTTGGCAGATCCGGCACATCACCTGGCTCCACACGGGCAATGCAAATTGTTAATTATAGTTAAATCGTAATTTCTCATGCAGTATCCGCCCCGGAATCGGCTCATTTACAATAAAAGGAATGCTGTCGCTTCGGCGTCACCCGATTCTGCCTCTGAAAAACCATTAATTCGATGAACCGCCCTCTAAGCATCCGAGTAAAAAACCTGTTCGAGAGTCTTCTCGCCGGAGCTGTATCACTGCTCGGGTTCTCGAACTGCGACAATCAGGAGGTGATGTACGGAACCCCGATGTCATTCTATGAAATCAAAGGAACCGTAACAGACGAAACAGGACGCCCCCTCGACGGCGCCCGCGTCATAATGCGCATGCTCGACAACAAAAAAGCACTTGCCGTACGAAGCGACACGGCCTTCACCGACAGCAAGGGAGGATATCAGATACTCGACCAGACCATATCAACCAGATATAAAATCCGCATGGTCTGTCAACCCGTCAACGACTCTCTTGAGGCCGATTCAATCAATATAACGCCTTCATTCAAAGACAACGGCGACGGATGGACACACACCGCCCGCGAGACCGTCGACTTCACACTCAAATTCAAGAAAATCCTTCAGGAAAATTAGAACTTTTTTTATCCATGAAAAAAATCAGCATCAAGACCGGGAATATAATCCGCAGCATGCTCGCCGGTGCAATTTCACTGCTGGGCTTTACTGCATGCGACGATCCCGAGAATCCCGACGACAGCGGAACCATATGCATGTACGGCACGCCCACAGGCTGCTACGAGATCAAAGGCAGCGTGACGACCGAAAACGGTGAACCTATAGAAAATGCCAGAGTGATTCTGCGCCATATCAACGGCCGTAATGTCAACACCTATTACGGAGACACCGTCCTCACCGGCAGCAAGGGTCACTATGAGATGAAGACAGGCGGATGGCCCGACGAAAATATCCGCGTGGTCTGCCAGCCTCAGGATAATGCCCTCGAAGCCGACTCCGTCAATCTCAAAGTCACATTCAAGGGCGAAAAAGGCCCCTGGATGCAAGGCACTGCCAGCGAGACCGTCAATTTCAAACTCAAAAATAAAAAATGAAAAAACTGGCGCTGCGCCGTCGTCTGGCGCTGGAGATAGACCGCAAATTACGCCATGAAAAGGCGAAACTACACCCTCTGCGACAGCTGTTCTGGGAATGCACCCAGCGCTGTAACCTCAGCTGCCGTCACTGCGGAAGCGACTGCAAGGTGTCATCGCTCCACCCCGACATGCCGGGCGATGATTTTCTCCGTGCCGTAGACTCCATTGTGCCTCATGTCGACCGTCATAGGCTGAACATAGTCATCACCGGAGGCGAACCGCTCCTGCGCCACGACCTTGAAGATGTCGGCCGCGAACTCTATCGCCGAGAGTTGCCGTGGGGAATAGTATCGAACGGCCTTCTTCTCACGCCCGAGCGTTTCGGCAGACTGCACGCCGCCGGAATACACAATCTCACCATCAGCCTCGACGGCGACGAGAACGACCACAACTGGATGCGCGGCAATCCCCTCTCCTACCGCCGTGCGCTCGACGCCATCGGAATGGCCGCGGCCACCCCCGATATCAAATTCGACGTAGTGACGTGCGTCAACCGCCGCAATCTCGGCAAACTCGACGCCATAGCGTCCACTCTCGAAGCATGCGGCGTAAAACGCTGGCGTCTGTTCACCATCTTTCCGTCGGGACGCGCCCGCAACTATCCGGAATTCGAACTCGACAAGGCGGAATTTACTGCCTTGATGGAATATATCAAAGCCAAGCGCATGGCCGGCGGCGTAAAGCCAAGCTACTGCTGCGAAGGCTTTCTCGGCAACTACGAGGGAGATGTACGCGACGGATTCTACCACTGCGACGCAGGCATAAGCGTAGGATCCATACTGATCGACGGCTCAATCGGCGCATGCCCCAGCATACGCGCCGACTATACACAGGGAAATATATACACCGACGATTTCTGGGACGTATGGCAGAACCGCTTTCAGCCTTACCGCGACCGTTCATGGATGAAGACCGGAATTTGCGCCGACTGCTCCATGTTCCGCTACTGCGAGGGCAACGGCTTCCATCTACGCGAGGCCGACGGCTCCATGAAGCACTGCTATTATCGCTTGAGTTTTTAGGGGCGAGGAGCAAGGTACGAGGAGCGAGGTACGAGGGGCGAGAAGCAAAGTGTGTATCAGCAAGTTCACCTCGTTCCTCACCCCTCGCTTCTCGCCCCTAAACTAAATCACAGATCGAGGATCGTAGTGACAGACGGACGGCCGTTGAGCCAGAGCTTGGCGCGGATCTGGGAGGGACGTGCGGCAAATTCGCCCAGATTGACCGTGGCGCCATCTTTGAAGACAGGCAAGTCTTCTGTAGGATCCGACCCGTCGAAAGTCAGTCGGATCTCTGCATCAGGATATGGCGAATTGATCTTCACGAAACGGCCGTCGACAACTTTGACTCCGGGCTGACGTACATGATAAGCCAGTCCGTCAGCCTCCCATTTAGGTATTTCGTTGAGAATCACGGCATGGAAGTTCTGTTCGGAATATGTGCTGTCGGGATTCCACGCACGTTCGGCCAGGCCGAGAATTTTCGGGAAAAGCATTTCCTCAAGATGCGAGTTGTTGCGTATGGTCTCCGACCACACCTGCCCCTGTATGCCCCGCACATTAGCGCCCGGCACAGTGCACAGCCGCGACGGATAGCCCGAGAGCGACGAAAATTCGTCGGTAGTACCCGCCCATGTGAGACCCCGCTCATAAGGATGGCGGCTGTAGCACAGATCGAAATAGAAATGATCGGCATTGCTCAGCACCACGGGGTAGCCGGCCGCGGCGACCTCGTCGACAACCTTGCCGTTGCCCTGCGAGGACAATGTGCGCCAGCAATTGACCGAATACACCTCAGGCAACACAGCCGAGTCATAATCTTTGGAATGCTTCCAGGCTATTTCCTGCCAGCCCGAAGTGGGTATGCCCTTTGCAGCAAGATCGGCAGCCACACGCTTCACAAATACCGCATGCACCTCCATATCCTTTTCCAGGCCCTCGCGCTCCTTGAGCGCGTTGACAAGCGGACTTCCGCCCCAGGCTCCGCGGGGAACCTCGTCGCCGCCTATATGGATAGCCTTAAGGGGTACGCCGGCCGCACGATGCATGTCGGCGATCTCGTCGGCAACCATGCCGATCACCTTATAGGGTCCCTCGAGAGCCGGATTCATCACATTGTCGTGGAAGGACTGCGCCGACGTATAGACCGACGTGTCGCCCGGCTCCTGGAGCAGCCACGAATCGTCGGCAGTGCGGCGGGCACGCAGTTCCATAGCCTTGATGGCGGCGCGCGCATGCCCGGGCGACTCGATTTCGGGAATCACGGCAATGCCGAGGCTGTCGGCATGGCGGAGGAGCCGGATATACTCATCGCGCGAGATAAATCCGTTGTTCGACGTAGCGCCCGACTCCATATCGCCGTCCCCGGCGAAGAATTGCGGCAGGAATGTGCCGTCCGAACCGGGAGTATATCCACGGCGTGAGCCTACTTCGGTCAGTTCGGGCAAAGTCTTGATTTCGAGGCGCCAGGCCTCATCGTCGGAAAAATGGAAGTGGAATACGTTGAGACCGTAGGTAGCCATCAGATCGAGCACCCGATGCAGTTCTTCCGGCTTCTGGAAATTACGCGCAATGTCGATCATCAGACCGCGGTATTCGAGCGAAGGGCAGTCGGATATCTCCGCATCCGGCAGTTCGCGCTGTCCCGTGCCGAAGGCATGACGCAGACGCAGGCGCAGACGCGGCCAAAGACTTTTGTCAGCCTCGACAACCATCCTGCCGTCGCCCACCGTCACACGATATTCCTCCGGAGCCAGAGTCTCCGCAGGGGTTTTGAAAACAATATTGTCGAGATCGACAGAACTTGTTCCCTCTCCGAGTTTCACCTCCTTGAAAGAAGGCACGACATCGTATACTCCGGCCGAACCGCCGGCAATCTCCTCATTGCGGGCATAGATCGCGTCGCCGTAGGGCATATAATCGCGACTTCCAGAAGTATAGCCGCTTTTGCGTGCGGTAATGTCGGCCTGCACCAATTTGACAGGCAGCACACGACCGTCGGCCATTATCGCATGGAAGCCTTCGGGTGCATAACGGATCGAATAGAGCGCACCTTTGGTCATTATTTCAAAATCGAGAGTATCCGTGCCGTCGGCTCCGGCAAAACGGGCACTTCCGAGCGCATAGTAACCCGGCACGATTTCTATGACAGTATCGGAGGGATCCGAAGGCGTCATGCGCCGGGCAAACTGATTGAAGGCAATGCGCTCGACCCCGCGCATGTCGCCGATCATACGCAGAACCTGCCGATAGTGGCGCCCGGTGGAGTCGGGTTCGAGATTCTCGACATCCCAATGCACCTCAAACGGGGCCTCCGTAACTTTTTCCTCACTTCGGGAACAGGAAAAAAGACCCGTAGACACAACAAAAGCGCCTAAAAGATTTAAATAATGTCTCATGAACAACAGTAGATAGGTTAAGGTGTATATTTCTTCTGCAAATGTAAGGAAATTTCGACAGATTCAGACAAATACGACAACAAAACATGGCGATGCGAGCCGGTGCGCACACCAGGCCCTCCATCGCCATTTAAGATATTATGAGACTCCCTCTAAATAGCTGCGGCTATGCCTTCGGGAGTGAGACCGGCACGCGACGCGATTGCTGCCGGATCGAAACCGTTGAGAAATTCCTTCTCAAGACCCAGACACCGAACCGAGACAGGAGCCGAACCGAGATATGCGGCCACCTTCTGGCCAAAGCCGCCGTCGAGGATTCCGTCTTCGACCGTAACCAGGGTCTCGTAGTCGGCCAGGGAAGCGAGAGTCTCGGTATCGAGCGCCGTGACACAGCACGGGCTTATGAGCGTGGCATCGATACCTCTGCGGCGCAGAAGTTCCGCGGCTTTTTCTACCACCGGATACATTGCCCCGACACCTATCAGTGCGACGCGTGCGCCCTGATGACGGACGAGCCAGCGTGGCGCCGAGTAATCGGCGAGTATCTCGCATGCCGGATCGGACACGACATCGCCCGCGGGAGTACGTACGGCCACCGGATGGGACGTCTGGTCGAGAGCCCAGTCGAGCATGGCGACATATTCCTCGCGGCAGGTCGGGGTCAGATATATGATATTGGGAATATTGCTGATAAGAGAAATATCGAAGAAACCGAGGTGCGTCTCGTCGCGCATGGCATAGAGGCCGTTTGCAAAAGTGCATATCGCGGCGGGAAGATCATTGATCGCGAGATCGTGGCTCAACTGATCGTAAGCCCTCTGCAGGAATGTGGCCATGACACCGAACATGGGCTTCATTCCCGCCTTGGCAAGCCCCGCAGCCATTCCGACGGCCTGCTGCTCGCAGATACCGACATCGATGAACTGTCGTCCGGCCTCACGGCGCCTGTCGGGAGTAAAGCCGAATGCACCCGGAGTGGCGGCTGTCATCGTCACGACCTTTCTGTCGGCAGCCATGCGGGCAAGCATATGTTCGGTAAATATATCGGTATAGTCGACAGGCTCCTCGCCGGCAGCATACTCTTCGAGGAGAGCGCCCGATTTCGGATCGAACGGCCCCGAATAGTGGAACCGCTCCTTATGCGCTTCCGCCACGGGCAGACCCATGCCTTTCATTGTGTTGATATGCACCACTACGGGATGGTCTATGTCCTTCACCTCTTCGAATGCGGCTATAAGACGTCTGATATCATTGCCGTATTCTACATAGCGGTAGCTATAGCCCATGGCACGGAAGATATTGGGCTCGGCGGTGCCGTTGGTATGCCGCAGGAGCCGTAGATCGGCATACAGACCGCCGTGATTCTCGGCAATGCTCATGTCGTTGTCGTTGACGATCACGATAAAATTAGTGCCCAGCGTAGCTCCGTAATCAAGACCTTCGAGAGCCATTCCGCCGCCAAGAGATCCGTCGCCGATCACAGCGACGACATTCTCATGTCCGCCGCTCAGATCACGGGCTTTTGCCAGACCCGTCGCAAGCGATATCGAAGTCGAGGTATGACCGATGGAAAAAAGATCGTATTCGGGACTTTCTTCAGGATCGGTATAACCGGTGACATCATTGTAGTGCGCCGGATCGACGAAAGCCTGCATACGGCCTGTCAGCATCTTATGCGGATACGACTGATGCGATACGTCGAAGACGATCTTGTCGGCGGGAGCATCGAATACGTAATGGAGGGCTATGGTCGCCTCGACCATGCCGAGATTAGGGCCCACATGACCTCCGTGTATTGACAGTTTGCGGATAAGAGCCGATCGCATTTCGTCGGCGAGCTGATTGAGCTGAGCCTCGTCCATCTTCTTGATGTCGCGAGGCGAATGGATGTCGAGCAGATTGATGTCAGTCATTTGCAATATACTTGATAATCTCAGGTCATTCAATAACCTTTTATAATAAACATCTGAGGAAACTATAGGTTGTTTAGAGGTTGTTTAATAACATATGTGAAACCACAGGCCAAAAAGTCGGAGATGGATTTATATCTGAGAAGAAGGAGCATAGCGGT
>CAJKRG010000068.1 GCA_905202215.1 uncultured Porphyromonadaceae bacterium
CTCGAACCCGCGACCCTCAGCTTGGGAAGCTGATGCTCTACCAACTGAGCTACTGTCGCAACTGTATTGCGGGACAAAGGTAATCATTTGTGGCGAACCGGACAATCTTTTGGCGAAATTTTTCGTTTTAATTATATGGAAGAAAATGAAATCATGATAGAGACTCATCCGTGGGCGCCATATATGCCCGCGGGAGCTAAGGTGCTTGTCATGGGCACGTTTCCGCCGCAGCCCAAGCGTTGGGCCATGGATTTTTACTATCCCAACAGAACCAATGATTTCTGGTTCATGATGGGGCTGATATTCAGGGGCGACCGGTATGCCCTCTATGACAGGGAGCTGAAGCTTTTCGATGTGGAGGCCATCAAGCGGCTTCTCGACGAGCGGGGCATTGCGATGAACGATACCGTGCGGCGTGCCCGCAGGCTGATGGGGAATGCGTCGGACAAGTTTCTGGATATTGTCGAGGCAGTGCCTCTCCACGATCTTCTGGCGGCTATGCCGGAGTGCCGTACGGTGGCTACCACGGGTGAGAAGGCGGCGGGTGTCATCGCCGATCTTACGGGGACGGCGCTGCCGCGCATGGGCGAGATGGTGACCGCGGCCGACGGGCTCGAGATATGGCGTATGCCCTCGACGAGCCGCGCCTATCCTCTGAAGCTTGAGAAGAAGGCGGAATACTACGAGCGTATGTTCCGTCACGCGGGTGTATTAGAGGGTGTTTCATAATATCTGTTAAACCACAGGCCAAAAAGTCTGAGATGGCTTTATATCTGATACGAAGGAGCATAGCGGTGGCTATGTGACTGAGACGAAGAGATAAAGACACTCAGAATTTTTGGAGGCGAAGCCTTTGAGACCGTGATGACGGATATTTTGAAACGGTATGAAGGACAGGCATTCTTAACATTAGTTCGGTCTTGGCGTCTTTTTGTTAAATTGCCCATCGTTCATCGGTCACATAGCCACCGCTATGCTCCCTCTTCACAATGTGCAATTTAAGCAAAAATACGCCAACCTGTGGTTTAACAGATATTATGAAACACCCTCTTATAATCTGGCATTTGTATACTTTTTCCGTCAAAAAAGTGAGCATGCGTCCTTTTCGGGGGCTGCGGAGTGGCATGATTGTCGGATTTTAGCTATCTTTGCAGGCAATTGTGACAAAAATGAAAAAGTATCTGAAACCACTTGCGGTCGCCCTGCTGCTCGGCGCAGGCACGGCTGCCCTATATGCCATACCGGCCAAGAAAGGCGTGCGCACGTACACGCAGCCCGACGGCACTACCGTGGAGGTAGAGCTTGTCGGTGACGAATACGCCCATATGTATCTGACTCCCGACGGTTATCCGCTTGCCGAAAAGGACGGAACGCTCTATTATGCCGGTATATCGGCCGACGGCCGTATCGAGGCGAGCGGCGAGCGTGCGACGTCGATGAAGAAGCGGAGTGTCGCCGCCGTTGAATTTCTCGCGACGGTCGACAAGGCTCTTGTCGGCAATGCCCTCCGGACGCGGGCCGAGATGTCGCCTCTGCGGAAGGTGCAGCGGCCGGGTAAGCCGGGTATGTCGCGAGCACCCCAGGGGCCGGGTCTGGCACCGGATGCGAATTTCCCGGTGACGGGTTCGCCGCATGTGCTCGTGATACTTGTAGAGTACTCGAATGTGCCGATGACTCTCAACAACGCTCACGACTATTTCACGCGCATGATGAGCGAGCGCGGTTTCAGCGACTACGGAGGCACAGGCTCGGCGCTGGATTTCTTCGATGAGAACTCGTGCGGCCAGTTCACTCCGATCATCGATGTGTACGGGCCTGTCAAGCTGCCCAACACGCGCGCCTACTACGGCGGCAACGACAGCAGCGGCGACGACAAGAATCCGGCGCAGATGGTGGTCGACGCATGCGAGGCGCTTGACGGGGAGGTCGATTTCTCGAAATACGACACTGACGGCGACGGGATGATCGACAATGTGTTTGTGTTCTATGCCGGCCGCGGCGAGGCCGACGGGGGCAGCCCCGAGACTGTGTGGCCGCATGCCTGGTATGTCCAGTCGGGCGCCGGTCTCACACATTATTTCGACGGTGTGCTTCTCGACCGCTATGCGTGCTCGAACGAGTGGGGCGCGGGGCGTCCTGACGGCGTGGGTACGTTTATCCATGAATTTTCGCATGTGATGGGTCTGCCCGATCTTTACGCAACCTCATACAGCAGCGCGTTCACTCCGGGCGAATGGTCTACGATGGACTACGGCCCCTACAATAACGACGGCTGCACGCCTCCGATGTATTCGGCCTATGAGCGCTATGCCCTGGGCTGGGTAGAGCCTGTCGAGATAGACGGGCCGATGTCGGCAGTGCTTCGCCCGATAGGCGAAAATGTGTGCGGCATTATCAAGACGGGTAAGACCAACGAGTTTTTCCTTGTGGAGAACCGCCAGCAGACGTCGTGGGACACCTATATACCGGGCCACGGCATGCTTGTGTGGCACATAGATTATAACGCCAATGTGTGGTTCAGTAATAAGGTCAACAATTCGGCGACACACCAGTATGTAGACATAGAGGAGGCTGACAACACCAAGACGGATACGTCGCGCGCCGGTGATGCATTTCCCGGCACTTCGAACGAGACCTCCTTTACGGACGATACACGGCCCTCGATGAAGACCTGGGCCGGCAAAGGACTCGGACTACCGATCACCAATATCGCCGAGAGCGCGCAGGGTGTCATCACCTTCGATGTGGCCGGGGGCGCTCCGAACGCCGCCATCGACACGCCGACGGCTCTTGAGGCCACTGAGACGGGCATTGACGGCTTCACGGCCAACTGGGAGGCCGAGGAGGGCATGAGCTATCTGCTGAGCGTATATACGAAAGACGCCGCGGGGAATGCCGTATACAGCCGGTATAACCGCTATAATGTAGGCGCGGTATCGTCGGTAAAGACCACAGGTCTGGAGAGCGATACGCAATATTACTATACGGTGACTGCCATAAGCGGCTTCAACATGTCGGAGGCGTCGAACGAGATAGCCGTGAGAACGGAGCGTCCGGGAATAGACTGGTACGCCACAGTGTCGCTTCCGGCGACTGGCGTGCGCACCGACGGCTTCACGGCCAACTGGGAGGCGCTGCCCGATGCGACGGGCTACCTGCTGAGTGTGTATGAGCTTATAGCGGGCGATCCGCTCGAGTTCTCGACCGGTTTCGACGACAAGGATCTCCCCGCGGGCTGGAGCTCGCCGAGCTACGGGCGTGTGGGCATGTCGTCTTACTGCGGGGCCGCAGTGCCAGCGGTTTCGATTTCTGACGGGAATTATATTCAGACAGCCGACTACGGCGACATCTACAGCCTGTCGTTCTGGCATCGCGGCACATCGGGCGCGGCAAGCGGTTCGATTGTCGTGAGCGGCCGTATAGGAGGCGAATGGACCGAGTGCCGGACATTCGACGTCGTGACGGCGGTCGGAGGCATTACGCTCTCGACCGAACTTCCGGCCGGGACGTCGGCTGTGCGAATCACTTATAAGGGCGCGGGGACGTTGCGTATGGACGATGTGGCTTTGACCTACGGACACAGCATAGCGCGCAATCCGGTGGCGCCGTATTCCGCCTATAATGTCGGCAATGTGACGTCGTATGATGTCGACGGCCTTGAAGAGGGCAAGAATTACTGCTATATCGTGCAGGCCACAGACGGAGAGAAGACCTCCAAGGAGTCGGCTGAAGTACGCGTGACCCTGAGCGGCAACAGCGGCATAGGAAGCGTTGATGCCGACGCCCTGCGTGTGTCGGCCTCGGCAGGTGTGCTGACGGTAGCGGGTGTGGACAGCGGCGTCGATGTGGCTGTCTATGACATAGCGGGCCGCACGGTAGGCTCCGGCCGCGGCGAATGTGCTTTCGGCGTGGGCCAGGGCGTCTATATAGTGCGTGCCGGAGGTGCCTCGGTGAAGGTGCTTGTGCAATAAAAGATTGAATTATTTATAAAATGTATTGTTATGAGAACTAAAGCAATAGCGACACTGATGGCCGGCGTGGTTCTGGCCGGCGGCCTGACGGGCTGCGTGAGCAAGAAGAAATATAACGATCTGGCCGCGCTTCACCGCGAGATGAGCCAGAACTATACGACAATGCAGGCCAACTACCAGCAGGAGCAGGCTAAGTCGCAGACAATCCAGGCGCTTCTCGACGAGGCTCGCCGCAACAACTCGGAGCTGAAGGCCAACTATGCGCAGCTGCAGAAGTCGCTCGACAAGAGCATATCGCAGAACACGCAGGGTAATGTGAACATATCTAAGCTTGTCGACGAAATCAATGCGTCGAACAAGTATATCAAGCAGCTCGTACAGGCCAAGAGCAAAAGCGACTCGCTCAATCTGGCCCTGACCACGAATCTGACCCGTTCTCTCTCAGGTAATGAGCTTGATGAGGTGAATGTGCGCGTGCTCAAGGGTGTAGTTTATATCTCGCTCGCCGACAATATGCTCTTCAAGAGCGGCAGCTATGAGGTGAACGACCGCGCGATGCAGACGCTGTCGAAGATCGCCAAGATCATCAAGGATTACAAGGATTATGATGTGCTGGTTGAGGGCAATACCGATCCGGTGCCTATCGAACGCACGAATATCCGCAACAACTGGGATCTGTCGGCTCTGCGTGCCTCGTCGGTGGTGCAGGTGCTTCAGAACGACTTCGGCGTGAATCCTTCGCGTCTGACTGCAGCGGGCCGCGGCGAGTATAATTCGATAGCCGACAACAGCACTGAGCTCGGACGCCAGCGTAACCGCCGCACGGAGATCATCATCACTCCGAAGCTCGACCAGTTCCTCGATCTGATCGACAAGGCTCCGGAGGCTAAGTGATAATAGAATAATTAGGAACAGGGAATAAGGTGTGCCTTATTCCCTGTTTTTTCGACAAGTGCTAAAAAAAGGAATAAGGTGTGCATTGGCTGCAACCTTATTCCTTTTTTACTTATTTCGTGATTGTAATCAGTCGATTGTTTCGTCGGCTTCGTAACCGCCCATTTCGCGGATTGCGTTCTTGAGCATTACGTACTGCTGGAAGAGGTGGTTTACGGGCACTTCGTTCTTGGTGTAGTCGTGCATCGGGCTCTTGAGGAAGAAGCTGAGGAAACGCTGTATTCCGTAGCGTCCGGCGCGGGCGGCGAGGTCGCTCAGAAGCACGAGGTCGAGACAGAGGGGAGCGGCGAGGATAGAATCGCGGCAGAGGAAGTTGATCTTGATCTGCATGGGATAGCCCATCCAGCCGAAGATGTCGATGTTGTCCCAGCCTTCCTTGTTGTCGTTGCGCGGGGGATAGTAGTTGATACGGACTTTGTGGTAGTATCCGTTGTGGTCGTTTCCTTCGCCACCGCAGTTGACGCCGTAGAGGTCGGGCTGATCTTCGGGCACGAGAATGCTTTCGAGAGTCGAGAGCTTGGAAACTTCCTTGGTGCGGAAGTTTGCGGGTTCGTCGAGCACGAGGCCGTCGCGGTTGCCGAGGATGTTGGTCGAGAACCAGCCGTTGAGGCCGAGGCAACGGGTGCCGATGATGGGGGCGAAGCCCGATTTCACGAGGGTCTGGCCGGTCTTGAAGTCCTTGCCTGCGATGGGCATGCCGGTCTTTTCGCTGAGTTCCCACATTGCGGGGATGTCGACGGTGGTGTTGGGAGCGCCCATGATGAAGGGAGCGCCTTCGCTCAGTGCTGCGTAAGCGTAGCACATCGAGGGAGCAATGTGAGCCTTGTCGTCGGCTTTCATGGCTGCTTCGAGAGCGGCCAGAGTGCCGTGAACTTCTTCGTCAACGGGAACGTAAACCTCGGTGGAGGCTGCCCACAGGACTACGACGCGGTCCAGATTGTGTTTGGCCTTGAAGTCGCGGATGTCTTTGCGCAGGTTTTCAACCATTTCCCAGCGGGTTGCGCCTTCCATGTAGTTTTTGCCTTCGAGGCGCTTTGCGTAGTTGTGATCGAAAGCGGCCTTCATGGGCACGATAGCCTCGAGTTCATCCTTGACGGGATTGATGTCTTTTTCTTTGAGGACTTCGGCCTTGATGGCGCTCTGGTATGCGTTTTCGGGATATACGTCCCATGTGGCGAATACGATGTCTTTGAGATCGGCGATGGGGACGATTTCGTTGTATTTCAGATATTTGGCTTCTGCACCTTTACCTACGCGGATTTTGTCGTACTGAGTCATTGAACCGATAGGCTTGGCGAGGCCTTTGCGGGCCATCAGAACGCCGGTCATGAATGTTGTGGCAACAGCGCCGTTGCCAACTACCATCACGCCTAACTTACCCTGGGCGGGTTTTACTTTGCTTTGAGTCATTGTCAGAAAAGTAACTTGTTGGTTTTTATTTTTATCTAATTGTTTTCAATGAAAAATCGCCCGGCCGGTAAGCGGTCGGCGCTTATTTAACACCCCAAAGTTATAGAGTTTTTTCGGATTGTGAAAAATATAGCACCTTAAAGAATGTCAAATTGCGTAGAATTTAATTAAAAAATGGCCGATATGGTTAATATTGGATAAATCTTGGCGATAACCAGCCTTATGTTGTTGTGAAATGTTAATTGCGCACAAGGGTTTCGAAGCGATAGCGAAGGCCACTGCGCGGGTCGCAGGTCCATGGCCCTTCGGAGGCTTTCTTCCATTCGGAACCGATGGCGGGGAAGAACGTGTCGGCATCGGGACAGTTGGCGTCGATGCGTGTCAGTTCCATGCGGTCGGCCAGGGGCATGGCGCGGGTATAGACGCTGGCACCTCCGATTATGAAGGCTGTATCATCGGCCGCGGAGGCAATTTCCAGAGCCTTTTCAATGGTAGGGGCCACGCTGACGCCGGCCGGGGAATAGCCCTCGGAGGCCGAAAGCACGATGTTGAGGCGCCCCGGCAGCGGGCCGCCGGGCAACGATTCGAAGGTGCGCCGTCCCATCACAACGGGGTGGCCCATGGTCAGCGCCTTGAAATGCTTCAGGTCGGCCGATATGTGGAATGCCAGGTCGCCGTTGCGGCCTATGGCGCCGTCGGCGGCTACGGCTGCTATCAGAACGGTTGTCATACGGATACGGTGGCTTTTATATGGGGGTGAGGGTCGTAGCCTTCCAGGGTGAAGTCGTCGTAGGTGAAATCGCCCAGTTCCCTGACGTCCGGATTGAGAATCATGCGAGGCAGGGGGCGCGGCTCGCGGGTGAGTTGCAGACGTGCCTGCTCAATGTGGTTCTTATATATATGTGCGTCGCCCAGGGTGTGGATGAATTCGCCGGGGCGCAGGCCGGTGACTTGTGCCGTCATCAACAGCAGCAGGGCATAGGAGGCGATGTTGAAGGGCACGCCCAGGAAAGTGTCGGCGCTGCGCTGGTACAGTTGCAGGCTCAGGCGTCCGTCGGCCACATAGAACTGGAACAGCAGGTGACAGGGAGCAAGGGCCATGCGCGGCAGGTCCGCCACGTTCCAGGCGCTGACGATAATGCGGCGCGAGTCGGGGTTATGGCGGATGTCATCGACGGCGGCGGCAATCTGGTCGATGGTCGAGCCGTCGGCTGCGGGCCAGGAGCGCCATTGGGCGCCGTAGACGGGGCCGAGGTTGCCGTTCTCGTCGGCCCATTCATTCCAGATACGTACGCCGTTTTCCTGGAGATAGCGCACGTTAGTGTCGCCGCGCAGAAACCACAGCAGTTCGTGGATAATGGATTTCAGATGTAATTTTTTTGTGGTGACAAGCGGAAAGCCGTCTTCAAGGTTGAAGCGCATCTGGTAGCCGAAGGTCGAAATGGTGCCGGTTCCGGTTCGGTCGGACTTTTCGACGCCGTCGTCAAGGATGTGACGCAGCAGGTCGAGATATTGTTTCATGGTTTATTCTGATTTTTCGGTTAGGGATTTCAGCACTTCCTGCAATTCGGCCTCGGTGGCGGTGAGGCGGCTGCGGCACAGTGCCAGCAGCGAGGCGGCTTCGCGTGTGCGCTCCACCAGCGTGTCGACGTCGCAGGTGTCTGAACGCAGACGGTCCAGTATTTCCTCGAGGCGGGTCAAGGCCTCGTTATATTTCATTTCTTCCATTGGCGTGGATATGGATTGGATGGTTAAAGGCTTGATTTTGTGGTATCGGTGACGGTCGAAGTGATTATCCCGCGGTCCAGGACTGTTTCCAGGACAGTTCCGGGTGCCAGACTGTCGGCGTCGGTGAGGCAGCGGCCCCCGGCGCGGGTGATGGAAAATCCGCGGCGCAGGGTTGCCTGCGGTGAAAGCGTGTCGAGCAGAGTGGTCAGCGATTTCAGACGGTCGGCGTTGCGGGCCAAGGTGTTGCGCACGGCGGCAGTGATTGTAGCCACGGCTTCGGGACCGGTTTTTAGCCGCTGGCGCTCGAGGACGGCGACAGGCAGGGTGGCGAGGCGTTCGGCATCGATGTCGAGGCGGCGATGGGCACGCGCTACTGCGGCACGGGCCGCATCGAGGATGTCGGCACCGAGGCCACGCAGGTTCTCAAGGGCCGCGGTGCCGCAGTTTATGAGCCATTCGGCGGCGGCCGTAGGGGTTTTGACGCGCATATTGGCCACATAGTCCAGCAGCGTGATGTCGCGTTCATGGCCGATGCCGATGATTACCGGCAGGGGGAACATGGCAATGTTGGCGGCCAGGTCGTAGTTGTCGAAGGCGGCCAGGTCGCCGGTGGCGCCACCGCCGCGGATAATCACCACGCAGTCGAAGTCACTTTCGCTGGCGGCCACACGCCCCAGGGCGTCGATAATTGAGGCGGCGGCGCGTTCGCCCTGCATCACAGCCTCGAACAGGGTCACCGAGAAACGCAGGTGGTAGCGGTTGCACAGCAATTGATTGACGAAATCACCGTATCCGGCGGCCCCGCGTGCCGAAATCACGGCCACGTTCTGCGGCACGGTCGGGCGCGGCAGGTTGCGGTTCAGGTCCAGGATTCCCTGGCGGCGCAGGCGCTCAATCATTTCGCGGCGCCGGCGCTGCACGTCGCCCAGTGTGAATTCGGGGTTAATGTCGGTGATGGTGGCTGACATGCCGTAGAGTGGATGGAACGAAGCCGTGAGGCACACCATCACACGTATGTCGGAAACCAGCGGACTGCCGGTCGCGCTCCGGAAGAATTCGTTGAGCGTCCCGAAACGCGACGACCATATTATGGCGCGAAGCCGTGCCACGGCCGTGCCGTCGGCGTCCTTGTCGATGAGTTCCATGTAGCAATGGCCCCCGCTGACGCGCACGTCGGAAGTCTCGGCCACCACCCAGACACCGCTGAGGCCTGGTGTGGCCTTGACGGCTCCGGCCAGACGCCGGTTGAACTCGGCCAGCGGCACCGCCTGCGGAATCATGGCTTGCGGAGTTTGAATTTGTTGCCCTTGATGTCGTAGACCAGGGAGTCTACGAGCATCGGCCGCAGGGATTCGTATTCGCGGGGTGCCAGGAAAGTCCGGGCACCGGAGGTCAGCGTCAGCGTGGTGGCAGTGGAATCGAAGCGGGCCTCTACAGGCACAAAAGGCAGCACACGCGACACGGTGGCGATATCGTCACGACCGGCGTCGGTGAGCCAGTCGGTATATTCTGGCAGTGAAAGGGGGTTGCGTCGCAGGGGCTGCCAGTCGGTGCGGAAGAAATCCAGACGGCTGTCGAGCGCGGGCGATGCCACGGTGGAAACCAGGGCCAGGACGGTGTCACGTCCTGAAACCAGCACGGCCAGTTGGGCGCAGACGCCGCTGTCCACCTCGAAGGTGATGGTGCGCTCACTTTCATTGAGTATGCGCGCGTTGCCGCCGGCACGGTTTGTGACGCTCCGGTCGCTGCCGTATCGGAAATAGTCGAGCATGTCCATACGCGAGTTGGTCGAGAGCAGCGGCAGGGCGTCCTCGGGGGCCTCGACCAGAAAATCGGCTGCGGTGCGGGCGTTCATTGCCGACGCCGCGGCTGCCAGTACGGTCACAGCGACCAGGGTGCGTATCGTCTTTTTCTTTGCTGTCATAATGTTGGCTTTTGGGGTGTCCGGAGTTCAGCGGCGTGATTTGCGGCCGCGGGCTTTTGGCGCGTTGCTTTCGGCAAATGGGGATATCGGTCTGTTTGCATCGGGTGATGTGGACAATTATGCCGACCCCTGTGAACGGGAGAGAATCTA
>CAJKRG010000069.1 GCA_905202215.1 uncultured Porphyromonadaceae bacterium
CCATCTCCGACTTTTTGGCCTGTGTTTTCACATATGTTATTAAACAACCTCTTAAACGACTTCTTATTCGCCCGCAGACTCCGGTGCGAGCCATATCGAAAGCGACGCGAGGGCCTGGCGGTGGAGCATTTCCAATCCGTTTTTTGTCTTAGCCCCGTGAGCGGAGGCCCTGCGCAAGAATTCTGTTTCCTCAGGATTGTAGACCATGTCGAAACATACAGCTCCCTCAGGAAGGAGATCGAACGGTATCGCCGGACATCGTGATATATCGGGTGCGGTGCCGAGAGGCGTGCAGTTGACAACTACAGGGTGTGTCTCCATGATATCTGGCGTGAGATCTGTGTAGAGCAGTGTGTTGGTATCTTTACTGCTTCGTGAAACCTTGATCGGTTTCAGACCGAGCTGCTTCAGGCCTTCGAAGGCGGCTTTTGATGCACCTCCCGTACCGAGCACGAGTGCGCCTTTGCCTTTCATACCCTCGACAAGCGGCCGCAGACTTTCACGGAAACCTTCGACATCGGTATTGTAGCCTTCGAGACGGAGCACACGGCCTGTGTCGTCGCGGATTATTTTTACTGTATTGACGGCGCCGATGGCGGCTGCCACGCCTTCCGTTTTATCGAGATATTCCATAACCGTCTCTTTGTAGGGAGCGGTGACGTTAAAACCTTTGAGTCTCGGGTTTAGTAGCACGAGCGAGTAAAGAGCCGCCGGATCGAGCGTTGGCAACTCGAAATTCTCATATTTCAGATTTTTCCCTTCACGGGCAAATTTTTCGGTAAAAAAGGTCTTCGAAAACGAGTGCCCGAGCGGGTACCCGATCAATCCGAAATCCACGTCTGACAGACAGTCCATATTTATACACCCTCTGTAAGGGCTTTATTTATATTGTTAATAAAATTAGCGACTTCATTGTCTACCGTTCCGGTCTCTTTGGCCGACTGTTGCCATATTTTAGCATTCTCAAGAGCCGTACTCCACTGTTTTTTAGAGACATAAAGGTATGTCAGACCCTTGGATACCATATATATTTTAAGGTCGTTGAGGCCACTGAGAATCATGGGTTCTTTGTGATTCTCAAGAACATCGATAAGTATGTCGCGATTCTCGAATTCTTTTGTCTTGTACAGTGTATAGCTGTAGACGACCATAAATTCAATCAATGATTCGTCCATCAAAGCTCCGTGCGCATATATGCTTTTAAAAGAACGGTCTGCGATGTTGTACGCACGCTTTGTATCGTTCTTATTCAGCAGAGCAATGGCTGTAAACATGTCGATAAGAGCCTGATTGAAGTCATCGGCGTAATTCGCTTCGTTCAGCGCTATCAGTTTGTCGTATTCCTTAGACGTGAACAGATTTTGAGCCTCTAAGAGAATTGAAGTTCGTTCATCCTCTTTTTTGATGTCTGAATTGTCTATGAAATTAGATGTAAGCCATTTGCCGTCTTCTATTTGATTCAGGAATCCTGCCACATAGCTCAGCCGTTGATAGTACTCTTTGAGGTCCTTTTTAGAATATTCGGCGAGATCATCTTCTCTTGTAGCAAGAAAAGATTGGATTGAGTATGAATCCCTAAGACGCCTGTAGGCCGGTGGAATATTTGGCTCTTCGGCTTGCCGCATGCTGTAGCCGGCTTTGTACAAGGCTTTCCAATATTCGATTCGTTGATCCTGAGTTAGCCTCATGTCGGCTCCTATGTAGCTTACCCAATAATAGAGGTCTTTCATCATTCCTGCCGAGAAATACAATGGGAGTAGTATTCGAACCTGTCTGCTGAGGTGTTCGTTGTCTTCAAGTATTTTGTCGGTATCAAGATTGCCTAACTTATCAGTGTGCTTTTTTGAAGCCGTCAGAAGCCTCTCGAAATATGCAGCAACCTTATTTCTGACCGGAGTCAGACGGCCCCCTAAGGTCGCTTCTATCGCTTTGGTATGCGTGGGAGTCGGCAGAAACAATTCCTTGTCACGGGTGCCGCATATATTGATGACGTATGGGCGTACCGTAGCCCATGCCAGAGGCGACGGTTTGAATATAGCCTTTATTTCTTCTTCTGTGAGGCCGTTTGGCGATACAGCGAGAGCCGCGAGCGCATTTACTGCAATTTCAGCTTCATCACCGGCGAACTGCTCTCTTATGTTGTTTATAAGTACTTCATATAATTGCTGTATGGTTTCCACGGCCGTCAGTTCGCTTATGTATCGGTCGAGTTCTTCGAACGAGCCGAAACATACCATGAGGTTGAGCACATATGAAAGCAGCAGCGGGTTGCCACCTACATTGGAAAAGACTATTTTGTCGCGTTGCACACCGTTCCCATCGAGCTGTTTGCCGTATTGAGCAAGGTAGTTTGTCACGAAGTCACGAGCTTGGCCGGCAGTAAGATTCCCTACCGTTATATCTGTTGTTTTGCCAACACTCTTAAAGTAGTCCTGAACCGATGAGCCGGTCGACGATGTGCTTATGAAACGGATATGAGGCAGGAATGTCAGCGAATTAAGGCAGTCGAGTGCCACGGTGCGGTCTATATAGTCAAGATTATCGAGTGCTACTATAAGTGGCCGCCCCGGCTTTTTCTTCAGGTGCTTGTCTAAATCGGTGTATGTCTGCTTGACCGACGAAAGCCGCACGTCGGTTATCGCATTCGCCATAGAGGTCGCAAATGCCTCTCCTGCCTTCTCCTGATTTCCGAAAGCCATTCGTATGTTGGTGGCAATGGCTAAAAACGGTATTTTTATGAGCATCCATACCAGTGAGAAGAAACAGCCGAGCATCTGCTTGCGCTCGCTTTCCTTTCGGGTCTTGCCTCCTGATACATAGAGTAGTTCGGCGAGTATGAACTCCAGAATCTCTGCTGAGTCCGATGAGCTTGAGCAGTCGAAATATACCACAGCCGGGCTGTCGGGCTGTTTGCGTAGGTCGCCGATGATTCGGGCGAGAATGTGCGATTTGCCACGTCCTTTATGGCCGGTGATGTTCAGATGCCTGCTGTTGGGCGAGGCATACCATTTGCGCCAGTCTTTGTCGTAGAGGCTTATGTCGAATAATGATTTTGAGCGACTTTCAAGTATCAGATTCTGTTCTATGGCCGTGCGGTCGTACGACTCGACGTTTTCGGCCGGATACTCTTTGTCGAGGAAGACGCGGAGTTCTTTGATTACAAGGTCGGCAAGCTTTCTGGGGTCAGGATATGTGTAGACGCTGAAAGTGCTCTGCGCCCTGATTTTTTCTTTCAGGGCGTTTAGTTTGCGCTCGCCTTCCGAGCCTGCCGTTTCGCAGAATTCGGGCTTGGTCTGGGCCTTATCCTCCCTTAGGAAAAACGCAGCATTTATGGCGGGATTTTCGCTCCCGCACTGCGAGAGGGCGGCATATTGCATCTCCATCTCGGTTATGCTCATGCCTTTGGACAGGGCGTCGCCGAGCCAGGGGTACTGCCGCTGCAGGCTTTCGGCAAAGCCCCCGAGGTCGGATTCGGAGGGAATCCAACCGTAGCGGTTGCCCAGTATGCCGATGAAGAACGGGCGGGAGTTGTCGATTTCCCGCATACATGTTTCGAGCACACGTCCTTGCCGGGCAGATGTCTCTGTTATGCCCCAGCGGAGGTCGATGGGCACAAACTCAACGCCGCGCTCCTTGCAGAGTGCCTTAATCTGTGGGAATATGAGGGTTAGGGCATCGCGCTCGGCGTTCATATCCGCGAAAGTCGAGGATATGAACACGCGGAGCTGACGGTGCCGCCGGGCGAAACCGTGATCCATGCCGAGAGCAGTTTATCAGCGGAAAGCCTTACGTATGGCTGCTATAGAGCCGATGAGTATGTTAAACATAAATACCAGGCTGGTAATCATGCCAATCCACCACCATACGGTATATGCGGAAGTGTGTATGGGGGCTTTCATGTGTATTGCGCTGTCGAAGAGTGAACGGAGCCAGTTGAATGGCACCCATGCGCCGTGGAAGCCGCCGGCGAACCAGCCATATTCATAACCGGCATCGATGGTAAACCAGACTGCGATAAAAAAGGCTATGACCAGACCGAATATGTTGCCTAAAAATTGTCCGATTGCTTTTGCTTTTTCGTCATCCATGATACGATTTAATTGAGTGTTAATGAAATGGTTCGTCTTGCGCACAAATGTACGACATATATCTGAAATTCGCAAATTTCACTGATTTATAGCGCTTCAAGTTACTATGGAGGCTAAAAAAAGTCGATTTCATGGTTGACGGCGTCGTTTGGTTGCGATCGAATCATTGTCCATGGCAGGTGGTGTATGTGCGCCAGCGGTCGATGAGGGTGGCCATGTCGGAGGGAACGGGGGCGGTGAAGAACATTTCCTCGCCGGTATGGGGATGACGGAAACCGAGCGTACGGGCATGCAGGGCCTGACGGGGACAGATGTTCATGCAGTTTCGTACGAAAGCCTGATATGAAGACGAACGCACGCCGCGGAGTATCTGGTCTCCGCCGTAGCGGGCGTCGTTGAAAAGGGGATGACCGAGCGATTTCATGTGTACGCGTATCTGATGAGTGCGTCCTGTCTCGAGTACGCATTTTACGACGGCTACGTGTCCGAGAGGTTCTGTCACAGAGTAGTGTGTGACGGCGCGTTTACCCTCAGGGCCGTCGAGGGGGAAGGTCGTCATCTGCAGCCGGTCTTTCGGAGAACGACCTATATTGGTGGCGACCGTTCCTTCGGCCGCTTCGGGTACGCCCCATACGACGGCGACGTATTCGCGTTTTGTGGTCTTGTTGAAGAACTGACGCCCGAGATCTGTCTTGGCATCGGGCGTTTTCGCCACTACCAGCAGGCCCGAGGTATCCTTATCAATGCGGTGTACAAGTCCGAGCCGCGGATCGTTGACATCGTAGTCGGGGGTGTCGCGGAAGTGCCATGCCAGAGCGTTGACCAGCGTGCCGTCGTAGTTGCCGTGTCCCGGATGTACCACAAGCCCGGCTGGTTTGTTGACTACAAGCACATGGCGGTCTTCATAGACTATGTCGAGGGGTATATCCTGGGCGATTATCTCGAATTCATAGCGCGGACGGTCCATGACAACCTGAACCACATCGAGAGGCTTGACACGGTAATTGCTTTTCACAGGTTTGCCGTTGACAAGTATGCAGCCGGCTTCAGCGGCCTGCTGCACGCGGTTGCGCGACGATTTCTGCAGGCGGGCAACCAGAAATTTGTCTACCCGCAGCAGTTCCTGTCCTTTGTCGGCCACGAAGCGGAAATGCTCGTATAGCTCGTTCCCGTCGATCTCTATTATTCTGTCGTCGCTTTCGTCTTCTTCTGCCATTTTGCCGGGTGTCATTCAAATATATCGCTCTCGCTGTCGAATATGATATCTTCTGTGTCGCTTCCTATCGAGTCGGTTTCTTCCGGCGCGGGGCCGTTGCCTACCTCGAGAGTCACTGTTGAGGTGACGGGTATAACGGAGCCTACGGAAAGAGGGGTATCTCCGTATTTCGCTCCCATCACGAGATCGGGAAATTCCGAAGGCACGTAGACCATGCGGACATCGGTAATGCCGATGCCGCGCAGATACGACATGGCCTGCCTCGATGACACATTCCCTGTGAGAGGCATCGATATAGTCACCTGTTTGGGCGAAAACGCCGTTACGGTGACATAAACCTGACGGTCGCCTTTGACCACGGCGCCGGCTTTGGGCCATGATTCCACGACGGTGCCCGGGGCTATGTTGCGGTCGTAGATTGAGTCGGAGATCTCGATATTCAGACCGTTGGCGGCAAGGAGCGCTCTGGCCTCGTTGTAGCTTTTCTGTTTTATTTCGGGCACAACAGAGGTCTGGCCGTGCATGGTCCAGTAATCAAGAAAGAGCAATACGGCCCACAGCAGCACGAGAGCGACCACGATGATATATACAAGGTTCGCTATGACGGGATGCTTGATCCGGAAGCTGTTGAGAGTATCGAGAAATTTCATTTGGTTTCAGGCTCGTCGTACCACTTGGAGTACATGAGGTAGTTTTTGGCAATTTTCACGTTGATTTCGCGGGCCTGTGCCGGGTCGACCATCTTTATGAATTTGGCCGGAGCGCCGCCCCAGAGTTCGTTGGGACCGATCTGCGTACGCGACAGCACTACCGAACCGGCAGCAACGATTGCTCCTTCGCCTACCACGGCATCATCCATTACCACCGCTCCCATTCCGATAAGTGCGAAATCGTGGATTTTGGAGCCGTGGATGGTCACATTGTGTCCTATGGACACATCGTTGCCTATTTCGATGGTTGATTTCTGATAAAGGGTGTGGAGCACAGAACCGTCCTGAATGTTTACACGGTCGCCGATCGTGATTGTGTTCACATCGCCGCGTAGCACAGTGTTGAACCAGATAGAGCAGCCGTCGCCCATGGTGACGTCGCCGATGATTGTCGCGTTTTCGGCAAGGAAACAATCCTTGCCCATTTTAGGCGTGAAGCCGCGCAAAGGTATGATGAGAGCCATTTTTTCAGATTATGGATTAAAGATTATGAATTATGAGGGTGACAATGAATCAGGCGAGCGGGAGGGTGTGCTCTGCGAGCCATGCGCGTTCCTCCTCGGTGTCGAGTGCCGGAGTGAGGCGTTCGCGGACAGCGGCATGATAGTTGTCTACCCAGGCGATTTCTTCGGGCGTCATTATGGCGAGATCGAAGAGCGATCGGTCGAAGGGGAAAAGGGTAAGAGTCTCAAATCCGAGGAAGGATCCGAACTCGGTTTCCATCACCGGTATGCACAGGACGAGATTCTCGCAGCGGATACCATGGACGTTCTCGCGATATACGCCCGGTTCGTTTGACGTGATCGATCCGGGACGCAGAGGTGCTTCCACATTGTTGAGGCGGATGCTGTGCGGGCCTTCATGCACGCTCAGGAAGTGTCCTACACCGTGGCCTGTGCCGTGAAGATAGCTCAGCCCGTTTTTCCAGAGGAATTGACGTGCTATGGCGTCGAGCTGGGCACCGCGAGTGCCGGAAGGAAATATTGTCGTGCCAAGAGCGATATGACCTTTCATCACCAGGGTGAAATCGCGTTTCTCCTCAGCTGTAGGAGTACCCAGAGCTATGGTGCGGGTGATATCGGTGGTGCCGTCGAGATATTGGGCTCCCGAGTCGATCAGCAGCAGTCCTTCAGGAGCGAGCACGGAATCGGTTTCAGGAGTTGCCTCGTAGTGTACTATCGCTCCGTGGGGGCCATAACCGGCTATGGTGCCGAAACTCTCTTCAAAAAAGAGCGGCTGGGCCGAACGATGCTTGTGAAGCAATGTATCGACGTCCATTTCGGTTGTGCGTTCGCCCTTTTTCATCCGGTTTTCAAGTTCCATAAAGGCCTTGACGAGTGCGACGCCGTCGCGTACCATGGCGTGGCGTACACCGTCGAGCTGGACTTCATTTTTCACAGACTTCATTACGGCGGCGGGTGACACTGAAACTTTGACCGAGCGCGCTCCGAGAATGTCGACAACCGCGCCCGAAGTGTGAGATGGATCTATGAGTACTTTAGTGTCTGGAGCAAGAGAGGCAAGAAATGCGGCGACATCGCCGTATGGCCGAGTCTCCACGCCCTGCGATGTGAGGTAGTTCCGGGTTTCGTCGGTAAGTTTGGCCGGAGATATGAACAGTACCTTGAGGCTTTTCGAAAGGTATAGATAGGATGTCGCCACAGGGGTATGTCGCACATCGTTGGAGCGGATATTGAGAGTCCACGCTATTTCGTCGAGGGCCGAAATGAAAACAGCTTGCGCTCCTTCGTTTTCGGCATGATGGAGCATGTCGGCCATTTTCTCGTAGGCCGATCGTCCGGCATATTTTTCGTCGTGTATGAATATCTTCCCGTCGGGAAGTGCGGGGCGGTCTTTCCAGAGACGGTCGACAGTGTCGAAGTGACAGTCGAGTGTTATGTCGCTTTTGGCGAGTGCCGCGGCCATGTCCTCGATGGCGGGGGCGGAGAACAGCATGCCGTCTACACCGACCTTGTCGCCTGCTTTAAGAGCTGAACACATATAGGTGGTGATGGAGGGAGTTTCTTCAAGACCGTCTTTCATCAGGATAATGCCGGAACCCTGCAACTGGTCGGCGGCCTGAAGGAAGTAGCGCGAATCGGTCCAGAGGAGTGCGGTGTCGAGTGTTACGACAAGATCTCCGGCCGAGCCGCTGAAGCCTGAAAACCAACGGCGAGCCTGCCAGTGGGGTGCGAGATATTCGCCGAGGTGCGGATCGGCCTGAGGTATGATGACTGCTGCTATGCCGGCTTCCTTCATGAGTCCGCGCAACGCTTCGATTCTTTCGGTATATATGTTCATATGCGTATTTTTATTTTATATGCGAAGATACGCATTTCCCCGCAAATGAACATACAAAAAGTTTCAAAAACCTTCTTGTCGGGAGGGCTGTTACTGCTCTACACGTAAAATATGCGCCGAAACTGTGGTTGCAGAGTCGGCGCATTTCTTATGTTGTTGTATGTAAGATCAGATCGAGAGGCGGCGGAGCGTGTTGAGAAGTTCGCGGTTGATGGGTTTGTCGTTTTTGATGGCTTTTGAGAATGGCACATATACGATCTCATCGTTCTTGATGCCGATCATCACATTGCGCTGGTCTTCCATGAGAGCGTCGATGGCGGCAGCTCCCATGCGGGAGGCAAGTATGCGGTCGTGGGCTGTAGGAGAGCCGCCTCGCTGCAGATGGCCGAGGATAGATACGCGCACATCGTATCCGGGATATTCGTTCTTGACGCGCTCTGCCAGACCCATTGCCCCGCCGGTGACAGGACTTTCGGCTACAAGGACGATAGAGGAGTTTTTGCTCTTGCGGAATCCGTTCTGAATAAGTTCGGCCAATTGGTCGACTTCAGTCGATATTTCGGGAATGATAGCCGCTTCGGCGCCGGATGCGATTGCACCGTTGAGTGCGAGGAAGCCAGCGTCGCGACCCATGACTTCGATGAAAAAGAGACGTTCGTGCGAGGTCGCGGTGTCGCGAATTTTATCGACGCACTCCATGATGGTGTTGAGCGCGGTGTCATATCCGATGGTGGTGTCGGTGCCGTATAGGTCGTTGTCGATTGTGCCGGGAAGACCGATGATCGGGAAATTGAACTCGTTGGCGAATATGCGGGCGCCTGTCAGAGAACCGTCGCCTCCGATTACCACGAGGGCATCGATCTCATGACGGCGGATTACGTCGTAAGCCAGCTGACGGCCTTCGGGAGTCTGGAATTCCTTGCAGCGGGCTGTCTTGAGAATCGTGCCGCCCTGCTGTATGATATTCGATACATTCTGAGTCCGGAAATCGACTATCTCATCGGCGATAAGTCCGCGATAGCCTCGATATATACCCTTGACTTTAAGCCCGCTGAATATAGCCGAACGGGTGACGGCACGAATTGCGGCGTTCATGCCGGGGGCGTCGCCTCCGGAAGTAAGTATGCCGATACACTTGATTTCTGCCATTGTTTTTTCGATACTTGTTTTGGTAGGCAAAATTAGCAAAAAGAATCCGATTATAGCGCTCGTTGAAAAAATATTGCAAAAAATCACGTTGCTTTTATGCTCAATCCAAAAAAGTTTCTTAACTTTGCAACCGCAAACAAGGCAAGATGGCTTGTCTGCGTATAAAGACCAGAAAGGAAAGGTGCCGGAGTGGTCGATCGGGGCGGTCTCGAAAACCGTTGTACCCTTGCGGGTACCCAGGGTTCGAATCCCTGCCTTTCCGCTGAAAAGTTTGAAGCTCACTGAAAACAGTGAGCTTCTTTCATTTTAAAAGGTTCCCAAAGCGGTTTGGTATTTGGGGTCAGCGGATTTTCTCGGTGGGTGGGGATATGTCGGAGTATAGTGTTA
>CAJKRG010000070.1 GCA_905202215.1 uncultured Porphyromonadaceae bacterium
CTATACTCTTGACATCTTTCCCCGCCCACCGGAAAAATCCGCTGACCCCCATTATCGGGCTTTATTGATCTCGATATTGAATTCGGAGCCCTCGGGGAGTTTGGCATCCATTTTCAGATAGTTGCCTTCCATTTCAAGATCGGCATTCTGTATAGCATCCCTGATGACATCGTCGATAGTGCCGTATATGAATACCACCGAACCCCTGTAACCGCTCATGACAGCGATCAACACATCGTTGGCGCCATTGCCGTCGGGCTCGGCATATACAAATGCAGCAACCATGCCATTGTTTGCCCCATTTATCATGCGGGCGAGAGGCACACGGTTGAGAAGCGTGAATGCTGCCACACCCGATTCCGCTATCTGCGCCTCATTCAGATTGTAGGCAGCCGCCACACGGCCATTCCGAATGCCGTCCATCACAACCGGCAGATTATAATCAGGAGCCTTGACATTGATATTAGGTATATCCGAGAGAGCTTCGAAAGCTTCTTTCAGATTCATGGCAAAAGCGCCTGCCGAGACGGCAAATACCGCGCATAGTGCTAAAATAAACTTTTTCATAACAATCGTTTTCATATAAGAACGAAAACGACCGTAGTCCGGTTCAATCGCCGAAAGGAGCAAAGAGGGTGGTGCTGAGGTATTTTTCGGCACGATCAGGGAGAATGACCACAATGTTGCCGCGGTCGATGCGACGGGCAGTGCGCACGGCGGCAAGCATAGCCGCACCGCTGCTCATACCGACAAAAATGCCCTCGCGGCTTATCAGCTGCCGGGCCATGTCGAAAGCCTCCTCGCTTTCTATCATCTCCTGCACATCAATGAGCGACGGGTCGTAGATCTGAGGCACAATAGCTTCCTCCATATTTTTGAGCCCCTGTATATAATGTCCCTTAATCGGCTGGGCGCAGATAGTCTTCATATCCGGATTCATGGCCTTGAGAAACTTCGTAAGACCCATGATGGTACCCGAGGTGCCGAGCGACGACACGAGATAGTCGATTTCGCCGCCCGTCTGCTGCCATATCTCCAGAGCTGTATTCTGAAAGTGCGCCATATAGTTGCCCGAATTCGAGAACTGGTCGGGCATGAAATACTTCTCAGGATCAGCATCGCGTCGACGCCGTGCCTCGCGGATCGCGCCGTCCGTACCTTGATCGCCCGGAGTAAGAATCACCTTGCCGCCATAAGCCTTGATCATCTTGCGGCGTTCCACCGACACCGCCTCGCTCATCACAATCTCCACATCATACCCCTTGACAATGCCGACCACAGCAAGCGCTATGCCGGTATTGCCCGAGGTCGGTTCGATAATGGTCTGACCGGGCTTCAGCCGACCCTCACGCTCAGCCTGCTCTATCATTTTTACAGCTATGCGATCCTTTATACTGCCGGTAGGATTGAAGCCCTCGAGTTTAGCAAATATATTGACCGCCGGCGACCTGAAAATATTGTTTATACGCACCATCGGCGTAGCACCGATGCAATCAAGTATCGAATCCTTTATCTGCTTTTCCATAAGATTACAATTTAATGGTATTCAAACCACTCAGTCGCCCGATAAGTTCATCCAATCAAAATGTAGATTCCTGATCCTAATCCCTCCCCAAAAATAAGCATCAGGAAGAAGCTGATTCGCAATAACTAAGCTTAAGATGCTTCATGAATTTTCTATAATCATCCATCCTTTTAGGATAGACTTTCTCTGCTAATTCACGATATGCAAACTTCTTATCTTCCTCAATAAAGTATCCATAATTCCAGACCGCATAGTCATCTCCTTTTGCAATTTGATTAATGCTTCTATATGCGGAAATGAATGGCTGCAGCAAACCATCTATCTCAATTACAAAATTATGATGAAGCTGTAACCCGCCATGATGTTTAACTATAAATTCACAACGCTCCTGCCACTCAGGAGTATTCGTTACAAAATAATATTCATACAAATGACACCTATCAGGCAATACAATTTTCACTTCTGTAAAATTACATATCTCATCGATCTGCTCATTAGAGACAGGACGCCTGAACACTATCCTTTCGAATGATTCCTCGTATTTCTGCCAATTATTCTCACTACAATATGCCACAAAGTTCTTAATTTGGCCTACAAATTTTTTGCACCTGTATTTGCAAAATAAACCATACATACAAACTCCAGCAGCAATAACAATTGGCAATATCAAAAGACCCAACAGATCCATAAAGCATATGTCAAAATATGGATACACGAACTGCCACGACGGCATAATTCATAATCCATAATTGAAAAAAGAGTAGCCCCGAGGGGAATCGAACCCCTATCTAAGGTTTAGGAAACCTCTATTCTATCCGTTGAACTACAAGGCCGGATTTTACGGCTTTTTACCCTCACAGGCAAAAATACCAAAGTTTTAAAAAAAGAATGAGAAACAAAACACCGAAGTGTTTACATTTCTCATTCTCCTCTCTCCTCTTGCGGTGCGGACGGGACTCGAACCCGCGACCCCTAGCGTGACAGGCTAGTATTCTAACCAACTGAACTACCGCACCATTGATCTCTGCTCTTTAGCAGGAGAGGCACCAGCTTTATCGCTTTTGCGTTGCAAAGGTACGCCTGTTTTTTGATTCCTCCAAATAATTCAGCAAAAAAATGTAATAAAAAATGCATTTTGTCTGTTTTCTCCATTATTTTTGCCTAAACGCCCACTCCATAGACCTCCCTATGGAGGGTTTCTGCAATAACAACAGGCTCCGGAGTCCCCGGCGTCGCCATCAGCAGAAGAGGCACAGAGGGCAGATTTTTGGCATACGGCGGCTGGACATAGTCAAAATCGAGCACATCGAAGCCACATCTTTTATAAAATCCGATACGACGCGCCGCCATCGGATTACCGTCGGAAGGCAGTTCCACCTCCAAAGCAATCGGAAGCCGGTAGATTTCTTCAAGCCGGGCGAGCGCAGCCGCCCCGATTCCACCTCCGCGCACACACGGATCAACCGCAAGGTGCTCGACATATACGAAACCGTCGAAATGCCATGTTGTGACGAAACCTGCGGCGACGCCGTCCGGCAATGATATTATATGTAGCCGCGGACCAGCTTCGGATTCGGGCTTGACTATGCCCTGCCACGGACGCCTCTCTTCAGGCGGGAATGCGGTCTCATACAAGGCACACGCGGCCGCAAGATGACATGCGGCCGCGGGAATAAGCGATATTTCTGTCATGAATGCTTTCCTGTGAGGATATTTCTTATGTCGTGAAGCTTCGTGAGCGCTTCGAGCGGCGTGAGATTATTGATATCGACTCCGAGAAGTTCGTCGCGCACCTGGCTCAACACCGGATCATCAAGTTGAAAGAACGAAAGCTGCATTCCGCCGACAGTCTCGCGTGCGGGGGGCTCAATACGCGATTTCCCGCGGCTCTTGGGACCATCCTGGCTCTGTTCTCCCGCCGCTCTCTCAAGTTGCGCGAGGACAGCGTCGGCACGTCCTACTATCGACGCCGGCATACCTGCGAGCCGTGCCACATGAATACCGAAACTATGCTCGCTGCCACCGCGCGCCAATTTGCGCAGGAACACCACCTTGCCGTCGATTTCCTTGACCGACACATTATAATTGACTATACGGGGATAGGAACGCTCCATGTCGTTCAGCTCATGATAGTGCGTGGCAAAGAGTGTTTTCGGGTGAAGCGTGCCGTAATCGTGTATATGTTCCACTATCGCCCAGGCGATCGAAATGCCGTCGTAGGTCGATGTGCCGCGCCCGAGTTCATCGAACAGAATGAGCGACCGGCGACTCATGTTGTTCATGATCGAGGCCGCCTCGTTCATCTCTACCATAAAGGTCGATTCACCGAGCGATATATTGTCGCTTGCACCGACGCGGGTGAATATCTTGTCGACAGTGCCTATCCGGGCGCTCTGCGCGGCCACGAAACAACCGATCTGTGCCATGATGACATTAAGTGCCGTCTGCCGGAGGAGGGCCGACTTACCCGACATATTAGGCCCTGTGATCATCATTATCTGTGTGCCTTCGTTCGAAAGCTCGACGCTGTTGCTGATATACGGCTCGCCGGGAGGAAGCTGACGCTCGATGACCGGATGCCGCGCTTCTGTAAGCACAAGATCGAGCGAATCGTCGACAACAGGACGGTTGTAGCGGTTCTCCATCGACACGCGTGTAAAGGCACAAAGCACATCGAGCCGGGCCAGAAGAGCGGCATCGAGTTTCAGCGACGCGATATAGCGCGCCGTTGCGCCGACAAGCTGCGAATAGAGCCTCGCCTGAATCGCCTCAATTTTCTCCTGTGCCCCGAGTATCTGTTCTTCGTATTCCTTAAGTTCGGGGGTGATATAGCGCTCGGCATTGACAAGAGTCTGCTTGCGGATCCACGACGCGGGCACCTTGCTCTTGTGAGTGTTCGTCACCTCTATATAATAGCCGAAGACATTGTTATAACCGATCTTGAGCGAAGGAATGGATGTGGCCTCTATCTCGCGGGCCTGAAGGCGCGCCAGATAATCCTTGCCCTGATAGGCGACCTCGCGCAGGCGGTCGAGTTCTTCGTCGACGCCAGAGCTTATTATATCGCCACGTCCCGGCGCCCCGGCAGGTTCCTCATGAAGCTCACGTCTTATCCGTTCGCGGATAGTGTCGCATGGCGCGAGCTGTTCGCCGATCGCCGCCAGCGGTGCGAGATCCGACGCCGAACATAGCGCTTTCAGCGGAATGACTGCATCGAGAGCATTCCTGATCTGGATCATCTCGCGGGGCACAATACGCTCGGTAGCCACCTTGGAAACCAGACGCTCAAGGTCGCCGATGGCCTTGAGGCGCTCGGCGGTCTCTTCGCGTTCATCGGGATGACGGAAGAAATATTCCACCACGTCAAGACGCTCGTTGATAGCCTTGGGATCTTTGAGGGGCAGCTGCAGCCATCGGCGCAGCAGACGCGCTCCCATCGGGGTGACAGTGCGGTCGATGACGCCGAGCAGGCTCTTGCCCTCGGGATCGAGCGGTTCGAACAGCTCGAGATTGCGCACCGTGAAACGGTCGAGCCGCACATACTTTCCCTCTTCTATCCTTGCGATGGAGGTAATATGGCCGGTGCGGGTATGCTGTGTCAGATCGAGATAGTGGAGAATGGCACCAGCCGCCACAATCGCTTCCGGCATTCCGTCGATACCGAACCCCTTGAGAGAAGCTGTGCCGAACTGTTTGCGCAGACGCTCGTTGGCGGCGTCGAGAGTGTAGAGCCATTCCTCAAGCTCGAAAGTTATATATTGCTGCGAAAACTCGGCGGCACGGCTTTTGAAGCCGCGCTGCACCAGAAGTTCCTTCGGGGCCATACCGGCGAGGGTCTTGTCGATATAATCCGGCATACCTTCTGCGGCCAGAAATTCACCCGTACTTATATCGAGAAATGCGACACCACACCGAACCTTGCCGAAATGCACGGCGGCAAGAAAATTGTTCTCCCGGCGGGAAAGCACATTATCGTTCATAGCCACGCCCGGCGTAACAAGCTCCGTGATTCCGCGTTTCACCAGCTTTTTGGTGAGCTTAGGATCCTCGAGCTGCTCGCAGATGGCCACACGCTTGCCTGCCCGCACGAGCTTGGGCAGATAGCTGTCGAGAGCATGGTGGGGAAAGCCCGCAAGCTCAACATACTGGGCCGCACCGTTGGCACGGCGGGTCAGCGTAATACCAAGTATTTCGGATGCCTCTATGGCATCGTCCGAGAAAGTTTCGTAAAAATCGCCTACACGGAAAAGAAGGATAGCGTCGGGATGCTTCGATTTCATCTCGACGTACTGCTTCATCAGCGGCGTCTCAACAATTTTTTTTGCCATCAGCCCAGTTTTTTCTCGCGCGCGGGAATAGCTATCGATGTGATTGCCTGAAGTACGGCGCCCGCAAGAGTGAATGCGAGCCAGTCGCGCAACTGACCCGGATTATAGAAGAGGAAGAAAGCGGCCACACAAAATATGACAGCAGTCCAGCTCTCTATGCGATGCCAGCCTCTCAGGCGGATATCCTTCCCGCGGAAAGGCGTAAAAAGACGCACGATCAGCAATCCGAGCGCCCCGGCCGCATAGACATAGGGGAAAATATCGCGGGCCGTATCGTTGCCCATCAGACAAAAAGGCACCAGGGTAGCCAGAAATATGACAAGAAGCGCAATCGGGGCGCCTATTGCGGCCAATCGAGGCCGCGTCACACTATTATTCATCATTTCATTTATTTAAAGGCTGAAAAAAGCATCAGGCCCGATGAAGTCAGGAGACAAGCGCATACGCTTTCTGCCGGACATTCTGAACCCATTACTCAACCAGCCCTCCACACACTATTTAAACACATATACGTCCTCGCTCGCCTTTTTCATGCCGTACTGCTCGCGCACCACCTGCTCCATAAGCGTAGGGTCGGATGCAAGCCGTCGGTTCAGCTCGCGGTAATAGAGCATGGTGTCGCGGTTGGCCTCAAGCTCACACCGCAGACTGTCGATAGTGCGCTGATGCTCTATGCTCTGCATTACCGAATTATCGCCCGAAAAGAGAATGAAGGCTACCACGGCAAGACAGAGAAGCGTCCAGGGCGAGAGAAACCGACGCAACCATTGCCAGGCGGAAGATGCATGTTGATTCATAGCTGCAAATTTAGCAAAATCCACCCGAAACCGCAACCTGTCGTCTCGGCTATTTGCATGACAGCTGCGTCTGCCATCGAAAAAACGGCCCCACCACCCCGATATTATCAGGGAGCGATCATAACCATTAATATAAAATAAAACAATGGCAGCAATATGATCATCAGACTCCTGATTTTAAACCATTTTCCATTATACCGTGCCTCTCTCCGCAATACAACATATTTTTTTGATTTCAGAAGATCTTTATAGATATAAACAAAGAATGATAACGCCAGAACAACAAACACTGTCATTATGACGCTCCGCTCTATCTCGACACCGGTATAAATCGGTAATATACGGTGAAATAATATTTCGGTCCCTATTTCAAGAAGCACACAGTGGCAGAATATGCCCGATAAAGTCGCACACATATCATCTCCTTTATTTATCCACGCCTGCCAATTATAGATGTGCATAAAATAGTCTCGGATTATTTTTCCCATCATTTCCCGGTTCTGCGTTTATTCAATTTCATAATAAGTACCCATGTGTTGCTACCCGGTCTTTCCCATTGACAACAGTATACATTCCGATCTCATTTTAAAGATAGCAGGGAGACAGAAATCCCGCAAACATGTATATTGCTGCAAGCACCATGATAATAAGCATTTTAATGCGTCCTCTCTTTCCTGTATACTTTTCATCATATACAAATGTTTTATATCTCTTATGAACCAGAAACGCAACTGAAATATAAACCAGCAATAAACAATAAACTATGCCTATGCCCCATAGAATATTGTCATTGTCTACGATTTTATTCAAGTATTTATCATTCAACGTACATAACAGGATTAAGGTGCCACCTAAAATCTGACCGAGCAGTACACCCATTCCAGAGAAGGTATACAACCACCATTCCTCCTTATTAACCCATGCCTGCCAGTTGTAGACATATCCGAATAAATCAGTCAAAGGTAATTTCATTGTTTTTTCTGCAATTGATCAAGTTCAGGTATCTCAAGAAGCCTTAGGGTATCGCGGGCGGAGTATCGGGCTTTTTGCTTTTTGCGCGCTTCACGCTCATCCAGTGTAATTCTCTCAGGAGGACGGCTTCTCTCCATATATTTAAGCGGAATATAAGCCCATGGCTTCTTGTCTGTAAATATTTCCCATTTTTCAATATGCTCTACAACGATTCCGGATTCAGAAAGTATTATATAAATATTTATTTGAGCATCATTAAAACTTACTAAATCCGTAACACTTGGGCACCATTGCAACGGTTTAGTCTTAAAACCGGTCTTATTTAACCATTTTGAATCTATATTATCTGAAACAAATATCGAGACATCGGGAGTTCGCAACACCCCAAGGTTCTTTATATAATCTTCAGGACTTTTCGTTAAATCAGATAATCTAACCGGAACGACTTCGCCTGCAATACAAGTAATTTTAATATATTCTTCGCCGGGAGGAGTCTTATCGACAAAGTCTATGTATATGCGATGTTCTTCTTTTACCGACTTTTTCTCCTGCATCAAAAGCGGGATCAACTGTCTGTTTAAATATAATTCCAACGATTCATTGCTCAGTTCAACTATTGGAATTGCCACAGGCTTATCCGGTATTTTATAACAATCTGACGATCTATGTCCTCTCGCATTTAAGCAACAGACAGATGTCAACACTGCCATAATCAAAAAGACAAACTTATTCATAGCTCGTTATTATTTTGTAAATGTATAATTTGGAGGACGATACCCTTCATAAGTCTTATAACCTTTCCCTTTAGCATATATTTTATACATTATTATATTCGAACCTCCATATAATGCATTAAGATTCGACTCTGCCTGAATGTCTGCATCGCTTCTATTTAACGAACCAGAAGGTTGATTATGTATATGATTTCTTATAACATAGTCATAAATCAATTGTCCCGATGATAAATAAACTCCTGAAGCATCCTTACTTTTTGTATGAGCTGTTGAAATGAAACTGGAAGCATCCAGTGCACCCCCGCATTATCGAAATAGCCGCCCGGGAAGTCGACTGCGTTTGGTCGGCTTATATTAATTTTGAGACTATTCGACAAAATCTGATACTTTTATAAATATAGGGGGCAATATCGAATCAATCGGGACGACGAATGGCAATGGTTGTGATTCAAGCTTTTCGATACAAGTCCTTGGCAGCAGATAGGAGTCTTTTCTCAATCTTCTGTCAAGAGCAATATTCGGACTGATTTCCTGATCAAGACACACATCTACCAGTTTATCTCCGTCCATCTCTAAAAACCACGTTACAGATCCGCCATATACGCTGAATTTGAACTTTTGATCTATGCGGATCTTCTCATTCTCAACCCGGATATAAGGGTTGTCCGGTTTTGTATATACCTTGATTTTTCTTCCATCTATGAATGTGACTACCACATTATAAGGTTTTCCTTTCTCAATTGACTCATCATATCCCCACTCAGGAAATTCTTCGTATTCACTGCGCGCAGAAACAGTTACAGAATAGGGATAAAAGAAGCCCTGATCGGGTGGATTTTTTTGAAAAGTAATTTCATATTGTATATATGGCCTTTGCGGTGCTATTACATAGTCTGCAATCGGGAACACGCGTTCTCTGATAAAATCTACAATCGCACGGTTGGTGATAGTCGCTTTATGAACATAAACCACACCGTCCTTAACAAAATCGTAAGCGTACGATACTCCCGAAAGCGGAAGGAGTATCATTATGAGAATGTATTTAAAACTAAAATTTGGCAAGTCCATCATTTACAATGGTTCGGTATTTTTGATCTAACCGAATGATTACAAGGTTAATAAATGT
>CAJKRG010000071.1 GCA_905202215.1 uncultured Porphyromonadaceae bacterium
CGCGCCCCTACTGAGCACAATATAATCAATTACGATACAGCCCGATTTCCAGACAATTATGAAGAAGCTGATTTTCGCTTTTGCCGCTTTGCTCGTGCTGCTGTTGGCCGCATGCTCTAAGCCGCAGCCGCGAGCCATCGACACTCCCGCCATCGCCGCGACAAACTGCAACGACCTGCGCCTGACCAAGGCAGAACTCAACGACTCGGCGACAGTGCTGTCGTTCCATGTCAAATACCGTCCCGGATGGTGGATACGCATCGCCAAGGAGAGCAAGCTGCTTGCCGGCGGCAAGGAATATCCTCTGGTGAGCGCCACAGAGCTGGTTCCCGGCGAGGAATTCTACATGCCCGAGAGCGGCGAGGCCGACTTCACCCTCACTTTCGAGCCGCTGCCTCTCGAGACTGAAAGCTTCGATTTCACCGAAGGCACCGACGACGGCTGGGTATTCTACGGCATCGACGCCACCGGCAAGCCGGCCGACCCCAACGCCGCCCTCGCAGCCCTTCCCAAAGAAATCAGCAGCGTAGACATCGCCGATATACAGATCGAGCCGGTATTCGAGGCCGCTCCCTCCGAACTCCGCTTCCACATGCTCGGCTACCGTCCTGAATACGGCACGAAACTCAATCTATACCTCAGCAATGCAGCCGAGGCCGAGATATCCTCTGTCACTCTTGACGAAAACGGCGAGGGCACCCTCTCGACACCCCTCTACGGTACCACCGAGCTCACCGTCATGCCCGACGGCATGAACGCATCCTCCGCGAGTGTGCTCGTGGCTCCGGGCGAGACCACCGACATCTATATTTCGCCCGCAATCTTCTCCGATTATATTGAAATGAAGTGGAACGAAGATGCAGAACAGCACACTCCCTATGCCTACACCAACGGCCGATATGCCGCGTTCAACAAAGCCAAGGCTGAGATCAACAAAATCGACGGCACTCCCGCCGAACTCGACTGGCACATGACAGGCGAAGAATATACCGCCGCTCAGGTAGCCGCACACAACAAGAACGTGGCCGCCATCAACGCCTCCGATCTCCCCGACGCTCTCAAGGCATATGCCATACAGGCCCTCAACCTCGAGACCATGGAATCCATTACACGCGCATGGGGTAATCTCGCCAACAAATATTACGCCGAAAACGGCCAGGAAGGCCTGCGCGACTCCGTGACAATCGAAATCGCACCCGAACAGTATGCCGCTGTAGCCGGTCTTGTCGACGGCGACGACAAGGCATATTTCGCACATCCCGCCGAACTGATCTACATATTCGGAAAAGAAAACTGGACCGATCACGGAGCCAAGGGTGCGATCTTCACCGAGTTCCCCGTATATGCCAAGGCATACCAGAGCGCCAAGGCCGCCAAGCTGACCGATCAGGAGACAGCCTCGCTCGAAGCACTCTCGCAGCCCTTCTACGCCAAGGCCGCCAAATACCGTCAGGCCGAAGCCCAGAAAGCTTTCGAGGAAGCTCAGAAAACTCTCGCAGAGAATCCCAAAGTTCCCGACGAACTTCTCTTCGACGCAATCGTAGCCAAGCACAAGGGCAAAGTGGTGCTCGTAGACCTCTGGAACACATGGTGCGGCCCGTGCCGCCGCGCTCTCAAGGCCAACGAACCGCTCAAGACCGGCGAACTCGCCAACGACGACATCGTGTGGATATACATAGCCGATGAAAGCTCCGACCTCGGCCAGTATGCCGAAATGATCAAGGAAATCAAGGGCGAACACCACATGGTCAACGCCGATCAGATCGGAATGATCCGCAACCGCTTCGGCGTCGACGGCATACCCTACTACATCCTCGTCGACCGCGAGGGCAAGGCCCAGGGCCACCCCGACTTCCGCGACCACGCCAAACTCGTCGAAGGCATCAAAGCCGCCCTCTGATCCGAACCGCGGAAGCGCAAAGCGCTTCAATATTCACACAGCCCGGGGTTTGACCGCCAATAAGCGGTCATACCCCAGGAATTCAAGCCCCCACATCCCAATAAAAGCCGAAAAAGCGAAAACCCGCCCGCAGCAGAAGAAAAGGCCACGGACGGGTTTTCCCATAAAGGGTAACCAGCCATTATTCAATTTTAAGATAATGTGTAACAGATTCTTTATGGCTGCTTTATAATATTTGGTATGGAGTTGCAAAGGTAAGAAGATCCCGACGATCCGACCTTCGGTTTTTATAACAAATGCGTCACTATGCGTAACACTCTGCCACGATCATATATCGGGGACAGTATATTTGAAAGTAAGTTCTTCGTCGGAGGAGTCGGAAACATACAACTCCCGAGCATCGTCCAACTGGAGCCCGCTGCCGAACGGAGTTTCGCCCCGGCCTCTATAAACCAACTGGACGGTATTCGTGATACCGACTCCGCATGGCAACATTACCGAGTGCGACCCTTCTGCGGGAATCTCGATTGCCTCGAACAAGTAAAGCCAAGAGACATCGCTGTATTCACTATTATTAAGCTTACCATTAAGCATACCCCAGCCGGAACCGTAGGGAAAGCTGTTTTTGACGGCATAATATCCCTCTGTAACAGGCAGTCCGGAGTTTTCAACATTCACTTTCACATATTTCTTAAATGGAATAGTAAAGTCACAATTCAGCGTCTCGCCCTCACGGTCTTCCACCCGAAGATAAAAATCGAGTTTCTCCTCCGGCCGGATATAAGTTTCCGGCGACACCCCGCTTAAATCGACCGAAAAACAATATTGGCTCTGGACATCACCTGCCGGAGCTTTGTCTTCGCCTACCTCGAAGAAGACGCTGTAATTGCCGTTTTTGTCGGTTGTAGCCTTACCTTTATGTTTCACAATGTGTGCTACAATTGAACGGAACTCATAATCGACACAGACCGGAATACCGGCGAAAGGCTGACCGTCGGGTGTGCATACGGTGCCCTTTATAGTTATGCTCGTCGGAGTAGGTTTGGCGAGGATATCATCTTCCTCGCGCTCACAGGCAGTGGCGACAAGAAGAATGATTGCAAAGACTGGAAAAACAAATCGGTTCATAAATGGAAATTGAGTGCGCAATATTAAGCAAAAATTTCTATACGGCAAAGCAGACAGCACACATTCGCCGTTTCAGCGTTGAAATTGGCCGATTAAGCTATATAATATGCCATTTCGTAGACTATACTTGTCGGAGGGGAGGCATTTTCTTATCTTTGTAAGTCATTATCACATTTCATACCATAGATGTACTATAAAAACATATCAGTCGGGCTCATGCTGCTGTCAGCACCCATGTTAGCCTGCGCAGAAAACGTAAAGCTCTCGCTCGATGAGTGCCTTGCAATCGCACTTTCCGACAACCCCACGGTCAAAGTGGCCGACATGGAGGTGCAGCGCCTCGATTACTCCAAAAAAGAAGTGATCGGCCAATTGTTGCCGACCATCGACTTCGGCGCTAACTACAACCGTACCCTCGAAAAACAGACCATGTATATGAACATGGACGGCTTCGGCGATTTCGGCGGTGAGGGCGACGGTGACGGCGAAAACGGCGAAGTCAGCTCCCGCGCCCGTGCAGGCGGCGGTGGCGACGGCGGCATCAAGGTCGGCCTCGACAACTCGTGGTCGCTCGGTTTCCAGGCATCGCTGCCGTTGATCGCGCCGCAACTGTGGAAAAGCGTGGCCGTGAGCGACACCCAGATTCTGCGGAGCCTCGAAGCCGCACAACAGTCGCGCCAGAACCTCGTCGATCAGGTCAAGAGCGCCTACTACGGGCTGCTCCTCGCCCAGGACTCGCGCATCGTCATTCAGGAAAGCTACGATATGGCGCGCCTCACGCATGAGACATATGTGAAACAGGCGGCTGCCGGCGCCGCATCCGACTACGACGTGCTCCGCACATCGGTGGCAATGAAAAACATCGAGCCTGAGATCATTCAGGCCGACATAGCCATCAAACAGGCCCGTCTCCAGCTGCTTGTCCTCATGGGAGTAGACTCGGCATTCGAGTTCGAGGCCGCGGCAAGGCTCGCCGACTACGAACAGACAATGTACGACGAGGTCTTCGCCCTCGAAGCCGACTACAGCAACAACGCCGACCTCAAACTTCTTGACATCGACACCAAGCTTCTCGAGCAGCAGGTGGCGATGAAGAAACTCGCCTTCGTGCCCACCCTCGCATTGAGCGCCAACTACAACTGGACATCGATGAGCAACGGCTCGCCTATGAAAAACTTCCGCTGGTCGCCCTATTCGATGGTCGGTCTCACACTGTCGGTGCCTATCTTCCACGGCGGTTCGCGCTGGAACAGCCTAAAAGCGGCTTCAATACAGGCCAAGGAAATGAAATGGCAGCGTGAGAACCTCGAACGCAGCATAGCAATGCAGGTAGACATTGCCATCGACAACATAAAACTCAATGTCAAGCAGATAGCATCAAGCTCCGAAAGCGTCAATCAGGCCGACCGAGCACATACGATCATGGAGAAAAGCTTCGAGATCGGTGCCGCAAGCTACCTCGACCTCCGCGACTCCGAGCTGTCGCTGACACGCGCCCGGCTGGCCTACTATCAGGCCATCTACAACTACCTCATTGCCGGCAGCAAGCTCGAACTCCTCCTCGGAAATTATGAATTTTGAATTATGAATTATGGATTAAGTAATTTATAATTAAGAATTTAGAATTGACAACCACCCCACTCCTTCCCTCCTGAAATCCCAACCTCCTATCCTCCTTTTATCATATCCTATCTTCCTAACCTCCTATCCTCCTATCTTCCTAACCTCCTATCCGATGAAACAGATATACTATATAGCCGCCGCGGCGCTCACATTAGCGGCCTGCGGCAAAAATGACAGCGAAAACGCTGCCATCCGGACCGAAGAAGAACTACCCCTCGTAACCGTCGATGTGGCACACAGCATGGATGTGGCCCAGACGAAGAGCTACACAGCCAACGTCGAAGCCGAGAATGTGAACAATATCGCGCCTTCGACACCCAATCGCATCAAGACAATAACCGTCGATGCCGGCGACCGCGTTGTCAAAGGCCAGACCCTTGTGACGCTCGACCGCGCCAACATCGACCAGCTGCGTATAAATCTCGAGCAGATAGAGCGCGAATACAAACGCGCCGTGCAGCTCCTTGAAATCGGCGGAGGCACACAGCAGGCAGTCGACCAGCTCAAGACCCAGCTGGATGCCGCCCGCTCGCAGTACGACAACCTCCTCGAGAACACCGTGCTCACATCGCCGATCACAGGCGTCGTCACCGCACGCAACTACGACCCCGGCGACATGACAGGCAACCTTCCCGTGCTCACCGTCGGGCAGCTCTCGCCTGTGGTGAAAGTGCTCATCGGAATCAGCGAGAATGACATGAGCCTCGTGAAGAAAGGCATGCCTGTGAGTGTCGCTCTCGACGCATTCCCCGACGAGACCTTCGAAGGCACGGTGAACCGCATATATCCCACCGTCGACACCAACACACGCACATTCCAGGCCGAAGTACGCATATCCAACCCCGGCGAGCGAATAAAACCAGGCATGTTCGCCCGCGTGAACTTCGACATGGGATCGAAGCACAATGTAGTCGTACCCGACCGCGCCGTGGTCAAGCAGACAGGCTCCGGCAACAAATATGTCTACGTCTACTCCAACGGCCGCGTATCCTATAAGAAAGTTGAACTCGGCCAGCGCCTCGGCGACAGCTACGAGCTGATATCGGGCATCAACGACGGCGACACCGTAGTCACCGCCGGCCAGACCCGCCTCGCCGACGGCATCCAAGTCAAATTATGAATTATGGATTATGAATTATGAATTGACAGCTACTATTCATAATTCTCAATAATCCATAATTTCAATTAATTCATCATTCATAATCCATAATTAAAAAGAAAGAATGAGCTTATACGGCAGCGCGGTGAAGCGCCCCATCATGACTACGCTGTGTTTCGTGGCAGTAGTCATACTCGGCCTCTTTTCACTGAGGAGTCTCCCTATCGACCTCTATCCCGATATCGAGACCAACACCCTCATGGTGATGACCACCTACTCGGGCGCCAGCGCACAGGATATAGAGCAGAACGTGACCCGTCCGCTCGAAAACGTGCTCAACTCAGTGAGCAACCTCAAGCATATCACCTCGAAATCGCGCGAGAACATATCGGTCATAACCCTTGAGTTCGAATACGGCGAGGACATCGACGTGCTCACCAACGACGTGCGCGACAAACTCGACATGGTATCGTCCATGCTCCCCGATGACTCCGAGACCCCGATCATCTTCAAGTTCTCCACCGACATGATTCCTATCATCATGCTCTCGGTGAAGGCCGACGAGAGCATGCCGGGACTGTACAAGATTCTCGACGACGCCGTCGCCAACCCTCTGGCCCGTATCAGCGGCGTAGGCTCGGTATCGATATCGGGCGCTCCCAAGCGCGAGATACACATCTATACCGACCCCTCGCGTCTCGAAGCCTACAACCTCAGTATCGAGCAGATAGGCGCGATAATCGGCGCCGAAAACCGCAATATTCCCGGCGGTTCCTTCGATATCGGCTCCGACACATACTCGCTGCGCGTGCAGGGTGAGTTCAAATCGAGCGAGGAGATGGCCAACATCGTCGTAGGCTCCTATCAGGGCCGCAACATCTATCTCCGCGACGTGGCCCGCATCGACGACACCCTCGAGGAACGCGCCCAGGAAACCTACAACGACGGCGAACAGGGCGCCATGATCGTAATCCAGAAGCAGAGCGGCGCCAACTCCGTGCAGATTTCCGACAAGGTGCTCAAAATGCTGCCGACTCTGCAGAAACGCCTGCCCTCCGACGTGAAACTTGGCATTATCGTCGATACTTCCGATAATATCCGCAACACCATCGACTCGCTTGTCGAGACAGTGATGTACGCCCTCCTCTTCGTGATTATCGTGGTGTTCTTCTTCCTCGGACGCTGGCGCGCCACACTCATCATCACCATCACGATTCCTATATCGCTCATTGCCTCGTTCATATACCTCTACGCGACAGGCAACACGCTCAATATCGTCTCGCTGTCGGCGCTTTCAATCTCCATCGGTATGGTGGTCGACGACGCCATTGTGGTGCTTGAGAACGTCACGACCCATATCGAGCGCGGCTCCGATCCCAAACAGGCCGCCGTGCACGGCACCAACGAGGTCGCCGTATCGGTTATCGCCTCGACCCTCACCCTTATCGCCGTATTCTTCCCTCTCACACTCGTCACCGGCATGACGGGCGTCCTCTTCCGCCAGTTGGGCTGGATGGTGACAATCATGATGATAATCTCCACCATCTGCGCACTCTCGCTCACTCCGATGCTCTGCAGCCTTCTGCTGCGTCGCGTGAACCATCACGGCAAACTCTACACACTTCTCTTCACACCGATAAACCGCGGCCTCGACGCCTTCGACCGGGGATATGGCCGTCTTCTCAAATGGGTTGTCGGCCATAAGACAGTCACCTTCCTGCTCTGTATGGCCACATTCATAGGTTCGATCTTCCTCATGAAGCAGGTCGGCACCGAGTTCTTCCCGACAGCCGACGACGGCCGTCTGCGAATAAGCCTTGAGACGCCCATAGGCACACGCGTGGAAGTGTCGAAGGAGGTCACCGAGCGCCTCGTCAGCCTCTGGCGCGAGAAATATCCCGAAATCATGGTGATGAACTACACCACCGGCACCGCCTCGAGCGACAACACATTTGCGAACCTCAGCGACAACGGCCCGCACATCATATCCATGAACGTGCGCCTCACCGACCCCGGCGACCGCGACCGCTCCATAAGCGAGATCGCATCGTTCATGCGCGAGGACCTCAAGCAGTTCCCCGAATTCAAGAAGGCGCAGGTGAGCACCGGCGGCATGGGCATGGGCGGCCAGACCACCATCGACTACGAAATCTACGGCTACGACTTCACCGAGACCGACTCCGTCGCCCGAATGATGCAGCAGGCCCTACTCAAAATCCCCGGAGCCGCCGACGTCATCATATCCCGTGCCGACTACCAGCCTGAATATCAGGTTGACTTCGACCGCGAGAAACTTGCCATCTACGGCCTCAACCTCTCTACAGCGGCTAATGCCCTCCGCAACCGCATCAACGGCCAGTTAGCTTCCCAGTTCCGCGAGGACGGCGAGGAATACGACATCAAGGTGATGTACGCCCCCGAACACCGAACCTCGCTCGAGGACATCGAGAACATCCTCATCTACAACTCCGCCGGCCAGGGCGTGCGCGTGCGCGACGTCGGCAAGGTCGTAGAGCGCTTCACCCCGCCGACCATCGAGCGCAAGGACCGCGAACGTATCGTCACCGTATCGACCACCGTCGAAGGCGGCGTGCCGATGAGCAGAATCGTCGAGGCCTCGCAGGCGGCAATCGACAAAATGGACATTCCCCAGGGCATATCCATCCAGCTGTCGGGAAGCTATGAGGACCAGCAGGATTCGTTCCGCGACCTTCTGACACTCGCCGTGCTCATCATCATTCTGGTCTACATCGTCATGGCCGCCCAGTTCGAAAGCTACACATATCCGGGCATCATCATGACATCGCTCCTGTTCGCCTTCTCGGGCGTGTTCATCATTCTGTGGCTCACCGGCCATACCCTCAACGTCATGAGTATGATCGGCGCCATCATGCTTATCGGTATCGTGGTGAAAAACGGTATCGTGCTCATCGACTACATATCGCTCAACCGTGAGCGAGGCATGTCGATACGCCGCGCCGTGATCCACGGCGGCGAGTCGCGTCTGCGCCCTGTCGTCATGACAACCCTCACCACCATCCTCGGAATGGTGCCTATGGCTGTCGGCACGGGTCAGGGCGCCGAGATGTGGCGCCCGATGGGTACCGCCGTCATCGGCGGTCTCACCTTCTCGACAATACTCACACTCCTCTTCGTGCCTGTGCTCTACTGCGTCTTCGCAGGCAAGGGCGTGAAAAACCAGCGTAAAAAACACCGCAAATCACTCCTGAAGAAATGAAAAGCATATTCATAGCCTTCGACCAGGCTCACTACGAACGGATTGTCGACATGCTCGAACGCACAAACTGCCGCGGATACACCGCATGGGAACAGGTGACAGGCCGCGGCAGCGTCGACGGCGAGCCGCACTACGGCTCACACGCATGGCCCTCGATGGCCGGAGCGATCATAACAGTCGTCGAGGATCACCGCGTGCCCATAGTCCTCGCCAAGCTCAAAGCTTTCAACGAAGAGCGCCCCAAACTCGGCCTCCGCGCCTTCGTCTGGAACGTCGAAGAGCAGATCTGACCTCACGCACTTTACTTTTATTCGGAATTAAACCGGCATTTTCTACATACCTGTAGTGAATACCGGCTTTTTCACGAATATTAGAGGTTGTTTAATAACATATGTGAAAGCACAGGCCAAAAAGTCTGAGATGGATTTATATCTGAGACGAAGGAGCATAGCGGT
>CAJKRG010000072.1 GCA_905202215.1 uncultured Porphyromonadaceae bacterium
GGCAACACTATACTCTTGACATCTTTCCCCGCCCACCGGAAAAATCCGCTGACCCGTAATTTGGGAGAGATAATGCTCATATGATCAGTGTATTATGAATTTCGGTGTTAGATTTGTGCCGGAAAAACGAAAGGGGTCATTCGCAACGGCGAACGACCTCTTCTGATTTCTTCTGATAAAGCGCCGTAGCGCTTGTTTTGCTGTGGAAGCGGCTTATTAATTAGCAGCTTCAGCTACTTCAGCGGCAGCAGCCACAACAGTGTCAGCGCAGCAGCTGTCAGCGGCAGCGCAGCAAGAATCGGTTACAACTTCAGCAACTTCTTCTACAACTTCGGGAGCGGCAGCAGTTTCTGCTTCAGCAGCAGCTTCTTTGTTGCCACATGCTACGAACGACATGCTGAATGCAACAGCGAGCATCAATACTAACTTTTTCATCTTGTGTTTTGATTTAGTAATAAAACAATTGTTTGCTTTCAAAAACGCCACAAAGTTAAGCCGTTTTTTTTTCTCTCACAAATTTTAAGGTTCTTTTTTTCGGAAAACGGCCAATTATTTAACAATTGGTCGGTGTGAGAGGCTTTATCGTGGCATTTTGTGGGGATTACGTGCTTCGGCTGCAATAAGATTTGCCATCACGACAGCCTTGTCGATATGGTCGCATATGTGATCGCTTCCGATGAGGCGGTCGATGCCGGCATGTTCGAGCACCTGACGTACATTGCTTCTTACACCGGAGAGCACGATATGGATTCCCTCGCTTTGCGACGACTTGATGAGAATCTCGAGGTTGTGCAGGCCGGTGGCATCGATAAACGATACTTTTCTCATGCGGATGATACGTACGATAGGTTTGTCGACCATGGTAGAGCGCATCATCTCGTCGAATTTGGTTGCGACGCCGAAGAAGAACGGGCCGTCGATTTCGTATACGCTCACTCCGTGGGCCACGTTGAGCACTTCGTGGTTGCTGAGGTCGGTGCCTTCGGCGACGTCGAGCTGTTCGGAGTATACTTTGATCTCGGTGTTTTCGGTGACGCGGCGCAGGAAGAGGACTACGGCCAGAAGCAGGCCTATCTCGATAGCAATGGTGAGGTCGAAGATGACGGTGAGAAGGAAGGTGACGACAAGCACGGATACATCGCTCTTGGGAGCATGGAATATGCCGACGATTGTGCGCCAGCCGCTCATATTATAAGCCACGACCATGAGGACAGCTGCCAGACATGCCATTGGCACGTAGTTGATCAGCGGCATGGCGAAAAGGAATATTAGCAGAAGCACAAGGGCGTGTACTATGCCGGCCACGGGAGTGCGGCCGCCGTTGGTGATGTTGGTCATGGTGCGGGCTATGGCGCCGGTCACGGGGATGCCGCCGAAGAAGGGCACGGTGATATTGGCCAGACCCTGACCGATAAGCTCGGTGTTGCTGTTGGTGCGTGAGCCTGTGACACCGTCGGCCACGGTTGCCGAGAGGAGGCTTTCGATGGCGCCGAGCACGGCGATTGTGAATGCCGAGGGGAGCAGCATGTTGATTGTGGCCATATTGATGGCGAAGCCGTGGGGCTGGGGGATATCGGTCGGCATGGTGCCGAAACGGTCGCCGATGGTCTCGACATGGAACCAGTCGCAGCACAGACCGAGGGCGTATGCTCCGGCTGTGACGAGTATGATGGCAATGAGGGCGCCGGGCAGTTTCTTGGATATGCGCGGTGTGAGTATTATTATAAGGAGAGAAACGACAGAAGTAGCCAGTGCGGGAAGTGATACTGAGCCTAAGTTACGCAGATACATGCCCCATTTGGGTATGAACTGACCGGGGATATCGCGCAGACCGAGGCCGAAGAAGTCGTTGATCTGCGTGGAGAAGATGGTCAGGGCGATACCGGCAGTGAAGCCGACCACGATGGGATAGGGTATGAACTTGATGACTGTGCCGAGGCGGAAGAGCCCCATCAGCACGAGGATGACACCGGCCATGAATGTGGCGATGGCGAGTCCGTGGAGGCCGAACTGGGCGATGATATTGTAGACAATGACGATGAAGGCGCCTGTCGGGCCTCCGATCTGGACGGTGCTTCCGCCGAGAAACGACACGATGAAGCCGCCTATGATGGCCGTGATAAGGCCGATGGACGGGTTGACGCCCGAGGCGATACCGAAGGCGATGGCCAGCGGGAGGGCGACGATGCCTACCACTATGCCGGCTATGATGTCGGCCTTGAGGCGTTCGGCGTTATAATTCTTGAGACAGGAGAAGAGTTTGGGGTGAAAATCGATAGCTGAGCCTATGCGTGCTGCGGCTGTGGTGTTGGAACCCATAATTCTGAAACGTACCTTTTTTGTTAAAAACCGGCGCAAAGGTAATCATTAAATCTTAAAAAAACAAAAAAATGAGCGTCCGCCGTTAAGGCAGACGCTCGATATATAGGCTGTTATGCTGTCAGAGGCTTATTCCGAGCATTTGGCAACGATAAACTCGCGGTTGAGACGGGCGATGTTGCTCAGCGGAATGTTCTTGGGGCATTCGGCGGCGCAGGCACCGGTGTTGGTGCAGTTGCCGAAGCCGAGTTCGTCCATCTTGGCGACCATAGCGCGTGCGCGGCGCTTGCGCTCTACCTGGCCCTGGGGCAGGAGTGCGAACTGGCTTACCTTTGCCGATACGAAGAGCATGGCCGAGCCGTTCTTGCAGGCAGCCACACATGCGCCGCAGCCGATACAGGTTGCGGAGTCCATTGCGGTATCGGCAACTTCCTTGCTGATGGGAAGGTTGTTGGCATCCTGGGCACCGCCGCAGTTGAACGACACGTAGCCGCCGGCCTGCTGGATTTTATCGAATGCGTTGCGGTCTACCATAAGGTCGCGTATCACGGGGAATGCGGCCGAGCGCCAGGGCTCGATGGTGATGGTGTCGCCGTCGTTGAATTTACGCATGTGGAGCTGGCAGGTTGTGATGCCCTGCACGGGGCCGTGGGGATGGCCGTTGATATAGAGGGAGCACATGCCGCAGATGCCTTCGCGGCAGTCGTTGTCGAATACAACGGGCTCCTCGCCTTTCTCTACGAGCTGCTGGTTGAGCATGTCGAGCATTTCGAGGAAGCTGCTGCCCGTCGAGACATTGTCGAGGTGATAGTTGACGAACTGTCCTTTCTCTTTGGGACCACGTTGACGCCAAATTTTCAGATTTACGCTGATTGTATGTTCCATTTTGATATGTAATGTATTTGGTAGGACTCGACCGTCGCTGTAGCTCCGGCCGGGTCCGCGCGTGGTTATCGATTAGGACTTGTAGTTGCGGGTCTGCACCTGGATAGCCTCATATTTGAGGGGCTCCTTGATGAGGATGGGTTTCGCATTGTCGCCGGTGTACTTCCAGCACGATACATACATGTAGAGGTCGTCGCGGCGTGCGGCTTCGCCGTCGGGAGTCTGGTACTCCTCGCGGAAGTGTGCGCCGCACGATTCGTTACGGTTGAGGGCGTCGATAGCCATCATTTTGGCCATTACGAGGAAGTCCTCGAGGCGGAGTGCCTTTTCGAGCTCGGTGTTGAGATCGTCGGCGCGGCCTACGATACGGAGGTCGGTGTAGAATTCCTTGCGCACTTCCTCGATTTCCTCGGTTGCCTTGACGAGGCTCTGGAGTGTACGGCCCATGCCGACGAGGTTCCACATCACATGGCCGAGACGCTTGTGGATCTCATCAGGGCTCTTGGTGCCCTTGATGTTCATGAGTTTCTCGATACGCGAGCGTACGTCGGCTTCGGCCTTGTCGAACTCGGGAGCGTCGGTGCTGAAATGAGGCACCTTGATCTGGTCGCTCAGGTAGTTCTGCATTGTGTAGGGGAGCACGAAGTAACCGTCGGCAAGACCCTGCATGAGGGCGGATGCACCGAGGCGGTTTGCGCCATGGTCGGAGAAGTTGCACTCGCCGATAGCGAAGAGGCCCTTGATCGAGGTCTGGAGTTCGTAGTCTACCCAGATACCGCCCATAGTGTAGTGGCTGGCGGGGAAGATCATCATCGGGGTCTCGTAGGGGTTGTCGTCGCTGATCATCTGGTACATGTCGAAGAGGTTGCCGTAGCGGTCGCGTACGACGTCTTCACCCAGGCGGTCGATGGCGTACTTGAAGTCGAGGTAAACTGCATTGCCTGTACCTACGCCGTAGCCTGCGTCGCAACGTTCCTTGGCGGCGCGGCTGGCGATGTCGCGGGGACAGAGGTTGCCGAATGCGGGATAGCGGCGTTCGAGATAGAAGTCGCGGTCTTCGTCGGGTATGTCGGTCGGTTTTTTCTTACCTGCGCGGATTGCCTCGGCGTCTTCCTTCTTGGCGGGTACCCAGATACGGCCGTCGTTACGGAGCGACTCGCTCATGAGGGTGAGCTTGCTCTGGTCTTCGCCGTGAACGGGGATACAGGTCGGGTGAATCTGAGTGAAGGCGAGGTTGGCCAGGTATGCGCCTTTCTTGAATGCCTGGATGGCGGCTGAGCCGTTGCAGCCCATGGCGTTGGTCGAAAGGAAGAAAGCGCGGCCGTAACCGCCGGTGGCGAGCACTACGGCGTGTGCGGCGTAGCGTTCGATCTCGCCTGTCACGAGGTTGCGCACGATAATACCGCGGGCGCGGCCGTCGATGATGACGATATCGAGCATTTCGCGACGGTTGAACGAGCGGACGGTGCCTTTCTGGATCTGACGGTTGAGTGAGCTGTAAGCTCCGAGGAGGAGCTGCTGGCCGGTCTGGCCTTTGGCGTAGAATGTACGGCTCACCTGAGCGCCGCCGAACGAACGGTTGGCAAGGAGACCGCCGTATTCACGGGCGAAAGGAACGCCCTGCTGCACGCACTGGTCTATGATGTTGTTCGACACTTCGGCAAGACGGTATACGTTGGCTTCGCGCGAGCGGAAGTCGCCGCCTTTCACGGTGTCGTAGAACAGGCGGTAAACCGAGTCGCCGTCGTTCTGATAGTTTTTGGCAGCGTTTATACCGCCCTGTGCAGCGATTGAGTGTGCGCGGCGGGGGCTGTCCTGAATGCAGAAGTTATATACGTTGAAGCCCATTTCGCCGAGGGTCGAGGCTGCGGATGCGCCTGCGAGACCGGTGCCGACCACTATGATGTCGAGGTTGCGCTTGTTGGCGGGGTTCACAAGGTGCTGGTGGGCTTTGTAGTTGGTCCATTTCTCAGCGATAGGACCTTCGGGGATCTTGGAGTCGATCGTATACTCAGGCATGTTGCCGGTTTCGATGTCGGCGAAATCCTGCATGATGGGGGTTGAGTCGATCATGCCCTCAATGTTGAGTTTCTGTGCCATATCTCTGAGTTGTTAGTTGTTTTCGTTGTTGTTAGGTTTCATGCTCTGCGCACGCTGTGCCTGGTTGCGGACGAATGTCGCGAACTGGCCGAGCTGCTGGAGCTGGCTTGTTTTCACTGCGGGAGCCTGAGCTTCGGCGTATTTTGCGATGGCTTCGGCGCGGTCGGCGTAGCTCTCGCCCGATTCGGCGAAGAAAGTGAGCTGAGCGTTCATGTCCTGAGGATCGAGGGCGGCGGCTTCAGCCTGGAATTCGTCGATGAGAGCCTCGGCCTTGTTGCTCCAGAATTCGGCGTACTGTTCCTGAAGAGCTTCGTCGGTGAGGAAGAATTTATTGTGAGCCTGCACTGTGAAGAGCACTGCCTGGGCAATGAAGAGCACAACAACGATGGAAGTCCACCAGCAGCCGATTGTCTTGAGACGGTTGAGCCAGATGTTGTTGTCCCAGCCTACGGTGTGGAACATCGACCAGAAACCGTGGTTCATGTGGAACCAGAGGGCGATGAAGCCGATGATGTAGACAACGGGAGTCCACCACTGTTCGAAGGCGAGCTGGAGGTAGAGTGTTCCGAGGGCGGGCGAAGCGGGAGCGTCGCCTACGAGGGGAAGCACGTCGAGATCATGGGAAAGAAGCTCCTGAAGCTGCATCTTTGCCCAGAACTGGATCATGTGAACTACAAGGAAAGCGAGGATTACGATGCCGAGAACGAGCATGTTCTTCGACGACCATTCTACGTGGGGTGCCTTGCCGTTGATGTCGTAGCGGTCGTTACCGCGGGCGCGACGGTTCTGGACGGTGAGCCATACAGCGTAGATGATATGGATGATGAAGAGCGCGGCAAGACCGGCCGAAGCCACCAGCGCATACCAGTTGGCACCCAGGAATTCGCAGACCGCATTGTAGGCAGCCGGCCAGAAGAGTGCAACCGAGTTCATCAAAACGTGAAAAGTTACGAATAGGACGAGACATGCGCCGGTAATGGCCATCACGAACTTACGTCCTATAGATGAGCTTGTTAACCACATAAGATGATTGAATTTGTTTGATTTATGAATTGTTTGTGTTTTTCCTTGCAGTTTCTGAAGTGCAAATTTAGCAATCTTTCACAAACGCCGCAACTTATTTTTCAAAAAAACACCGGAGCCGGGGGAAAAGGATCCGTGATTTGCAGAGATATTTTATTTTGTTTATTTTTGTGTCGGTTAACTTTATATGTGTAAAAACTTCGTATGATCCGTACTTTTCTTTTTGCTGCCGGGATGTGTGTCGCGATATGCGCATACGGCCGGACCGAATCATATCCTGTACCGGTATCGGAAGCCGATGAACCTATGGCGACAGGACGTTTCACGCCGAGCTGGGAGTCGCTTGCCGATTATGAGGTGCCCGAATGGTTCCGCGACGCCAAGTTCGGTATATGGGCCCACTGGGGGCCACAGTGTGTGGAAGGCTCGGGCGACTGGATGGCGCGTGAGATGTATATGGAAGGTTCGGCGAAGTATAAATATCATGTTGAGAACTACGGACATCCGTCGGAATTCGGTTTCAAGGATATTCTGCCGCTTTTCAAGGCCGAGAAATGGGATCCGGAAAAACTTGTGGCACTATATAAGCGTGTCGGTGCAAAGTACTTCTTTGTGCTTGGAAACCATCATGACAATTTCGACCTTTGGGACAGCAAGTATCAGGAATGGAACTCCGTCCGTATCGGCCCGTGTCGCGATATCCTTGCAGAATGGGAAGCCGCCTGCCGGCGCAACGGCCTCAAGTTCGGCGTGAGTCTCCATGCCGACCATGCATGGACATGGTATGAGCCGAGCCGGCGCTATGACCGCCATGGCGCACTCGCCGGAGTGCCATACGACGGCAATCTTACCAAGGCCGACGGTGCCGGGAAATGGTGGGAAGGTCTCGATCCGCAGAATCTGTATGCCCAGGACCATCCCGAAAGCCGCGCTACATGGGCCGACGGCATGATTCACAGCCAGTGGGCCTGGGGAAACGGCGCCGCATTGCCGACAGAGGCGTTCTGCACGAATTTCTATAACCGCACACTCGACGTCATAAACCGCTATAATCCCGATCTGCTGTATTTCGATGTGACAGGCGTGCCTTTTTATCCTGTCAGCGATGCCGGGTTGAAAATCGCGGCACATTTCTATAACCACAACGAAAAAGCCAATGGAGGCGACATGACCGCGGTGATGTTCGGCAAGATACTTACCGACCGCCAGAAAGAAGCGCTTGTATGGGACGTTGAGCGCGGAGCGCCTAATAATATTCCCGAAAAGCCATGGCAGACATGCACATGCATAGGCGACTGGCATTATAATAATTCGGTATACGAGAATAACGCCTATAAGCCGGCCTCGACGGTAGTGAAAATGCTTGCCGATGTGGTGAGTAAAAACGGAAATCTGTTGCTAAATATCCCGCTGCGCGCCGACGGCACTTTCGACGAGAAAGAAGAGGCTGTGCTTGACGGAATAGCCGGATGGCTCGATGTGAACGGCGAGGCGATATACGGCACACGTCCCTGGCATATTTTCGGGGAGGGGCCGATAGCCGAATCGGACATAAAACTCAATGCACAGGGTTTCAACGAAGGAGCATATGCCAAGGCCGGCTCCGGCGAGATACGGTTTACGCGCACGGCCCGGCATTTGTATGCCATCGTGCTCGCATGGCCGGAGGACTCCAAGGTGGATATAATGTCTCTCGGATCAGGAAGCGGAACCGCGCCACGGAAAATACGCAAAGTCGAGCTGCTGGGTTATGGCAAGGTCCCTTTCACGCGTGACGGCGACGGATTGCATCTCTTCATTCCGGCCGATGCTCCGCGCAGCATTGCCCCGGTGTTCAGAATCAGTTGATTCACCGGCTTTCGGCACGATCTATAAGCATGCTTACCGACGGAGGCAGAGGAGTCGCCAGCGGAGTCCGCTCGAATTTCGTGGCCGGTGCGGTCTGATGAAGCTGACGGTCGGCATCCTCGACTGTCAGATGTTCGAACCGTACGGGATATATCTCGAAAAGACCGTGCATCTGCACCGGCTCGCTTGAATTGAACGCTTTCTTGATCCACTTGCCCCGGCCTGTCACGTCGACTGCGAATGTGCCGTAGAGAAGATCGGCAGGACGGTATTCTCCTGCCGTATTTGGACGGTAGGCCCATGTGCCGACCATTTTTTTAAGATCTATGGTGAATCCGAGCAGTTTGAAAAACGCGGGCGACCACGAATGGTTTTTCTTGTCGGCCAGATAATCGGTCGTGACGGTATATGCGCCGGCGGTCTTGCGGGCGAGGGTAGCTACGGCGTATTTTCCGGCTACGGAATCGGTTTTCGCTCCTTTTAGTATTGCATCGGTCTCTTTTACGGGGTCTTTAGGCATCGACACGAGATCGAGCCACGATATATCGTCGCGGCGGAAGTCGGGCCGTCTGACGCTGTCGGTACCGTCGGCCGAGGCGTGACGCTCATAGAGCCGCGATTTCAATATTCTCGGGTTGTCGTTACCCTTGAATTTCTTGACTTTTGTTGTCGGGATATAGAAATCTCCCATGTGTTCGGCAAAGACCTGGAGCGTATCTGTCGATGTGACACCACCGGTGTATTCGCGTATGTAGCAGACTATCCTGAGTATAGGGCGGTCGAGAGGCGTCACTACGAATTCGCCGAGTTCGTAAGTTTCGGGAACCATTTTTGCGGCATCTGTTATTCCGGCTACGGTCAGAGGCTCATAGCCGAGACATCTCACCGTCAGAGGCATGTCGCGATCTGCAATGCCGTCCAGTATTCCGTTTTTGTCCGTCAGGCCGAGAATGTTTCCTCCTTTGCTGAATACGGTAGCCGCCGCAATAGGTGAGTTATCGGTCTGATCGACCACGGTCAGACGCTCCCGGGAGGCGCAGACCAGCGGGAGAATAGCAATGATTGAAAGAAGGATATATCTCATAATCTGTTTCTTGCCGCCGGATGCTGCATTGGCGGGAGTTATTGCGGTGGAAAGTGGCTATGTTGAATTTACGCTGCAAAGTTACTACAAAAAAGTGAAATGCGGAAAGATATAGTGATAGAATTGA
>CAJKRG010000073.1 GCA_905202215.1 uncultured Porphyromonadaceae bacterium
CGTCAGCCCGTCAGCCCGTCAGCCCGTCAGCCCGTCAGCCCGTCAGCCCGTCAGCCCGTCAGCTTAAAACCGGTAGCTCGATCCGGAAGGTCGTGGCCTGGAAAGGTACGGAGCGGGCGACGAAGATTCGGCCTTTGTGATATTGCTCGACAATGCGTTTTGCGAGAGTGAGGCCAAGCCCCCAGCCGCGGCTCTTGGTGGTGTAGCCCGGATTGAAGACTGTTTTGAAATTCTTGCGGCTTATGCCTTTGCCCGTGTCGGTGATCTCTATTGCGGCACCTGTCGCCGAGCATTCTACCGTCACGCTCAGATCGCCGTGTCCCTCCATGGCATCTACGGCGTTCTTTATCAGATTTTCTATCACCCATTCCAGCAGTGGGGCCGAAGCTTCCACCGGCAGTTCGGTGTGGGCTGTCTGTATGGACAGATTGACTTTGGGCGATATGCGTGTCGCCATATAGCCGGCCGCCGACGATACAATGGTGTTGAGATCACCGCGCTCGAGCTTGGGTGCGGAGCCGATCTTGGAGAATCGCGAGGCGATGGTGCTCAGCCGGTTCACATCCTTGTTCATCTCGGCTATGGTGTCGGCGTCGACTCCCATGTCGCCTAAAAGTTCCATCCATGCCATGAGCGACGATATCGGTGTGCCGAGCTGGTGGGCGGTTTCTTTCGAGAGACCGACCCATACCTTGTTCTGTTCGGCTTTTTTGGTCGACAGCACGGCGAAATATACCACGGCGATAAAGGCCAGCATGACCAGCAGCTGAATGAACGGAAAGATGCTGATGCGCCGCAGAAGAGTAGAGTCCTCGTAATAAAGATAATACTGCACGTCGGGGGCCACGTCGATCACAATGGTGCGCGGGCCGCCCTGCAGCTCGGCGAGGCGTTTCTGGAGAAAATCGATGTTTGCCTGCTCCGACGGGAGCCCCGACACCGGATTGTCGCCTTCTATCGGCAGGTCGAAGTTGCGGAACTGGAGGATGTTGCCCTCGGCGTCGGTGAGGAGCACCGGGATGGTGGTGTTTCGGCGTATGATGTCGAGCAGGAATTCGTCTACTTCGTTCGGAAGCGCCGAAGTGGTCAGCAACTGCTGCGTGGCATCGGCCCATATCTCCATGCGCTCGCGTTCCTGCGCCGAAAGGTCGCGTATGAGACTGCTCGAAAACGCCAGGAACATGGCCACGACAGCTGCCGCGGCCACAAGGAAGGCAAGCTTGCCATAGCGCCTGAGTTCGTAGATATTGGCCATGCTGCAAAATTAACTCATTACTCCGAGATAGACAAGGGTGTGTGTATGCTGAAAAAACGCCCGGCGCAGAGGCGCGTCGGGCGTTGTTATTAGGTCGGCGGACAGAAATAGGATTATTCCTGTACCAGCGAGATGATTACTTCTTTTTCGTCTTCGGGATCGGGAGCGATTGTGATCTTGTTTTCACGCGCAAGCCATCCCAGAGCTGCGTAGACTTCTTTGTCTTTCAGTTTGGTGATTTTTTTAAGCTGCTTGATACCAAGTGCTTCAGTGCTGCTCAGGGCCACCCACACTGTGCCGGCGTTTACGCCGATTACTTCTGTGTTCATTGGATTGTCGTTTATTTAATTGTTAGACATTATTGTTTGATATGGGTGAATTTTGGTCTTATGCCTGCAAAATTAACATAAATTGAATAATTCACAACTATACAGATGCAACAATTTTGGCGCGTTTTTGTTTTGATCCATGCTAATGCCTTGATTCATTGTTAAATGGAATGAGTGAAAAAATGAAGAAATAAAATATCATTTTTCCTGTATCGGCCGGCTTTGGCTTGCAAAACGACGTAAACGCCGGTGTTTTTATGGCTGTATGTCGGTGCCAGGTAGCTTGCGCGGTCTGAAGGATATCTGTATTTTTATAAATATATATGGCATTTCTTTTCGTATGGATAGAAAATAATCGCTAATTTTGTATTATGAAACACCCTCTAATGAAATCTTTGGTTCTTTTAGTGCCGCACCGATCTTTTCCGGCGTATTTGGTTCTATTATAGAATATTTTGTATATTTGCTTCGGGAAATTACGCTGTGTGTTTCCCGTGGCTTTTCTCTCCCGGTCTATACCGTGTGCGGCCATTATCCTAACAAAGAATGCCACTGACGACGAGATTTATAATAGCGATATGGTATGCGGCTGTGTGCTTATGTGCGCGAGCCGAATACCGCATATTATATCTCAATACGCCTGAAATAGAGATCGGCGGCAAGATTCTTAAGGTGCACGATACGTTCAAAGCCGGCGCACCTGTCAGATGGACATCGCCACGGCAGGCCATGAAAGTAGTGGATACCGATACAGGGCGCCAGAGCGTGTTTGTGGCCGATGATTTCAGCAAAGCGAAAGCGACGAGTGTGCAGGGCTATCTGGACGGAACAAAGGCAGCCGCCAAGCCTGGATCTTCGCCCCTGTCGTCGCTTGCGGCATACCTCAACGACAGTTTCTATCTTCTTGGCTCACTTGAGATAGAGACGGGAGTTCCCACCGATGCACGTCATTATTTCTTTATCAGTTATGATCATGACGGACAGGAGATAGCCAAGGCCGTACACAACGACAACGGTACCATAAGTTTTACACCCGGAGTGTTCTCTTTCAATGGAAGCCGTCCTTCAAGAGAGATAAAAGTAAAGGTGTACTATTATGACAAGAATGCCGATAAGGTGATTACCGTGTGCGACAACATGAGAATAGTGATTTTACCAGGAAAACTTAAATAACCTAAACCAAATACCCTCATAATCCACTGCGGTACGGGCGCAGTTCCCGTCCCGCGAAAAAAACAATGCATGACGCAATGGACACAAAAACTCTGAACCGCGCAGCCGACAATATCCGTATTCTGGCTGCCTCGATGGTCGAAAAAGCTAAATCGGGCCATCCCGGCGGCGCCATGGGCGGCGCTGATTTCGTGAACGTTCTGTTCTCGCAGTTCCTCGTAACCGATCCCGACGATTCCACCTGGTTCGCCCGCGACCGTTTCTTCCTCGATCCCGGCCACATGTCGCCGATGCTCTATTCCGTGCTCGCTCTCGCAGGCCACTATACCCTCGACGAGCTCCAGCAGTTCCGCCAGTGGGGTTCCGTTACTCCCGGCCATCCCGAGCTCGACCCCGAACGCGGTGTCGAAAACACCTCCGGTCCTCTGGGTCAGGGCCATACAATGGCTGTCGGCTGTGCTATCGCAGAGCGTTTCCTCGAAGCCCGTTTCGGACAGGCCGTGGCTCATAAGACATATGCCTTCATTTCCGACGGTGGCATCCAGGAGGAAATCTCGCAGGGCGCCGGCCGTATTGCCGGATATCTCGGTCTGTCGAACCTCATCATGTTCTACGACTGCAACGGCGTACAGCTTTCGACAATGGTAGACGCCGTAGATCGTGAGGACTATGCGGCCAAATACCGTGCATGGCACTGGAATGTGCTTGAGGTCAATGGCAATGATCCTCAGGAAATAGCCGAGGCAATCGTGAAGGCTCAGGCAGAGACAAAAAAACCGACCCTCATTATCGGTCATACCGTGATGGGCAAGGGTGCTGTCAAAGCCGACGGCGAATGCTTCGAAGGTCAGTGCTCGACCCACGGCCAGCCTCTGAGCAAGAGCGGCGCCGATTATGCCGCTACTGTAGCCAACCTCGGCGGCGATCCCGAAAATCCCTGGAAGATATTCCCGGAAGCCGAGGCTCTCTATGAGGCCCGTCGTCAGGAACTCCGCAAAATCGTGGCCGAACGCCGCGCCGCCTACAAGGCATGGGCCGAGGCCAATCCCGCCAAGGCCATTGAGCTGAAAGGCTATCTCGAAGGAGTCCTTCCCGAAATCGACTATACCGCCATCGTGCACAAGGCCGACACATCGACCCGTCAAGCTTCGGCCGATGTCCTTTCGGTACTCGCCGAGAAAGTCGGAAACATGATTGTATCGTCGGCTGACCTTGCCAACTCCGACAAGACCGACGGCTTCCTCAAGAAGACCCATGCCTTTACCGCCGACGACTTCAGCGGCGCGTTCTTCCAGGCCGGTGTGGCAGAACTCACCATGGCCGCCATCATGAACGGCGTGGCTCTCCACGGCGGTGTGATCGGTGCATGCGGCACATTCTTCGTCTTCTCCGACTATATGAAGCCTGCTGTCCGCATGGCAGCCCTGATGGAGCTGCCTGTGAAATATATATGGACGCACGATGCCTTCCGCGTAGGCGAGGACGGCCCCACACACGAACCTATCGAGCAGGAGGCCCAGCTGCGCCTGATGGAGCAGATCTCCAACTTCAGCGGCAAGCCTTCGATGCTGGTTCTCCGTCCGGCCGACGCCGCCGAGACCTCCGTATGCTACAAGATGGCTATGGAAAACAAGGATACGCCCACGGCCCTCATCCTTTCGCGCCAGGACATCAAGGATCTTCCCGCACCAGAAGGCACTACCCGCCAGAAGGCCGCTCTCGCGGCTGAAAAGGGCGGATATACCGTCATCGCTCCCGACGGTACTCCCGACGTCGTGATGGTAGCCAACGGTTCGGAGGTTTCGCTGCTGTGTGAGGTTGCCGTTCTTCTCGAGGCCGAAGGAATCAAGGCCGCTGTCGTGTCGATGCCTTCCGCCGGTCTATTCAACCGTCAGCCCGAGGCCTACCGCGACTCCGTGCTGCCTGCAGGCGTACCCCAGTTCGGCCTCACCGCCGGCCTGCCGACCGCTCTGATGACCATCAAGGGCTTCGACGGCACGATCTTCGGCATGGAGCGTTTCGGCGCATCCGCACCCTACAAGATTCTCGACGAGAAGTTCGGTTTCACGGCCCCGCAGGTGCTCGACCGTGTCCGTGCCGCCCTCGGCAAATAAACCGCGACTGTTAAAATTCGGAGCGCTAATTCAATAAAATTCACATTTGTTAGGTGTGAATCAAAAAAATGTTGTAATTTAGCGCTCTCGAATTCCCCGACTTCGAACACATTCAACCATTAATCATCATAAGCTCTATGAAAAAAGGTACTCTTTTGGCATGTGCGTGCGCTCTCGTGATGGGAGCCCAGGTTGCTTCGGCTCAGGAGTCTCAGGAGATTACTTACGTCTCCGATCCCGCCCAGGGCCTCCTCATCAACCGCATGCAGGACAACTGGTTCATCACCGCTGAAGGTGGTGCAAGCTTCTACCTCGCCGACAAATCTATCCACCGTAAGGTCGGCGACCGCTTCATGCCCGCAGCCTCGCTCTATGTAGGCAAGCACATCTCGCCTGTGTTCGGTCTTCGTGCCGGCTTCAACTGGCTCGGTCTCAAAGGCCTCGCTACCGGTCCCGACTATATCGGCGCAATGCCCGACCAGATGGTGGGCGACTACTACAAGACCAAATACAATGAATTCGGTCTCGTATTCGACGTTATGGTCAACCTCACCAACTGGTGGTGCGGCTATAACCCCAACCGTGTATACAACGCTACCGTATATGCAGGCGCAGGCGCTTACTCTACCTTCACCAAGGAATACAAAGGCACCAACGCCGACGGCTGGAAACACAGAGACGACGCCATCATGACTCTCCGTGCCGGTCTTATCAACTCGTTCCGCCTCAACAAGCACATCGCTCTCTCGCTCGACCTCCGCTTCAGCGGTCTTGACGGTCTTCAGAACTGCGGCGGCAAAGGCTGGAACGAAAAGTACGGCAGCATTCAGGGCTATGTAGGTATCACCTATAACTTCAACAAGACCGACTGGACAGCTCCCGTCGTTCCCGTTTGCCCCGAACCTGAAAACTGCGACGCTCTCCGCGCCCGCCTCGCTGCTGCCGACGCCCGTATCGCCGACCTCGAAAGCCAGCTCAAAGATTGCCTGAGCCGTCCTGTTGAAACCAAGGTTGAAGCTGCCGGTCCTCTCGCAACTGTTTACTATCCCATCGGTGTATCGCGTCTCAGCCGCGAAAACCAGCGTGTGGTTAAGGCTATCGCCTATGTCATGACCCAGAACCCCGACAAGAAATATGTTCTTACCGGCTGGGCCGACAACTACACCGGCACCGACAACATCAACATGCGTCTGCGCAAGAACCGCGCCGAAGGTGTTGCCAAGCTCCTCGTGAAGAACGGCGTTCCCGAAAGCCAGATCACCACTACCACCAACAACGGCAACCTGTCCGACCTCGGTGAAAAGTGTGTGGCTCTCGACCGTGCAGTGACTATCGAAGAAGCAAAATAAGTATTGTCAACGATACTGTGAAAAAGAGCCGCCCTCAAAGCGGCTCTTTTTCATGGTTAAGGGTTAATGGTTATGGATTTATAAGTCAGCTTTGTCATTCATACTCATCTTCCTAATTTCCTTTCTTCCTAATCTCCTAAAATGACACGTGGACGATTCGCGCCTTCTCCGACCGGGCGCATGCATTTGGGCAATGTCGCTTCGGCACTCCTGTCGTGGCTGTCTGCCCGCGCTCAGGGCGGAAGCTGGTTGCTGCGTATCGAGGATCTCGACCCGCAGCGATCCAAAACCGAATATTCACGTCTGATAGAGGACGATCTCGCATGGCTGGGCCTCGACTGGGACGAAGGGGGGCTCGACGGCCGCGGAGACGCCGGCCCATATTCGCAGAGCCGGCGAGGCGATATCTATTCCCGCTTCCTGGAGCGCCTCAACGATACCGGCTATACCTATCCTTGCCGCTGCACACGCGCCGAGATAATGGCCACGCAGGCGCCGCATCAGTCCGACGGACGCATTGTCTATGGCGGACGCTGCCGTCCGGTGGCGCTTCCGGCGCATGGCGCTGATTTCACCGGTGCATCGACGCGTATCTATGTGCCCGACGAGACCATATCCTATACCGACGGCCTCTATGGGCCGCAGCATTTCAACCTCGCCCGCGAGGTGGGCGACTTCATACTCCGACGTGCCGACGGTGCGTGGGCCTATCAGCTTGCCGTCGTTGTCGACGATGCCCTCATGGGCGTGACCGAGGTCGTGCGAGGCTCCGACCTGCTGCTTTCGGCAGCCCAGCAGATATACCTCTATCGTCTTCTCGGGCTTGAGCCTCCGCGATTCGCCCATGTGCCTCTGCTCTGCAACGCCGAGGGACGTCGCCTGAGCAAACGCGACGGCGCCCTCAGCATGGAACATCTGCGCGCCACCTGTTCGGCCCCTCAGATAACAGGCCGTCTGGCCCACCTCCTCGGCCTCATTCCATACGATGCCGAAATCACCCCGGCCGAACTCATCCATTTATTTTCATGGGAAAAAATCCGAGCTGTTGAGACATTGGTTTGCAAATAGATATATATTTCGTATCTTTGTCGCAAAAGATACGTATCATGAAAAATACAGTCCTGTTCTATTCCTGTCTTATTGCTGTTGTAATTTGTCAGTTGGTCTTTCAGTCGTGTGACGATTCTGTCAGGCAGCCGGCATCTACCAATGTGTTTTCTTATAAGATTCCGAGGACATCTTCGACCATGAGAATGGTTGTCAATGACTCCGGACAGCTTACATCTATCGAAGATGGAGATGTGAAAATCACCTATAAATATGGCCGGTCTGACCAATATAAAGGTTATGACGGTGCAATATATAAAGAAGGCGATAGCCCTTCTGACTTTGTCCTTTTCTATAATCTGAATGATAAGGGATTCATATCCGATGCTATTTTGACCGGAAGATATCCGAGAAGCTATACTTTTGCTTATGACAAAAGCGGATATCTAATAAGCATGATAAACTCTAGTATGAAAGTCGCATCTGGGGGTGGTAAGACTGATTTTGAATATAAAGACGGTAATCCAATATGTATAAAAGATGGCTCGAGCAATCCGTTAAAATACTATGTGACTTATGTGAATGATGATGTGGCCGAGCCGATTGCCAACCGGGGGAATATTGAATTTCCTTGGTTCAGAGTGAAAACTTATGAAGATCTTGTCTATGCATATTATGGGGGGCTACTTGGCATTTCTACAAAAAATCTGCCTCTTAAGTTTGAATTGGATTGCTCCGAAGGATCTCCGTCTCCTTTTGAATATTGGTTGTGTGATATAAGTTGGAACATAAATGCTGATGGACTACCTTCGACAATGAAATTGCATTATCAATTAGACTGGCCTTCCGGTTGTTTCGACAGTGGAGGCTTTGTGAAGGATTGGACGATACTTTATGGCTATTATTGGTAAATAATCTTTCTGCTATGATACGGTTGAAATTTATGATAGTAGTGCTGGGAGTGCTATTGTGTGGTGCTGTCAGTTCTTGCAAGGACGAAGATAAGCCTGAAGTTGACGGTTGGCCCTGTATTTCGAACGTTTTTCCGGATATCGACAAGGTTATATCGCCGAGAGAACTTTGCGAGGGATGGAAGAACAATAACGGCCAATTGACGGAATTGCTTGCTAGTGATGCTTCTGTTGAGTTTTATTATAATATCTCATACAAGGGATATACGGGGCGGATGCATGTCGATGTTCCATCGATATTTTACATAAATTATTTAGTGAAAGAAAAGATTAATGCCGATATTTTTTTCAAACTTAACGGCAGCGGTTTTATAAGCGATGCTTTGATCTTTAAAGATAAAGAGGTTATAGAGTGCCATATCGGTTATAATGCGACAGGTAATATTGCGGAAATACGGTTCGATGGGGCATATCGTGGAGCCATGAGTCTGTATTACGAAGACGGAAATTTCACCATAGTGACAGTCGATAACGACAGCCAACGTAGAGAATATGAATTATATTACACTTCAGATGACTATCCATCCGGTATTGTCAACGATAATAATTTTATGGACCTGAATTTTATGTTTGATATGGAAATGTACGGACTTGAATATGCATATTCTGCCGGGATGTTGGGGAAAGCTCCAGTCCGTTTGCCTCTTGGGGCGACCGTTTCCGGCTCTGAAGAAACAGCCGTGGATTTCAGCTGGTCCTATGGGTATGAAGGGATGAATCTCAGCAAAAGTTTCAAAGGACCGGCGATCCGGAAAGACCGCAGTCACGTAAGGGAGTATGAATTTATTAGATTTTTTAATTGAAAAGTAGCGGCACCGATTGAGAACCGGTGCCGTTTTCATTATTTAGGTTGTTGAGGTTATTGTGGTTGCTGGGGTTGCGGGGAGGGGGCGTTGCGGGGCGGGCGTTTTGGGGCGACGCGGGTTGAGGCCG
>CAJKRG010000074.1 GCA_905202215.1 uncultured Porphyromonadaceae bacterium
CCGCTATGTTCCCTCTTCATAATGTGCAATTTAAGCAAAAATCCACCAACCTGTGCTTTCACATATGTTTTTAAACAACCTCTTAGTCGATGATGTCGAAACCGGTGTATTTGCGCAGGCATTCGGGCACCACGATGCCTTCGGGAGTCTGGTTGTTTTCCAGAAGGGCGGCCATTATTCGGGGCAGAGCGAGCGCCGAGCCGTTGAGGGTGTGACAGAGATGAGTCTTCTTGTCATCGCCGCGGTAACGGCATTTGAGGCGGTTTGCCTGATATGTCTCGAAGTTGGAAACCGACGACACCTCGAGCCAGCGGCCCTGGGCGGCGGAGTAGACTTCGAAGTCGAAGGTGATGGCCGAAGTGAAGCTCATGTCGCCTCCGCAGAGACGGAGTATATGCCAGGGCAGACCGAGTTTCTCGAGCAGACCCTGTACGTGGGCTTTCATCTCCTCGAGAGCGGCATAGCTGTTCTCGGGCTTCTCTATGCGTACGATCTCTACCTTGTCGAACTGATGCAGACGGTTGAGGCCACGCACGTCCTTGCCATAGCTGCCTGCCTCGCGGCGGAAGCATGCCGAGTAGGCGCAATTCTTGATAGGGAGCTTGTCGGAAGGTATGATTACGTCGCGGTAAAGGTTGGTAACCGGAACCTCGGCGGTAGGAATGAGGTAGAGCTTGTCGAGATTCACAAGGTACATCTGGCCTTCCTTGTCGGGGAGCTGGCCTGTGCCGTAGCCCGAAGCCTCGTTGACAACGTAAGGGGGCTGCACCTCGAGGTAGCCTGCAGCCGAAGCCTCGTCGAGGAAGAACTGTATGAGCGCGCGCTGAAGCTTGGCTCCCTTGCCGAGATAAACGGGAAATCCTGCGCCGGTGATCTTCACGCCGAGGTCGAAGTCGATGAGATTATATTTTTTTGCAAGATCCCAGTGAGCGAGGGCATCGGGGCCGAGATCGGGCATGGGGCCACCGGTGAGTTCCACTACATTGTCGGCAGCAGTCTTGCCTTCGGGCACAGCCTCGCAGGGAATGTTGGGGATATTGAGGAGTTCGTCGCGGATAGCGTCCTCGGTGCGGCCGAGTTCTTCGGCTATGGCTTTCTGCTCTTCCTTGAGCACAGCTACGGCCTCTTTTGCGGCCTCGGCCTCGTCGCGGCGTCCTTCCTTCATGGCCTTACCTATGGCATCGGCCTTGCGTTTGAGGTCGGCGGCGGCGTTGTCGTTGCGGAGCTGGAGGCCACGGCGCAGATCGTCGAGCGCGAGCACGCGGTTGATCGGTTTTTCGGCATCGAAGCCTTTCACGGCCAGGCGCTCGATGATATATCTGGGGTCGGCCTTTATCTGCTGGAGTGTAAGCATCTTATCTGTAATTGCAGGGTTGAGGAAGTTTAAAGTTTATAAAGTTGAGATGGTTGTGTCGTTATCCCGGCTTTTTCAGCTTAATACTCCTTTAACCCAAAATTAAAAAGCTTGGTATGTGATAGTCAGGGGCATGGTCAAAAAACTCTAACCCCTGACCCTCGGTTTCAGGCAAAGCCGGAAACCGAATTAAGAAAGAAGTTCGCGTACTTTTGCGGAGATTGCTTTTCCGTCGGCACGGCCTGCAAGAGCCTTTGTGGCCACGCCCATCACTTTGCCCATCTGGGCGGCTGAAGTGGCGCCGGTTTCGGCTATGATCTTTTTGAGGGCTTCGGTCAGTTCTTCGTCGGTCAGGGCCTTGGGAAGATAGGTCTCGATTACGGCGAGTTCGGCGAGTTCGGTCTCGGCGAGATCGGCGCGGTTCTGATCCTGATAGATGGCGGCACTCTCGCGGCGCTGTTTGGCCATCTTGACGAGTATTTTCATTGCAGCATCGTCGGTGAGCTCGCCGTTTGCGCCCGGAGCTGTCTTTGCTTCGATAAATTCCTTTTTGATGCCGCGGAGCGCCTGCAGACGCACCTTATCTTTGGCCAGCATTGCGGCCTTGATATCGGCTTCTATTTGCGAATAAAGATTCATTGTAGTGTAACACTTTGTTTCAGACCGCAAAAATACGAAAAAATAATTTCAGGTGAAAGGTGAAACACGAAAAGTGAAGATAATGGCCTCTCCGGTAATTGCCGGACGGCCCTTATCTCCACTTTCTGATGGCATTCCGGTTAGCGGAACAATACTTTTGAGCTTTTGAGGCCCTGGCGTCGGATATAATAGCCAGAAGTCGGAGTTTCGACTTTCATGCCCTGAAGATTGTAGTATTCGACAGGTGCGTCAGCATCGGCTGCGACAGATTCTATGCCCGAAGATGCCGGGAGGGTGACAAGAAATTTGTCGTGGGTATTGCCGTCGGCAGGAACACCTTCGAGGTAGTTTGAAAAAGCAGGCTGGAGACGATAGCTGTCGTTTTTGGGAAAAGTGATCTTGCCATCGGCGAGCTTGCCGAACTCACATTCAAATTCTATCAGTTCTTCAAGAGTGAAGACTTCGGAAGCGATCATCAGTCCGTTGAAGCAGGATATCGAGAATGTGCCCCAGTCGCCGGCCGAGAAACCCATGTCCTGCAGGGGAATCCATACGTGTTCGGGATCGGTGGCGTCGATGACGAGGTCGTTGCCGTTGAACGCATTGCCGAAATAAGGGCATTTGCCGTTGCCGAAAGGGTTGACGAGACGGTAGAGGCCGGGCCTGGTCTCGCTCTCCTCGATTTCGACGTCCCAGGTGTCGAGGTAGTTTCCGTTGATGACAGAGAACATGTCGTCGCAGAACGTGCCTGTGCCGAGTTGCGTCCACCCTTCCTGGGCTTCGCGGGCGTTGGCGCACAGGGATAGAGCGATGGCATAAGTGACGAGTAGAAGTTTCTTCATAAAGTGATTTTGATTGAAAATGGTGGTTTGAAATGTTGTTTTGCTCGCAAATGTAGTGTTTATATCTCAATTTGACAAATATCGCGAATAGTGCTTACCATATTATTTGATATATGTGGGATTTTTTTTGTAATTTAGCGAGCCTAAAGGGAAATGCCATGGAAATTAAATACGATGTCTTTATAAGCTATTCGCGTGCCGACCAGAAAGTGGCCGAGGGCGTATGCGGTTATCTCGAGGCCAACGGGCTGCGCTGTTTCATAGATTATCGCGATATACCGCGTGCCGCGGTATGGGCGCGCGTGCTGCCCGACGCGATCCGTGGCAGCGGCATGATGGTAGCCGTATTCTCGCCAAACTACAATAAATCGCTGCAGGTCGAACGCGAGCTGTCGATTGCCGATAAGGCGGGAATACCGGTACTCCCTTTCCGTATTTCCGATGTTCCTTTCGAAGGAATGAAATCTTATTATTTCGAATCAATCAACTGGATTGACGCTTTCCCTGAACCCGAGAAGGTGTTCGGCAATCTTCTGTCCGACGTGCTTGCCGTGAAGGATGCTACCGACAACTGGACCAAAGGGCGCAATCCGTCGGCCGGCGCCGTGACGATAAATCTCGACAGCATCGACAGCGATATCGAGAAAACCAACGATGTGATAGACCCCGCCTATGAGGATGACTACACCGACGGCGTCGATGCGCTCCAGCACCTCGAATATGCCGACGCCGTGTGCTATCTTCTGGACCCGGCGCTGGCAAACTACCGCCAGTCGCAGCTATATCTGTCGTGGATATTAGGCATATATACCATAGGTCTCGTACCGAAACCCATATGGGATAAAGTCAGAGTTCTTGCAGAGAAAGAAAACTCTTTCGCCGAATATATGATGGCACGCCATTACAGCACGCTTGTCGCCGATCCTGATCTCGCATTCGAATATGCGGCCCGTTCGGCCCGTCATGGCAATATCTTCGGACGCTATGCTCTTGCCAAACTCTACGATCTCGGAGAGGGCGTGGAGCAGGACAACAGCATGGGCATCGAAAAGATAAAGGAACTCGAGCGTCTGGACTGTCCGCCGGCCATGCGCGAGGTGGCCCGACATTATATATATGGCTTTTCGTGCCGCAAGAATCCCCGGCGTGCGCTCAAAATCATCGAAAGAGGGGCTGAAGTCCACTCCGCCCAGTGCCTTTATGAACTCGGAATCCAGAAAATGTTTGGCGAGATAATGCCTCAGGACATGGAGGGTGCCCGTGAGCTCCTGAAGCAGGCAATCTCCGAGGGCTTTGCAGAAGCGATGGACGAGCTTGCAAACTCATATCTTTTCGATTATGTTGTCGGCGGATACAACACTAATGCGGACGACCATAAAAAACTGCTCGATATCCTCAACAAGGGTGTGCGCCTGAATCTGCCTGAGTGTATGAGCAAGCTTGCCTTCATCTATCGTAACTGCGCCTCGACCGTAGGGCTGAAAGAGGACCTCAACACGGCGGTCAAATGGTATAAGAGGGCCGCGAATCTTAATGAAAAAAATTCTCTGCTGGCCCTCGGGCAGATTTACTATTATGGCGAAGGCCCGATTGAAGCCGACGAACCGCAGGCGTGGCAGTATTTTAAAAAAGCGGCATCTCTTATCTCGTCGGAAGCCGACTATTACCTTGGCATTATGTGTCAGGACGGATATGGGCAGGACGGCAAGAGCCGGGAGGACTGTGTTTCCTACTTTGAAAACGCTATTTTTCATGCCGGATACAGTGGCGGCGTGTGCGCCAGAAAAATGTTCGCTTTCACCGCTCCCAACGATTTCGAGCGCGGGTTCCCGAACGTGCCTCTCAAGCACGAAAGTCTAAACGGCGTCGAGCAAAGCGAGGAAAAAGCCCTCGATTATCTTATGAAGGGCGCCAATATAGGCGATACAGTGTGCTGCTATCTGCTCGGTTGCGCCCTTACCGATGCTTCGCGCGATTATTCCGACGAGATAGAGGGCGTGGCAATGCTTGAAAAGGCTCTTTCTCCTATGGAGCCTATTTACCATGCCGCGCTGCGTCTTTACGAGCTGTATACCGACGGTCTCGGTGTGGGCGTCGACAAGGAAAAGGCCGAAGAATATCTTCAGCTGGCCAAAGACAATCTATCGGAAGGCGATATAAACGACTATATGTCGCGTCGCGGCTCCGGCTCGAAGAGGACTGCGTCGACTCCGAAAGCCGATACCGAAGAGGGTCGGCTCAACTACGAGCGCGCCCTGCCGTTCTGTCGCGAAGGTGCCTCGCACTGGGATCTCATGCGCGGTCTGTCGTATGTCCGGCAGGCCAGGACTGAAGGTTATGCCCCGGCCGATGCTCTGTACGACGATGTGATGTCGCGTCTGCGGGCCAAATATGATAAATTCATGGCCGAAGAGCGTCCCGATTTCCGGATTCTGGCACAGCTGCACTATGCGCCGATGTTCCAGACCGATATTCCGGTGGAGTTCCGCCGAAAAGTATTCGACGGGCCGGAAGGCGAAAAGCTGAAAACAGCCTGGAAATCGCTGAAAAGTAGCGCTGCACTCCATGACATCTTCGATTTCCCTGAGCCGAGCAGCGATTTTCTCGCTGATGCAACTGCCTTGAACCGTCTGTGGTGGCAGATCAGAGAAAATTTCAAGAACAGTCCTTTTTTACTGGACGGAATATCTCCCATGACTTTCGAGCCGATGCTTGACCTTGCTGAAGAAATTAATAACTCCGATGAAGCTCGCTGTAAACTTCTTTTAGATTTTGTTGAGACCTCTCTTGAACTCGAGGATTGCATCAACAATGCCCGGGAGGACAGTCTTCAGGCCGGGAAAGGCTGACGGTTTGTAGCGTTCCTTGCCCTTTTAGTGCGCCGTGGTGCCATTCGCACCTCGGTCGGTTGCTCATGCGCCCGGATTTGCTATCTTTGTGGATAGAAAAACACATTTGCATTACCATTATGAATCCTATGACCTTTTTGCGGCGGTTCGCCGCACTTGTCTCCGTGGCCGGCGGTGCTTTTGCCGCTTCGGGAGCGACCGCCCTCCATGTGAGCCATTCCGGTTCGGCCGAAGCCTTTCCGCTTACGGGTGCCGAAATCTATGCTCCGGCCGATCGCGCTGTAATCACGACTGTGGCCGATATGTTTGCCGGAGATGTCGAGGCTGTCTGCGGCATCCGTCCCGCTGTTGTTAAAAAAGCCGGCCGTAAGCCTCTCGTTGTCATCGGCACTTCCTCCAATGCCCGCGTGAAGGCTCTTGCCGAAAAGGCCGGAGTCGATCTTTCGGCGCTTGACGGCGGTTTTGAGACTTATCTGGTGAAAAATGTCGACAATCCTTTCAAGGGCTGTCCGAAGGCTCTGTTCGTTGTCGGCAGCGATCCCCGAGGAGCTGCCTACGGCGCACTGACTGTCAGCGAGAAGATGGGCGTGTCGCCCTGGTCGTGGTGGGCCGATGTGCCTGTAGAGAAGCACGACAGCATATTTGTGAAAGCCGATTACCTTTCGAAGGAGCCGTCGGTGCGCTACCGCGGTATATTCATCAACGACGAGGACTGGGGCCTTACGCCCTGGGCCGGCAAAAATTTCGAACCTGAGGTAGGCAACATCGGGCCGCGCACTTATGCCAAAGTATGCGAGCTGCTTCTGCGCCTCAAGGCGAACATGCTTGCTCCGGCAATGCATACTTGTTCCGATGCATTCTATACACATCCCGAGAATAAGGTCGTGGCCGACAAATATGGCATCATGATTACGACCTCGCACTGCGAACCGCTGCTTTTCAACAATGCCTCCAAGGCCGAATGGGATGGCGCCAAGGACGGCGACTGGAACTATAAGACCAATCGCGAGACTATCTACAACAAACTCGACGCCCGCGTAGCCGAGGCCGGAAAATACGACAACATATATACCATGGCCATGCGCGGCCTTCACGACGAAGGTATGCGCGGCAACATGAGTACCGAAGAGAAAGTGGAGGTGCTGCACAACGCCATCATGGACCAGCGCGGTATCCTCGCAAGGCATATCGACCGTCCCGTCGAGACCGTTCCGCAGATTTTCGTGCCTTACAAGGAAGCGCAGACGCTCTATGAGGCCGGTCTGGAGGTGCCCGACGATATCACTCTCGTGTGGCCCGACGATAACTACGGCTATATCAAAATGCTCAGCAATCCCCGCGACCGCAAGCGTTCGGGCCGTGCCGGGGTCTACTATCACGTGTCGTATCTCGGAGTTCCGCACGACTATCTGTGGATCAGCACCACGGCGCCCATGTTCATGTACGAAGAGCTGAAAAAGGCATACGATACCGGTGCCGACCGCTACTGGCTGCTCAACGTGGGCGACATCAAGCCGATGGAACTGTCGATGCAGCTTTTCTTCGCTATGGCGTGGGATTTCGGCAAGTTCTCATATAATAATGTGAACAATTATCAGACCGATTTTCTATGTTCCGTTTTCGGCGAACGTTACCGCGCCGATTTCAAGCGTCTGCTCGACGAATATTACCGTCTGGCGTGGAGCCGCAAGCCAGAGGCCATGGGCTGGGAACGCATATGGGATGCTCCCGAGTATTACAGCCTCGACGGTACGGATTTTTCTTTCAGATATTATAACGACGCGCAGACGCGTCTGGCTCAGTACTCGGAGCTGGCCTCACTCGCCGATGATATTTACGGAACGCTGCCCGCCGATATGCAGCCGGCTTTCTTCGAGATGATAGGTTATCAGGCTCTGGCATCTAATCAGATGAACCGCAAATTCCTTCTCGCCCAGCTGAGTAACGAACTTGCTGCCGAGGGGCGCCCTGCAGAGGCGAACTGGGCGGCAGCACAGGCTGTGGCCGCTTCCGACAGTATAAATGCCCTTACTGCGCACTACAATACCATGCTCGACGGCAAGTGGAATCATATGATGACGGTGCCTCCGGGCATATGCTGTCTGTATCAGAAAATGCCGGATATGACCATTACTCCCGGTGCCGGTGAAAAACCGGTGGATCTCGCACCGGTGCCCGAGGATTATCGTCTTGAAGGCTGTGCGTTCGTTCCGGTTGCCTCGTTTTCGAAGGTTGTGGCCGGCCCCGACCACGATGTGCGTCTCCTCGACGGCATAGGTTTCGACTGGAAGGCTCTCCAGCTTGGCGAAATCACGCAGCCTTCGGTAGATGCCTCAAGGGCCGACTGTCCTCTTCGTGTGGAGTATGAACTTCCGGCAATCGATTCCGATTCTGTAAAGGTGATAGTATATACGGTGCCGCGCTTTCCGCTCTATAAGGGTGCCAACGCCGCTTTCGGCATATCGGTAGACGGGGCTGAGCCTTTTGTGTCGAATCTCATTCCCAAAGAGCAGTCCAAACCGTGGAAAGACGATGTGATACGCAATTCCACCATCACAGAGGCATCGTTCGCCATCGATAAAAGTGCCGGGAAGCATCGTCTTGCCATCACCTGCGGTGACCCGGGTCTGATAGTGCAGCGAATCCTCGTCGACTGGGGCGGACTGAAGCCCACCTACATCGGCCCCGGAGAATATTAGGCTAATAGGCTGTCCGCTCAATAGCCCAAGCAGCCGCGTAGCGGCAAAGAACTGCGGAGCAGCTTAACAATAATAGGCCCGCGCAAGCGCGCCGTAAGGTGCGCGCAGCACGGGTATAAATGGACCAAAATAAAAAACGAGCTGCATAGCTGCGACATATCACGCGGATTGTGTCGCAGCTACGCAGCTCTGATATTTTATTTGTCGTTGGAAACTATGGCTGCGCGCACCTGCGGAGCGCTTGCCATAGGCTATTACTCTGAACGCTGCTCCGCAGCTCATCTGCCGCTACGCGGCGCTTTCTAAAATACGTCATCAAAAGCCTGTCAGCCCAGCAGCCCGTCAGCTTGTCAGCCTGTCAGCCCGTCAGCCCGTCAGCCCGTCAGCCCGTCAGCCCGTCAGCCCGTCAGCCCGTCAGC
>CAJKRG010000075.1 GCA_905202215.1 uncultured Porphyromonadaceae bacterium
CGCGCGCCGTCAGGTGCGCGCAGCCATAGGTCTTAAACCGCCTCCAATAATAATAAACTGCGTAGCTGCGACATATCGCTCGGATTATGTCGCAGCTACGCAGCTCAATTTTATCATTTGCGCATTTTTTACCCGTGCTGCACGCACCTACGGCGCGTTTGCGCGGGCCTATTATTGTCAACGCCGATCCGCAGCGCCTTTGCCGCTACGCGGCCCAACAGCCCGTCAGCCTGTCAGCCCAAAAGACTATTTCTCGCGCATGAAAATATTGATCGGCGTGCCGGTAAATGTCCAGTGCTCGCGGATCTTGTTCTCAAGATAGCGGCGGTAAGGCTCCTTCACCCACTGGGGCAGATTGCAGAAGAAAATAAATGTCGGCACCTGCGCGCCCTTGAGCATGGTGATATATTTTATCTTGATGAACTTGCCCTTGTTGCTTGGCGGCGGATAAGCGGCGATATCTTCCTGAAGCACAGTATTGAGCTGCGAGGTAGGCACCGTGCGCTTGCGGTTCTTGTATACATCGACAGCCGTCTCGATCACCTTGAATATGCGCTGCTTTGTCAGTGCGGAAGTGAAGATGATGGGGAAATCGGTAAACGGCGCGAAACGCTCGCGGATTGCGCTCTCATAGAACTTTATGGCGGCGGTCGACTTATCCTCGACAAGATCCCACTTATTCACCACAACTACCAATCCTTTCTTATTGCGCTGGATCAGAGAGAAGATATTGACGTCCTGCGACTCGATGCCACGTGTAGCGTCGATCATCAGTATGCAGACATCGGAGGCCTCAATGGCGCGGATCGAACGTATCACCGAATAATATTCGATATCTTCGGTCACTTTTGTTTTCTTTCGGATACCGGCGGTATCGACGAGATAGAAATCGAAGCCGAATTTATCGTACCGCGTATAGATCGAATCGCGGGTCGTGCCTGCGATATCAGTCACGATATGGCGGTCGGAGCCGATAAAAGCATTGATAAGCGACGACTTGCCGGCGTTGGGACGTCCGACGATGGCGAATTTTGGTATTTCGTCAAGTTCAGCCTCCTCGTCGGTCTCAGGTTCGGGCAATTCTTTCACAACTTCGTCGAGAAGATCGCCCGTACCGTAGCCGTTCGAAGCCGATACAGGATACGGCTCGCCCAGACCGAGAGAGTAGAACTCAGGCACATTGTAAATCCACTCGTTGGAGTCTACCTTGTTGGCCACCAGTATGACAGGTTTGCGCGAGCGGCGCAGTATCTCGGCCACATGATCATCGAGATCGGTCACGCCGTTCATGGCATCGACCACAAAAAGAATTTCATCGGCCTGCTCGATGGCGAGCTCGACCTGCTTGTTGATTTCGGATTCGAAAACGTCGTCGGAATTAACAACCCAGCCGCCGGTATCGACGATTGAGAATTCCTTGCCGTTCCAGTCGACCTTGCCGTACTGACGGTCGCGCGTCGTGCCGGCCGTGGGGTCGGTTATGGCCGTGCGTGTCTGGGTAAGGCGGTTGAAAAGCGTCGATTTACCCACATTGGGGCGGCCGACGATAGCTACGAGTTGTCCCATATATGATCAATTTGTGCAAAAATAACAAAAAAAACGGTTCGGCGCAGGCAGTGAGTCAAAAAAATACACGGTTCAGGCAAGTTACAGAATCGCCATCTCATTTAAACCCAATACTTTACAAGCCGTTTCCCGGCCTCACTCGATATATCCGAACTGGCGGAGTTTGTTCTCGCGGTTGCGCCAGTTAGGCTCGACCTTGACGAATATCTCCAGGAATACCCGCTTGCCGAAGAAAGTCTCGATATCGTGGCGTGCCTGCGTACCAACCTTTTTGAGCATGGAGCCGCCCTTGCCTATGATGATTCCCTTCTGGCTTTCGCGTTCCACATAGACCACGGCCATGATATGGATGGAAGTTTCCTTTTCCTCGAATTTCTCGACGATTACCTCGGTTGAATAAGGAACCTCCTTGTCGTAGTTGAGCAGAATTTTCTCGCGAATTATCTCGGTGACGAAGAAGCGTGCCGGCTTGTCGGTAAGAGCGTCCTTGCCGAAATAAGGCTCGCCCTCGGGCAGCAGCTCGACGATACGGGTCATGAGGTTCGACACGTTGAAATGCTCCTTGGCCGATGTCGGAAATACTTCGGCCTTGGGCAGAAGTTCTTTCCAGCGGGCAACGACAGCCTCCAGTTCCTTGTTGTCTTTCAGGAGGTCTATCTTATTTATCACCAGGAGCACCGGAATGGTCTCCTTGGCTACCTTTGCCAGAAAATCGGCGTTCTTCGTCGGATCCTCGACAACGTCGGTCACATAGAGCAGCACGTCGGCATCGGTAAGCGCGCCCTCGCTGAATGCCAGCATGCCCTCCTGCATTTTATATTTAGGCTTCAGCACGCCGGGAGTGTCGGAAAAAACTATCTGATAACCGGGAGTATTGACGATGCCCATTATGCGGTGACGGGTCGTCTGCGCCTTTTCTGTTATAATGCTGATACGTTCGCCGACAAGATCGTTCATCAGCGTCGATTTGCCGACATTGGGATTGCCTACTATGTTTACGAAACCCGAACGGTGGGGAGCCACTTCGGGAAGATTTTTTTCGTCGGCCGGGCTAAGACCCGGCGATGTCTTTTCAGTTTCTTTCATGAGGTGATCATACAATTAGATGTATCCATATAACAAAAATAGCACCCCAAAAGTGCTATTTCTGTTTTTATTTCGTCATAAGAAGCGACAGGTCAAAAGGATATCCCCTATCTCTTGTTACTTCTTACTTAATCGATGTCCCACACGAGGTACATCGCACCCCAGGTGAAGCCCGCACCGAAAGCGGTCAGGACGAGCTTGTCGCCTTTCTTAAGCTTGGAGCGGTATTCGTCGAGACAGATGGGAATCGAGGCAGCAGAGGTATTGCCGGTATGCTCGATATTGACAAGCACCTTTTCCATCGGGAACTGGGCGCGCTGTGCCACAGCCTCGATGATACGGAGATTGGCCTGGTGGGGAATCAGATAGGCTACGTCGTCGACCGTCAGACCATTGCGCTGCATCACGTCGAGGCTCGAGGTGAGCATGTTGGTCACGGCATGCTTGTATACTGCGCGGCCGTCCTGGAACAGCACGTTCTCCTTGGCGTCGACAGTCTCGTGGGTGGTGGGTTTGACCGAACCGCCTGCCTTCATCAGCAGATGTTCGCGGCCCCAGCCGTCGACATGGAACACCGCATCCATAATGCCGACCGAAGTGTCTTCGGTGGGTTCGACGAGCACGGCGGCGGCACCGTCGCCGAAGAGCGGACATGTCGAGCGGTCGGTATAGTCTACCATCGACGACATCTTCTCGGCGGCCACTACGACCACTTTCTTGTAAATGCCGGCGCACACATAGGCACGCGCCTCCTGCAGCGCGACAAGGAAACCGGCGCAGGCAGCCTCCATATCGTAGGAGTAAGCGTTTTTAAGACCACAGCCTTCCACTATCACCGATCCGGTGGAAGGGAAGCGGTAGTCGGGGTTAGAGGTGGCGCAGATGACGATATCTACGTCTTCGGGGGCTGTGCCGGTGGAAGCGAGAAGCTTCTCGACGGCCTTGATGCCCATATATGACGAACCGGCGCCTTCCTCGCGGAGAATGTGGCGCTTTTTGATTCCGACACGGGTCGTGATCCATTCATCGTTGGTATCGACCATCTTGGAGAGCATATCGTTGTCGAGAATGCCGTCGGGGAGATAGGATGCGATACCCGAAATGCGTGCGTGTAGCATTATAGAGGGTGTTTAAGAGGGCGTTTAATAGATTACATATAAGCACGGGGGCCCCGGCGTCGTATTTTCCTGGCCGGTGCCTCCGGTATACATCAGAAGCCGGAGCGAGCCCTGCGGGGCTCTGGAGCGGTCTCTTGAATAAAGCCGACGCTCTATTTTCAGAGAGCGGCTTCTTTAACTACAGCCTGCTTGCCGCGGTAGTAGCCGCATTCGCCGCAGACAGTGTGGTAGATATGCCATGCACCGCAGTTGGGGCAGAGAGCCAGAGTGGGGGCCACAGCCTTGTCGTGGGTGCGGCGCTTGGCGGTGCGGGTCTTCGATTGCTTGCGTTTAGGATGTGCCATTTTCTTTTATAATTCTTTAGTTTAAATTTTATTCGTCGGTGCTGTCGCCGCTCAGTTTGCGCAGAGCGTCCCAGCGGGGGTCGGAGGGAGCCTCGGCGGGTGCGGAATCCTCGATGGAATCCATCTCGTCGATGAGTTCGTTCTCGAGTTCGGCATCCTCGTCGCCGATGGTTGCCCGGTGCTTTTTCAGCATTGCGCTCATCTGCCGGTTGCATTTGCCCTGCGGATGGACATGCTTTATGGGAATAGCCAGCACGACGGTGTCATAAATCATATATGCCACATTCAGATATGCGTCGCCGACGGGTATCTCCAGCACATCGTCGTTGTCGTCGTTATAGTCCTCCCCGTATTTCACCGTGATATGATAGGTGGCTTCGATCGGGTAATGGAGATCATCGAGACAACGGTCGCATATGAGCGTAACCTCACCCGATATCACGAAGTCAAGAGTGTAAAATTCGCCGTTGTAGACCACGGTGAGCTTCACGTCCAGATCGGCTCCATGGATATCGGTATTCTCCATGTTGGCAAAGAACTGTTTGTCGAGATGATACTCGAAGTTATGAGTTCCGGTGCCGAGGCTTTTAAGAGGCAATTTGAATGCCGAAAATTTTCCCATTTGCGTAAGGGCTGAAAAAACTGTGCAAAGTTAAGCCTTTTCCGTCAATTTGCAAAACGCCAAGCGTTTTTTTTGACATACAGGGCCTTTTTGAGGCGGCAGATCGCTCAGTCTTCTTTCTCGAGGTCTACGTAGGCACGCCAGATCGAGCCGAGAACCATCTTGATGCAGTTCTCCACGATATATGCTTTCGACACTTCCTCGTCAAGGAGGAAGGAGCATTCCATGCGTACGTTGCCGTCGCGTACCACGGCTGTCGGAAGGTTACGGCGGCAGTTGTGGCGGTTGGCAAGATGGTAGGGATCCTGGGCCGGCTGATAGCCCGGAGCGCCTGCGGCATAGGACAGGCGGTTGTTGTTGACCATCACAAATATAACCACATCATGACCGAAATCCTCGTCGGCCGACTGTACTACAACCATATCGCCGTCCTCGTCAATGCGGGTGGAGATGCGAAGTTCGTCCAGATAACCGCGGATAATATTCTTGTCTATCATATCTTTTATTGTTAAAATTTGCGTTCGGTAAAAGTATCGAAAAAAGCGGCGAGCCACAAAGAAACCCTCCGCTTTTAGACATTTTTAACAATGATTTTCAATCTCCATGCAGCTTGCGTACCATTCCCGCCAGTTTCCGCGCTTCACCTGTCAGAACCGCACCTGCACAGAGGCCAGCACATTGCATGGACGGATGGCATAGGCATATTCCGAACGCGAGAGCGTGCCGTAGGCCGTGTAGCGGTAGTATCGCCTGTCGAGCAGGTTGCGGGCCGTAAGCGAAAGACGCACTCTCTCCGAAGGGCGCCATACCGCAGAGGCATCGAGCAGCGGCAGGCGTGCCGTCGAACCGTCGGCAAAGCGTGTCAGATAGTGCTCGACACCGGCCGTCAGCTGCCAGCGATCGTGCGGGAAGACCGTCACCGACAGTTTCTGCCGGAGCGAGCCGAAGCCGGACCGGGCCGATCCGTCGGTACGGAGTGATGTGATTGCCAGCCGAGCCTCGTACGACGCCGACAGCCATCGGGCCGGATTTCCCTTGAAATATGGCCGGAGATCCATCGAGAACTGAGAAAAACCGACCTTCGCTCCCTGCCTCATCGACTCGCCCGAAACACCCCCGAAAGAAGCCTCGACGCCGGCAAGCATCTTGCCGTGGCCCATACCCTTGCTGAAAGCGCCGCCTACATTCCAGGAATCCGAACCTGTTCCGACGGCATGGAAAGTCGATATTATCATGTCGCCCTCGAACAGCTGACCGGCTGTAAGCGGCGAGTGTGAACGCGTATATGAGGCCGTCACATTCGCGAAAAGAGCCCGCAGCGGGTTTCTGTAGCGGTAGGAACCCGAAAATGTCACCGCCCGCGAATATCCCGACGACGGCACGGCGATAAACAGATTGCGGAAATCGCCCAGAACCGGTACCGTAACGAACATATATGGCGCCACGGGTCCGAAAGAGGCCGATACAGAACCCGAGACATCGGATTTCGCTCCTACCTGACGGTGTGCGTAGATCCTCGGCGAAGCCGACACGAAATTATGATGTCCGTCTATGCCATAGTACACCCATCGCAGCGGCAGGGTTAACGACACTCGCCAGAGACCGCGGTCATAGTCGAGACGCGGGCGTATATAGAGCGACGCCGTAAAGACATCAATGGTTTCCCTGTTGTCATAGGTCGGCAACCCCGAGAGGCTCGGACGCATGCCATGCCAGGCGAGATCGGCGCCCCCTTCGGCAAAGACCTTCCACCATCCGAAGAAGCGTCCGTGCTGTATCGACGTAGTACTCCTGAAATCGGTCGCATCGACGCACTGCACCGTATCGCCGATCGCCAGATCGGCGGGAGAATATGCGAATGTATTCCGCGAGTTGAGTGTAAAAATACGGCGGTCGCTCCGTTTCACGATCTTGAGATCGTTGTTGGCCGAAAGACTGCGGCGACGTGTCCGCTGAATCCTGTCGGAAGTGCCCGTGACAGCCGAATGCCCTCGGTTCCATTCGCCCCGCACGTCGAACTTATCCTTGAGGAAATAGCCGCGACGGTTTACCTCGGCAGTGAAGAGAGCGCTCAGAGCATGCTCCTGTGTGCGCAGATCGCTGTTCTGCACGAAATCCGGAATCGCCGCCCCGAGGTATTCGGTGCGCGCCGACGACGAATAATCGAGCCTGTCGGCGGCATAGTCGACCTTGGCGCGCATCGACACATCGCCTCTGCGCCAGGCGTTGATACCGCTTGCGAGCCACGACCGGTTGTCGCGGGTGCGGTTCTCGGCAAGAGGAGCTTTCACGATGTCGGCGGAGATATATTCGGGCCATTGCGACCGCATGTACTCGCTGTCGAACATATCGTCGAAATCATGGTCGGCCAGGAGCGACGAAGGATCGCGGCCGGTGTTGTCGGCAGCTGCCGTCAGTACAGTCTGGAGCCGCGGCGCGATACGCATGGCATAGAGTGAAGCATCGTAGAGCATCGGCACGGCTCCAGCTCCGCCCTGAGCCACGCCGACCCAGCGGCTGCGGGCATCTTCCTTAAGTTTCAGGTTTATGCCGGCTTCTTCGGGGAAATCGATACCTTCGAGAGCCTTCACGGGCTGATGGTTCTCCAGCACCTCGACCGACGCCACATCCTTATGCGATATGTTTTCGGTGGCAAGTCCGTACTGACCGCCGATGAAGTCGCTGCCGTCTATATAGAACTTGTTGATGGGCTTGCCCTGATAGGTGATTGTTCCGTCGTCCTTCACCTTGACGCCCGGCAGACGTTTTATCACATCTATTATGGCGTTGTCCTCGGCTTTGGCGAACCGGCTGACATCGAACACCAGCGTATCGCCCCTGCTGTATATGTCGGGCGACTGCACCACCACCTCACGAAGCACCGTCGCCTCGGGCCGCAGACACACCGCCGACAGATCGGCATCGGCGGCAACGAGCAGCTTCTCGTAGCCCATGGCACGCACAGAAATCGTGTCTACCTGCGCCCGCACCTTAAGGACGAATGCACCCGTACCGTCGGCAGAGGCGAAACATACCGCTTTTCCGCCGGCAAGCCCCTGCACGACAGCCCCGGCGACACCCTCGCCGCTCCCGCTGTCTACAATACGCCCGCGCAACTCGCCTGCGGGAGCGCCCGAAACGGATGCTGCGAGAATGATTCCGAGCAAAAACAGACCGATCCGTGTCATTTCTTTATATTCCAGTCGGTTTCGATATAGTCGAAGGGAAGCGGCATCGGTTCGAAGGCTGTCGGATCCGGATTGCCGTTTTCGTCAGTCACGGTTATCGAGCCCTGACCCGAGGCCTCGAAGTAAGCGTAGGGATTGGTGTCGTAGCGGTGCCGCGTCTCGTAGAATTTATAGCGATCTGTGTCGTTATAAGGCACAGCATAGACCGAGATCGGCCTCTGAGTGTCGTTCTTAATGCCTATGCACTCGAAGCGGTAGGCATCCCCGTCGGCCGACGCCTCCATTATGAGACCGGGGAGACCGCAGAGTTTCCACGGGCCGTCGGAGAGGGGAATGTCCTCTGCATAGAACACCGTCCACTCGCGCCCACGGAAAGTGCATGTGGCACCCTTGCACTCATATCCGAGCACCGTACGCGTACTGTCGGTAAGAGTCCAGTCGAAAACCGGCATTTCCTCTTCGTAGCGGAACCAGTCGGCGCATATCATGTC
>CAJKRG010000076.1 GCA_905202215.1 uncultured Porphyromonadaceae bacterium
GCGGGCGCGCCGAACGCGCGCCCCTACTGCCTTTACTATGTTTTCAGAGTTTCTGGCCGGAGACGTCGTCGTTGTTGATACGTGCCGCTGTTTTCTTGACTACGACGTTGAGAGAACCGAAGCGGTAACTGAACGACACGCCGAAGTACGACTGACGGAGCGATGTCTGCACCTGCTCCGATATGAGATCGGAGTTTATGCCATAATTGCGGTACTGGCGGGTCTTCGGTCCGAAGGGTCTGTTGGCACTTACGCGGACTGTGAGACGGTCTTCCTTAAGGAATGTGCGCTGCAGGCTCAGGCCGTAGTGAATGCCGTCGGCGCCCATTTTGGAATAGGAATACACACCGCCGATGTTGCCGCTATACCAGCTGCCATAGGCGCGAAGCTGGAGCTTCCACGGAAGCTTCTGCGAAATATTGACATATGGATTGATAGTTCCACGGGTCTCCTTGAGCCCTACCGAGGGATATTTGTAGCTGAAGAGCCCGCCCCAGATATTCATCATCACCTGAGTCTTCGAGAACGGCGACCACTGGCAGTAGAGGCTCACGTTGAACTGGCGCGAGTGGTTGATGTTACCGTAGGTGTAGTAGGTATGCTCGTCGACAACGGTCTTGTACTGACCGATATTATCGTTGCTGAAATTGGCACCGAGTGTGAAGTCGAGGTTGAATTTAGCCTTGATGAGGCTGTAGTTGAGGTTTATCTGGTTCTGTGTGGAGCTTTTGAGATCGGGATTACCCTGACTCGTTACCAGCGGCGTCTCGTTGACCGTGGGGTCGAGGTAGTAGACGCCCGGGCGATATATGCGCCGGTTGTACGAAATCTTGACGGTGTTGGCGTCGTCGGGATTATAGCTCAGGGCGACATTAGGCGCGAAATCGCTGAGATTGCTGCCGAACTTGCGTGCGTCACCTATGAGATATTTGGCCGAAAGACGCGAAAATTCATAGCGGAGGCCAGCGCGGGCACCGAATTTCTTGAGCTTGAGACGGTAGTCGAAATAGGCCGCGCCGATCGATGTGCGATGTATGAAATCGTCTTCCGTCTCATTGGCGCCGATATAGTCGCGGCGGGTCTTGGAGTGGTTGTTGCGGTGTACGAATTTGCCGCCGACATCAATCTTATGCTTGTCGCCGAGCGGGCGTGTCCAGTCGAGCTGCACTGTGTGCTCGGCATATTTCAGGTGTGAATCGGCGTCGATTCCGGAATACATCATCGGCGGATTCACAAGGTCGAAATACTCTGTCTCCTCTACCCTCTTCTGATTCGTGGTGCTTATCTGGTATGAGAGTGTTATTGTCTCGCCCTTGAGCCGGGTGCTTCGCTGATAGTTGGCCACACCGCCGAAGTCGAGGTAACGGTTTTCCCGATAACCGGTGCGGCTGCCATAGCTGTAGACCGACGAACCGTCGGCCTCCGACAGGCTTGTATGAGTGGTGCTGAACGGATCGGAAGAAGAAAGATAGAAATTACCCTCGATAGTTATAAGATTGAGCGTGTCGGACTCGTAACTGGCCTCAAAACCGCCGTATCCCGAATTGTTCTTGCTGTATCCTTCCGAAGTAGTATAAAGTTCCCTTCCGCTCGACTGATAGGTGCCCTTCTGCCAGCTTGTATATTCCGATTCGTGCTTTGAGAAGTTATAGTAGCCTCCGTTCATCGAAAAAGCCACCTTATCGATCTGCGATGTCATCCACAGGTTTGCCATCGGCACGGCGTTGCGGGTGTCGAATGAGACATTGGCGTTTCCCATCACACCCTTCAGAGCCGTCTGGGTGTCGGTGACGATATTCAGTATCGCGCCTACGCCCTCGGCGTCCTCCCGCGCTCCGGGGTCGGTAATGACCTCCACTTTCTTAATGCTCGACGCCGGGATGGCCTTGAAAATATCCTTGGCGTTATTGGTGAAAGCGTTGTTCGGGCGGCCGTTCTTGTAGATCTTGAAGTTGGACGAGCCGTTGACAAGTATCGTTCCGTCGGCCTCGACGGTCACCATCGGTACCTTTTGGAGTATCTCGCTGAGAGTCGATGTGGGCGCCTCGCTGTCGGCCTGCACGTCGTAGCCTATGCGGTCGATTTCCTTGACCACAAGAGGGCGCTGGGCAGTCACGGTGATTTCGTTGAGGCTCGTGGACGACGGCAAAAGCACGATCTTGCCGAAGTCGGCGGAAGGCGCCGTTTCCGACAGCGTAAAACGACGCTCAGCGGGCCGCGACGTCATGCCGACCAACGACAGCCTGTAGTCGCCCGGCGCGGCGAGAGAGGCGTTTATGAGACCGTCATCGCCTGTTACGGCTCCGGCTACAGGTTTGACGGTATCCGGCAGGGCAAATATGCGCCAGGTTACAAAACTTTCGGGGTTTCCGAGACTGTCGACGGCTGCGGCGCTGACGCTGTAGTCAGCCGCCCACACCGCCGCAGGGAGAAGAGAGAAGAACAGAAAAGAGCTAAAACGTGTCATAACCATTAGACACATTTTTCTGCCTAATGTTACACACTGTAACTAAAAATTCAAGAGGATGTTTCATAATATCTAAGAGGTGAACTAAAAAAGCCGCACCGGCCATCGGACCGATGCGACTTATATCAGGATAAGAAATATCAGTTAATTATTCGCCTACTGCCTGAACGAAGTTGAGCGAACGGTTGTCGACCTTGTCGGCACCGAGGAGGAGAGGCAGAGCGTTATTGCGGCGGCTCAGACCGAAAGTCTGGTTGAAGCGCTGGCCGTATTCAGCCTCGGTGAAGGGACGGTTGTCGGTGTTGATGTCGGTTACCTGGAAGACAACGACAGCGCGGTTGCCCTTGACGGGGCCTACGAGCTTGCCTTTGGGAGCGGCGGCGATTGCACCCTGGATTCCGCTTTCGGCAAAACCGATGCTCACGGGCATTACACCTGCGATGGCTACGTCGCCTTCCTGTTTCTCGGATTTCATCACGCCGGCATATCCTGCGATATCGCTGGCCTTGCCTGCGTAGTCAGCCACAAGCTTGTCGGCCTTCTTACCGTTGCGGGCCTGTGCGCGGAGCTGGTTCACGACAGCAGCGCTGTTCCAGGGCATGTAGTCGTCATATACGTCGGTCACTGCAAGAGCTATGAGATAGCTCTGCTTGTCGTCCTGAAGCATGGGAGATACCTGACCTTTCTTGGCTTCGAGAGCCCACTTGACGAAGCGGCGCGACTCGGCGGCGTTGCCTACGCCGGTCGACGAAGCGCTCACCTGGTCGGTGAGGACGGAATATCCGGCAGCCTCGGCGTTGCCTACGAAATCGGCGGCCGAAGAGTTGTTGCTCACGAATGTGCGGAGATCGCCGGTGAGCTTGTCGATGGTAGCCTGCGAGGGATCTACGGTATATTCGATTGTAGCGATGTCGTAGTAGTTTACGGGGGCGTTACGCTTGTTGACCATGTAGATGCCTTCGACGGGCTGACCCTGCACGGTATCGTTGATAACGAAAGCCTTGCCTACAGCCGCAGATGCGAGAGCGTTCTTCATGCGGTCGGTGAGGCCGATACCTTCGAGAGGAGTCCATACGCTGTCCTGACCCTGCACGGTCGAGCCGTTGCTTACTTCGGCTGCGGTCTTGCCCGAGTTGATGAGGGCCGCGATGCTGTCGAGGCTGGTACCGGGAGTGGCCTGTACCATTGTGATGTTGATGGAGTCGATACCGGCGGTGACACCGTTGAGTTTGGCGATGGTGTAGCTGTCGCCATCCTGTGCGATTACCGCGGCCTGACCGGCGGTGTGCTCGTCAAGGAATGTCTTGAGGCGGTTGTCGCGCACAGCCGAGCGGGGCACGTTAACAGTGCTTACCACGAAGTTGGCATTGTTGGCCACGCCCTGAGTGCCTTCAGTTTCGTTGAGAGCAACGACTGCATTCTCTACAACCTGCTGTGCGGCGATACGGTCTTCCGACGAAGGCTCTACGGGAACGTAGATGTAGCTTACCTCGCGGGTTTCCTCGTCGAGACGGTAGTTCTGCTTCTGGGAGTTCCAGAGTGCCTGTACATCGGCGTCGGAGAATTCGATCTGGTCATCGCCTACGGCAGCGGCATCAACGGTCACGAACTCGATGTGGCGGGTGGTGGCGTTATCGTCGTAGAAGCTCTTTGCGTCGAGATTATTGTAAGTATAAAGGCCGGTCACGAGGCTCATGAACTTCTGATTGAGCATGGTGGATTCCATCTCCTTCTCCTGGTTGGCCCAGATACGGCGGAGTTCCTCGCCTGCCTGGGGACGGAGACCGTACTTGGCAGGATTCATCATGGCGTCGTAGACGGCAGCGCCGCTCACTTCGGGAAGCTGAAGCTGCTGCGAGAGATACATGATCATCTGATATGCGGCGGGGTGCATGTTGGGGCCGGTGAGAGCCTCGGAGATTTCCTTGTCGGTGACACTGATACCGAGGTCTTTATATTCTTTGTCGAGCAGTTTCTCGGTGAGGAGACCCTGGATAACAGTCTGTGTGAGGACGTCGTTGCTGTAGTCGCGGCCCTGGTTGCGGAGCTGTTCGCCGGTCTGGGTGAGACGGTTCTGATAGTCCTGATATTCCACTGTCACACCTCCGGCCTTTGCCACGGTGGTGGGAGAGCCGAAATAGGTGCGTCCTGAGGTCAGGAAGTCGCCCAGGATGAATGCAAGCAGTGCCACGATGATGATGATGAACAGCAGCACCGACTTGTTTCTGATTTTCTCTAAGGTTGCCATTGTATGATAAGTGGTTTAATTATTTTCGGATAAAAGCGCACAAAGATACGCTTTTTCCGCCGAAAAATCAAAACGGAAACCCCGAAAACACCCCCTCCAAGTTATTATTTAGGCATTATTAGTGCCTGCTGTGCAAATAAAGCCGGCAAAAGCCGTGTGAACCGCATGCAATAGCCGAACGTTTAAACAGAAAAGCGACAACATGAAAAGAATCGTTTCAACAGCATTAATGACTCTGGCGTGCGCCGGTCTGGCCTCGTCACAGGGCTTTGTCAACGTCGGTTATGCCGGCGATGGCTTTGCATTTTCAATCGGTACACCCGTCTATCCGTCTGTCATAGTGCCGCCAGCTCCGGCCGTGGTACCGGCAGTGATTCCGCTCATGCCCGGCTATGACGACTACGGGCATTATGACAAACATATGCGCAAGGCCCGCAAATATGCCCGCAAGGCAGCCAAGCATTATCGCAAGGCCGTAGGCCGCCCGGCCCCCGTCCGCTCAGGCGCGATGATAGCCACGCCTTTCGGCACTGTATATCTCGGAACTCCGGCCCGCTACGACTATGACGACGATGACTGGGATGACGACGATTACGAAGACTACTACAAGCACATGCGCAAAAAGCATAAGAAACACAAAAAGCACCACCATCATCATCACGATGATTAGGAAATCAGGAGGCTAAGATATTAGGAAATTAGGATGTTAGAATGTTAAGAGTTAAGGTGATAGGATATTAGGTGCTTAGTGCATAAACATAAAAAGGATTTGGGATATCGGAGGCTTGTAATCGCAATGCTCCAATATCCCAAACTCTATAATAGCAGGCTCCCTAAGCTCCTAATATCTTAGCGGCTTAGCCTCCAAACCTCTTAATCTCTTATTTTCCTAATTTCCTAATCTCTTAATCTCCTAGAAGAAGGCGGTGCGGATAGCGTCGACTGCGTCGAGTTTTTCCCAGGTGAAGAGTTCGACCTCGCGGGTGAAGGGTGCCTCGTAGTGCGAGGAGAATGTCTTGGTTACGGTACGCGGTGTACGGCCTACATGACCGTATGAAGCGGTCTCGCGATAGATGGGATTGCGCAGTTTAAGACGCTTCTCGATGGCTCCGGGCCGCATGTCGAAGAGTTTATACACCTGTTCGGCGATTTCGGCATCCGAAAGGCCGACATGGGCCGTGCCGTAGGTATTTACGTTGAGACTCACAGGCGCTGCCACACCGATGGCGTAAGCCACCTGCACAAGCACACGGTCGGCAACACCGGCGGCAACCAGATTCTTGGCGATATGACGTGCGGCATAAGCTGCCGAACGGTCTACCTTCGAAGGATCTTTTCCAGAGAAAGCTCCGCCGCCGTGAGCTCCGTGGCCGCCGTAGGTATCGACGATTATCTTGCGGCCGGTCAGACCGGTATCGCCATGCGGACCGCCGATCACGAACTTGCCCGTGGGATTCACGAAAAGCTTATAATCTGTGTCGAACATTGCCGAGATATTGGCATCGAGCTTCTCGCGGAAGCGCGGTATGAGGATATCGCGCACGTCGCGACGTATGATCTCGAGCATTTTCTCGTCGGCCTCGGCCTGGGTAATACCCTCTTTGGCAGCGTCGATAAACTCGTCGTGCTGGGTCGATACCACGATGGTATCGATACGCACGGGACGGTTGTTTTCGTCGTACTCGACAGTTACCTGACTCTTTGCGTCGGGGCGCAGATAGGTCATGTCGACGCCCTCGCGGCGTATTTCGGCGAGCGCCATCAAGAGCCCGTGGCTCAGTGCGAGAGTAAGGGGTATATAGAGCGGCGTCTCGTTTGTGGCGTAGCCGAACATCATGCCCTGGTCGCCGGCTCCCTGCTCGGCAGTGTCGCCGCGGTCGACACCGCGGTTGATGTCGGGACTCTGCTCGTGCACGGCAAGGAGAACACCGCAACTGTTTCCGTCGAAGCGGAGATCGGATCGGTCATAGCCGATTTCGTTGATCACTCTGCGGGCGGTTTCCTGCATATCTACATAAGCCTCGCTCTTGATCTCACCGGCTACAACGACCTGACCTGTAGTGACAAGAGTCTCGCAGGCAACCTTCGACTGCGGATCCCGGGCAAGAAATTCGTCGAGCACTGCATCGGAAATCTGATCGGCCACCTTGTCGGGGTGACCCTCAGAAACGGATTCGGAAGTAAACAGATAATTCATATTAAATTAAGAATGATGAATTATGAATGATGATTTTATTTATCTCATAAACTTGGTTAAAGATTCATTAACCACTAATCTTTAACCATTAACCCTCATATTATGCAAGTTTATAGAACTTGCATAATATGAATAAAAAAATTGCACCGGACTCGTCGGGCGAGCGGTGCAGCACAGGAAAACTTAAAAACCGTGTATATATAGACCCGGCACGGAGCCGGAGAAACGATTTTAGCATTTTTTCGAGTGGTTGCAAGCAGCCAAATCTGTCCACATGCAATCGCGTTTCCTTGATTGCGGCGCAAAATTACAAAAATTTTCTCACCCCCAAGCCTTTTTACAAGCTTTTAACACTGTAAAATAAGATTTAGAGGGTGTTTCATAATATCTGTTAAACCACAGGCCAAAAAGTCTGAGAT
>CAJKRG010000077.1 GCA_905202215.1 uncultured Porphyromonadaceae bacterium
AGCGAGCCAACCTCACCGGCGCCGTCGCTACCGTCGACGTCGCCCGCACTATGGACAGCCGTCCTGTACAGGACGTGACCCGTGCCCTCCAGGGTGCTGTTCCGGGTCTTACCATCACCACAACCAACGGTGATTTCTCGTCAAATCCCAGCATTAAGATCCGTGGTACAGGCACTCTTTCGAACGGCGCAAAATCCGATCCTCTTATCGTTGTCGACGGTGTGCCTGTAGAAGACATGTCGTTCCTCAATCCCGACGATATCGCCGATATCTCGGTACTTAAGGATGCTTCGTCGACAGCAATCTATGGTACACGCGCAGCTTTCGGTGTGATTCTTATCACCACCAAAAAAGGTACTTCCAAAGACCGCGTATCGCTGAAGTATACCAATAACTTCGGCTGGAGCGACGCCACCATGTATGCCAAATTCGCCAACACCGTTACCGACCTCAATACAGCTCTCCAATCGTATGCCCGCGGTATCGGTTCGTATGAAGTTTTCGGCATGAACTACTGGGACGTTCTTCCCTACGCCGAAAAATGGCAGGAACAGCATGGCGGCAAGCCCTACACCAGCGTCGTAGAACTTCATCCCTATCAGGATGAAAACAATGTAGGCGACTACATTGTAACAGCCGCAGGTGCATGGATCCGCTACGCCGACTGGGATACCGGCAAGACTCTTTTCCAGACCGCACCTTCTCAGAAGCATAACGTAAGCCTTGAAGGTACCGCAGGCAAGACTACCTACCGTGCTTCGTTCGGTTACGACAGCAAGGAAGGACTCATGCGTTACAGCCCTGAGAAACTGCGTCGCTACAACGCTACTTTCAATCTTGACACCGAGGTGTTCTCGTGGTTGAAAGCAGGAGCTCGATTTAATTTCGCGCAGAGAGAGTATAATTCGCCCGACCTTCAGCGTAACTCTTATCAGTACATGTGGCGTTTCCCGTCGTTCTTCGAAACCTATGGTTATGTAAACGATGCCGACGGCAATCCCCGCTATTTCCGTAATGAAATGGGTATCCGCAGTGTCGCTCACGAAGACGAGACCATCAATACCCAGACCCGTATGCAGGCTTATATGAACGCCACACTCCTTCCGGGTCTTACACTTCAGGCCGACTTCACCTACGGTGTTATGAACATGAACAGCTCGGCTGCTCAGGTGCCCGGCAAGCTGTGGAACAACTGGAGTTCGAATGCATTCGGTGTATTCAACACATATTCGAGCACATATGCGGCTCAGAGCAACCGTCGTACAACGATGTGGAATACCAACGTATTCGCCACATACGCCAAGACATTCGCCGAGAACCACAATCTGAAAATCATGGCCGGCGGTACAGCCGAACGCTGGGAGCGCAAATACTACTACGCACAGCGCGACGGTCTTCTTGACAACACCCTGCCTAATATCAACCTTACCGACGGTGTGAACTATAATGTCAACGGTTCGCATACCCGCAGTGCTACAGCCGGTTTCTTCGGACGTATCAACTATGATTACAAGGGGATCTATCTGTTGGAGGCTAACGGCCGTTACGACGGTTCTTCAAACTTCCCGGCAAACGATCAGTGGGCTTTCTTCCCCTCGTTCTCAGCCGGCTATCGTTTCTCTGAAGAAGCTTATTTCGAACCTTTGAAGAAGTGGTGGACCAATGGTAAACTCCGCGCATCCTACGGTCATGTCGGTAACGAAGCTGTAGGTGACTATGAGTTCCTCTCGACAATTACCCAGATTACTAAGGGTAACACTCATTGGCTCAATTCTGGTGGTCAGAAAATAAGTGAGTTCTCACTTCCAAAACTTGTTTCGGCTACACTTACATGGGAACGAATCATTACTACCGACATAGGTCTTGATCTCGGTTTCTTCGACAACGCTCTTAATGTAAGCTTCGACTGGTACCAGCGCGATACCCACGATATGCTTGCTCCCGGCAATCCTCTGCCTTCAATCCTTGGCGCTACGGCACCAAAAACCAACGCCGGTGCCCTTCGCACACGCGGCTGGGAACTCGGTATCGGCTGGAATCATTCGTTCGGCGATGCCGACGTATATGCGAACTTCTCGATTTCTGATGCCCGCACGAAGATCACCAAGTACAACTCCACCAACGGCATCATGTATTCCTATGGCTACGGTTATACTCCCGGTATGTACTATGGTGATATTCTCGGTTTCGAGACGGACCGTTACTTCGAAAAGAGCGACTTCCAGATGGGTCCCGACGGGCAGTTCCTTAAAGATGATAAAGGACGTTTCATCTATAAGGAAGGTATCGCAAACCAGAGCGGACTTGAAAAACTCGCAGGTTTCCACTATGGCCCCGGCGACATCAAGTACAAGGATCTTAACGGCGACGGAAAGATCGATGGCGGTAAGGGTACTCTCGAAGATCACGGCGACCTCAAGGTTATCGGCAATGCAATGCCTCGCTACGAATATTCGTTCCGCCTTGGCGGTGCTTGGAAAGGCTTCGATATCGATATGTTCTTCCAGGGCGTAGGCAAACGCAACATGTGGGCTACCGGTTCGTTCGTAATTCCTATGGCTGCCTCGAATCTCGGTACTTTCGAGCACCAGCAGTCTTACAACCGTTATGAGATCGAAGTAACTCAGGGTGAATCCAAACCGGAATACAAAATTGTGGATTATATTGTTAACCAAAACAATGATTATCCTAACATGGTTGCCGGTATGGGTGCTTCTGCAGGTACGGTATCTAATATCGGTCTTGGTCAGGCCAACTACTATCCTCAGTCGAAATATCTGATGAATATGGCCTACCTGCGTTTCAAGAACCTTACTTTCGGTTACACTCTTCCGGTCGACATCACCCAGAAAGCTCTTATCCAGAAAGCACGTGTATACTTCTCGGCTGAGAACCTCTGCTTCCTCTACAACGGCGTCGGCAAATACAAAGTCGATCCTGAATTGAACCAGACTCATGCAGGTAATCTTAATGACGGTCTTGGCGGTTTCGGTCGCACCGTCCCCATGATGCGCACATTCTCCTTCGGTCTTCAGGTAACATTCTAATCTAATAACTTAGGAATAATGAAAAAACTAAATATATTGGTTGCAACAGGTATCGGCGCGGCATTGCTTCTTTCGAGCTGCGATGATTTCCTCGATGAAAACCGTTACCCGCTCTCGCAGCAGATTTCGACTCCTGCTTTCTGGAGTAATCCCAATAACGTGCAGGGTCAGATCAATCGATTCTACGAAGAGTTCTCTGGCTACGGAAACGGAAGTGGATCAGGTACATTCTATTTCTCATACCTGAGCGATGATCAGGCCAATGCAACAAACTCCGCTACCATTAAGCCTTGGAACAATACAAATGTACCTTCCACAGCAGCTTCATGGAATGATCCGTATACAATCATACGCGGTGCCAACCTCATAATCGAAGGTGTCGAATCAAGTTCACTGACCGAGTCGGAAAAGACCAATTTCACAGCTATCGCCCGTCTGATGCGCGGCTATGAATACTATCTGCTCGTTCGTGCATACGGTGATGTGCCTCTGGTGAAAAAGGCTCTTGATCCTGCTGATCAGGCTGAGCTTTTCGGACCGCGTACACCCCGTAACGAAGTAATGGACTATGCTCTCGAAGATCTGACTTTTGCAGTCGAGAACATAGCTACCAAAGCTTCTAAAATTGAATTCAGCGCCGATCTCGCCGCTGCCATCAAGAGCGAGGTCTGCCTCTTTGAAGGCTCCTATGCCCGCTATCATCAGAAAGACGATGCACGTGCGACCAAATTCTTCAATGAAGTAGTCAATGCGGCTTCGCCTCTTGTAGACAAGTATACAATCGGAAACGATTATCAGGCTACATACAATTCTTTCCGTGCAGCTCTGTCGGCTAATCCCGAAATCATATTCATGAAGGCCTATGAAAAAGACGTCCTCATGCATTGCACGGTAGATTATACAAGTTCTTCAAGCCCTGTGGCCGGCATGACTAAGGATGCGTTCGATGCTTATCTTTTCAAAGATGGCAAGCCTCTTGCACTCACAAGTGAGAACAAAAGTGATGTTGGCAAGACCTATCCTCGCCTTGGCGCTGATGGCAAGCAACTTACAGAGAAAAAAGGTGATGAAGAAATCCTTCTGTGGAACTATTCTATCAAAGATGTGCTTGCCGTTCGCGACGGTCGTCTGATGCAGACTGTGGATACAGCCGTTTACTATACGGGTCTTCAGTATCAGCGTCCTAACTCGATGCTTATGACATCGCTCACTGGCTATGGTATCTGCAAATTTAATAATCCGGAGATGCCCGAAGAATTCACAACCACTATCAAGAACTATACTTGCGCTCCTCTCTATTGGGGTGCTAAAGTGGCTATGGATTATATCGAGGCTAAAGCCGAACTTGGTACAATTACCGATGCAGACGTCGACAAGACCATCAATAAACTTTACAACCGTGCCGGACTGCCCGCTACTACTGTTGCGAAAATGTCTGAAATGGCCGATCCCGCCAACAATATGGGTGTGTCAAGCCTTCTGTGGGAGGTCCGCCGTTGCCGTCGTTGTGAATTAATATTCAATGGCAATCGCTATTGGGACCTCGTCCGTTGGCATCAGCTCGAACTTCTTGACAATGTGAACTATCCTAACGTAGGCCTTGGTGCAAATGTCTCGGCTGCACCGGTTACGGTAGCAAACGCTGTCAACGGTTATTACAATGCTGCCAATGGTGGCATACGTAAGTTCGAAGAACGTCAGTATCTATATCCTGTTCCTTCCAGTCAGATTCAGCTCAACGATAAGCTGACCCAGAATCCCGGTTGGAATTAATATCTTGAATCTTATAATGGCAAAAGGCACGCTACGGCGCGCCTTTTGTTTTAAAAGCAGCATATTATGAAAATATTTCCTGTTATTCTGTTTCTTGGACTCTCATTGGGCTGTAAGGCCGGGCTTGTGAGCGGCAGTGTAACTACCGACGGCAAAGGCGTTGCCGGTGTGCCGGTGTCGGACGGATATGAGATTGTGTATACCGATGACGAGGGACGCTACAGCCTGGAGACCGACAAGACTCTCGGGCTTCTGTTTGTGAGCACGCCGTCGGGCTACGAACCGGCGACATGTCATGGCAACCGCCCCGACTTCTGGCGGCTGCTCACCACGCCGTCCGATGAGCCCGAGACCGTAGATTTTGTACTCCGGCCTGCCGATGACAGTCGTTTCGCGTTCGTGGCCATGGCCGACAACCAGATCAGCAACCGCCATGGCGAGGTCAACTGCTTCGTCAGCACCACCGTGCCCGATGTCAACGCCACCGTCGACTCGCTCCGCACCGCCGGTCTCGATCCGTTCGTGATACTGCTTGGCGACCAGGCCCACGACTGCTACTGGAAGCCCAACCGCTACGGACTGCCACAGGCCTACAGCGACATCGAGCGTATCAATGCCCGTGTCTACAGCGTCATGGGTAATCACGACCACGACCCCACGGCGATGAACGATATCGACGCCGGGGCTGAGTGGCGCCGCTTTGTCGGCCCGGAATACTATTCGTTCGACAAGGGCGGCGTGCACTTTGTGGTGCTTGACGACGAGGAGATAGTTGACAACGGCCCCACCCTGAGCAAGGACGGCGAGTGTGTGTACAAAAACAAGGTGCGCGAGCCGCAGATGGAGTGGTTGCGTAAGGATCTCGAACGCGTGGATCCACGTACGCCAGTCGTGCTGGCCATTCATGCGCCCCTGCTGCCGTCGCCGGGCATGGATGCCGAGTGGCGTCTTGTCAACGGTGCCGATTTGGCGGCCCTCCTTGAGAAATTCTATCATGTCGAGATTATATCGGGTCATACACACATCAGTTATGCCGCCGAAAAGGGCAATCTCCACGAGACCAACTACGGCGCCGTGTGCGGTTCATGGTGGCTCAACGCCCGTGTCGACCTCGGCAACGACAACAACATATGCCGCGAAGGCACTCCTTCTGGCTATGCCGTATGGGATTTCGATAATGGACGTTTCAGCAACTACTTCAAGGGTACGGGCTACGACCGCAGTGTGGTAATGCGTGTTTATGATCTCGACAAGGTCGAGATTGACAACGCGCAGATTGCCGCCGAGTTTGCGCCGGGCCGTAAGAAGACCGGCGAGATTCTTGTGAATGTATGGGGCTACGGCCCGGGGTGGAATGTAGAGATCTTCGAAGTTGAAAAACCGCTTAAGGTTGAACGGGTGCGTTCGAAAGACCCCCTCTTCCTGGAATCGTGCCCAGTGCCGTATGTCGCTCTTGGCAATGAGCTCATCGGCACTGTGCGCCCCGTCTACTCCTGGCACTTCTTCAAGGCGCGCCCTTCGCGCCGCCACAGCAGTGTCACCGTCAAGGTCACCGACCGCTTCGGCCGCACCTACCACCAGGAAATCAAGCGATAAAACAGGCAGATAGGCTGAATATGCATATAGAGGTCGTGCATTGGTACGGCCTCTATGATTTTCTGCGAACGTTCAGGCGTGCTTTTGACATTTGTTCGCGAATGCCTCCGTCTGCAAGAAAATCATCCTGAGCATATTTGATTAGTTTGTTGAGCATGGCGTCGGTCTGATGTATAAGAGTCAGAGCCATATTTGCTGTTTCTTCCGGAGAGAGTCGTGGAAGAAGCGCTGTGTAATATGTCGTATCGCTGTTGTCACGACAGGTGCGGAGTAGGGCGGCATACCGTGGATGTGTGTTTGTCCAGATTGCAAGGGTTCTTGTGCGAAGATAATCCTCGTAATCCTGAAGTAGTTCCTGAAGACTTGCTCTGGCCACATTATATAGTTTTATTTCGGTTTACCGACTTGTCGTAGCGGCTTCCCGTCCTTCTACAATATTCTGTTTCCCTGAGCGGGCTGCCTGTAGCATCTGATCGCGTGTGCGATCTTTAAACTCGAGGTTGGCATTGATGAAATAATAGGTTATGTCGTAGATGCATTCGGCTTTTCTGAAAGATATAAGATTTCGGTAACTTGACTTGGATTTTAGAAAAGCGTTCATGGCAGGATTGGGCGGTTAAGGATTTATTAGGGCTATTATGGCCAAAATGGCTATAATGGCTTAAGAAATGCAAAGATACGATATGCTTTTTAGAGGTTGTTTAATAACATATGTGAAAACACAGGCCAAAAAGTCGGAGATG
>CAJKRG010000078.1 GCA_905202215.1 uncultured Porphyromonadaceae bacterium
TTAAGCAAAAATACACCAACCTGTGATTTCACATATGTTATTAAACAACCTCTTACTTCCGATATACCAGGAGAGGCAAGCCGCACTTGCCTCTCCTCGTTTTATTCGGTGGAAGCCGGATCAATTGTGAGCATACATCCATGGAATTCCGTCTTTTCTGTCGTTCACATGCTTTTTTGCGTCGTTTTTCATTTTTTTCACACTCGCTACGCACTTTATCACGAATTTAAATGTTACATTTATATCTCAAATTCATCACAATTGAATCATAATCCAATCTTCATAGACATGAAAAGGATAAAAGCCGCCCCTGTTCTGAAGTCCAGAAAAGGCAAAACAACAATAATAGCGATATTCGCACTCGGCATAGCAGCACTGGTGCTCTGGCTCATATTCCGCCCGAAACCGGCAACGACAACACTCCCCGTAGTCGAAGTCAGTCCCGTTACGACCTCCGACGTCAATATCTATGGCGAATATGCCGGCCGTATCCGCGCCCAGCAGTTCGTCGAGGTACGCGCCCGTGTCGAAGGTTACCTCGAAAAGATGTTTTTCGAAGAAGGAACCCACATCAACAAGGGACAGACCATGTTTCTCATCGACAGGAAAGTCTACAAAGCTCTTGCCGAGAAAGCCCGCGCACAGCTCAACAAGGCGCGTTCGAACGCTCTGAAGGCCGAGCGCGACCTTGCGCGTATCCGTCCTCTCTACGAGCAGAATGCCGCCTCACAGCTCGACCTCGATAACGCCGAGGCCGCCTACGAAAGTGCCAAGGCCGAAGAATCGGTTGCCGCCGCAGATCTCACACAAGCTGAACTCGTGCTAAGTTATACGACGGTGACAAGCCCGATCTCGGGCTATGTCAGCGAACGAGTGGCCGATATCGGAACGCTTGTCGGCCCTGGAGGCAAATCGCTGCTTGCCACAGTGGTAAAGAGCGATACCGTTCTGGTCGACTTCTCGATGACCGCCCTCGACTATCTGAACAGTAAAAACCGCGATGTCAACATCGGCCAGAAAAGCGAGTCGCGCCAGTGGGAACCATATGTCACGGTCACGCTCGCCGACGGTTCGGAATACCCCTTCAAGGGCCTCGTCGACTTCGCTTCTCCTCAGGTAGACCCCACGACCGGCACATTCTCCGTACGAGCCGAAATGCCCAATCCCGACCATGTGCTTCTCCCCGGTGAATTCACCCGTGTCAAAGTACTCAAAGACGTGCGTACCGATGCCATCGAGATTCCCGCAAAGGCACTCGAGATAGAGCGTGGCGGAGCCTATATCTATGTCGTGCGTCCCGACAGTGTAATCGAGCGACGTTTCGTCGAGACCGGCCCGGAAGCGGGAAACAATATAGTGATCGAACGCGGTCTTTCTGCCGGAGAGCATATAGTCACCGAAGGGTTCCATAAGCTCCGTCACGGCATGAAAGTACAGCCTGTAATGGCACAACCCGACTCAATAAGCGCACCCAAGTCATGAAAAGGAACTTTTTTCTCGACCACCCGGTCTTCGCCATCGTCATATCGATAGTGATAGTGCTGCTGGGTGTGATCGGCCTGGTAATGCTGCCGGTCGACCAGTATCCGCGCATAGTCCCTCCTGTGGTAAAGGTTTCGGCATCCTATCCGGGGGCCGACGCCATGACCGTGACTCAGGCCGTGGCCACTCCTATCGAACAGGAACTCAACGGCACCCCGGGAATGATATACATGTCGAGCAGCAGCTCGAATTCGGGCGGTTTTACCGCTCAGGTGACTTTCGACGTCGATGTGGATCCCGAACTGGCCGCCGTCGACATTCAGAACCGCGTGAAAAAAGCCGAGTCGCGCCTGCCCGCGGAGGTGGTGCAGAACGGTATCAGTGTCGAAAAAGAGACAGCCAACAAGCTTCTTACCATCGCCCTGATGTCGAACGATCCGAAATACGACGAAATATACCTCAGTAACTTCGCCACGCTCAACGTGCTCGACCTCCTGCGCCGCGTGCCCGGCGTCGGCAGCATACGAAACGTCGGCAGCCGCTATTATGCCATGCAGATTTTCGTACAGCCCGACAAGCTCGCGGATCTCGGACTGACCGTTCAGGACATACAGAACGCCCTCAAGGATCAGAACCGCGAGTCGGCCGCCGGAGTGCTCGGACAGGCGCCTATGAACGGCATAGACCTTACGGTGCCGATCATCGCGCGCGGACGTCTGTCGTCACAGACAGAGTTCGAAGACATTGTGGTGCGCGCCAACGCCAACGGCTCCATGATACGCCTGCGCGACGTGGCACGCGTATCGCTCGAGGCCTCGAGCTACTCCACCGAGAGCGGAATCAACGGAGGCAACGCCGCCATACTCGAAATAAACATGCTGCCCGGCGAAAACGCGATGGATGTGGCCGATCAGGTGAAAAAGACCATGGAAGAGATCAGCAGGACCTTCCCGGAGGGCATAAGCTATGAGATACCTTTCGACATGACGACATACATCTCCGAGTCGATCCACCACGTCTACCGCACATTTTTCGAGGCGCTGATACTGGTGATCCTGGTGGTATTCCTGTCGCTGCAGAGCTGGCGCGCCACACTCATACCCGTCATCGCAGTCCCGATATCACTCATAGGCACTTTCGGCGTAATGCTCGTTTTCGGCTTCTCGCTCAACATGCTCACGCTTCTCGGTCTGATTCTTGCCATCGGCATTGTGGTCGACGACGCGATAGTGGTGGTCGAGAATGTAGACCGTATAATGGAGAAAGACGGCGTCGACGCCTTCGAGGCCACCCGCCGTGCCATGAACGGCCTCGGAAGCGCCCTGATCGCCATGAGTCTGGTGCTCTGCGCCGTCTTTGTGCCCGTAAGCTTCCTGCCGGGTATCACCGGACAGCTCTTCCGCCAGTTCACCGTCACCATCGCCGTATCGGTCATCATATCGACTGTCGTGGCCCTCACCCTCTCGCCGGTGATGTGCTCGAAGCTCCTCCGGCCGTCCGACCGGCGCCACAAGCCACGCTTCTTCCGTCTAATCAACTATACCCTGTTGCGCGGGAACCGCTTCTACAGCCGGGCAATCCGCGCCGCCCTCGCACGACCGCGCCGCATGTGGGTGGCTTTCGGAATGGCTCTTGTCATAATCTATGTGGCCAACATGCTTGTGCCTACGAGCTTCATGTCGCCCGAAGACCAGGGTTATTTCACCGTCGAGCTTGAACTGCCCGAAGGCTCGACAATAGAGCGCACGCGCGCCGTCACCGAACGCGCCATCGAATTCCTCAGCGCCGACAAGGATGTGGAATACGTGCAGAACGTCACAGGCTCCTCGCCGCGCACCGGAACCAACCAGGCGCACGCCACTCTCACCGTCATCCTCAAACCGGCAGGCGAACGCGGCTCCAACTCTCTCGCCGAACTGCGCGAACGGGTGGCAGCCGAACTGTCGCAATATCCCGAGGCTCAGGTATACTTCTTCACTCCGGCCATCATTCCCGGTCTCGGCTCCTCCGGCGGTTTCGAAATGGTGCTCGAAGCCCGCGGCGACGCCACATACGACGATCTCGCCCGGGCCGTCGACACTTTGAAATACTATGCCGCCGAATGCCCCGAGTTCGCCGGACTCTCGACCTCGCTTCAGGCTGATATCCCACAGCTCTTCTTCGATGTAGACCGCGACAAGGCCAAGCTCCAGGGCATTCCCATGAGCGATATATTCTCGACGATGAAAGCCTTCACAGGCTCGGTATATGTCAACGATTTCAATATGTTCAACCGTATCTACCGCGTCTACATACAGGCCGAAGCGCCCTATCGCGCCAATCGCGACAATCTCAACCTCTTCTTCGTGCGTGGCGCCGACAAGGCCATGGTACCGGTCACATCGCTCGGCACCACCTACTATACCGCTGGCCCGGGCACTATCGGACGCTTCAACATGTTCAATTCCGCCCGGATAAGCGGTGAGGCCGCCCGCGGCTACAGCACGGGGCAGGCCATGGACAAACTCGAGGAAATCGTGGAAGATCATCTTCCCGACAATATCGGTGTCGACTGGGCCGGTCTCTCCTATCAGCAGAAACACAACGGCGGCAACACCGGCCTGGTGCTCGCTCTCGCGTTCCTCTTCGTGTTCCTCTTCCTCGCGGCACAATATGAGAGCTGGACAGTACCTCTTGCCGTCATTCTCTCGCTGCCGGTCGCCGGTGTGGGCGCATATCTCGGCATTGCCCTTTGCGGACTCGAAAACAATATCTATTTCCAGATCGGCCTCGTCATGCTCGTCGGTCTCGTGGCCAAGAACGCCATTCTTATTGTCGAGTTCGCCAAAGAAGAAGTCGAAAAAGGCATCGACGCCACCCATGCGGCTCTCACTGCCGCCAGACTTCGCTTCCGTCCTCTGGTCATGACCTCGCTCGCCTTCATGCTCGGCCTTCTGCCGCTCGTATTTGCCTCCGGCCCGGGTTCGGCTGCCCGACGCGACATCGGCACCGGTGTATTCTTCGGCATGCTCGTGGCCGTGACCGTCGGAATCATATTCGTTCCCTTCTTCTTCGTCATGATCGACAAAGCTTCACGTAAGCTGAAAAAAGTCAGGAAAAAAAATGATGTCATGAAATTCAGATCCCTTGTCATAATATGCGCGGCCGTCATAACGCTCGCTTCATGCTCCGGCGTGCGCAACCTTACCAAGCCGCAACTTGATCTTCCTGCCGAGCTTGGCGGCAACAGCACCGACTCGGTCACCGCCGCCGACATCGACTGGATGGATTTCTTCGCCGACCCGCAACTCGTGGCCATAATCAGGGAAACCCTCGCCCATAACCGCGATTTCCTCGCGGCCGGCGCCAGGGTGCAGGAAATGAAAGAGCTGTATGGTATCACCGCGTCGAACTTCTTCCCGACCATCTCCGGCCAGGCCTATGGCGACCATGAGACCAACGATTACACCACGAAACACCATGTCGACGATCCCGAATACGGCCTCAAGGCAACCCTGGCATGGGAAGCCGACCTGTGGGGAGGCCTTAAATGGGCACGCCGCAAAGGAGGCGCCGATTTCCGCGCCTCCGTCGAGCAGGAGCGCGCCATGCGCATAACCCTCATCGCGGAGGTGGCCTCCGCCTATTTCCGCCTCATAGCGCTCGACAACGAGCTGCAGATTGCCCGGCGTACGCTTTTTACCCGCGAGGAGAATCTGCAGAAAGCCAAACTGCGCTTCGAGGGCGGCATGACGCCCGAAACAGTCTACCGCCAGGCCGAAGTGGAGTATGCCACCACGGCCGCACTCATTCCCGGCCTCGAAAGCCGCATCGACATTCAGAAAAACGCCATATCGCTCCTCATGGGCCGTTTTCCCGAAGAAAACATATCGCGAGGCACCCTCCTTCTGCGCGATTCCCTTCCGAAGTCGCTACCCGTAGGCCTTCCGTCGCAGCTCATGCAGCGCCGTCCCGATATTCGTCAGGCCGAGGCGCGGCTGCAAGGCGCAATGGCCGATGTCGGCGTGGCCTATGCCGACCGTTTCCCCAGACTCCGCATAGCCCTTACAGGCGGCTGGGAACAGGACGAGTTGAAAAATTTCTTCCGTTCACCCTTCTCCTATGTCATAGGTTCTCTCACAGGCTCGATCTTCGATTTCGGACGCAACAAGCGACGCTACCGCTCGAAAATAGCCGCCTACGATCAGGCGCGCCTCGGTTATGAGCAGACCGTGCTTACGGCATTCCACGAAGTGGACGACGCCGTGACCGTACTGCGCAAAATCAACCAGACATGCGACCGTCGCCGCGAACTCCTCGATGCCGCCCAGGCCTACGCCCGTCTGGCATATCGCCAGTATAATGCCGGCGCCATCAACTACATCGACGTGCTCGACGCACAGCGCCGCTACTACGACGCCCAGATAGGCATGAGCAACGCCCTGCGCGACCAGTGCCTCGCCATCGTTGCCCTCTACAAAGCCCTCGGCGGCGGCTGGCAGTCCGAAAAATTATGAATTATGAATTATGGATGATGAATTATGAATTGATAGTTCATCCGGCCTTCGTCGGAGGCCGATTAATGACCCGCCTCCGCGGGAGGTAATCAGCCTCCTGCAGAGACACCTAAGTTGCTTCCTGAATTACTGTCTTCCTACTAACAGTGTGATGTGTGTGGAAAGACGCCGAATTTATTTGATTTCTTGAGATAGATCAGAATAGAATATTTCACGAGAAAAATAGTGAGAATTTCCAAAATTATCACTATTTTTTAATAAAATCCAATTATTATGTGAATCATATTCGTATTCGTAGCATTCATACCACTTTATTTTTTCATTCCATGAGTATGATACCGTTCCATTAGAGAGTTTAGACTTTACTAATTCGTGCTCTATATATGAAATTTTAGAATAGTCGCCGTGACTATTATATTCTATATCAAGAGTACAATATGCAATATCTCTATCATATGGGCTTTTTTTTGCTTTTGACATACCATCGTCAATTGCTACTTGAGTTGGTGCAATTCTTACAATCTTCTGTTTATCATTCTTATATAACGTATACTCTCCGATATTATAATATGGCGGAGTTAGAAATATACCATCATTAAAAGCATATACAGGAGTGTTTGTATGCATTATTTCTCTTTCATTAAAAAGATTTTTTAATGTCTGTAGCCAAGTAGACTCTTTGTGAGTATATAGTGAATCGAAGAAATTAGTATACGTTATATCAGGATCTGAATATATTTTATCATAATACTCTAATTTATATAGTCCATTTTGAGGATCTATAATACTTTTCCACATACTCTGTTCTCCTGAAGAACGTGTGAGTAAAACATCTGTGTGAGAACTATCTTTTGCAGTAAAAGTATAAACATCTAATTGTTGGCTACTTTCAGGATAGTTCAGAACCTTAATAATCATAATATTTGGATTGCCTGTATAATCTTCAATGAATTCAAGGTATCGCTTATCTCTATTTCCCTCATAAAGATAGTATTGTTTTCTTTGCTTGCGAAATCCTTGTGGAGTATAACTCGTTTCACGCCATAGATAATCTCTTATAATTGATTTTTCACCCCACTCGCTTTTAATAGTCATTTTATATACTGCAATGATTCGGTAAAATTAAAGGTCGTCCAGTCCGATCTAAGCGGCCAACAGAGC
>CAJKRG010000079.1 GCA_905202215.1 uncultured Porphyromonadaceae bacterium
CCGGCAGGTGCCTGTGCCAGTTCCTCGTAGTTGTCGAACAGGAAGTCGTTGTACGGGAAGCGGGTGAGGTGAATCTCGCGTGCGCGGTTGTAGAGGAGGCGGCGCAGTTCGTCGATATTTGTGCCGTTGCGGGCCGATATGAACACGCAGTCGCTGTTCAGGCGGTTCATCCACGAGGCGCGCAGTTCGTCGAGGGTCATGTTGGCTCGTGTTGCCGGGGTGAGGTCGTCGGCGTCGCGCGGCACGTAATTGTATTGGTCGATTTTGTTGAAAACCAGGATTGTGGGCTTGTCCGCGCCGCCGCACACCTCGCGCAGGGTCTGGTTCACCACCTCGATCTGTTCCTCGAAATTGGGGTGGGAGATGTCCACCACATGCACCAGGATGTCGGCTTCGCGCACCTCGTCGAGGGTGGATTTGAACGATTCGATAAGGTGGGTGGGGAGTTTGCGGATGAAGCCGACGGTGTCGCTGAGCAGCATGGGCAGGTTGTCGATAATCAGTTTGCGCACCGTGGTGTCGAGGGTGGCAAAGAGTTTGTTTTCGGCAAAGACGTCGCTCTTGCTCAGGAGGTTCATCAGGGTGGATTTGCCCACGTTGGTATATCCCACCAGAGCCACGCGGGTCAGTTTTCCGCGGTTTTTGCGCTGGATGGATTTCTGTTTGTCGATTGAGCGCAGTTCCTCCTTCAGACGGGCGATTTTGTCGAGGATTATACGGCGGTCGGTCTCGATCTGTGTCTCGCCGGGGCCGCGCATGCCGATACCGCCGCGCTGGCGCTCGAGGTGTGTCCACATTCGGGTGAGGCGGGGCAGGAGATACTGGTATTGCGCCAGCTCGACCTGAGTCTTGGCGCTCGCCGTCTGCGCGCGTTTGGCGAAGATGTCGAGTATAAGATTCGTGCGGTCGAGGATCTTCACGCCCAGTTCGCGCTCGATGTTGAGCACCTGCTTGGTGGAGAGGTCGTCGTCGAATATGGCCATTGCGATGTCGCCGTCGTCCTCTATGTATTTCTTTATTTCCTCGAGTTTGCCTTTGCCGACGAAAGTGCGCGGGTTGGGGTAGTCGAGGCGCTGCATGAAGCGCTTGACGGCGTCGGCGCCCGCGGTGTCTGCCAGAAAGGCGAGTTCGTCGAGATATTCATCCGACTTGGCCTCGTCCTGTGTCGGGGTGATGAGGCCTACGAGAATGGCGCGCTCCGGCTGAGCTCCCTGTGCTATGATGGAATTCTGTTTCATGCCTGGACTAAATTCCGCGAGCGGAATTTAAGGTTAGTGGTTAATGGTTAGAGGTTAAAGGTTTTTTTTGGCCGTATCATTTACCATTAACCTTTAACCTTGTGGTTTTCAGGCTTGAAAACCACAATCAATCAGCAGTACATCGCCTCGATTTCGTCGGCATAGGCCGAATTGATCACCGGGCGGCGTATCTTGAGTGTATTGGTGAGTTCTCCGGCCTCGATGGTGAATTCGCGGGGGAGGAGAGTGAATTTCTTGATTTTTTCGAATCCGGCCAGGCCCTTCTGCAGCTTCTCGATACGTTCGGCTATGAATCGGCGTATTTCGCTGTTGTTCACAAGGTCGTCGATCGAATTGTAGCTTATGCCCTTCTGTCCGGCATATTCCTTGAGCGCCTCGAAGGCCGGAACGATAAAGGCCGTCACATACTTGCGCTGGTCGCCTATTACGGCTACCTGTTCGATGTACCGGTCTTCGCCCAGACGGCTCTCTATGGCCTGTGGGGCGATATATTTGCCGTTCGAGGTCTTGAAAAGGTCTTTGATGCGTTCGGTTAGAATGAGGGAGCCGCTTTCGTCGAAACGTCCGGCATCGCCGGTGCGGAACCAGCCGTCGGGGGTAAACACGGAGTTGTCTGTGTCGGGGCGTCCGAAATATCCGCGCATTACTGTCGGGCCTTTCACCAGAATCTCGTTGTTTTCGCCAATCTTCACCTGTAGGTCGGGCAGGGTAGTGCCGACAGTACCGATTTCGTATCCGATGGTAGGATAGCACGATACCGTGGCTGTGGTCTCCGACAGGCCGTATCCGATGATGATATTGATACCGCAGGCATGCATGAACTCGACGATCGCGCTCGACAGCGGTGCGCCCGCGGTGGGGAAAAAGCGGCCATTGTCTATGCCGATGGCGGCGCGCAGCTTGGAGAATACAAGCTTGTCGTAGAGCTGATAGCGGCGTTCGAGCAGCCAGGGCACCTTGCGGCCAGTGCGCACGTAATCGAGATTGCGTCTGGCGCCTGCGGCGAGGGCGCGCTCGAACATTATCTTGGTAATGCCGCGTGTGGCGCTGATTTTTTCCTGCACGGCAGTATAGACCTTCTCCCAGAAGCGCGGCACACTGCACATGGCTGTCGGTTTCGCCACTTTGACGGCTGTCTGTATCTCTTTCGGGTTGGGATTGATGTCTACGCGTATGCCGAGAGTGAGACAGAAATACGTCCATGCCTTCTCGAAGATATGGCTCAGAGGCAGGAAGCACACCGATGTGTCGGTGTCCGACAGGGTGTCGAGGCGCACGCGGTGGATATCGATGGCGGCATCGAAACAGCTGTGTGGCAGTATCGCGCCCTTGGGCTCGCCTGTCGTGCCCGAGGTATATATCAGTGTGGCTATGTCGTCGGGTGTGGCCTCTGCCGTGCGTCGGTCGACGCGGGCGCGGCATTCGGCTGAGGCAGCCGCGCCAAGAGCAAGGAAATCTTCGAAGTGCATCGATGTCTTGTCGTCGGGATCGAGGACGATATCGCTGCCGTAGACCACGATATGCTCAAGCGTGGGGCATTCGGCCGCAATGGCGCGTGCAATGTCGTAGTGGGCCTGTGTGCCGGCGAAAAGAGCCCGGGCGCGGGCGTCGTTCACTATATATCTGACCTGTTCGGCGCTGCTGGTGGCGTAGATCGACACAGGCACGGCGCGGTTGCGGTAGCAGGCGAAGTCGGTGACCAGTATCTCGCTGCAGTTGGGCGCAAGAATGGCTATATTGTCCTGTGGCTCGATTCCGAGAATCTCGAGGGCGCAGGCGGCTTGCCCGACGCGGTCGGCCAGTTCGCCCCAGGTGCAGGGGTGCAATGTGCGTGTTGCGGTGTCTATGGTGGTCAGAGCCACCCGTTCACGGCCGTAACGCCCTGTCTGCCGCTCGATTATGTGTGTGAGAATATTGGGCATCAAATATGTGTCTTACAGTAGTGTTCTGCAAAGGTACAACCTTTGCCTTTCATTACTAACAAATTGAACCGTGAAAATGACGTGGCGTTAACAAACGTTTCCAAGTAGATGGCACAGAGTTAAGTTGTGTTAACAAATTTTAAGCATCGCCCGTGCCGTTTTGCCATGCCGCCCTCTTTGGCTAATTTTGTAACTCAACTTTCGCAATTTCAAGTTGAAGTGAATGGCGTGAACCTCAGGCTTGCCTGAATAAAGATGATGACTCCATCCGTCCTTTCACCGTTCACTCCTCACCTTTCACCATAAAGTAAGCGACGGCCCGTATGCCGTCGGAAAAATATACAGAATATGACAGATTTTCTTGCCGAATGGCACATCGAGGGCCTCGTCGTAGGACTTGCCACCTTCCTCATTATAGGTATTTTTCATCCTGTGGTTGTTAAATGCGAGTATTATTTCGGAGTCCGCTGCTGGTGGTGGTTTCTTGTGCTTGGTATAGCTATGTGCGTAGTCTCGATGCTTGTGGACAGCACAGTCCTTTCGACTCTGGCCGGTGTCACGGCATTTTCATCGTTCTGGACCATCAAGGAGATCTTCGAACAGCGCGAAAGAGTGCGCAAAGGCTGGTTTCCGGCCAATCCCCGGCGCGCCGGGAAAGCTCCTGACGCTGCAAAATAGACTCAATCATGGCTCCGGGCCATACAAAAAGCTGTAAAAATGCCGTTTGTATGCGGAATTATCACTATATTTGCGAGCCGAAATCGACACCTTGTAAATTCAATTATTAATAAAACCATAAATTTCACATGCAAAGCAAAGGAAATCTGGGCAGCATCGTAGCCGGTGTCATAGCCGTTTTCTTGGTGTTGGTGTGTCTCTTCTACCTTTCGTTCACCTTCATTTCGAACAAGTACGAAAGCGAAGCGGCCGCTTATGCCGTTACAGAATCGGGCGACAATGACGACGCTGCCTACAACAGGGCCTACAAGCACTATATGGACTCGCTCGGCGACCAGAAAGTGTATATGGGCGCTTACACTCTCAATCAGGTACGCAAATGGGGCGTAGGCCTCGGTCTCGACCTCAAGGGCGGTATGAACGTTATCCTCCAGGTCGACATGCCCGACATGATGCGCGGCATGAAGAGCGGCGATACCGACTCTGTATTCGAGGCTGCTCTCGCCGACGCCAACAAGCTTGTGTCGACCCATCAGACCGACGATTTCGTAAGTTCTTTCGTCAAGAGCTACCGCCAGGCCAAGCCTATGGCCGACTTCTCGGTACTCTTCCAGGACGTTGTGAAGCCCGGTATGAGCGATGACGCCGCCACCGCCGCTCTCAAGGCACAGGTGAAAGACCGCGTCGACAACTCGGCAACAAACGTGCTCCGCAACCGTATCGACCAGTTCGGCGTCGTTTCGCCCAACATTCAGGTGCTTAAAGGCAAGGACGGCCAGATTCTCCTCGAGCTTCCCGGTGTGAAAGACCACGAGCGTGTCCGCGACCTTCTCCAGCGTTCGGCTAACCTCGAATTCTACGAGACATACCGCGCCGAAGAAATCGCCAATGCCCTCGGCTCTCTCGCCAATGCCCTCTCCAACGACACCACTGTCAACATCGCTCCCTATATCGCCATGCTCCAGCAGGGTGCCGGCTACGGCGCTACCGTAGGCTATGCTCCCGACGCCAAGACCATGGACGCCATCAGCGCTGTCCTCGCTACTCCGCAGGCCAAGGCACTCCTCCCCAACGACCTCAAACTCCGCTGGGGCGTAAAACCCACCGTCCGCATTGACGAAAACGGCAAGGAGCACAACTTCGGTACTCCTCTCTACGCTCTGCGCACAAGCGGCGGCAAGGCCCGTCTCGACGGCCAGGCCGTGAGCGACGCCACAACCAACTATGATCCCCTCCGCGGCAACGAAGTATCCATGCGCATGAACGCCACAGGCGCACGTCAGTGGGCCATCATCACCGGCCAGAACATCGGCAAGCAGGTGGCAATCGTGCTCGACGACATGGTATACTCCGCTCCCAACGTCAACGACAAGATCGAAGGCGGCAGCTCGTCGATCACCGGCGACTTCGACCTCGACGAGGCCCGCGACCTTGCCAACGTGCTCAAGAGCGGCCGTATGGACGCCAAGGTACACATCATCTCCGACATGGTTGTCGGTCCTTCGCTCGGCCAGCAGGCCATCAACGCAGGCTTCATCTCCTTCGTGGTGGCTCTCGTGCTCCTTATGATCTTCATGATCGCTTTCTACGGCGTAATGCCCGGCATTATCGCAAATGTCTGCCTCATCTGCAACCTCTTCTTCACCATCGGTATCCTTGCCTCATTCCAGGCCGTGCTCACCATGAGCGGTATCGCCGGTATCGTGCTCTCGCTCGGTATGGCCGTCGACGCCAACGTGCTCATCTTCGAGCGTACCAAGGAAGAGCTCCGCGCAGGCAAGAACGTGCGCAACGCTCTTGCCGACGGTTACAGCAACGCCTTCTCCGCCATTTTCGACTCCAACCTCACCTCGATCATCACAGGTGTGATCCTCCTCGTTGTCGGCACAGGCCCCATCAAGGGCTTCGCAACCACCCTTATCATCGGTCTTATCTGCTCGTTCTTCACCGCTGTATATCTGAGCCGTCTCTTCTTCCTCTGGTTCTCCAAGACCAAGGCCTTCAATAGCCTCACCTTCAGCACCGGTCTCTCGAAGAAGATGTTTGTCAACGCTCACATCAACTTCCTCGGCCAGCGCAAGATCAGCTTCACTGTCGTGGCTGTGATGGTTGTCATCGTGGCTATATCGCTCTTCGCACGTGGCCTCAACCGCGGTATCGACTTCTCCGGCGGCCGCAACTACATCGTCAAGTTCGAGCGTCCTGTCGATACTCAGGAACTCCAGCAGGTGCTCTCCGCCCAGTTCCCCGATGCTTCCACATCGGTGATCACCATCGAAAGCTCCAACCAGGTTCGCGTAAGCACCAACTACAAGATCAACTCCGAAGAAGCCGGCGTTGAAAACGAAATCACCGACAAGCTCTTCGAAGCCCTCAAGCCCTACCTCCGCGAAGGCATGAGCGCTGCCGAATTCTCTACTACCGACGCAAGCCAGGGCATTGTAAGCTCGCAGCTCGTAGGCCCCTCGATTGCAAACGATATGAAGACCAAGGCATACCTCGCAGTCACAATCTCGCTGCTGGCTATGTTCCTCTATATCCTTCTCCGTTTCCGCAACGTGGCCTTCTCGCTCGGCGCTCTCGCTGCCGTGGCATTCACCGCATTCGCCATCATCGGTTTCTACTCGCTGTTCTATGGCATTCTTCCCTTTGCGATGGAAGTGGACCAGACCTTCATAGCGGCGATTCTGACCGTGATCGGTTATCAGATCAACGATACCGTGGTAGTCTTCGACCGTGTGCGTGAAAACATCGGTCTCTATCCCAAGCAGGATTTCTATACCACCATCAACAACTCGATCAACACCACTCTTAGCCGTACCATCATGACATCGGCTTCGACCCTTCTGGTGCTCCTCTGTATCTTCATTCTCGGTGGCGACGCAATCCGCAGCTTCACCTTCGCAATGCTCTTCGGCGTGATCATCGGCACACTCGCCACAATCTATGTGGCCTGCCCCGTTGCCTACCTCACCGACAGCCGCCGCAAGGCTGTTGCAGCCAAGAAGAAATAATCCCCATCCATCATATGGCAAAAGCGGCTCGCCGATCTCCGGCGGGCCGCTTTTGCTATTTCCCTAATTTAAGCTCTCTGAAGACCTTAAGAGGTTGTTTAATAACATATGTGAATTCACAGGCCAAAAAGTCAGAGATGGATTTATATCTGAGTTGAAGG
>CAJKRG010000080.1 GCA_905202215.1 uncultured Porphyromonadaceae bacterium
ATTCTGAGTGTCTTTATCTCTTCGCCTCAGTCACATAGCCACCGCTATGCTCCCTTGGTTCAGAGATAAATCCATCTCAGACTTTTTTGGCCTGTGGTTTAACAGATATTATGAAACACCCTCTTATTGTAACTTACGCTGTATTCGCTTTCAGTATTTGTGTATGTGCCTCCTGCAAGGAAACTTTCCACGACCGTAATATCGGGCAGGTTGGTGCATTGCAGTTTGAGTATGCCCCCCTGGCTGTTGGCTCTGATTTCGTATGACTTGGCACAGTGCAAAGAGTCAGGAGAAAAATAATCGACTTTGATTCCTGCCGGATTTGAATTGGAGACTTGTGTAAAACGCAGAGCCGCCTCCTCTTCTTTGCAGCCGGCAAGGGCGATGACTATGAAAAAATAAATCAGGTACTTCATATCGGTTCTTCCGGACTGCGGGTTATCAGAGTGGGGCAGCCTACGGTCTTCGAGCCTATTTTAGCGGTGAGGAGCACGGTCTCGTTTCTGGTTTCTGTGAGATTGTCGATGGCTTCGAACTCTATCCGGAGAGTATTGTCGTCGATTTTGGTTATGGTGTAGCCCATCTCGGAGCTGACATATCTGTCGGCTGTATATTCAATGTACACTCCCCCGGCATTGGAACTTTCGAGAGTGACGCTTCCGCTTTCTGCCGATGTATTGATGATGAGTTCAGGATGGAAGCCGTGAGCATTCAGTATGTTGAATGCTTCAGGAGTGGAGGTACTGATATTCCAGGCAATATAGACGGATTCGTCTTCTTTGCAAGAGTTGAAACTGATTGCCGAGAAAAGAGCGACGATGGAAAGAACTGATTTATTCATTATGGTTTATTGTTTTGCTGATTTTCTTCCAGCCATTTTTTCAGAAAGTCTTTCAGATTTATTGTATATGATGAGTGGGTCTGGGCGGCGACTATTCCGGCGCCGGTGGAGACGTTGCTGTATCCCTGTATCGGGTCGGAGAGACCGACATCGCTCATGTCGTAGATAAAACCGTCGCTGAGCTGCCATTTGTAGTTGGCATAGTTATAGAAGCTTTCGGTCACGGTGCTGAGCGTGAGGATATATCCGCAGTCGAGGTATGATTCGTCGAATTCGGGCAGATTCATGGTATAGTCTGCGTCGGTGAACAAGATATGTAGCGTATAGTCCTTGCCCGAGAACTGGCGGTCGGTGAAGAACTCGAATCCCCATGCCGTACAGCCCATCACAGACTCGAAAACGCCTATATGTTCGCTGAAAATAGGTTCGGATTCGTAGTTGAAATAACCGGGCGTAAAGTAATTGAATGAACTGTTTAAGTTACCAAAGCTTTCATAGAAATTTTTGTATGAAAAACGATAGTAATTGACTGCGTCGGGCATATCGCTGATTGTGAGAATAAACAAAGTATTGAATCGGATACTCATGTTAGCCATTCCGTTACTGTCGTCAATCCAGTAATTTGAAACAGTCGGTTCGCATTTGACGGAGGAGAATGGCACAGCTAAGGGCACCGTCACTTCAGCTTCGGCAGGGTCGAAGCCCGGGCTTTCTGCCACGAGACGTATATGGTCGCCTTCTTGCGGAATATACGAGTCGTCGCGGAGTTCTCCGTTGGCATAGACGGATACTTTGGCATCTTTGACGCTGTGGTCGCGTTGGGCGGCGATATCGGTGTAGGCCCATGTGCGGGTCACGCTCACCTCGATGGGCTCGCCGGCAGTGATGAGCGAGTTCATGCACAGCACCGGTCGGGTGTCTGTCTTGGGTGTGAAATCTTCGTAGCAGGAAGTGAGTGCAAGGGCGAGAAGACCCGGGATTATTTTTCTTAGAAGAGCCATGTATATGCAATTGAGGGAATTATCGGTAAAAGGCTTACTTTTTGAAATACGGGGCGGCCTAATTTGTCGGTATCGCGGCGAATGGCGATTGTATTGCGGTGGCAGTAAGCATTGTAGAGGCTGAATGTCCAGTAGCCGCGGCTGTTGGCTACGGAACATGACAAATCGAGCCGGTGGTAGAACGGCAGCTGATAATTGTTGAGCGGAGCCCGCAGATTGTTATAGTCGTTCGAAAAATCGAAGGTGAAATCGGGGTCTTCCCAGTTCTGCGGCATGAAGGTGAAGCGGTTGCCGGAATGCCCGGTCCACGCGGCGTTCAGACTCACTTTCGAGCTTATGTTCAAGTTGAGCAGAATGTTGATGGTGTGTCGGTTGTCGAACCGGGCCGGATAGGTGCGGCCGCCGTTTTTGTCTCTGAAAGTGCGGTCGGCCCATGCGAGGCTATAGGCGATGTGGCCGGTGAACCGTCCGATGGTCTTTTCGAATTTGAAATCGAGACCTTTGGCCGTGCCCTTGCCTGAGCAAAGACGGGCATTCCACATTTCAAGCGGAGGCCGGAGGTAGTATTCGTCGCGGTATTCCATGAGATTGCGCATGTCTTTATAGTAACCTTCGACAGAAGCTTCGAATTTGCTGTCGGGCGACTGCCAGTATACTCCGACAGATACTTTATTGGCGGTCTGGGGTTTGAATCGTCCGGTTATCGGTATCCACTGGTCGGTAGGCAGAGCGAGGTAGCTCTGGGTGAGCTGGTGTACATACTGGGTTGTGCGGCTGAATGCTGTCTTGAAAGCCCAGCTGTCGGAGGCACGGTAGCTCACCGACAGGCGTGGCGAGATGCCGAAGTGGCTTTTGCTGTCGATATGAAAGAATGAGGTGTGGAGGCCGCCGTTGGCACGCCAGCGGTCGCTGATTCGCCAGTCGTTTTCGATGTAAGCGTTGATTTCGCTTGCGTGGTAAGTCCATGTGGAGTCGCGCGCTATGACAGTCTCGTCGTTATAGGTGTTCTCGCGTGAAGTTCTTTCCGGCAGGAAAGAGTGCAGTGTATAGGCGGCACCAAAGCGTACACGCGAATTATCGGTCGCGTTCCAGTCGAAATCGGCGCGGGCAATCCAGTCGTTCACATTGTTTTTGGTGTGCATTTTCAGATACTGTTTCTCTGTTATTATATTTGAAGCGTCGGAATACACAGTATATTCTTCGTGCTTGATGCTGGAGAAAAAGCGTGTATATGCGGCCGTGAATTCGGCTGTCAGATTCTGGTTTATGCGATGGTTCGCGCGGGCCTGTGCCACGAAATTTCCCCAGTGCAGACCTACGTTTTCCTCGTAGTCGCCGTCGGCGTCCTTGTCGCCGGTCTTGAGGTAGTCGTCGCCGAAGTAGACGCTCAGGTAACCCGATGTACGGTCGGTGAACCGATGGTGCAGCTTTGCGTTGAGGTCGGTGAAATAGTAGTGTAAGTTTATTTTGTCGCTGTTGTTATGGGAGTTGACTAAAGCTAAAATAGGAACAGACAGAACATCATACCAGGAGCGTCGTAAGGCTACCGAATAGCTTGTCTTGTCGCCTATCGGGCCTTCGAGATTGACCGCGCCCGAAGTCAGGCCGAGCTTTGCCGAGCCGCAGAAGCCTTCGGCCGAGCCGTTTTTGGTGCGCACGTCGAGGAACGACGACAGGCGGCCGTCGTATTTGGCCGGAACCGACGATTTGAAGAAGTCGATATAGCGCACTGCATCGGCGTTGAATGCCGAGAAGAGTCCGGCGAAGTGATTTACCTGATAGAGAGGTACATTGTCGAGCATATAGAGGTTCTGATCGGAGTCTCCGCCGTGCACATTCATGCCGGCCATACCCTCGGTACCTTCGGTGACGCCGGGCTGCAGATGAAGAGCTTTGATGACGTCGGTTTCGCCAAGAAGTACGGGAGTATTTTTTATTTCTTTTGCCGTCAGCTTTTTGGCCCCGATTTCCGATGTCTGCACAGCAGGAGCCTCAAGGCGCGAGACGACTATTATCTCGTCGAGCATGTTTTTGTCGGGCTTTTCGCCGGCTATTTCGGCGGGAGAGTGCAGCACTTCTACCATTGTGCGGCGTTTGTGTTTGCGACGTTTCAGAATCACATCTTTCTTACGGATTTTGAAAGTGATGTCGGTGTCGCGGAACATGTCGGCCAAAACATGCTTCAGCGGGCGGTTTTTGGCTTTTACGGTGACTTTTACATTTTTGAGAATATCAGATGAATACACGAAGTTTTTGCCCGTCTGGCCCATTATTTCGCCGAAAACTTCGGCGGCCGGGCGGTCGGTCGCGTCGATTGTCACTCTCTGGGCGGCGACGGCTATGGAAATACAGATTGCAGTTATCAGTAGTGCTATGCGTATCATTCCTTGATAGCTATTTCAGTGCCGAGAATGTCGTTGATGGTTTCGACGAGGTCATCGGCGTTTCCTTCATAGTGAAGCGTGAGTTTAAAGGTATCGGCATTGTCGGGAATGTTGACGATTTCGACACCATATGTTTCCTTGATTGATTCGAGAACGATGGGTAGGGGAGTGTCTTCGAAGTCGATGGCCCGGACGGCGTATCGCGGTGCCGTAGGCGCGGCCGGGGTAATTTCGGTCGTAGCCGGTTCTTGCAGATTGTTGTGTATGAATATTCCGGCTGTCGCACTTACGATAACGGCTATCGCTGCAGCCGCGGCAATTTTCCTTGTAGACCACCATGGGGCGGAGCCAAGGCCAAGGCGTTGCCAGCCTTCTTTGACCGAGAAAGCGCCGCTGCGGTAGCGCCGTGCTACAGCTAATATTTCTTCATCGTGTTTCATGATTAAAAATCTATGCCTAAACGGATTGTGAGGTATGATCGGTTCCTGCGTTCCGTACCTGCGTATTCTATTACCTGATAGCCGTCGGGGTTCTCGATGATTTCATAGACTTCGGTCTGATATCCCTTGACGGTCAGGCCGATTCCGAGATTTATGCCGACTTTGCGACCCCAGTTGAAACGGTAGCCGACAGATGGCGAGAAGAAGACACCTCCTCCGCCCGTGAGATTGTAGCCGAGTTTGATGTCGCCGAAGGGTGTGAATTTACCGAATTTCCAGTCGGTGCGGGCGTCTACATAAAATGGAAGCATGCTGTCGCCTCCGAAAGTAAAACCGGCGCCGATATAGAGGTGCGGATTGAACTGGTAGCCGTGCGATGTCGATACGCTGAGGTAGAGATAGTCGGACGTGGAATACCCAGGGGTCTTTTCGCTGAAGTAATATAGGTCGAAGTCGGCAAATCCGCGGTAACCCCGCTGAGGCTCACGTGCCTGTGTTGCGAATGAGCAAAGGGTCAGCAGTAGAATCAGAAGTTTTGTTTTCATTGCATTATGTGATTGATTCGCCTTATAGACGCAGCACTTTCTGAAAAGTCCTATTCCATATCAAAAAAAATTATGAAACACCCTCTAAACCTTTTGCAGCCTCGGCAATCCAATTTATAAAAGCTACGATTATGAAAAGATTATTCAGATGTACAGGTATTCTGCTTCTATGCGGCGCTCTGATGAGTCCTGTCGCCGAAGCCCGCGGCCGCAATGAGCGTGGCCGTGAACATCCGCAAAAATCTCAACCGGCATCGCGTCCCGGGAATAACGGCAGACCTTCTAACGGTAATGGAGGCGGTCATAACCGACCTGCGACACCGCGGCGTCCGACTACTCCGAGGCCGGACAACAACCGTCCGTCCGACAGGCATCCGGGCAATAATCGCCCGGGTAATAACCGTCCCGGCAATCATCGTCCTGATAATTACCGGCCGGGCAATGATCGTCCCGGTCATATGAACGGCGGCCAACACGGTGGAAATCACCGGCCTGATTACCGTCCGCCGCGTCCGCCTCAGACTGCGCATCATCCCGGCCACCATCCCGGCCATATGCAGCCTATGCCTCCACATCATGGATGGTTCCGTCCCGCTCCTCCGCCAAAATGGCGTCCTTCACGTCACTGGCGTCCTTTCCGCTCTATTCTTGGCATCGCTCTTGGCACTACTGTCAATCTGTCGATCAATGCTTTGTTGAACAATGGATATACTGTGAGTTCCTATGACGGCAATACGGTTTTTGTGAACAATGTGCCGATGCTCAACATGATGTGGCCTGAAGCCCTGCTGTTCTACAATAATTACGGAGGCCTGTGCGGTTCGCGGTTTATGTATAATCAGAGTTTTTATGACACAAGCCGCTATAATAATGCATATGCATCACTTGTCGGTGCTTACGGCCCTCCTGTAAGCATGCAGAATACAGCTGGAGGAATGGAAGCGACCTGGTGGGGTTCCGACAACCAGTTCATACGTCTGTCGTTTGCTTCGCAGTACGATGGATATGGCAGTCCGCGCTATCTGACCATTCTCAGTTTCGGCAACTGAACTCTGCTATAAAAACGGAAGGAAGAAAGGCTTATGGCCGCTTTGCGACAGTGTTTCGCGGAGTCGTGAGAAAGCCTTTGTCATCTGGTTTTTGACAGTTTTGACAGAAATATCGAGTTCGTCGGCGATCTCTTCGTTTGAAAGGCCGTCGCGTTTGCTCAGAAGGAATACCTGCCGGCAGCGGTCGGGCAGATCATCGATTGCACGCCATATGCGGGCATCGCGCTCCGAGGTGTCGATATCGTTTTCCTCTACTTCGGGTACTTCGTCGAGACTGACAAAGCGTTGAGCCTGCCGTAGGACAGATATACATTCGTTGCGGACGCAGCGATACATGAATGCTTTGAAATCGTCGATTTCAAGACCGTCGCCGATAGCTTTCCAAGCCTTGACAAAGGCATTCTGTACCGTGTCTTCCGCAGTGTCGGTGTTGCCGACATAGCGGAGGGCATACATGCCAAGGGGCAGATACAGTTTTCGGAATTCCGACTCGAAACGGCTGATTTTCATTGAAAGCGATTTTCGGGCGGTAAAGATACGAAAAATAATCGGGGCAGGAAGTGACTGTCACTTCGCGCCCCGATTATTTTGGGTTAAGAGATGATTATGCGTACATGTTCACGATAGCCTCGTAGAGTTCCTGCTTGCCGGAAACGG
>CAJKRG010000081.1 GCA_905202215.1 uncultured Porphyromonadaceae bacterium
TGCCGTTCAGGAATTTGCCGGAGATAAAGCACACATAACCGTCGCGCACATACTCCCTAAATCTCATGCTTAGCCATTTAGCGTTGCAGGGAAGTGAATGCGGCCATTGGTCGGATAGTCTTGGCAATACTTTCGCTGCTCGTTCCCAAAACTCCTTTGATCCTAATTTCTTTTTGCCGCTCCGCTGCCGTTTGCTCACATGAGCGTCCCAGCATCGCCGGAAAGCGTTCATAATTGCCGCGTTGCTTGAATACTCCAGCACTTTGTCCTCGGGCAAGTGCCGGCCATCGCTCAACTGGTAGCCTTGGAAAAAGTCAAAGGCTGCTCCGTCCGGCGTGATCGTGTCTAAAAATTCCTTGCTCTCGGCCTGTTCCTGCAAGTCGGGAAAGAGCTTGTAAACCTCCGTGCGCCACTTCATGGGCAGACTGTCAACGGCAAACAGAGCCTCCCGACCGTTGCCACCCTTGCGCACCTGTCGCACTTGGCCGCGACGCACCAGGGCTTTGAGGTTGGCCGTCGTGATTATGCGCCCGGTCAGTTCCTCATGACTTATGCAGAGTGTTCCGTTGATTGTTTCCATTCCTTTTACTATCTTTGTGGCTCATTACCTTAGTTTCACCATGAAAAAGCCTACTGTAATAAATCCTTGGGAGATTGCTTTCTGTGTAATCTATCGCGGACGACGTTCACTATTTCAGTATCGAGAATTAGTCCGTTCGACTTTAGACAATATAGCACTCCTTCAAGGCTGCGAGTTTTACGCTCCCGACGTGCCATGCATTCTTTATGAATCGATCGCCAAAGTCGCACAAGACGGTACAGAAGTATGGGTTGAAGATCTGCTCTTCCGCTCAGGAGAGAAGCCTCCAATGCCTCGATATATGTTCGCCCGTCTGATTGCTTCCGTGTTTCAACAATATGTTGAAAATAAAAAGACGCCATTCTGTATCTGCCAGCGGGGCATAGCTGAGACGAACACTCTCTCAGAGTGTATATGGCCTTTTGGGGACTGAATTGCTTGATCATATCTCAAAGGCTTTCAGCGTAAAGTTGAATTTCGGTAAACCGGGGCATGTTAGCGCAGTCCTCATGCAGCACCTCACGCCCCTTGTGCCGCACTATCACCTCCGGTGTGCCTTTGTACCATACCAGAACAGCTCCGTTGGGCCATTCCTGGCGCATTACATCCCGCCCGTCCTCGCTCGTTTCGTGCAGGGTCTCACATGCCGGGCAGTGTAGCATCGGGATACCTCTGTAGTCCTTCACTGCCGTGTAGCGTATCTTCCGCGCTTTCTCCGAATCGCGACGGTACGTCAGCGCAAGATATACCGTCTTTTCCTCGACCTTGAACTGCCGCGCCAGCTTTGCCCTGGCTTCGTCGCTCACCTTGATGTAGCTGCTTGTCGTTCTCATTTCCTTTTACTTTACTGGTGTCATGTAATGGTCCTCAAACCATGTGGCGGCCTGGCTGTCTACCCATGCAAGGCCACATTCGCCGACGGCGACGATTAGGGCAGTGGTGTTGTCTATCTGATAGGCCACCATTTCATCCTCCTGGTTGATTGTTTCCACGAAGTCGGCCAGCTTCGACCACTCCCGGAATCCGATTGTTAATTTTGTTGCTTTCATTGTCCTTTTACTTGGGTTTCAATCTGTTTTTAATCCGTGTTTCTCTTGGTCAAATCCGCCCTTTTTCGTATCTTTGGCGCCGTAACCTCAGTAACACGCTGCAAATATAATACGCATTTGCGAAAATACAAAATATTTTAGCAACAAAATTACGCATTTGAGTAAATGAGTGCAATTAATGAACGTTTCGTCAAGATTATCAGGATACTATATGGCGGCAATAAAAGTGCTTTTGCCAATGCTATAGGTGTGACGCCATCTGTCATTGACAATATCACAGGCAAACGTCAAGGCAAACCCTCCTTTGATGTCGTTGAAAAAGTTTCCGCAATTGCGGAAATAAACATGGATTGGCTCATTAGAGGAGAAGGTGATGCTTTCGATTTTAGAAGTGAGGATGAACGAAACACAAAAAGCACTTTTGATAGGGAAAATCAGCCGTTACCTCCTGCCGGCATTCCTCTTATCCCCGCTAAGGCTATGGCGGGTTTCTTCACCGGCGAGGTCATCATCGACGAATCCGAATGCGAGCGTATAAATATTCCTGGTGTTAAAGCCGATTTTGCAATACCCGTCAGCGGCGACAGCATGACACCACTCTACCAGTCCGGCGACATGGTAATATGTCAGTTCGTTAACCTCTCCGACATGTTCTTTCAATGGGGCAAAGTATACGTCATAAACACCAGCCAGGGCGTTCTTATTAAAAAGGTTCGTCCAGGCGAGTTTAAGAACACTATCAAGCTTGTTTCTGAAAACAATAATTACGATCCTATCAATCTTCCCCTTTCCGACATTTATCAGATTGCTTTGGTCAAAGGTCTTGTGCGCCTCACATAATGCGTCTCCACCTGTGTACCCCCTGCACCCCTCCATAGCCCTTAAATCAGGCAAAAATCTTTTTTTAGCTCCCTTTCAAAGCGTTTAAGCGCACATAATACACATTATCAGTAATTTAAACGATTTTTAAACCCGATTATAACAGCGCTGTTTTTGGTATTAAAGGGGGTCGAATCGCTTAAAAATCGCCGTTTTCAGCTCGATTTTTGTCCTTATGGGGGTGTTTACCTATATGCAGAGTATACCCAACTGTATCCCCAACTGTATCTCCAACCCAATTTTCGGGGCGAAATGTGCACGATTTGCACATTCTCAAAACCCCCGTTTTTACCCTCCCGGAGCAGGGTGTAGCTACCTCCATTTAACAGAGCATTTAACGCCGCTGCCGTCCGCCTGTTCACTCGTGCGCATGGGCGTGCAGTCCTCGTCTTACGCACCGCCGCCTGTCTCTCGGCGCAATGCCCCATAAATGCCGTAAATGCTTGAATTTCGCGCCCTCTGCGCCTCCGTAAGCCATTGACCTACCTGCACAACGAAAGCGGCCACACAGCCGGCGAAAACCAGCCATGCAGCCGCACGATATTAAAGCCAATTAAAGAGGGATTAAAGCAGCATTAAACGCTCGTTAAACGCTGCGGCCCGATTATTAAAGCCCGATTCAACCAAATTCAACTTTGGGTAGGTTTCGTTTTATTACAATCGTTTTACAATTCACCATTTATACTACTAATATTCAAACACATACAAACAAACTCTTCAATAGCTATCCGGTAGCGTTCGTTTTCCTGCCCATACTATGGTTCGGGGGCGAAGCCCGCGTACCATAGGTCCGGAAGCGACACATCAGAGTGCAACCGCATAGCGGTTGAATAATGATTGCCGACCGCCAGAGGCGGTTCGCGCCTACCGGTGGATTTCGAGGATGTCGGTGCAGTGGGTGAGGACGGCAGGGCGGTGGGTGACGATGATTACTGTGGTGCCGGGGGCGGTGTGGGCTATGAAGCGCGAGAGGAATTCGCTCTCCGTGGCAGGGTCGAGGGCGGAGGTGGGCTCGTCGAGCAGTATGAGGCTGCCCTTTTTGAGAAGGCCGCGGGCTATGGCTATGCGCTGGGCCTGCCCCTCGCTGAAACCGCCGCCACCCTCGAAGCATTGCGTGTCGAGACCGTCGGGCAGGTCGAGGACGAAATCGGCCACAGCCGCCCTGAGGGCCTCCTCCATACGGGCATCGTCAGCCTCGGGGTCGGCCAGAAGAAGATTATCGCGCACGGTGCCGCAGACGAGGGAGTTGCCCTGCGGCACATAGACGATATTATGTCGCAGAGAGGGCGCTATCGGCCCGGAGACTCCCTCGGCCGTATAGAACTCGGCGCGGCCCGAAACCGGAGCCACCAGCCCGAGCATGAGGCGCAGGAGGGTGCTTTTGCCGCTGCCCGTGGGACCTATCACGGCCGTGACCGACCCGGGCCTGAAATCATGGTTAAGACGGGTGATGACATCGGCGTCGCCGTCGGGATAGCGGTAGCAGACATCGGTAAAACGCAGTCCTGTAGGCGTTCCGGCCTCTATGCGGCCCGTGTCGCAGTCCTCGACCGGCATGGCAAGGATCTCGTCGACGCGGTCGATGGCCACGGAAGCGTTGATGAAGGCGGGTATGCGGTGCGAGAGGTCGAGGACCGGGCGCTGCACCTGGGCCACGAGCTGCAGGAAGGCCGTCATCATGCCGAAGGAAACGATACCGGCGGCGAGGCCGTAGGCGCTCCAGAGGAATGTGACGGTATATCCGAGCATGAAACCGGCCGTGATGACGGCATTAGAGAAGATGGAGATGTCGGTGCGCCGCAGGATGCGCGCGGTGAGGCCGGCCTGGAGGCCGGCGTAGGACTCGGCGCGGCGCCCGGTACCCATGAGCGTAGAGAGAAGGGTGCGGTGATGGAGACTTTCCTGAAGGAAGGTCTGGATGCGGCTGTCGTCCTCGCGTATCTCGCGTGTGATACGCCTTGTGCGGCCGACATATATCTTGCTCACCAGCAGAGCCACAGGCATGATGAAGACCACGGCGAGGGCCAGGCGCGCGTCGAGAACGGCGAGGAAGACGAAAGCGCCGGCAAGCTGCAGGCCGACGGCCGCAATGCCCGGCAGCGTCGAGCACGACAGCGAGGCGAGGGTGGCGACATCGTCGCGCATGCGGCTTATGGCGTCGCCGTTGTGCATGGCGCCGCGACCCGACCATTTCGACTGCAACAGACGCGTGAGCAGACGGCGGCGCAGATTGTTGGCATAGCGCGTGAGGGCTACTGTCTCGAGACGGCGGCGCACGGCGGGTATGGCGAGCTGCAGCAGAAGACAGCCGGCAAGGAGGGCCACAAAGCGCAGGGGAATATCGTGCGTAGGCGCCACGGCAAAGTCGACGATCCGCTTGGTTGCCCACACGAACAGAAGGGATGCGCCTACGTTAAGACACCCGGCGACAGCGACGGCGACAGTGAGCGCCCGTGTGCCGTACGATTCTTTCCATATGCGGCCAAAATCGCGGATTATTTTGCGGATACCGTCAGATTCCATCTTTCCACAGGTTCAGAATTCGCACAAGCGGGCGCCGGAGACCGTCGGGAAGACGCTGAAGCGCCGCAGGAAGACGCAGAGACAGTGAGCGCGTGACATCGCGGCCATCGCGGACGACAGCCTCGACACGACCGGCAACCGCGCCGAAGGGGCATGTCTCGGTCTGATAAAGATTGGAATCGCCGCGGAGCACTACCCCGTCGGGGAGCACACGGACAATGCGGTGGAGCACCACGGCTCCTGACGTGCCGCAGGAGGCGAGCACAATGTCGGAGGGGCGGTATGCGTCGGCAGCCCTGATGTACACAGTGTCTTTCCCCGGCCGTATGGCAGGCCACATGCTGTAGCCCCCGGGCCGAAGCTCGACGGTATCGCCCGCCTCGAGGAGCCTCTTCACATCAGCGAACCATGCATCTTTGCGTTCCATATCCAGGAGGTAAAAAACGAGGCCGGGCACATACCCGACCTCGCGATCTTTCAAGTGCTGACAAGGTGCCTGTATCACACTCTTGTGATCCGGATGCGACTCGAACGCATGACCGTCTGCTTAGAAGGCAGATGCTCTATCCAGCTGAGCTACCGGACCTTACGCCGTTCTATGGCTTTTCAGGTGATTTTGTGTGTGCAAAGATAGGAAAATTTTTTGTTCTACGGCTGTTTTCCGGCCGGAAAGTTTGACTGTTTGAAACTTTCATAGCGCCCGAGCACCTCTCCGATCGAGATGCCGAGACTCTCCATGCTTTCGAAAACATCGGCCAGAGTGGTCGAGAAGAACTCCTCGCGACGCTCGGCGTTGACACGCTCAGGGGCATCGTCGGCCAGATAGAAGCCCATGCCGCGACGCGATATTATTATGCCCTGGGCCTGGAGATGGTCGTAGGCCTTCAGCACGGTATGGCTGTTGACGGCGAGCGCCACGGCAAGTTCCCGCACCGACGGCACCTTCTCGCCGGGGCGCCATCCGCCACCGATGATACAGCCGAAGGCATAGTCGATGATCTGTCGGTAGATAGGCCGGTCTGTACGGAATTCCATGATCAGTTCTGACGCATTTTAATTTTCCTTACGGCAAGGATAACGCACACGATAGCCACAAGAACCGAAAATACTCCCACTAAAGGAAAAATGGCTGAAATCTGGTCGATAAGGTTCTGGGCGAAATTTTCGGGCGTACTGCCGCCGGAGGCCACCTCGTCGATAAATCCGCTCCGCAGCACGGACACAACTCCGACAACCATGCCTATGATCCAGAACACAAAGGAGCTGACTATCAGGCCTACAATACCGAGCACAAAGCGGTTGCGGCGGACGGAGACGATGACGAGCGCGGCCACCGAGACCTGTGCCATGGAGTTGAGGGAATTATATAGCATCGAGTTGTTGGTCAGCGTACCGAAATTGATACCGGCGGTGCGTTCGAAGATCATATCCATCATCACGGAATTGACCGATGCCAAATCGGTAAAGAGCGAGCACACACCTGTGGCACCATACCACAATGCGGCCAGATAGAGCGGATAGACCACGAAAATCCAGCTGAAAATGAAGACGGATTTCTCGGTCCATGAAGCGGGAAGAGTGGTGACAGTGGCACGGTTCGACACCATGGCGAGGATAAACGGCCCGGCCAGATATACCCAGCCCGCAATGCCGGCGCCCATGGAATATATGAGCATGAAGGGTCCGTCGTCGGGATAAAGACGCGTCATGGAGACGCCGTAGAGACACATGGCATAGGAGCCGAGGAGCACTGTGCCGCCAATTATGAGGAGGAGTCTGATTGCAGGACTGTAGAATTTATATAGGAGTCCTATGCGGTGAAGGCTTAGAGGGTGTTTCATAATATCTGTTAAATCACAGGTTGGTGTATTTTTGCTTA
>CAJKRG010000082.1 GCA_905202215.1 uncultured Porphyromonadaceae bacterium
ACATCCTACCCAAAGGCTGATAGCGGAAGGTGACGGGTATTGCGATTACGAAGTTACGTTACGCCCTACCGAGGACTTTCTTGGCTATCTTCTTTCCAGAGCGCATTGGGTTGAAATTATATCTCCACAAGAGGTTAGAGACCATATAAACGGAATGGTAGACAACATTAAAAATCGCTATAAATAAGAAATTGCCGCACGGGAGGCTGACCTCGTTGTCTTTGAAGAAATCATTGATAGCTTTCATCTGCAGAGTCTTTTCTGACTGCAGAATTACGAAAAATCATCGATTCATAAGTATATAGAGCCAAGCAAAAGAAGAAGTGTTCTCCCTATTATTTTCTTTTCATCAGCCACTATCTGAACACAAAATTTGAACACACGTGCATGAACACAGACGCGTGCCATTGGTGGCTGAAACGAGTTGGCGCGGAGTTGTGTTCAGATTTGTGTTCAAAGCAAAAGAAAAAGCACTTGCGAATCGCTTCGTAAGTGCTTGATTTTTAAAGAGTGGTCCCATTGGGATATGTTTTACACTATCTATTCTTTTGAAAATTAAGGATTTATAAAATTGGTACAAATTAAAATGTACCAGAGATTTGTACCAAATGTACCTATCTAAAAGAGGCCGATTTTACCCAATTTTTAAGGCAATTCGAGAAGATGCTCAAATTTAACAATTATTTTACAAATATAGCCCAATTAAACAATATTTAACATTGAGCAAGGGCGGCTTCTGCTATGGAAACGCCCGAAAGACCGGAAGAGTTCGCACTCCGTGGTGGGGGTAAATCAGGGCTATTTGGAGGCTTGCCGAAGGGGTCCGAAGAGGTGGCGAAAAAGGTGGCGCACATAGGCCGAAAAAGTGGCGGAAAAGGTGTCTGTGAAGGTGTCCCCAAAAGTGTCCCCAAAGGTGTCCGAAGAAGTGTCCCCAGGGGTGTCTGTAAAAGTGTCAGTATCAGTGTCGGTAGATGTGTCTGAACAGGTGTCCGAAAAGGTGGCGGAAGAAGTGGCTGGAAAGGTGTCGGTGAAGGTGGCTGAAAAGGTGGCGCACATACCCCCGAAAAGCGGCAGTTTTAAGCCTTAGTGACGCACGATCGCAAGAGACTCGCCAAAGGGAGAAGTCTAAGCCCGTTCCTCTCTTTTTCCCTCCTGTCAAAATTACTTATGGCGCAGTCCGGCGACGGTAATATCGCCATAGGCAATAAGCTCCTTGCCAACCAAGCACGAGCAGCCGCACGGCAAGCCGGAACAATACCGGCACTGCCCAGCGTATTAACCGCAGGGCAAGCGAGAGCAGCCATCGGATAAGGCGGATAAGTAATACCGCGATTATCACTACGGGCAACAGATATATTATCAATAGAAGCTGAAACATAGTCAGAGATATTATGATGTTATGACTGTCCGACAATGTTACTGTCACATAGCTGGACTATCGCACGAAGCGACGCTTCAAGTATGTAAATATACTAATTTTCAACGACATATGCAAGAAATCAAGCAATTGTTTTATCATTTAATACCCTGATAATCCGATAATAATATGCTTGTTCCATCTCATTATGGCTGTATCTAATTATATATTGAAAATGATATGATGTAATCGTTTTGGGGATAAACGAGCCATCGGATAATGTGAATATCATATACCGCGATTATGCGAGTATCCGATAATCGGCACCCGTGATATTTCGGATAGTGATACAAGGATTATGTTCGGAATTTGTGTGTTAGCACTCCCGGCGTGCTAACTTCGCCGCCAGAAGGCGAGGTTGAGAAAGACCCCGGGGCAACCGCGCAACGGGTGCAGAATTTGTCGAGCAAGTTGTACTTTTCCCCGGATAAAACTGCGTTTTACCGATGAAAAGTAACTTGCCGCCCGTTCCGTCCGGGGCAAATCAGCTCGCGACTCGCCGATTTTTAATCACTTGAATCATGGAGAAGAGAACCAACAGAATAGAGATACTATTCACCGACACGGAGCTTGAACGGCTCAAAGAGAGGGCCAAGGGCTTCAGCAGCATAAGCTCATATATCCGTCTGGCAATAGCGGAGTTTTCCGACAGGGATATGAAGAGCCGTATGGATGCCGTCGAGCTTATGACCGCTTTCTACCGCAGATATAAAGACGAACTCGGCTGGGCCGGCGGCAATCTCAACCAGGCCATGAAACGGGCCAACGAGCTTTCGGTGGCCGGGCTGTTGAGCGAGGCATATTATAAAGAGGTGTTGCTGCCGTCCATACAACAGATAAAGGGAGCGATAGATAAAATGATAGCAGAACACTCCGATATTGTGAGCATGACAGTACGCGGTATCCTGAGAAACAGAAAGTAACAGTGTGGAATAACTGCATAATACGATACTCCGATTTTGTGACAGTCTGATATTCTCTTGCCACGGCAAGCGATAAAGCCATAGAGAGATAACAACATGATAGCGACAATACTTCCTTCAAGCACAACCTTCCATGCCGTAGGCTACAACGAGCGGAAGGTGGCAAAGGGTGTGGCACACCTGCTGGAGATAAAAAATTTCGGGCCGGTCGAGGCGATGGAGCGTCCGACTCCTGACGACCTCGCCGCGTATCTTGAAAGCTACTCGGCCAGAAACACGAGAATCCACAAGGCGCAGTTTCATATAGCCTTCTCCTGCAAGGGGCATGAGAACACAGAGCGGGAGCTTCTGGACTTCGCGCACGAGTATCTGCGGCAGATGGGTTACAGCGAACCCGGCCAGCCGTTGCTTGTTTACGGCCATACCGACACAGACAACACGCATATCCATGTGATAACCTCGCGTGTCGCACCCGACGGCAGGAAGATAGACCACAGCCACGAGCGCGTGAGGTCGCAGCGCGTTATCGACAGGATATTGGGGAACGATGCCCGAGAGAAAGCCCGTCAGGACATGGAGGCAGCCCTGGACTACAAATTCGCCTCGATCACACAGTTCAAGGCTCTTATGAACTCCCTCGGATATGAATGTTACGAGAACGACGGGATGGTGTCGATAAAGCGTGGCGGCGCGGTGTGCCTTGACGTGCGGTTGGAGGAGATAAGCCGCCATTTCCGGGAAACTACATTTGACAGACAGCGCAGGCGGCAGCTCAGGGCTCTGTTCTCCAAATACCGGGACTTGACGGCCAACAGCAGGGAGCTTGCAGAGGAAATGAGGCGTAAATTCGGCATCGAGCTTGTGTTTTTCGGCAAATCCGATTCTCCATACGGCTACATGATAATCGACCACAACAAGAAATCGGTAATCAACGGCGGCAAGATATATCCGATAAAGGAACTGCTTGACTTCTCGACAGCCGATGAACGATTCTCGCGAATTGAGGCGCAAATAGACACCCTGCTTGCAGACAACCCCAAAATGACGATTCCGGAACTTAACGGTATTCTCTCTCGACAGTACCGCGCATATGTCAAAGGTGGATGTCTGCACCGCAATGGAGAGCCCCGGCAGCTCCGGCCCCATATGTGGGAAGCGTTGAAGCGGAACAACCGTATCCGCTGGGTCGAATCGTTCTCCCCGGCCACCGAAGCCGAGCGAGACTTTTTGTGCGGCATAGGCAGGATTACGGTTCCGCACCTTGTGGATATTTCAAGTCCTCGAAGCGCGGCATACGGCAACAGGGTTCTTGATCTTAAAGAGATATTTGACAACGGCACCGGGTATATACCCCGGCGGATATTCCGCGATGCCGGCTTTTCAATCCGTGACATAGACGGCTCCACCTACGCTGTTGACCTGAAAGCCCATGTGCTTATAAACCTCGTGTCCGAAGGCTTCGACACAAAGAGGCTGCAATACCGGAAGAATACGCTTGGACGGAAACAGGATGCCTTGTCACCCCGCAAGGGCAATTCCGGAATAAGGCAGATTCGCGATGCCGGAGCCGGCAGGGGCGACAACCGGGAGTGGGAGGTCGGCTACAAAGGCGACTATGACCGCATAGACGAAGATACCTCAATGAAACGCTGACGGACAACTGCGACTTCTATCCGGTGACACACGGTGCGCCATGACGGTGCTATCATATAATCCGATGACATTTTCAACACATTATCCCGTCATCGGATAATGAAAAATGTTCGGAATTTCCAATTTAGCAATCGCCCCGTGATAATTTTGCCGCAAACCAACCGCCAGTCTCAAAATGGACCAGACCTGTATAATCACATTCGCCAACCAGAAAGGGGGTGTCGGCAAGACCACCCTCTGCGCCCTTTTCGCGAGCTATCTCGTCAGCAAGGGTCACAGTGTGGCGGTGTTCGACACCGACCCCCAGCAATCAATCGTGAAGAAGCGGACCTCCGATTCTGCCGCATACGCCGGGATGCCTCTGCCTTACAACATATATCCCTTCAGCCTCACCAACGAACAGGCGTTGCTCTCCCTCATAGGCAACCTGCGCAACGCCGGGAGCGCCGATTTTGTACTTTTCGATTCCGCAGGGAGCCTGACCGACCAGGCGTTACTGGCTCTTTTCGCCAACTCCGACTACCTGCTCACCCCGTTCCACTACGACAACCTGAGCGTTCCCTCGACAGCCGTGTTCGTCGCCGTGGTGGTGGGTCTCAGGCGCAGCCTCGGAGACGCCATGACCGCCGTCCACTACATTATCCCCAATCTGGAGGAGCCGGGGGTTGGCACCCGTGAGGAAAAGGAGCTGTGGAAACTTGTCAACGAGAAATTCAGCGAGCACGTCCGCATTGCCCCTACGGTTTATAAACGTCAGGCCTTGCGCCGTTTCAGCACAATTTCCGATATGGACGGCCAGCTTCTCATAGTGTCACCGGCTTTCGACCACATATATAATGACATCACAGGAACACCAAACACAGAAGAATGAACCAGGAAACGAACTACCCCAAACTGGACGAGCTGCTTGGAGGTCTCGGAAACCTTGTGCCCGGCACATCCGCACCCATTCCGGATATGCCAGAAGCACAGGCTCCTCCGGCAGAGTCCCCGGCTGATGACGACTGGGAGCTTTTCAGACGCAATCTCGACCTGTATAATTTCAGGGAGCGCAAGGACGAACGTATGATATGCAGGCTCGACCGCGATCTTGCAGACTCGCTGGACGCCTGCGACATAGACCGAAAATGCCGATCCGATATAGTCAACGCGATAGTCAGGACATTCATAACACGGTATATCGACAGGCTCCGGCAGTACAAGAGAAACAACCGCTCGCTACTCGACATCACACAGTAACATCAATCATATTATGAGAAAGATAATCTGGAACGAAGAAATGCTGCGCACACTACGCGGACTGTTCCCGACAGCAACCAATGCATCCATAGCAGCACGGCTTGGCATAGGGACGAGGCTGGTCGCGGCAAAAGCCGCCGAACTCGGGCTTGAAAAAGTTTACGGAGTCCGACGCGCCGCAGCGACAAGGACGATACTTGAAAATTATGGGAACCACCCGTATTCCGAACTTTCACGCATGGCCGGTGTGTCGGTGCGGACAGTGATCCGCATAGCCGACCGCCACGGTCTGGCACGAGCCACCTCAGACTCCGCCGGATTCATCTCGACAAAGCGCAGGGAAATTATCAGGCGCGAGAGGCTGCGTATGCGCATAGGGCTTGACCCTGTTTCCAAAGTGAAAGTCACCGCCGACCGGAGGCGTGTATGCCTGCGCCACCGCCTCAAGCAATCGGGATATATCGTCGAGAGAGGCAGCGACATAATATATTTCACCCCCGGCAGTGCGAGAAGTACCCGGAGGGAAGACACGGGAACCTCGCTCGGTCTGGTATTCCGGCCATTACCGCAAACACATAATTCACAATACCATAATCTGCAAACAAAATGTTCGGAACAATACTGTCATATCTGACTGCCATACTTATATTGTACTATATAGGACTTATATGCCTCGACCTTTTCATAAAGCCGGCGGCCCTGCCGGAAGAGAGCGGTACACCCGAAGAGGCGGAGATAGACATATCCGGTGAAGCCGGGTCTTTCAAGGCCGTTGAAATCCTGCGTGACAGCCATTCCCCGAAAGCATCCGGCAAAAAAGCGGTGCCCGAAGCGACGCAAACGAGGGAGCCTGTGATGACAAACGGCATACCTGTGGATATGCTTGTCAACCGCGCCCGCAATATCTCTAAAACTGAGGATGTCGAACTCCTGGGTCTTGGCTTGATAGTTGCGAAATGTGAGGCTGCCGCATGATTGCGGCTCCGACCACCAATCTGACTTATCACTATGTAAACTTTTCTCAATTCGGCTTTATGACTATCTCCTTGTAATACTGCCTTTATCGCCCAAAGCTGTCTTTACCGCCCTGCATTGCCTTTACCGCCCGATAACTTTTTTCAAAAACGAATATCATCGCAAATGCAGAAGATTAAAACAAAATGCCTGAGGGCGTTGGCTCGTTTCAGCCGCTCAGGGTTCGCCCGCAAGGGCACGCTCGCGCTCGCCGCCGTGACCGTGGCCGTCGGCAACGCTATGGCCGCCAGCAAGGGTGCCGCAGGCTTCACGAAAGCCACGCAGGAGGTCAGCTCCTACCAGACCCCGGTTTCCAATCTTATGAAGGCAATCGCAGCCGTAATTGTCTTGGTAGGAGCTTTTAACGTCTATTTCAAGATGCAAAACGGCGACCAGGACGTGAAGAATATCTTAGTCCTCCAAAATTGGTTGGAAAGGATAAGAAAGGAAGTGACAAATAAAGTGCTTAGTATCAAGCGAATAAGCGAATTTTTGAATTTTCCGATTCTTGCTCAACCGACTCTTAAAAAGATATAATAAAATGATTTTTGTTTCTG
>CAJKRG010000083.1 GCA_905202215.1 uncultured Porphyromonadaceae bacterium
CTGAGTGTCTTTATCTCTTCGCCTCAGTCACATAGCCACCGCTATGCTCCCTCGGCTCAGATATAAATCCATCTCAGACTTTTTGGCCTGTGGTTTAACAGATATTATTAAACACCCTCTTAGTAAACTGTCACTTCGAGATTGTCGAGAGCGCGCTTGGCCTTGTCGCGGGCACCTTCGAGGGTATCGTCAGTACCGAGGATAACGGCCATGCGGCGGTGTCCGTGGATTTCGGGCTTGCCGAAGATTCTCATCTGGGTGCCGGGTTCGGCAAGCACCTTATCGAGATTGCCGAATTCGATGGTGTCGGTTTCGCCTTCGACCACTACCGCACGTGAGGCTGAAGGCCCGTAGAAGCGTACGGCAGGCACCGGCAGCCCGAGCAGCGCGCGGGCATGCAGGGCAAACTCGCTCAGATCCTGCGATATCATGGTCACCATGCCCGTATCGTGGGGCCGCGGCGATACCTCGCTGAAAATCACATGATCGCCTTTCACGAACAGCTCTACGCCGAAAATGCCGTAGCCTCCGAGGGCGTCGGTGACAGCCTTGGCTATGTGGCGTGCGTTTTCGAGTGCCTTGTCGGTCATCGGCTGCGGCTGCCACGACTCGCGGTAGTCGCCGTTGACCTGGATATGGCCGATTGGTTCGCAGAATACGGTACCAGAAATGCTGCGGACAGTCAGAAGGGTGATTTCATAGTCGAAATCGACGAAACCCTCGACGATCACGCGGCCGGCGCCGGCGCGTCCGCCTTCCTGTGCTTCGCGCCATGCGGCATCGATCTGATCGGCGGTACGGACGGTGCTCTGGCCGTGGCCCGACGAACTCATCACGGGTTTTACCACTACGGGCAGTCCGATGGCGTCTATGGCCGCACGGAATTCATCGTAGGTCTCGGCGAAACGGTAGGGCGACGTGGGCAGTCCGAGCTGTTCGGCGGCCAGACGGCGTATGCCTTCGCGGTTCATGGTCAGGAATGCGGCTGTGGCTGTCGGGGTCACGTTGTAGCCTTCTTTTTCAAGCTCTACAAGCATGGGGGTGGCTATTGCCTCGACTTCGGGGATGATATGGTCGGGCTTCTCAAGTTCGATGACACGGCGAAGTTCGGCGCCGTCGAGCATGTTGAACACGTAGCAGCGGTGGGCCACCTGCATGGCCGGAGCGCCGGCATACTTGTCGCAAGCCACTACTTCGACGCCCATGCGCTGAAGCTCGATTGCAACTTCTTTACCTAATTCTCCGCTGCCGAGGAGGAGCGCCTTGCGCCCGCGGGCAGTCGTTACAGATCCTATTTTCGACATATATGTAATGATAGTTTAGGGTTTTATCTCAAAATAATCGGCCGCGGAGCGGCGTTGTCATGCTTGATTTGGAGCGTCATAGGGCGAAGAGGGTTCTTGCGTTGGCGGCGGTGAGGGCGGCTACGTCAGCGGCCTGTCGCCCGGTTGCTTCGGCGATGGCTTCGGCGATGAGAGGTATGTAGGAGCTTTCATTCCGCTTGCCGCGGTAGGGCACGGGAGCGAGATAGGGCGAGTCGGTCTCGGTCAGAATGCGGTCGGCGGGAAGGGCAGGCAGCGTGGCTTTCAGACCGGAATTTTTGAACGTGACTATACCGTTGATTCCGAAGTAGTAATCGCCTGCATGCATTATGCGCTCGGCGTCGGCTACCGTTCCTCCGAAGCTGTGGAAGACCGCCCGTACCTCATGGCCCTGAAGCACTTCGAGAGTGCGGTCGAGACCCTCGCGGCAGTGTATTATCACGGGCAGCGACAATTCCTCGGCAAGCGAGAGCTGCGTGTCGAAAGCAAGCATTTGTTCCCGTTCGCGGCTCTTGTCCCAATATAGGTCGATACCGACCTCGCCAACGGCGCAATAGCCCCCGCGGCGCAGTTCGGCCTCTATGGGGTCGAGCGTGGCACGCCAGTCGGCTCCCAGCTCGGTCGGGTGAAGTCCCATCGCCATCGCCGTGACATAGGGCCGAGCCGCATGCAGCGACTTGAGCGGTTCTATCGAAGCGAGGTCTACATTGGGGAGTATCATCATGCCGACTCCCGCCGCCACTGCGCGGTCTACGGCTTCGCAGGCACCTTCGGCCGATCCGAATGCCGTGTCATACAGATGTGTATGGGTGTCGATCATCAGTGGGCGCGGGTAGAGGCGTTTTTGGCGAGTTCTACAAAGAAACGGTATGCGTCGGCGTCCATCTCGATTCCGTCGAGTGCCTCGATGGCTTTGCGCGAATAGCTCTCGGCAAGTTCCGAACAGCGTTCGTTGAGGTTCAGGCGGTCATACACGGCGCGCACCTGCGCCACAAGCTCATGGTCGGAAAGATTTTCCGCCAGAACCGATGCAAGTTCACTGTCGCTTTCAGCCAGAGCGGTAATGAGAAGCCATGTTTTCTTGCGGTTGACGATGTCGCCGCCTATTTCCTTGCCGAAGATGGCCGGATCGCCGAAAGTGTCGAGCCAGTCGTCGCGCAGCTGGAAGGCTATGCCGAGGGCGAGACCGTAGTCATAGAGCCGGGCGCGTACATCGGGTGTCGCGCCGGCCATGATAGCGCCGATAGAGCATGCTCCCGCCACGAGTACCGACGTCTTGAGTTTTATCATCTCGAGATATTCGTCGACAGTCACGTTCATGCGGCGCTCGAACTCCATGTCGAGCTGCTGCCCTTCATAGACGCCCATTGCCGTTTCGTTGAAGCACTCGCTGACCGCTGCCAGAAGCTCGGCCGGACAGCGGTTCATCAGCATCGAGGCGTAGGTGAGCATGGCGTCGCCCGAAAGAATGGCGGCGTTCTCGTTCCAGCGGCGGTGTACGGTGGGGCGGCCACGGCGCAGATCGGCCTTATCCATCACGTCGTCGTGAAGAAGGGTGAAATTGTGGAAAATCTCTATGCCGAGTGCCTGGTTCATGGCCTCGGCGATGTCGCGTCGGCCCAGTGCCGAGAAGACGGCCAGAAGGAGAACGGGGCGCAGACGTTTGCCGCCGCTTTCGAGGGTGTAGCGCACAGGCTCGAAAAGACGCGGCGCTGTTGTCGGGAAGGAGAGGCTTTTGACGGCGGATTCTACCGCTGCCGAAAAATATTCAAGAGAGTATTCCATTTATATGTCAGTGGTTTGTTGGCGTATAGTCGAGTATCCATCGTTTTCGGCGATTAGTGCCCGGCGTGTCTGTGTCAGCCGGTTTTCCGAAGTAATGGTCTGGGAGATACCGCGTTTCTATGGGAGTGCATTCATGTGCCGGAATCTCTATGATGAGGCTGTCCGTTTCGTCCGCAATGTCGCCTGTGCTGAAAATCACCATATTGCGGTCTGTAGTGTTGACAATATAGCTCCTGTCGAATTCGAAATCGGATATATCGTATTTTTCCGCCAGTTCGCTGGGAGTGAACAGGATCGCTTCTTTGCGTGTATGTTCCTTATCCGGTCCGGCGATTACCACATGGGCCGTAGGCACGATCCACATAAGTCCGACAAGGCATGCGAAAAAGAGAAAAATGAAAGCGAAAGCGCCCGCGCAGCCCCGCACGGATTTTGACGGACGGCTCCCGCTCCGGGGCACCGCTTTCATGAGCACGTAGACGACAAAGGCCGCTGCCATCGCGCTAATGGCAAGAAAAATAAGCACATAGAGAGCGTGAGGCAATAGCATGGGAAACGCGGCTTGATTTACCCCACAAAGTTAGTGAAAAACCCCCGAACCGCCAAAGCCCCGCCCCCTTCCCCAGCCTCAGATCGCTCCGCCGCCGCGCTTTCGTGTCATCGACCCATAGGGCCTTTGGTATTCAGACAAACAAGCTGCCACAGAGCTTATAATCTCCGCCGTCCGGCTTCTCATCGGCTTGCAGTTTTCGCAGAAAGAATCGTATAATTCATACAGCGAACTCCGACACCAACGTCCTCTCTGTGTCGGGCGTATCATAAATTCCTTATTCTTGCCGCAAGTTTTTGCAGTCGTTTAATCAGTTCTTCAAATGATAAACTTCCTTCTTCATAAATGAAATGATTTTGCATTGACTGATAATCCTTCTTCCATTCCTTTATAATGGATTCCTGTGGGATAAAAGATAATGTTGGCGGATTATGCAGATTATAGTCAATGCCTTCAACCTTATTGAAGACAGAGCGATGTTTCACCACACTGTCATAAAGTTCTCTATCTGCTATGGATTCGCCGAAGTCTGTATCCATAATCTTTTCGATGTCATAGAGATGGCGGCTCATTCGCTTGCTTCTCGGACTCTTTTTTTGAAATTCCTCATGCAACAGGAATATCTTTTCAAGAAAAGTTCGGGTAGGCACTACGGTTGGAAACCTTACCTCTACATCTTCTTCATCTTTGAGAACATCCGCCATGAAACTCCGTAATGTTTTTTCTTCTACCGGCTCGTCCATTGACAGGCAGCTTATTTCAATTTTCACCTTTGGCTCTATATACTCTGATTCCTCCGGCAAAATTGATTTATAGCGGACAAAAATAGTCGATGGGTGGGTTGTTGCCCGCAGTTCGGTAATGGTGCCGTCATTGTATGTTCTGATCAGTTCCGGCTCTACAATGAAACCGGAAATGCCCATTTTGTTGAGAGCGTCTGTTATCTCACCGGGTAATTCTCGCACGATATAGTGGCGAGCTGCTCGTCTTACTTTTGCCAACTGATTGCCTGACGTTGACGTAATGCTGAATTTACCTTCGCGACGCATAGCTATGTCTATATCTTCGCTGAAACGGTTGATCAAGTTCCAGCCTTTTGATAAAGACGTACCGCCTTTGAATGACATTAGCTCGAAATACCGTGTAGTAGACAATGCTTTAAGAACCATTGTAACCCACCAGTCTTTTTCTACCGCCAACTGTGGCAGATGCTTTTTTGCGGATGTTATTTCAAGGACATCAAGCCGTTCCTCGATACCTAATTGTTGCCAATGTTTCATTGTTGTACCAGTTTTTTTATTATTTTTTGAATCCATGCCGGTGCAAGTGATAAATCTTCTGGAAGATACGGATCTTTCTGCTTGTCGATAAACTGACTTATTGCCTCATACTCGGCTCCCGATATATTCGCCTCTCCTATCTCTCTAATTCCTTGAATCAACAAGGGTATTACTCGCCCTTTTGCGGCAAAATTTCTGGGAGAGGCATGGCGAAATGAAATTTTCCTGTCACCTATCTTTATTGTGCGTGTTGACCCTGTCGTAATATAAGATAAATTCATAGGCACCTGTGTTGACAGACCTATTAGATTTGCCGCTGTGCTCCCGGTCGGCAGTATCTCACACTTATCTCGGTCGGCTATCTCTCTTGCTATTTTTTCAAGTGGCACCGGAACTTTCCCGAATCTTGAAACTTTGGGTTTGATATAAATGCCGTGTCCGGCTTTTTCAAGCACGCCGGTTATGGTTGCTTCATGTAATATTTTTCTGATTGTTTCAGCTGATCCCAAATCGGCATAATCAGATATAAAGAATATTGAGTTAGGTTGGCTCTCATCAATACTCCTCATCACGTAATGCTTTATATATCCTCGTTCTGTATTATTCATATTAACATTTGTTAGTACCGAAATTTCTTAAATATTTCGGTACAAAGTAACTGATTATTTTCCATTCCGCAAAATATTTCTTTGATTTTCCTTCGTGGTTACGCTCTCGCTCTCAAATATTTTCGTTAACTTTACAAGCAAAATTTGCAGTCTGGATTGCCGGTTTGTCGGAGCGGCTATCCGTTCAGTCTGTACTATTAACTCTCTCAGATATGTGTGTTTGTATGAATAAGGTGCTGGTTTCTTTTTTGTTTGTCGTCTGTCTTTTTATGACGGCTTGTCATGATGATAATGATCCGGAGGTCTATCCGATCCGTTTCGGGCAGACTGATTATACGCTACGCGTCGGCGTCGGAGCGGGCATTGATTTTGTCGACGGGGGCGGTGTATATGAACTGACTTACTTGTCCTTCAGGATCGATGAAATCGACGGCGACAACACCAATCCCTATCTGAGTGAGAGAAATGAGATCCGCTTCGTCCGCAGCGGGGAAAACACCAGACTGGTAAAGGTCATGTGGCAGGACAATATGACATACGGGATGAAGTGCATAGCCGACGGATGTTTCGATATCGAGCGTAGCGAAACAAATATTTTTACGCTTCATATGGCTCTTCATTCGCATGCGGGCGAGGAACTGGAGGAGTTTCTCTATACCTTGGGCGGAGATGCGGAATATCTCACTCTTTTCAAACTGTATTTCGGATTTGACTGGGACCGCGGCATTGCCTCGAGATCACTTCCGGTAAGACAGATAAGGATGATTATGACCGACGTGGCCGATGGCTGTAAGATAACATGCA
>CAJKRG010000084.1 GCA_905202215.1 uncultured Porphyromonadaceae bacterium
TTAAGCAAAAATACACCAACCTGTGCTTTCACATATGTTATTAAACAACCTCTTAATCCGAACGATTTTTCTATCCTTAACCCTATATATCAATTATTTGTTGTATATTTGTAATCTGATAAATAACAAAGAAGCACAAAACATGGCACGGCCAATTAAAGAAACACCGATACTTTACGGTCCCGATGGGCGGCGCTTCGAAGAAAGGATGCAGAATCCGCCTAAAGTATCCCCCGAAAAAAGAGCTGAAATACGTCGCTCCTACGAGACCGTCATGAAAATGATGGTAAACTGACATGAACCGCGAAGAGTTTCAGGAGCGCTGTCAGGTACGCAGATTAAAAATCGGTGATACCATCAGTAATTTCAATTGCGATGATGAAGATCTCAATGATTTCCTCATTAATGAAGCAGCACTTTACCGCAATGCCCTATTAGCAGTAACTTATGTCGTAGAAGATAAAAAAACAAATGAAGTACTGGCATACTTCAGTTTGTCTAATGATAAAATTTCGATTGCGGATTTTGAGAATAAAACTGAATTCAACAGATTCAGAAAACACAAATTCGTAAATGAAAAAAGACTTAGAAGTTATCCCGCTATCAAAATAGGGCGGCTTGCAATAGCCAAATCCGCACAAAACCAAAATATCGGTACTTATCTTCTCGAATTCATCGAAGATTACTTTATAATAGACAATAAATCGGGGTGTCGGTTTGTCACAATAGATGCATATGCCGATGCGATACCATTTTATATCAAAAACAACTATCAGTTCCTGAACAGTGATGATGAAGACAAACGTACTCGTGTGATGTACTTTGACCTCGCGTCCTTACTATAAGCGTCGATCCAGACAGTCAGAACCGCCAAAATATGTGAAATTCGGGAGGAAATGGAAGCATATTAGCCTATTTTTTGTATTTTTGCAATTCAATTATAGACCAATCAGCGCTAAATGGCCGAAATCAAGATAGCGGGAGTGATGCGCGCAGGCGCATTTTCCCCTAACCATATAGGAAACGACGCGGCAATCTTCAACATAGTGGCCGAGCAACTGCGCAAACGCGGCTGCATAGTCAACATATACAATGAAGAACAGTTCATCGCCGGCGCCTCCGACGAGCGTATCATCATCAACATGTGCCGTGAGAACCGCTCAATCGAACGTCTTCAGCGGCTCGAGGACAACGGCGCTCTGGTGATCAACTCGGGCTATGGTATCGAGAACTGCATCCGCGAGCGCATGGCACGCATTCTTCTCGGCTCAGGCCTGCCCTACCCCGAAAGCCTGACCGTAAACACCGACGAAGCCATACGCGACCGCCTCAACGCCGCCAAGGTCGGGTCGTGCTGGATCAAACGCGCCGACACACACTCGATGCACAAGGAAGACGTAACCTATGTGCGCCATCCCGAGGAAGCTCAGGAAATACTTCAGGAATACTTCCTGCGCGGCATAAAGCGCGCCGTAATCAACCGCCATCTCAAAGGCCATCTCGTGAAATTCTACGGCATCGCCGGCACACAGTTCTTCCACTGGTTTTTCCCGCGCAATCCCGAAGACGTATCTCCGGCGTTCGATCCGCGACAGCTGCGGGCAATCGCCGAACGCGCCGCCGACGTGCTCGATGTCAAGATCTACGGCGGTGACTGCATCGTCGACACCGAAGGAAACTCCACCATCGTCGACTTCAAGGACTGGCCCAGCTTCGCGCCATGCCGGGCCGAAGCCGCTCCCCAGATAGCCCGCTTCATAATCAACGCCATAAAGAAACACCACGCAAGATGAACAAATACCGCAAGTCGACCGCGGTGCCCGACGACGGCGGCCGTTTCCCCTTATTTCCCAAACTGATAGCCACATCGTTCGGCTTCGGCTTTCTCCCGGTCGCTCCCGGCACCTGGGGCGCCATTCTCGCCATAATACTCTGGCTGCCGCTCTATATCTGGGCTTCTCCTGCCGTCGCTGTCGGTGTCACGGCCTTCGCGGTGATTCTCTTCACCATACTCGGCACATGGGCCAGCTCCGTATCCGAGCGCTACTGGGGGCCCGACCCCGTCGTGGCCTGTGTCGACGAGACCGTAGGCCAGTGGATATCGCTCCTGCCGGTAGTCCCGGCATGTCCATGGTGGGAAATCCTCGTATCACTCGCTCTCTTCCGCTTCTTCGACATAGTGAAACCCCTCGGCATCCGCAGCATGGAGCGCCTGCCACGCGGCTACGGCATGATGGCCGACGATATCCTCGCAGGAATATACTCGGCGGCGATACTCATCATTCTTAATCTCCTCATCCTGAAATGAAAGCAATATCTCAGATAGGCTATAAAGCACTCAACAGCGACTCGCTTGTCTTCACCTATATCCGGTCGATCGTAGCGAGTCAGTCGGCCTCATGGCTCGATATGGGTCTCGGATTCGTCCTCTTCGCATGGGCCGGGCTTCTCCCCTGGCTTGCCACTGCCATCGGCGCCGTCGCCGGAGGGATCCTCAACTGCGTGATAAACTACCGCTTCACATTCCACGCCTCTGGATGCGACTGGCGCGCCATCGCCGTCAAATATACCATGGTATGGGTCGGCAGCCTGCTGCTCAATGCATTCGGCACACAGGCCATCTACTTTCTGCTTCAGCACTGGAACTGGCTTGAGACCGTAGGCTTCCGTCCCGACGGATACTATGCAGCCGCCCGTCTCTTCGTATCGCTCATAGTATCATGGTTCTGGAATTTCGCCCTCCAGCGCTACTTCGTATACCGCGACAGCCGTTTCGACCCCTATGCCATCGCCGTGGCCGAACGCGTGGGACTTAAAAAAAATCCGACATGGAAATGGAAATAAAGACTAAAGCCACGCAGGCCCGCGGAGCCCTGCAGCAAGGCATATATGCAGTCATCAATCCTTTTGTCCGCCTCCTGATCCGCATGGGTGTGACACCCAATATAGTCACAACCATAGGCATGCTCGGCAATATGGCCGCGGCTGCCGTGCTCATAGCCGCAGGCGTAAAGGCCCAGAACGGCGGCGGAGCCGATTTCGGCCTTGTCACCCTCTCAGGCGCCCTCATCATCGGCTTCTCGCTCTTCGACATGCTCGACGGCCAGGTGGCCCGGCTCGGCGGCATGGCATCTACTTTCGGCGCCATGTACGACTCCGTGCTCGACCGCTACTGCGAGCTCTTCACCCTCGGAGGTCTCGCATTCTATCTCATCGGATGCGGCGACATGACAGGCGCGGTCATCACCTTCCTCGCCCTCGTCGGCAGTATCATGGTCAGCTATGTGCGCGCCCGTGCCGAGGGCCTCGACATTGAGTGCAAGATCGGATTCATGCAGCGCCCCGAACGCGTGGTCGTGACCAGCGTGGCAGCTCTCGCCGCAGGCATCACGGGCATGAATACCGACCCGGCATCGGCTTTCGACCCCAATATCATTCTGGTCGTGGCAATGGGCATAATAGCGGTCTTCGCCAATCTCACGGCATTCGCACGAATCTCGCACTGCCGCCGCGAACTCAGCAAGAAAAGATGAAGACACAGGCACCCCTCCTGAACGAATCGCTGTGGTGCGCCGGCGCCCTGGCGCTGTGGCTCGTCGTCACGGCGCTGTTCATCGGCTTCAGACCCGAGCATATCGTCATGGCCGTGCTCATTTTCGCACTCTTCTTCATCTGTGGCCCGACGCGGCGGCTCACCGTGGCCCTGGCGCCGTTCTTCATCTTCGGCATTTCATACGACTGGATGAACATCGTGCCCAACTACATGGTCAATCCGGTCGACGTACAGGGCCTCTACGAAACCGAAAAATCGCTCTTCGGAATCGCCACTGCCGCCGGACGGCTCACGCCCAACGAGTTTTTTGCCATACACCACTGTGCGGCGGCCGATTTCGCAGCCGGAATATTCTATCTCTGCTGGGTGCCGCTGCCGATATTCTTCGGCCTCTGGCTGTATTTCACCGGCAAGACCGGCCAATACCTCCACTTCGCGATGGTATTCCTGCTGGTCAACCTCCTCGGATTCACATTCTACTACATACACCCCGCCGCCCCCCCGTGGTACGTCGCCCTCCACGGCTTCGAGGCCGTGCCCGGCACTCCAGGCGACGTGGCCGGTCTCGGCCGTTTCGACGAAATGACCGGCCTCGGCATTTTCAACGGCCTGTATGCGCGCAACTCGAACGTATTCGCCGCTCTCCCCTCGCTTCATTCGGCCTATACACCCGTGGCGCTCATCTACGCTATCCGCAGCCGGTCCTCAGCCGCTTGGATAGCCGTGCTCGCCATCGTATCGGCCGGAATATGGTGGACAGCCGTCTACAGCTCCCACCACTATATCATCGATGTACTATGCGGAATAGTCTGCGCACTCACCGGATTCGTCCTCTTCGAATTCGTGCTGATGAAGATCGGGCCTTTCGCACGCTTCGTCGAAAAATATACCCGCTACATTCATGGATAATACAGAGAACTACGACATACGTCCCGACGTACTCAACTACGATGATATCCGCGCCCTCGCTCCCGTGTTCGACGGCCATCCCAAACTCGTCAACTGGCTTCTGCATGCCCTGTCGGTCGACAAGGTCAATGCCGTACACGCAAAATGCTGCGACACTCCCGGACCAGAGTTCGTGCGCCGCCTTCTCCTCGAGGAGTTCCGGATAAAGCTCCGCATCGACGGACAGGAAGTACTCGATAATCTCCCCGAAGGCGCTTTCATCACAGTCAGCAACCATCCCTTCGGCGCTCTCGACGGCATAGCACTCATATACCTCATATCGCAGCACCGGCCCGAGTACAAGGTCATGGTCAATATGATTCTCAATAAAATCTCGGCCATGCGGCCCAACTTCATCGCCGTCGACCAGTCGGCGAGCGACGATCCCGCAAAACGCGCCGTGTCGGTAGCCGGAATCCGCACAGCCCTGCGTCAGCTCAAGGAAGGCCATCCAGTAGGCTTTTTCCCGGCAGGTGCCATGAGCAAAACGACACTCCGCGACGGCCTTCAGGATCGTCCCTGGCAGCCTTCGATCCTCCAGATCATACACCGTGCCAAGGTGCCCGTAATACCCATCTATTTCCACGGCAGCAACAGCTGGTGGTTCAACATTCTGGGCCATATATGCTGGCCGGCACGCTCCCTGCGTCTGCCCGCAGAGGTATTCCGCAAAGTCGGCACCGAAATGCACATCAGCGTCGGGCTCCCCATCTCCCCCGAAGAGCAGGCCGCCCACGGCGCCACACCCGAAGAACTCGGAGCCTACCTGCGTGAACGCACATACGCCCTCAAAAATCTAAGCTGACGGGCGTACGGGCCATCAGGCTGACAGGCTATTGGGCTGACGTTTTTTTAGAAAGCGCCGCGTAGCGGCAGATGAGCTGCGTAGCTGCCTTCAGAGTAA
>CAJKRG010000085.1 GCA_905202215.1 uncultured Porphyromonadaceae bacterium
CTCTCCGAGGCGCGTCTTATGAGGCTTGAGTTACCCAGGGTGCTCGCGCCCGGGGCTGCGCACAGAGCGGTCTTTACGCGGCTTCCGCGCCTGTCCGTGGCGCCAAAAGCCTGTCAGCTTATCGGCCTGTCAGCCTAAAAAAAGTCCGCCTCTGCTGTGCGACAGAAGCGGAAATTTTACCTTAGCAAAGATTGGAATCCTAAAAACAATCCTTATCCAAAATCATAAATAACCAATCTTGCGATTGCGTCTGCCTATTCGGCAGACATTAATACCATATACCTTAATCCATTTTTGATATTGCAAAGTTAGCAAGAGATATGCAATGCTCTGTAATGTATGCACGCCACAAATGTATACATATACACTGTTTACACATTTGGCACGAATGAATACAAATTACGGTTAAAGGCGACACTTTAAAGCGCGATAACTACGTACTTACGATTTTAATTATTAATTTTGCAATGTCAACTTGAATCTGTACCGCATATGAAGCGATTATATAATTTACGATATATTTTTTTGATTGTCTGCATGCTTTCGGGCATGCATGTAATGGCATATAATATAAGGCAGACTTCCAATTTCGACGGTCTTTCCAGCAGTGCCGTGCAGGCTCTCGCCCAGGATGAGGAAGGCTTCCTCTGGCTCGGCACACTCGACGGTATCAACATCACCGACGGAGCATCAACGCTGCCCTTCTCGGTGGCCTATCCCGGAGTCTCCCTCTCGGGCAACCTGATCGAAAATATCGTGTCGGCACCCGGCGGCGACATGTGGATACATACAAATCACGGACTCGACCGGTTCAACACCGCCACACAGGCTCTTTCGTCGTATCATCAGTTCAACGGTCAGGAACTGCTGTGCCTGAACGGCGAGGGCGATATATTCGTACTCGGTACCGACAGCCGGCTCTATTGGCTGCCCGCCGGTTCTGACGGCGATTTCGCGGAAATTGCCGCCGACAGCCTCGACTACGGTTCCTCTGTTTTCATGAATATAGTCGGCGATCGCCTCCAGATGTTCGGGGCCGACGGTATGGTGCAGTACGGTCTTGATCTTGATGGCGCAAGTCCGCGACTGTCGGGACGCAAAGTGCTTTCTTCGGGCAGTGTCACTGTCGCACACGATAACGGCGACGGTGTCTTTGCCGTCGGCTCCGACGGCGTGCTGCGCCACATATCTCCCGAAGGAGTTATTACGGAACTCATCGATCTCAGTGGCGAGATCGGGCGGCGTGGCGCTGTGTCCGATGTGCTGCGCGATGACCGTGGCGACATATATGTGTCGTTCGAGTCGGACGGCGTGGTTCGTGCCCGTAAGACACAGACCGGCGCTTACCGTGTGGCCGATCTCGGGTTGCGTGCTGGTGTGTTCTGTCTCGAGAAATCGGCCACACAGCCTGTCGTGTGGATCGGCTCCGACTGCCAGGGCCTCTATGCCTGCTACGATAGTCCGTATATGATACGGTCCTATGATTTTTCGTTTTTCGACAAAAATATAAGTCATCCCATCCGTGCCCTTTATCTCGACGTCGACCAGACTCTGTGGATAGGTACCAAAGGCGGCGGTCTGATGCGCATGTCCGACTTCAGCGGCACGATGACCGCGCCCGGACATATGGAACTGTACACGAGTTCCAACAGCGGCCTCGACAACAATTCGGTCTTCGCATTCGCGGGAAGCTCACGGCCCCTGTTATGGGTCGCTACCGACGGGGGTGTCAATTATTACAGTTATAAAGACAATCGCATACGGTCGTGCGCTCCCGATCCGGTGCTCACATTCATACACGGCATTCATGAAGAGAACGACTCCACTCTGTGGGTGTCGACTGCCGGCAACGGTGTTGTCCGCTGCCGCATTTCAGGCTCCGACATCGATCCGCGCCTCGAGGTGGTGAAGGTCTATCAGGTCGACGGCGGCAACCGCACGTCAAACTTCTTCTTCGACATGGCAGCCGACACCCAGGGCCGTCTCCTGTTTGCCAACCGCGGTCTCGGCGCTTTCGTCATCGAGGGCGATTCTCTCGTGCGTGTGCCTCTGCGCGAGCGCTACGAGACCGAATCGGTGCTCGATGTCTTCTCGGTGGTAAACGAGGATGCCGCCAAATGGCTCGGCACCGGTCACGGTCTGCTCAAAGTGTCGGACAACGACGAGCGGCTTTTCTTCGGTCTTGAGAACGGTTTCATCAACAATACCATCCACGACATGCTCAGCGACAGCGAGGGCAAGCTCTGGATATCGACAAACAACGGCCTCTACCGTTTCGACCCGGTTGCCGAGAAGACACAGGTGTTCGCGCGCCAGGACGGCGTGAACGTGACCGAGTTCAGCGACGGTGCGGCCTTCGATACCGGCTCCATGCTCATATTCGGCGGTACCGACGGCCTTGTGACTGTCTCCAAGACACCCGGATTCACGGCCCCGCAGCCCTATCGCCCTGCGATCTCGCTTCAGCGTCTGTCGATCTCCGGCGAGAATGTGAACCCCAGCGGGTATATAGAGAGCGGACACGACGGCACTATACTCGAACTCGCACCCGATCAGAATCACTTCTCGGTGACATTCTCCACTCCCGATTTCCTCAATCCTCTCGACTACAACTATCTCTATACTCTCGACGGGCGAGAGTGGATCAACAACGGCCCGAGCGGTACTATCTCCTTCAATGAGATGAGCTACGGCAAATATAACCTGCGTGTCAAATATGCCAACCGTGTCACCGGTATTGAAGGCGAGCCATACCGCCTCGAAATCAATATCAAGGCTCCGTGGTATCTCACCGATTACGCCAAAGCCGCCTATATTCTTCTGCTGCTTGCGACAATCGGTGGCGTTGTGTTCTTCTATATATGGCGTCAGCGCCGCAAGCGTGCCGAGGAGCTGTCTATCATCGAGCACCAGCACCGCGAGGAGGTATACGAGGAGAAGCTGCGTTTCTTCACCAACATCACTCATGAATTCTGCACCCCGCTAACGCTCATCTACGGCCCGTGCGAGCGCATAATGTCGTATGAGGGTACCGACGATTATATCAGGAAATACATAGGTCTCGTCCGCACCAATGTCGAGCGCCTCAACACCCTTATCCAGGAACTCATTGACTTCCGCCGTATCGAGACCGGCCATAAGATTCTCAAGATAAGGCCTGTGAATATCAGCGAGCTGTGCGAGGACACAGTGGCTACCTTCTCCGATCTCGCCGAGCGCAACAATATCGACTTTACCGCCGACATACAGGGCGCCGTGATATGGAACACCGATTTCAGCTCGCTCCGCAAGATTCTCAACAATCTTATATCCAACGCATTCAAATATACGCCTGTCGGCGGCAGCATAAAGGTCGATGCCCGTGTCGAAGGCGGAAATCTTCTTCTCTTGGTCTACAATACGGGCAAAGGTATAGCCATGAAGGACCGCGAGCGAATATTCAACCGCTACAGTGTGCTTGATAATGTCGAGGAAAATGCTGTCAAGGGTCTTTCGACGCGCAACGGACTCGGCATGGCAATCTGCCACAGTATGGTCAAGATGCTTCATGGCCACATAGCCATCGAAAGCGAAGTCGGCAGTTTCGCGCGTTTTATCGTTACTCTCCCCATGCTCGAGACCGACGTCAGGGAAGAGGCGCCCGCAATCCACGATGTCAAGACACCGGCGCCTCCCGCGCCTGAAGCTCCGCGTGAGGAGGCTGTGGAGACGCAGGAAAACGCTCCGGCCGAGGTCGACAAGGGCAAGAGCACCGTACTTGTCATCGACGATAATCTGGAAATTCTGTCGCTCCTCAGCGACAGTCTGTCCGACTACCGGGTGCGCACCGCCAAATCGGCCGAGGAAGGCCTCGATCTCCTCAAGAAAGAGACTCCCGACGTCATAATCACCGATGTGATGATGCCCGGTACCGACGGCCTTACTTTCGCCCGTCAGATCAAGGCCAACCGTCATACCATGCATCTGCCCCTGATCATTCTCTCGGCCAAGACGAGCAACGAGGAGAAAGTCGAAGGCATAGTTTCCGGTGCCGACGTATTCATAGGCAAGCCTTTCAGCGTGTCATATCTGCGTGCGGTGGTGGCCCGTCTGCTCGAGAGCCGCAATACCCTCAGGGAGTACTACAACTCCTCGGCGAGCGCCTACGAATATACCGACGGACACCTCCTCGACCGCGACGACAAGGATTTCCTCAGCCGTGTGGTCGAGTATATCGACAACCATATCGACGACATGGATCTGTCGCCCGACCAGCTCGCCGCAGGTCTGCAGATGAGTCTGCGCAATCTCTACCGTAAGTTCAAGGAGCTTAACCAGCCGACCCCCAACGACTTTATCAAGAACCACCGTATCACCTACGCGGCCAAGCTCCTGCTGACGACATCCTTTACCGTTCAGGAAATCATATACCGGACAGGTTTCTCCAATCGCTCGCATTTCTACAAGGAATTCGACAAGCGTTTCGGCATGACCCCCAAGGACTACCGCCAGTCAAACAAGAAGCGCGACGCTTCTTTCGAACAATAGCCCCCGTATGAGACCGATGCGAAAGGCCGACAGGCAGAGAGACGCCGCATGGGCGCTCGAGGTGTTCGACAAGGCGCCGTATGTTACCGTGAGCATGGTGCGCCCTGACGGAACTCCCTACGGGCTGCCGCTCTCGCTTGTGCGACGCGACGGGAAATTTTAGAGGGTGTTTCATAATATCTGTTAAACCACAGGCCAAAAAGTCTGAGATGGATT
>CAJKRG010000086.1 GCA_905202215.1 uncultured Porphyromonadaceae bacterium
CGACCTCCACGTCCCGAACGTGGCGCGCTGCCAACTGTGCTACACCCCGATTGGCTAAGCGACTGCAAAGTTAATGATTTTTTCGGTGACATGCCAAATTTAAAGGACTTTTTTTGCACAAGTCTGCAGAAAGAATCTTTGCAGGTTATAAAAAGAGTCCGGAATAAGGCTCCGGACTCTTTGGTTTATCATATTTTTAGTGAAAGTATCTGATCAGAATGCGAGGACGCCTCGAACGTTGCCTTTCCCGATGATGTCGTAAGACATTACCATGAGAACGTCGAAATCAAATACAATTTCACGTGCGGAGGGGACGAATTTGTCTGTCTGTTGATGGTAGCGGGAGCCATACGACGATGTCCAGATTGCATTGTTGGCTCCAGTGTATATGTCCTTTTCGTCGGCTTTGATTTTCGACATTGCGTTGTCAAGATTGGCTGTAAGGTTGGGAGAACCTTCTTCTCCGAAATAGAAATCTCCGATTTCTGTGGACGGGGAATAATGGGCGGCATTATCAGCAGAAGCTTTTGCGCCACCGATATTACGCATGAAATCGAGCATCTGACCGGCAGAGGGAAGATACCATCCTGTAGTTGTGGTAGTATTTACGCTGACGGTAGAGTTGAGATTGTCGATAGCGGAAAATGCAGGATACCATCCGGCGGCAATCTCCTCGCTGCGTCGTGTGCGGATAATCTGGTTGTATTTATATCCGCTGATATCGTCATTGTTGATCAGGTAGGACTTAATGGCATCCGTACGGTCCTGAATGAGGGGAAGGAACATTCCGGGATAAGCGGGGTCTTCGATATTGTCGTTGAAGCGTCCGTCTCCATCGTCTGCCGGTTTTGGGTATGCGTCGCTCCATACAAAATATGTACGGTCTTTGTGACGGCCCATTTTGGCGGATATGACGAGAGCATGGACTTTGTCGAGAAGTTTGCTCTCATCTTCAGAAAAACGTGTCGGGTCTACACAGAATACGATGCCGGCCACACCTTCGGGGGCTTCCGTCAGTTCGGCAAGTGTTTCAACCGGCAGTACGGAACCGTCGCAGTAATAAAGGTCGCCTACCTTCAATTCGCGTTCACCGCCATTGACCGAACCTCCGTCGATGGCAATCTCGATCATGGTTCCGGCCTGTGTGTTTAGTGTTATATCGGTGTTTTTCTCGCTTCCTCCTACGATGTAGGACACACTGAGTTTAGCGCTCTCACCCGGAATATGGAAAAACGCCGGATTGCCGTTCAGGTTATAAGGAGAGGCCGTTTTGGAATCGAATTTTACTCCATTGGCAGTGGCTCCTCCGGGGGTTGTGTATCTGAAACCGTCGGAGGTTACGTAGTGGGTTCCACCGGGCAGATTCCAGGATGTTATTGCCAGAGCATGACTGGCATTTGCGGTGAGAGTAAGGTTTTTAGTTATGACCTCAGCTTCCGAGCGGGCTCCTGTGGCTGTTGCAGACGCATATGTTATGTCGAAAGGACGTATTGATTCGTCGTAATTGGTCTGGTCGGCCCCGGGCGTCGCATATGTCGAAATCAGACCTGCGAAGAAATCGTCAGGCGCTGTAGCACTGGCTGTGATTTTTCCGGCGGCATCCGCTTTATATGGGGTGTATACGAAGTAATGGTCACCCGATGAAGCGATTGTGGCATCGGTTTTCCATGTTTCACCGTCGAATGTAAGTTCTACGTTGGATGCTACAATCTGACCGTCTTTGACGGAGAAGAGGCCGGCTTTATCGCCAACGTTGAAGCCTGGAGTGAAGTGCGAGTCGCCGCCGAGATCAAAGCCATTGTCTGTCATTGTCAGCTGGACGGTGAATACTGTCTCCGGTTCCGGAGTCGGATCGGGCTCATCCTTGGTGTCGGAGCAGGCCGTGAAGAAGGTGGACAGAACCCCGCCAAATAGCAGACCGAGGTATAAATGATTAAATTTCATCTTTGAAATAGGAAATGAATGATTTATATTAATAAAATATGTTGTTAAGACAAGCCAAATTTGCGTATTGGAAATGATGGGCTATAAATTTAAAGAGTATGATTAGGAATCGTCAAATAAATTTTTTAGATATTCCTTTTACAAATATCGTGTTTTTTTGTGGAAAGACAAATAGAAATAATTGCTGTTAATGAATTTTAAGACTTATACCATCCGGTAGCCGTCGATTCAGAGACAATGCAAGTATATGAAAAAATCAGGGCGATACCTACTTGAAAAAAAGGTATCGCCCTGATTTTGACCGGAGGAATCGCTTATTTATAGCGGGCCCAGCGGATGATTTCTATGAGAGTCGGTTTTTTACCGTACATGAATATACCTACCCGATATATTTTGGCGCAGAGCCATATGAGGAAGGCGAAGCTTATATAGAGCACGACCAGCGAGAGCAGGATTTCCCATGTAGGAACGCCGTAGGGAAGGCGGCTCATCATAGCCATCGGGGAAGTGAACGGTATTACCGATACCCAGAAGGCCAGAGTCGAGCCGGGATTGGCGAGAACCGACATTGACGAAATTATACCTACAATTACAGGTAATGTCGCTATGGTGGAGAGCTGGGCGGCGTCCTGAACATTGTCGACAGCCGAGCCGATTGCAGCATATATGGCTGAATAGAAGAGATATCCTCCTATAAAGAAGAGCAGCAGGTAGATGAAGAGTCCTGCGATGAAGCCCGAATCGGAAAGCTGGCTGATGGCGGCCGCTATTTCGGCATTGTCGCTGGTTGCGCCGAGATCGCCCAGCATAGGCATAGTCCAGAGAGAGCAGGCTCCGAGAAGTACGGCCCATATCAGAATCTGGGTGACTGCGACGAGTCCGATACCGATTATCTTGCCGAGCATGAGCCATGTGGGCTTGACTGACGATACTACGATTTCGAGTACGCGGTTGTTCTTTTCCTCGATGATGGAATTCATCACCATCTGACCGTAGATGAGGATAAACATATAGAGCATCATATCGAGGACAAGACCTATGGCGTATGACAGGCCTACCGATGTCGCGGTGTCCTCTTCCTTGTCTATGCGGATAGTGGCGAGTTCGAAATCCACATGCACGTCGGCAAGGATCTGTTTGATGTTTTCTATGTTGTATTCCTCCAGCCTAATGTCTTCTATGGCGTTTTCAATCTGAGAGTTGATATATGCGCCGGTCTGCATTGCGGGGGCTCCGCGGCTGTACAGGCGGATGGATTCGGCCGGATCCTTTATAGCGTTGCTGTCAATGACAAGGATCGCGTCATAGTCTTCGTCGGCACGCAGGCTGTCGAGGTTCTGATTGACGAGAGCAAATTTCACTTCATCGTTACTTTCGAGACGCGGAGCTATGATGCCGGTTTCGTCTACAACGGCGATATAACGGTTCTCGGGCGAGCTGAAGAGCATTACGGCCGCCGGGGCGAGCGAGAGGGCTATCATCAGCAAAGGCACGAGGATAGTAGTGATGATGAAACTTTTACGTTTCACACGCGAAAGGTATTCGCGCAGTATTATGAGTTTTAGCGAAGTATTCATTGCGGCTGTGTTTCGGATTGATCCTTGTCGGTGTTTGAGGCCTGAACGGCGGCTACGAAAATATCGTCCATCGATGGAAGGACATGGCGGAAGCTGTTTATGATCACGGCTTCGTTGGCTGCTGCGAGAAGCGGCCGCACATCTCTGGCTGTTGTGAGCGAGATTGTCGCCGAGGCATATCCGCGGTCGTCTACGGCGCCGAGTGAGAAATCATTGCCTATTGGTTCGACGGCGGCGCGGAGCGCATCGGGGTTTCCGGCAAAGGTCAGTTCGTAGACATTGCCGCCGAATTGTTCGCGCAGTGCGCCGACTGGGCCCGAGAGAATATTGTGCGAGCGGTTGATGAGGGTGATTTCGTCGCAAAGTTCTTCGACACTCGCCATGTTGTGGGTCGAGAAGATGACTGTCGCACCCTCGTCTCGGAGTTTCAGAATCTCGCGTTTGAGTATGCCGGCGTTGATGGGATCGAAGCCGGAGAACGGTTCGTCGAAAATCAGAAGTTTGGGGCGGTGCAGGACGGTGACGATGAACTGCACTTTCTGTGCCATGCCTTTGGAGAGTTCTTCGATTTTTTTATCCCACCATTCCGAAATTTCAAGGCGTTCGAACCACTGACGGAGGGCTGCTTCGGCTTCGCGTTTGCCGAGTCCTTTGAGACGTGCGAAGAAAAGGGCCTGTTCACCGACTTTCATTTTTTTATAAAGTCCGCGTTCTTCGGGCAGGTAGCCTATCTGGGCCACATCGGCTGCCGTAAGCTGGTGTCCGTCGAAAGTCACGATACCGCGGTCGGGGGCTGTGATGTGGTTGATGATACGGATCAGAGTTGTCTTGCCGGCTCCGTTGGGGCCAAGCAGACCGTAGACACTGCCGCGGGGCACGGCAATCGATACATCGTCGAGTGCGCGATGTTTCGTGAAGTCTTTTGTGATGTTTTCTGCGGTAAGTATATATTCCATACCCAATAAGACGCCATTTTTCCGGGTTTATTACATGGAAGCGGAAAAACTTTGTCGTCATGTATGGAAAAAACGAGAGTTATGACTTTTAGAGGTTGTTTAATAACATATGTGAAACCACAGGTTGGTGTATTTTTGCTTAAAT
>CAJKRG010000087.1 GCA_905202215.1 uncultured Porphyromonadaceae bacterium
AGATATAAATCGAATTTTTGGTCTGTGGTTTAACAGATATTATGAAACACCCTCTAATCAGTCGGGCGCATTGTCGCCGCCGTAAGCTTTGAGGTATTCTTCGCTGGTGAGGGCGAGTTCGTCGTACCAGGCGTCGCCGAAGCGGCGGCGGAGAGGGCCTTCAAGGAATTGGTAGGCGCGCAGGCCCTTGGCGCGGCCGAGGACTTCGGCGGCTCGGCATATTTTCCAGCGGTGGTAGTTCACGGCCGTGAATGTGGGATACTTCTTGAGCCGCACGGGGTAAAGATGACACGACACGGGCTTGAAGAAAGGCGATCGCCCCTGCCGGTAAGCCTCCTCGAGAGCGCAGAGCCAGTTTCCGTCGGCGTCGAGTGTGGCGAAAGCACAGTTGCGGCCTTCGACGAGGGCCGTCACCTCGTCGCCTTCCTCGTCGATATAGCTCACACCGTTTTCCTCGATCTCACGCCGGGCAGCCGGCAAAAGCCTGTCCCACACTATCGGAAGCACCTCGCGGATCTGCGCCGCCTCACCTTCGTCGAGCGGAGCGCCCGCGTCACCCTCAAGACAGCACTGGCCTTTGCAGGCCTCGAGATCACAACAAAAAAAACGCTCGACAAGATCGAGACTTACCAAAGTATCCTGAATCTGCAACACAATCTTTCGAATTAAGAATTATGGATTATGAATTATGTTTTTGAGATTACGACCATGAATGAATCCATAATTCATCATTCATAATTCATAATCTGGTGATAGCCGATAAGGCGGTCGTAGCGCTCGCCCCGGCGGCGGTGATATATCTTTATGAGGTATTCGTTGTCGGTCTGATAAGAGTCGCCCTCGATCTGCGCCGTATAGCCGCGCATGGCACCCGGAGGCACCATCAGATACTGATAGTTATATGCCCCCTGCTTGAGAAGCATGGCCCGTTCATAGCGCTTTGTCACAGGATTGTAGCGCATTTCCGACTCCGGGCCGAAACGCCGATGCACGAAGTCGCCGTCCACGAATATCATCGATCCGTCAGTGAGCTGAGGAATGTCGAGTTCGAAATGCACAACGCCGTAATCAGCCTCGTAATCGCTCCCGGCAGCCCCCTGGCGCCTGATGAAATAGCGTCCGTGCTGTGTCCGGTCATACAGATATGTCTTGTCGGCCCGCGGCTCGTCGATATACAGATAGAAATGCCTGTATGGATTCTGAAAATCGATAGACTCAACTCCGAGACCGGGATAGAATTCCGACACAGTCTCGAAGCGGCGGTACTCGTTGCCGCCCTCGAAAATCAGCTCCGGCGAATGCTCGAAATAAGCCTTGCGACCCGAGGTACGCAGTGGCCGTGCAAGGGCCCGCTCGCTGTCAAGACGCCCGTTCTGCTGCACCACCACACGCAGATCATTGTAAATATCCTCTACCTCGGCCCGTTCGGTATCGACGCATATCTCGAGCTGCTGATGGGCCTTGTTATAATCGATATCGGTGCGCGAGGTCAGAAACGACGATACAGGCGCCGTCTGCTCGCTGACCATGAAACGGCACTGCAGCACAGGTTCCGACGGGTCGTTCTCGCGATAGACAGTCAGAAGATAGTTGCCCGATATGGTCGGCGCCACCTCCTCGTTGGGAATAGTGAGGGTATAATGCACATAGTGTACGGCCGTCGCCTCCGAAAAGCCGTAATCCTCGATCCGTCCTTCGTTGAAACCGTCGAGAAACTCGCTGTCGACCAGCCCCGAAGGCTGCCAGCGCGAATCGCAGTGCTGCAGGCTGTAGCGGAAATATTCGCGGTCTTCGGCCAGATGGTCGAAATCAATGCGTATGCGGTCGGGAGAACCGAGTACCACAATCGGAGCCGCGAAATCGTTGCCGTCCAGACGCACCTGCAGCGATTTGATGCGCTCGTCGAACACGCCCGTCATCGTATCGGCGCCATATAGCGCCGAAGCACAAATGAAAAGGACGGCAAAGAGGAAAATCCGTCTTAGAGCCATTTCACCGGTTCTTTGCCGTGTTCGGCCAGATACGCGTTGGCACGGCTGAAATGATGGTTTCCGAAAAAGCCGCGATGCGCCGAGAGGGGCGACGGATGCGGCGACGTGAGCACAAGATGGCGCGAGCGGTCTATGAGAGCGCCCTTGCGGATCGCATACGCCCCCCAGAGCAGAAAGACAATGTTCTCACGTTCGCGGTTGAGGCGTTCGATAACGGCGTCGGTAAATGTCTCCCAGCCGTGGCCCTGATGGGATGCCGCGTTGTGCGCATCGACAGTCAGTGTGGCGTTGAGCAGCAGCACACCCTGCGACGCAAGATATGTCAGATCGCCCGACGCCGGAAGCGGCTGGCCCGGCTGCCCGACATCGCTGAGCATTTCCTTATATATATTGACCAGCGAGGGAGGCAGCTGTACGCCCGGATTCACCGAAAAACAGAAGCCGTTGGCCTGCCCCGGGCCGTGGTAAGGATCCTGACCGATAATTACGACCTTGACTTTGTCGAAAGGACATGCGTCGAAAGCCGCGAAAATGCGCCCTGCGGGCGGATAGACAGTTGTGCTCGCGTATTTACCGCGCACAAAAGCCACTAAATCGGCGAAATAAGGTTTCTCCCACTCTGCGGCGAGAGTATCTTTCCATGTTTGCTCTATTCTCACATTCATAGATGCAAAAGTAGCAAAAACCATGGATATTCACTACTTTTGCAGCTCAAAAAAGCCATTGGAACATGAATCTGACCAAGCATTTGCCCGAACTTCCCGAAAATTACAGTTCTCTGCTGGGCGCAGCTTTCGCTATGGCCGAAAGCGCCGGCGACATACACATGAAATATTTCCGCAAAGCCGGACTTGAACAGTCGACCAAGCTCAACGACAGCGACGTGGTGACAATCGCCGATAAAGAGTCAGAAGCGGCCATAATCGATTATGTCCACAGACATTTTCCCTCGCACGGCATTATTTCGGAAGAATCCGGCCGCGAGAATGACGACAGGGAATGGCGATGGGTCATAGATCCTCTCGACGGCACCACCAATTTCGCCATGGGACTGCCGCCGTTCTGCGTCTCGATCGCGCTCGAACACAATAAGGAGGCCCTTCTCGGAGTGGTCTATGCCCCATACCTCGGAGAATGCTTCTATGCCGTAAAAGGCCACGGCGCATGGCTCAACGGCACTCCCATACACTGTTCGACGAAACAGGAACTATCGAAAGCCGTACTCGCCACAGGAATGCCCTACGACCGCAACGACAATCCCGACAACAATCTCGCCGAGATATGCCGCATGGCCTTGCTCGTCCGTGGCATACGCCGCATGGGCTCCGCCGCAATGGATCTCTGCTATACAGCCGCCGGATTTCTCGACGCCTACTGGGAACTCAATCTCAACCGCTGGGACATTGCCGCCGGACGCCTGATAGCGGCCGAGGCCGGAGTTATAATCGAATCAATACGCTCCGACCGAAAACACTCTGTCCTCGCCTCCGGTCCGCAGCTTTATCCGGCAGTACGCAAGGCCCTGCTGAAGTAATCTTTCCGATAAGGGAACGTAGACGGAATATTTAACATTCTTTAATGTAAAGTATTCTTTACTTTTTGCAAAGAATCATTTACCTTTGCATTATCACTTTTAATAACAAAAGATATGAAAAACTTCCTCTTCCCGCATGTTTTCCGTCCCATTGGATGGATTCTGTTTCTGCCGGCTATTTTACTTGGCATAGTCCTGTTCTGCGGGCTTTACAGCTTCGACGGACTTACCGAAATCATTGTCAACGACGTAGCCATCATTGGCATCGCACTTGGAGCGCTGTTCATCACCTGCTCGCGCGAACGCATCGAAGACGAAATGACCGGTGCCATCCGCCTCCGCTCCCTGCTGAGCGCCCTGTACGCATATGTGGTATTTCTGGTAATAGAAACACTGGTTGTCAACGGAATGGCATATTTCTACGTGATGACGGCGAATCTGGTGGCATTTCCCATAATATTCGCACTGCGCTTCCGGTATGAAATGCACAAATACTATACTATCAGCGATGAAAAATAGAATAAGAGTAGAACGCGCCGAGAAAGAAATAACCCAGCAGGAACTCGCCGGCGCCGTCGGTGTCAGCCGCCAGACAATAGTGGCCATCGAAAACGGACGATTCATGCCTTCAACACCTCTCGCTCTAAAAATAGCCCGCTATTTCGGAAAAACCGTAGAACAGCTCTTCATTCTTGAAGAAGGCGACTGAAATCGTCTTTTTCCTCCATAAACGTGGGGCGTCATAATACTTTTATCGGCTCCAGTAGGAGGTCGTGTCATAACTCAGCTTTCCAAGGCAGTAGGGGCGCGCGT
>CAJKRG010000088.1 GCA_905202215.1 uncultured Porphyromonadaceae bacterium
GCGTGACCTTATCGCCGTTGACTGTCACCATCTGAGGCTCACGGGGCTTTCGCTCTGCCGCAGCCTCGCCCTGTGCGGCTGACTGCGATTCGCCTTTCTTTTCCTTCGGGGTTTCGCCGTCGGACGATGCCCTGACGGTCTTTGCCGGCTCCTCCTGGGGAGCCTTCTCTTTCTTTTTCTTTGGCATATCTTTTTCTTTATGGGTTGGTTCATTGTTCGGTTCTGATGTCTCAACTCCCTCCTTCTCCTTTTTCTTCCGCTTCGGGTCTTCAAGCTGCTCGCAGATGGCGACCCTCAATCCGGCTCTTACCAGTTTAGGCAGATATGTATCGAGTGCCTTATCCGGGAACGAGGCGTTTGCCACGGTTTCACCATGAACGGTCTTTATGTCCCTTTTATCTATACCGAGTATTGAGCAGGCCTTGTCGGCATCCTCCCGGTATGTCTGATAGGTATCACCGATTCGGAAAAGGAGTATGGCATCAGGATGCTTCCTCTTCATCTCGGTGAACTGGCTTGCCAGTTTTTCCTCCATGACGGTTCCTTGGGGATTTTGCGATTGTCCGGATTCTCGGCTTCTGATCTCATCGGCTTTTCGCAGGATTTCGCGGCGACTGTGGGCGAGGATCATGTTCTCTGTATCCTGAGCGTAGTGAATGAAAGGCTCGATGCCGTCATAACCGGGAAAGTTGCTTATTCGCTGTTCCTCCCGGTCAATCCACTTGCGTATCCGGTCGGCCCTGCCATCATAGTTACCCTTGAGCAGTGAGGCTTTCGACTGTATTCTGTTGGTAAGCGGATTGTAAAATGACTCTCCGCCAATAACCTTATCAGCAATTTTGAGCGACACATTGAACAAGTCCATGACCCATCCACGCTCTTCCTCCGTTTGGATGTCCTCACGTGATTCTTTCATCGTCAGAGTTTTATCCCGGACTGCTTATGCTCCTTCTGCGTGGGGTCAAGCCTTATGGCGCGTTCCTTGGAATCATGCTCGACCACCTTCTGATACTCCCAGCGGTTCTTGTCTGTCATTACCAGTCCGATATATTCGGGGTGGAGGTCATCGTAGCGGAGCTTCTGCTGACGCTCCCATTCCTTCATGTCGCCCTGTACCACCCTGAATCCCTGCGGTTCCTTGAGGTCGATGCCGACGGTGACTTTCTCGCCTCCCACGTTCAGTTCCATAGGCTTGCCTTCGCGCACCTGCTGTTTCTGCTGCGTGCCGAGCTCGATGTCATTCACTTTCTCCATGTCCTTGAGCCTCTGTTCAATCTGCACCTCGGTGACGCGGCGGTGGATTATCGACTTGGTTTCGGGGTCAAGCTGGAGATAGCGGCGTGTCTTCTCGCCGTCAATATCGACGGTCTTTTGCAGCACGTCGCCACGACGGAGCGCGTCTATCTCCTGCTGTGACAGCCGGAGTTCATTGCTCCTTTCGGCAGTAATCTCACGCTGCACCGGGTAGGCTATTAGAGTGGTGTTGCCGTCTTTGTCGGCTGCGAGCTGGAGTTTGAGGGGTAATGTCAGTACGGTGCCGTTGCCGGTGTTAAGCGACACCTGCAACAACGGCGTCACCTCTCCGTCCATGAGTTTTCGCTTAACATCCAGCGGAAGTCTGTCGGCTTTTTCACGGTCGATGCCCAACAGCGCGAGTTTGTCATAAGGCAGGGAGGGTTGCTGATTTTTGTTCGGAATTTCCATATCAATAGATAAGTGGTTGTAAATTTGCGGCGTAACCGCTTGTCGGTGCCAAAATTATCCCTATATGATTGCTAAATCCGAAATTCCGAACATTTTTGTTGTATGTGCGTGTGCGTTTTTCTGTCCTCAGTATGCCACAGCACAGTTCCACACCATTACAAAACAGACACCGGTGACGGCTGAAATGCACAAAAATATCACGCAAAAAGCTGATGCCAAAGAGAATGAGGTTCAACCGATGGAATTGGCAGAGCAAAATTTCATCAAGAAAGTAGAGAAAGTTCCTGAGAGTGTAAATGCACTCGGTGTCAGCGGATCAAAGTCGCAGAGTGACCGCATCCGTGAGGTGGCCGGCCTGCCGGAGCTGACGATTCCCAATCTTATTGAAGAGATAAGAAGAAACGGCATCAAATACCCGAAGATAGTGCTGGCCCAGGCGATTCTTGAAACCGGATGGTTCAAGTCATCGGTCTGCCGAAACAAGCACAACCTCTTCGGGCTTACCAATCCCAGGACTGGAGAATATTACGAGTTCGCCCATTGGACGGAGAGCGTCACGGCCTATTATACGAAGGTACAGTACCGCTACAAGGGCGGAAACTACCTGCTGTGGCTGAAAAACATCGGCTATGCCGAGGATCCGGGCTACATACGCGCCGTTATCCGGGTGCTCCGGCAGATTTAGCACTGAATAGCACATACAGGCCTTGAATCCTTATATTTAGGTCCTCCCGGATACCCAAAATGTCAGAATAATTGCTTAATTTTGTAGCTGATTTAACAATAATAAATGGCAAGAATAAAAATACCATATAATAAAAGGGCCACGACCTATGAGGAGCAAATTACAATACTCCGTAGGCATGGTGTGGTAATCTCCGATGAGGCCAAGGCAAAAGAATATCTTGCTGACATCGGTTATTATCGGTTGGGGTTCTATCTGTATCCTTTCGAGTTGACTTATCCACACCTGGATAATCGGCGGCAGCATAATGTAAAGCCCGGCACCTGTATAGAAGATGTCGTCGCCTTATATTACTTCGATATAGATTTAAGGAACATACTGAACAAGTATCTTTCGAGAATAGAAGTCGCTATCCGCACGACAATAGTATATGAGTTATCCAACAAGTATAAGTCAAATCCGACCTGGTTTGTAGATTCCAACGTAGTGTCAGCCAATTTCATAAGAAAATTCCCCGGAGAGGCTTACAGGTCAATCAGGAACAAACTTCCAATACAGCGGCATCATTCCAAATATACCGGTCAATTTGCTCCGGCATGGAAAACAATGGAATATATGACGCTCGGTAATCTTGAAGTCCTTTATGACAGTCTTGTCTGGGACAGGGATAAAAGGCTGATAAGCTCGCATTTCAAAGAGTTGGCTATCGAAACATTCAAGAGCTATCTGACTGCTCTCAGGGAAGTCCGTAATGCTTGCGCTCATGGCAATCTTCTCTTTGGCATGACCTTATCCTCCGGTATCAGGACAGGCGAAGCGTGTGCCTCCTTTAACGGTAATGACAATCAGACCTTCAAGGGTGCCTTGCGTGTGATAGACTACTTGCTAAGACAGGTTTCGGTGAACCGGGCAAACGATATGTGGCGAGAGATTTATAAGGCGACGAACCTGCTTTATCAAAAGACACCCTCCATGCGTCCCATCGTCGAAAACCAGACGGGAATTATTGTACCCGAAAAGAGCGCGTTTAGACGTGGAATTGAGGCGATTGCGTCAAAAATCGTTAATTTCCGAAGAAAAAAGCACCGATAATTTGTTGGTTTAGAAAAGTCTTGTTACCTTTGCAGGAGAAAAAGTGTATTTGGATGGCCCCGATGCTGCCAACTGCACTATAAACAAGATTAAATCGAGTCCAGCTCCACGGGTTGGGCTCGTAACTTTTCTATAAAAGTGCCGATACTGATTTTAGGCTCAGTACCCGCACTATAAAAGGATAAAGAGGCCGGGCAGATTGTCCGGCCTCGCCTTTTATATCATAGTGGCAATGAGCAGCAGGTGAGCAGGATAGGCCGCGTAGAAGGCGTATTTGGCGGCGTTGCCCCTTATGAAGCCCCTCGTGCCGTCGTATAGGAAGATGACTGCGGAGGCAAGCATGGCTCCGGCTATGCCGTAGTGGGCCATGAGGGGGAATGTGAAGATAATCTGCAAGAGGGCTTGCGAGGGAAAATGCGTCGATGAACGCTCCAGCCACGGACGCATGGTGCCGTGCCGCATGATGTAGAACAGAAAAATCATCAGCACACCCCGCCAGTCATAATCCGTACCGAGCCACCATGCGAGAGCGGCCACGCCTGACACCCCGGCGAAAGACAGCGGCCCATGCTCGCACAGTCGGTCGAACAGAGCGAGAGCCGCCACCCCCAGGGCAAGCGTGAACATCACGTTATGCGAGCCATCGGCTCCGTTGAGCAGATACCAGGGAAACTCGCTCGCTATCCCGGTAAATACCAGAATAAGGAAATATCTCATCCGATTGCGGCTGTGGGCGAACCCTTCGGCCACAAGGAAAGCGAACACCGGGAACGCGATACGCCCGAAAGAGCGGAGCACGCCGTAAAACGGCGCGTCCGGCTCCATCAGGAAAT
>CAJKRG010000089.1 GCA_905202215.1 uncultured Porphyromonadaceae bacterium
GACCGAGTTCTTCAAACAAATCGCTAATTTTGCACTTGCCAGTTGAACCTGCACGACGGAAATCAGACTGACGACGGTAATTTTTTTGCCGCTGAGTACTTGTCCGCTTGACGCGGATTGTGTATCTTTGCCGGAAATACAAGAGGGGTGCCCTTATGTAAGGGCTGAGATCATACCCTATGAACTTGATGCGGTTCGCACCGCCGAAAGGACTTGTTCATAGCCTTGACTGAGAGCACGCTCTGCTTAAATCGTTGTACTATGCAGATTTATATCAACAGAGAGACTGTCGAGGTTAATCCTAAACTCAATCTTGCCGAAATTCTTGAATCGCAGGGCATTGTCCTGCAGGGTATCGCTGTGGCTATCAGCAACAAGGTTGTGCCTCGTGCCGCCTGGCCCTCGACATATCTTGCCGAGGGTGCAAAAGTGACTGTAATCAGCGCTGTGTGCGGCGGATGAGGTGTATGGCCGTAACTCTCCCCGTTTTTTTCGAGGGGGAGGGCAGCGCTATAGCCGCCATCCTTGGTTCGGGTGTGATAGAGCGTGTGCATATACGCAAGCCCGGGGCATCCGAAGACGATATTCGCCGGCTCGTCGAGACTGTTCCGCCTCATTTGCGGAGCCGTCTATCCCTTCACGACTGTCATGGTCTTGCGGATTTATACGGTCTTGGCGTTCATCTGAATGCCCGCAATCCCTTGCCACCGTCCGGTTTCAGGGGGCTTGTCAGCCGCAGTTGCCATTCTCTGGAAGAAGCGTCGTCACCTGCTGCCTATCGCTTCCTCAGTCCCGTGTTCGACAGTATATCCAAAACCGGTTATCGAGCCGCTTTCGATCTCGGGAGCCTTCGGGGAAAGGTCGATGAAACATTCGTGGCCCTGGGTGGTGTCACACCCGACCGATTGCCTCTTCTGGCCGATATAGGTTTCGGGGGAGCGGCTTTTCTCGGATATATATGGCAGGGAAATCCGGCCGATAATCTCAAAACAATACAAAATATATGTTGCAGTTTATAACACACCGTCGCAACAGCTACGATGAAATATCCGGTTCGCGGGCGGTGCTCGAAGGCGGTTGCCGCTGGGTGCAGCTGCGCATGAAAGATGCTGCGGACGACGAGATCGTGGCGGTGGGACGTCCGCTCGCCGCTCTTTGTCGCGAATTTGGCGCCACGTTCATTCTCGACGACCATGTCGGTCTGGTGGAGACTGTCGGCGCCGACGGCGTCCATCTCGGCAAGAACGATATGCCCCTCGTCCGCGCCCGTGCCATCCTCGGCACTGACAAAATAATAGGGGCGACAGCCAATACACTTGCCGACATGCTCGCGGCAGCCGAAGCCGGAGCCGATTATATAGGCCTCGGGCCTTTCCGCTTCACCACCACTAAGGAAAAACTCAGTCCGGTTCTGGGCCTCGATGGCTACCGTAGTATCATGGGTGAGTTCAGGCGTGTAAGCGGGATCCCTGTCGTGGCTATCGGAGGAATAACACTTGGCGATCTCGGCGCTATAATGGACTCCGGCGTCACGGGTGTAGCTGTTTCAGGTGCTCTTCTGTCTGATGCCGACCCTGTTGCGGCTACAAAATCAATGTTGGATATTATCACTCTAAAACAATGAAAGATATACTTAATATCGGCGGACGCGAGTTTGGTTCGCGCCTGTTTGTCGGAACCGGAAAATTCCGTTCCAACGAGGAGATGGCACGCGCCATCGAGGCCTCCGGCACCGAAATGGTGACACTCGCCATGAAACGCATCGATATGTCGAATCCTGCCGACGATATGCTCGCGCATGTCGCCCGCCCGGGCATTCAGCTCCTTCCCAATACTTCGGGTGTCCGTAATGCTGCCGAAGCCGTGCTGGCCGCCCAGCTTGCACGCGAGGCCTTCGGCACCGATTTCATCAAACTCGAAATCCATCCCGACCCGAAATATCTGCTTCCCGATCCGGTCGAGACCCTTCGTGCTACAGAGGAGCTTGCTGCAATGGGTTTCAAGGTGTTGCCTTATATCCAGGCCGATCCTGTGCTTTGCAAACGGCTTGAAGAGGCCGGTTCTGCAGCTGTGATGCCTCTCGCGGCTCCGATCGGCACCAACAAAGGACTTGTCACACGCGATCTTCTCGAAATAATCATAGAGCAGAGCTGTGTGCCCGTGGTGGTAGATGCCGGACTCGGAGCACCTTCTCATGCGGCCGAGGCTATGGAACTTGGTGCTGATGCCGTCCTTGTCAATACGGCGATTGCTGTAGCCGGCGATCCCGCGGCTATGGCCCGTGCTTTCGCAAAAGCGACCCAGGCCGGTCGCGAGGCTTATCTCGCCGGTCTCGGTGCAGTGTCTCGTCATGCCGAGGCAAGCAGTCCTCTGACTTCATTTCTTGATTGACCATGTTCTCCGAAGAATTAGAAAAATACGACTGGGACGGTACAACAGCGGCTATCGCAGCCAAAACAGCTGTCGACGTAGAGCGTGCGCTCGCAACAGACCGTCCCGGTATCGACGATTTCATGGCTCTCATATCGCCGGCCGCCTCGCCATATCTCGAGGCTATGGCACGCCGTAGCCGGGAGCTTACGCGGCAGCGTTTCGGTAAGACAATGTCGATGTATATTCCGCTGTATATCACTAATTCGTGCACCAACTCATGTGTATACTGCGGCTTTAACCGGCACAATAAATTCCCGCGTGTCATCCTTAAACCCGAGGAAATCGAAAACGAGTGTAAGGCCATACGTGAGCTCGGGCCGTTTGAAAATCTTCTTATAGTAACAGGCGAGAATCCTGTTGCTGCCGGGGTAGACTATCTCGAGAAAGCTCTGAAAGTATGCCGTCCCTATTTCAACAACCTCACTATCGAGGTCATGCCTCTTAAGGCTGAAGAATATGCACGTCTTACACAGAGCGGTCTCAACGGTGTCGTATGCTTTCAGGAGACATATCACCGCGAGAATTACAAAAAATACCATCCCGCTGGCATGAAGTCGAATTTCGAATGGCGCGTCAACGGTTTCGACCGCATGGGGCAGGCCGGAGTCCACAAGATCGGCATGGGCGTACTCATAGGCCTTGAGGACTGGCGCACCGATGTGACCATGATGGCGCGGCATCTCCTTTATCTCCGCAAGCACTACTGGCGCACCCGCTATAGTGTCAATTTCCCGCGCATGCGTCCGTCGGAAGGTCATTTCCAGCCAAATGTGGTGATGAGCGACCGTGAACTGGCTCAGCTCACATTTGCTTTCCGTATTTTCGACCGCGATATCGACATTTCGTTCTCCACGCGCGAGAACCCCGTGTTCCGAAACAACATAGCGACACTTGGCGCCACATCCATGAGTGCCGGTTCCAAGACCGAACCGGGTGGCTACCACACCTACCCCCAGGCTCTCGAGCAGTTTTCCGTGAGCGACGAGCGTACGCCGTCCGAGGTCGAGGCCGATCTGCGTCGTGCGGGCGTCGAGGTTGTATGGAAAGACTGGGATAAAATTTTTGACTGATGGATAAGGAAAGATATGCACGCCAGTTGATGCTCGGGGAGATTGGCGAGGACGGACAGCGGAAGCTGTCGGAGGCATCGGTGCTGATAGTCGGCCTCGGAGGTCTCGGGGCACCTGCGGCGACATATCTTGTCGGAGCAGGTGTTGGTCGTATAGGGCTTTGCGATCCCGATGTAGTGAATCTGAGCAATCTGCAGCGTCAGGTGCTTTACACCGAAGACGAGGTCGGCCGGCCAAAGACAGACTGTGCCGAATGCCGCCTTTCGGCAATATCCGGTCATACTGTCTTCGAAGTCTATCCCGACGGACTTACTCCCGGCAATGCTGAAGGTATTGTCAGCCGCTATGACATCGTGGTAGACTGTTGCGACAATTTCCGCACCCGCTATCTGATCGACGATACCTGTGCGGCTCTCGGCCGACCGTGGATCTATGGCTCTATCGGTGCTTTTCACGGTCAGGTTGCCCTTATGAACGGGCGGAGGGGGCTGCGGTATAGTGCTCTATATCCCGATCGTGCCGAGCTTGAGGATCGGCCGCCGGCTTCGGGTGGAGTGCTTGGTGTGGTGCCGGGTGTTATAGGCGCTATCGAGGCTGGCGAAGCTTTAAAACTTATTGTCGGTTTTGGCGAAACTCTCGACGGCCGGCTGTTTACAATCAATCTTAAAACATTACAAACCGACATAATCGAATTTTAGAGGTCGTTTAATAACATATGTGAAATCACAGGTTGGTGTATTTTTGCTTAAATTGCACAT